>JAJPKR010000048.1 GCA_021323595.1 Terriglobia bacterium | reverse complement strand
CGTGTCGCCGCCGCGGGCGGACGCCCGACGCTGGCCCCGGATCTGTCCCCGTTTTCAAAAAGATAAATAGGGAAATATCAGGCTGTCCCCTTTTGCAAAGAGGTAAATGGGGAAATATCAGGCTGTCCCCTTTTGATGGTGAGGGGCAGCGCGGTTGCGGGCGGTAAAATAGGAACGCCGGGCCCAGCCGCTGGGCGTGGCAGGCCCGCGCCCCATGCTCGATCGCTTCCAGCGTTCGATTCACGACCTTCGCATCTCGGTCACCGACCGCTGCAACTATCGCTGCGTCTATTGCCGCGCCGGCGAAGCGCCGAATGGACATCACGCCGCCGAGCTTTCCTGGGACGAGCTGGCGCGCGCGGCCAGCAACTTTGTCGCACTGGGCATCCGCAAGATCCGCCTGACGGGCGGCGAACCGCTGCTGCGCGCGGGCTTGGTGGACTTCGTAGCGCAGCTGGCGGCGATGGGCGTCGAGGACCTGGCGGTGACGACCAACGGGCATCTGCTGGCGGACTTGGCCGCGCCGCTGCGCCGCGCCGGGCTGCGGCGGGTGACGATCAGCCTGGACAGCGTGCACGCGGAAAAATTCGCGCGCATCACGCGCGTGGCGGCGGGATTTCCGCGGGTGGTGGAGAGCATCGAGCGGGCGCAAGCCGCCGGCCTGGCGCCGGTCAAGATCAACGTGGTCTTGCTGCGCGGCTTCAACGACGACGAGGTGGAAGCCTTTGCCGCCTTCGCGCGGGAGCGCGGCGTCGTAGTGCGCTTCATCGAATTCATGCCGCTCGAAGAGGGCCGGGTTTGGTCGCGGGAGATGGTCGTGCCCTATGACGAAATCGTGGCGCGCATCGAAAAGATCCACCCGCTCGTCGAGGTGCCGGGCGCGCCGAGCGAAACGGCGCTTCGGTTTCGCTTCCGGGACGGCGCCCCCGGGGAGATCGGGATCATCGCGCCGGTGACGCGGCCGTTTTGCGGCCACTGCAGCCGCGTGCGCCTGACCGCCGACGGCAAGATCCGCACCTGCCTGTTCTCCCTGCGGGAATGGGACTTGGCGCAGTTGCTGCGCCAAGGCGCGGAAGACGCCGCCATCCAGGCGTTCATCTTGCGCGCGGTACTCCACAAGGAAGAGCGCCACCATATCGGCGAGCCCGGGTTTCAGCGGCCCTCGCGGACCATGGTCCATATCGGCGGCTAACCGGGCACGGCCGGCGGGGCGGCGCCGAAGCCGGGCGGCGCCCCGGCAGGCTAAAATGGAAGGTCGCGTCCTTCTCCATGAGCGCCTTAGCCGACTGCACGCTAGACAGCTATTTGGTGCATCCGGACCACTCCTTGGCCGACCGGATCGCGGCGGTGCGAGCGCGGCTGGGCGCCAAGGCGCTGATCCTCGGCCACCACTACCAGCGCGACGAAGTGATTCGCTTCGCGGACCATCGCGGCGACTCGCTGCACCTGGCGCGGCAATGCCAGCAGCACCCGGAAGCGGAAGCGATCGTGTTTTGCGGCGTGCACTTCATGGCGGAGAGCGCCGATATTCTGCGCGCCCCGCATCAGCAGGTGATCTTGCCGGACCTCAATGCCGGCTGCTCCATGGCCGACATGGCGGAGCTGACGCAAGTCGAGGATGCCTGGAGCCAGCTCGAGGACTGCGGTCTCGCCGCTCAGGTGCTGCCCATCACCTATATCAATTCCACCGCCGCGATCAAGGCATTTTGCGGCGAGCGCGGCGGGCTGGTCTGCACTTCCTCGAACGCGGCCGCGGCGCTGCGCTGGGCGTTTGCGCAACGGGCGAAGGTTCTGTTCCTGCCCGACCAGCACCTCGGCCGCAACACCGCGCACGCCTTGGGGATCGGCCTGGAGGACATGGCGGTTTGGGATCCGCGCTTGGATGGGGGCGGCCATAGCGCGCGGCGGCTGGCCGAAGCGCGCGTGCTGCTTTGGAAGGGGCACTGTTCCGTGCACCAGCGCTTTCTTCCGGAGCACGTGGCGCAGCGGCGCGCGGAGCGGCCGGGGATTCGCGTCATCGTCCATCCCGAGTGCCGCTTCGAGGTGGCGCAAGCGGCGGATCTCGTCGGCTCGACCGAGTTCATCCTGCGCCAGGTGCGCGCGGCGGCGCCGGGCACCGCCTGGGCGATCGGCACCGAGCTGCATCTGGTGCATCGGCTGGCGCAAGAGCACCCTGAGCAAACGATCGTGCCGCTCGACGCGAACGCCTGCCCCGTGTGCACGACCATGTTCCGCATTTCGCCGCAGCATCTCTGCTGGGCGCTCGAAAATCTCGAGCGCGGGCAAGTGGTGAACCGCATCCAGGTGCCCGAGCCGGTCAAGCAGTGGGCGCGCGTGGCGCTCGATCGCATGCTGGCCCTGAACTGAGCCTGCCATGGCCAAGATGTTCACGCTCAGCGAGGCGGAGGCATTGTTACCGGTGCTGCGCTCGCTGCTCGAGACCGCGCGCGCGGCGCTGCGGCAGGGCGAGGAGATCGACGCGCAGTTGCAGCGGATCGTCACCCGCGTGCTGCTGCTGGGCGGGGTGCAGCTCGATCCGCTGAAACTGGCGGCACTGCGCGCGGAGCGCGAGCGGGCGGCGCAGCGGCTGAAGGACGCGGTGGCGGAGATCGAGGCCGCCGGCGTCCAGCTCAAGGACCTGAACGAAGGCTTGCTCGACTTTCCTTGTTTGCGCGAAGGCCGGGTGGTGCTGTTGTGCTGGAAGCTGGGCGAGGAGCGCATCGAGCACTGGCACGGCACCGACGAAGGCTTCGCCGGTCGCAAGAAAATCGATCGCGCCCGCTTCCCTTCCGGATCGCCGCCGCGGCTGAACTGAAAGGCCGCGCTCCGGCTTGACGCCGTCTCTTGATTCAATGCAGTCGGCAACGACCGCGGCCGGGAATCACCCATCGTAGCCGGCCGTTGATCGCCGGCCGCGCGGGAACGCGGCGCGTGCGCGTTCCCCCCGCGATCGCGCCTCCGGGACGGCGGCGGACAATCGTTAGGCGGGGGGCGGGGCGGCCTCGCGCGGCCATGCTATAGTCCCGAAGCGACCCGGCGCACCGCGGGCGAGGGGCGCGCGCTGCGAGGTTCGCGCCGCAGCCCGCGGCCGGCGGGGCGGCAGCCACGGCCGGGAGTCGCCAGCGCTAGCTCTCCGCACGTATGTTCTTTCCCCTGCGCGACGACGCGCCACGGCGCCGCTTCCCGTGGATGAATTGGGTCTTGATCGGGCTCAACACGGTCGTGTTTCTCTACGAGCTCGAGCTGCCCAGCCGCTATCTGGAACGAGTGGTGTTTCCGACGCTGGGGCTGGTGCCGTATCGCGTGAATCTTTTCGCGCACGGCACGCCCATCGGCTTGGCGGCGGTGATCGTGCCGGTCTTCACCAGCATGTTCTTGCACGGCGGCTGGTGGCATTTGATCGGCAACATGTGGATGCTGTACCTCTTCGGCGACAACGTCGAGGATCTGCTGGGCCACGGCCGCTACCTAGCGTTCTACCTGGGCTGCGGCGTGATCGCCGCGATGACGCAGGTGGCGGCCGATCCGCACAGTCTGGTGCCGACGATCGGGGCCAGCGGCGCCATCGCCGGCGTGCTGGGGGCGTATTTCATCCGCTACCCGCGGGCGCGCGTGCTGACGCTGGTCTTTTTGCTGGTCTTCTTCACCTTTTGGGAATTGCCGGCTTGGATCATTCTCGGCGCCTGGTTTCTGATTCAGTTCCTCAGCGGGGCCAGCGCGCTGGCGCATCCGGCGGCGGGCGGGGTGGCGTGGTTCGCGCACCTGGGCGGGTTCCTCGCCGGCATGCTGGCGATTTGGCTGCTGACGCCGCGAAGGCGGTACGCGCGCGGCTAGCGGCTGCGGCGGCGGCGCGGCTTGGGCGCCGGCGGCGGCGGGGGCGGCGGCTGGGCGGCCAGGATCCCGGCCAGGACCTGATCGAAGGCGGATTGCTTGGCGGCGGGCTTACGTTTGGGGCTGCGACCGTGCCGGTAGGGATGCTCGTGATTGCACGTGCGGCAGCGCACCTTGACGACCTCGTCGTTGACGACCGCCACGATAGAGTGGTCGGTCAGGCGCGTGCAACGGGAGCAATGGTCTTCGATGATATCGCCGAGCCGGGGCGCCATCGCTTCTGTTACCATAAGCTTTTGCGCCGCGATCGGGCAAGGGGATGCCCGGGCGCGCGCAGCACTTCTCGGGAGACCACAGTCCTATGGCGCGCGTCTGTGACATCTGCGGCAAGGGGCCGCAATTCGGCAACCGCATCAGCCACGCTCACAACGTGACGAAGCGGCGTTGGGAGGTCAACCTCCAAACGGTTCGCGCCAAGGTCGGCGGCGGCAACCGGCGGCTGCGCGTCTGCACCAACTGCATCAAATCGAATCGCGTGGTCAAGGCCTAGCCGATCGCGATCACGTCGATCTCGATCTTCACGTCGCGGGGCAAGCGCCGCACTTCGACGGTGGAGCGCGCCGGCGGCTCGGCGCCGAAAAAGGTTTGGTACACCTCGTTCATCGCCACGAATTCGCCGAGGTCGGCGAGATAGACGGTGGTCTTCACCACATCATGCATGCTGCTGCCGGCGCCGTGCAAGATACCCTGGATGTTCTTGAGCACGCGTTCGGTTTGGGCGCGAATATCGGCGTCGGGAATCAATGCGTTGGTGGCGGGATCGATCGCCACCTGGCCGGAGACGAAGATGAAGCCATTGGCGCGGATCGCCTGCGAGTAAGGGCCGATGGCGTTCGGGCCCTCCGATGACGCAATCACCTGTCGAGAGGACATGTTGGGATTATAGCCATGGCGCATTCTTCGCCGCGCTACACCGCTGAACACGCGCGCGCCGGGTTGCAGGCGGCGCTGCCGCCGCTGGAGACCTGGCCCAATCAATTCCCCGGCTACGAAATCGCCATCGAAGTACCGGAGTACACGTCGGTCTGCCCGAAGACCGGCCTGCCCGACTTCGCCACCCTCACGATCCGCTATCAGCCGCGGCGGGAGTGCGTGGAGCTGAAGTCGCTCAAGGAATATCTGCTGGCGTACCGGAATCTCGGAATTTTTTACGAGAACGCCGTCAACCGCATCCTGGAAGACCTGGTGGCGGCCTGCCGCCCGGCGTGGGCGGAGGTGGAGGGGCGGTTTCGCCCGCGCGGCGGCATCACCAGCACGATTCGCGCCGCGTGGCCGCGGCCCGGGGCCGGCGAACGGACGCGGGGCGCCGCACGCAGCCGCCGCGGCTAAAGACCCAACCTATCGCTTACGGAGCACGCAGGCGGGGCCGGGCGAGCGCAGCCGGAAGCCTGCGGCGGCAGCTGCGCGGCGGGAGCGCGGCGCGTGCGGCTTAAAGCGGGCGGGCGGCGGTTTGCGATGAGGCGGGGAAGGTCCGGCGGCGGCTAGCGGTCCAAGCCGCAAGCACGCATCTTGTACAGGAGCGCTTTGTAGCTGATGCCGAGGACGCGCGCGGCTTCCTTGCGAACGCCGCGGCATTGTTCCAGCGCACGCGCGATCGCTTCCCCTTCCGCCTCGGCCTTGACATCGCGCACCAACGACTTCAAATCCCGCGGCGCTTCCACGGCCGCGGCCGCCGGCGCGGGCGCGGGCGCCGGGGCAGCGGGCGCGGCGGCTTGCAGCTCGGCGATGGCCTGCTGTTCATCCCCCAGGATCAAGTAGCGCTTGACGAAGTTTTCCATCTCGCGCAAATTGCCGGGCCAGGAATATTTGAGACAGGCCTCGAGCATGGCAGGGGAGAGCGGCAGCGGCGGCCGCGAGTAGCGCTCGGCAAAGCGCAGAATGAATTGCCGCAGCAGCACCGGGATCGCCTCTTGGCGTTCCCGCAACGGCGGCAGGTTGATGACGAAGGCGCTCAGCCGATAGTAGAGATCGCTACGCAGCTGGCCGCTGGCGATGGCCTTGGGAACGTCGATGTTGGTCGCCGCCAGCACCCGCACGTCGGCGCGATGCGTCTTGCGCCCGCCCAGGCGGCTGAAGCTGCCATCCTGCAAGACGTGCAAGAGCCGGGTTTGCAGATGCGGCGGCATTTCGCCGATCTCATCGAGGAGCAGCGTGCCTTTGTCGCAGATCTCGAAGCGCCCGGGCTTGGCGCGTACCGCGCCGGTGAAGGCACCGGCCTCGTAGCCGAACAATTCGCTTTCGAGCAGTTCCGCGGGCAAAGCGGCGCAGTTAATCTTGACGAAGGGGGCGTGGGCGCGGGTGGAATGACGGTGGATCAGACGCGCGACGACCTCTTTGCCGGTGCCGCTCTCGCCCAGCAGGAGCACGGGCACGTCAATCGGCGCGACTTGCAGCGCCTGCGCGCGCACGCGGCGCATCGCCGCGCTGACCATCACGCAGACCTTGTCGTCACCGATGCCCTCGATCGCCGGCAGCGACTCCACCCCGTCGAGAGAAGGATCGAGGGCCGGGGGCACAATCAACAGGCTCTGCAGATCCGCCTCGCGCAACGGCTTGGTGAGATAGTCGGAGGCGCCCATCTGCGCGGCGGTGACGGCCTTGCGCGTATCGTTTTGGTTGGACAGCATCACCACCTTCAGGCCAGGACGAATGCTGCGGAGCCGGCCTAAAGTCTCGATGCCGTCGAGCCCGGGCATGCGCACGTCGAGCAGCACCAGATCCGGAATCGGGTCGCGCCCGACACGCTGGATGGCTTGGTTGCCGCTTTCGGCGATCTCGACTTCGCACGCGTTCGCCTCCAGCGTCGCGCGGACGTAGCCGAGCTCTTCCGGTTCATCGTCAACGATTAGGACTCGAGCTTTAGCCATGGGCAACGGACAAAGGACGAGGCGCCGCCGGCCGAGACTAACCGTGGCGCAAGGGCAAGAGCAGGCAGAATTTGCTGCCCGCCATGAGTTCGCTCTCCACCCAAATCTTTCCCCCGTGGGATTGAATCAGGCGGCGCGCGATCGCCAGGCCCAGGCCGACTCCGAGCGAAGGCCGCTCGCCATTGGGCAGACGAATGAATTCCTCGAAGATCTCTTGGTGGTATTCGGGGTCGATGCCGGGGCCGGTGTCGCAGACGCTAATGCGCACTGCGTTCGGAGTCGTTTGATTGATCTGCCGCCGGTCGCCCTGGATGACGCGCTCCCAACGGTTGCGACGCTCCCAAAAATGAGGCTCCCACGAGAGCCATACGGTGCCGCCGGCGGGCGTGAATTTGAGGGCGTTCTCCAAGAGATTGGAGATCGCCTGCTGAATCTTGTGGTAATCGAAGGGAAACGGCGGCAGCGCGGACGGCGGCAAAAGGTAGAGGGCTACGCCTTTCCTCTGAAACGAACTCAGCCAAAAGCCATAGAGCTCTGTCAGACAGGCGCCGAGATCGGCCTCTTCCACCTGCAAGTGAACGCCGCCGGCCTCGAGCATCCCATAACCGAGGCAATCATCCACGATGCGCTGTAAGCGCAAGCAATTGGAGTTGATTTCGGCGAGGACTTCGCGCTGCCGTTCCTCGAGCGGCCCCAACTTGCCCGTCACCAAAAGATCGGCGTACCCGGCGATCGTGGCCAGCGGACTCTTCATATCATGGGCGGCGCTAGCGAGCGCCACGATGTGCGCGCGATTACTCGAAGCGGGCCAATGGCTCGCTTCCTCGCGATCGCTTTGCGGCGGACATTTCGCGGCGCGGCTGCGAACCGGCAGGGTGCTGACCTGGCTCACGCGCCTTTCCCCTCGAATCGACTCGGCGTGTTTGCTCATAGAGCGTTACCCACATCGCCACGCCGGCCAGGAAGGTTCGCAACGGGACGAAATACCCGCGATGTAGGCGAGACGCAACCGGGACCCGCGCACCAATTTAGCAGGAGTGTAACGGTTTGCACACACGAAGTCAACATTTTTTCAACTCTCGCGACGAAACTCCCCGCCAAGCGGCGCGAGTCTTCCCAGTGAGTGGCTTGTCCCGATCCCATGCCCGCGCGATGAGATGCCCGCGTGTAGGGGGCCAGGAGGATCGGCGGCGGAAATTCTGGGCCGCCGGCGTCCAGGCTTGGGAAAAGTCCACCCCGTTCGGGTGGATCTCGCTCCGGGAAGAGTTCTTCCAAAGTGTGAAAATCTTTGCGCTTTCGCGCCGGGATGCCCGTGTCGGGCCGTCCATCGTCATACTGAGGAAAGCCTTTATATCTATTCGGTTACAATAGCTATTTGAAGTGAATCCCAGGGTTGGGACAGGTGCGCGCGGCTGCAGTTTTATGGCAACCAGAGTGCAGGATGATTTGCGCCCTTTGCCGGGTCGCGATGGACCCTACCGTCCTAGTTCGCCTTCCGACGCCCGCCGTGCCGCCGCGCATCTTGTTCGGCCGCAGCGCGGCGATGGTTCTGTTGCGGCAGAAGCTGGACCGCGTGGCGCATGCGGATGTGCCGGTCTTGCTGGAAGGGGAAAGCGGAACCGGCAAAGAGCTCATTGCCAGCTATCTCCATGAGCAGTCACTCGGGCAGTCAGGACTCTGTTTCCGGCTCAATTGCGCCGGCCTTTCCGCGGCGGCTTTGGGCGCGAGCGGCGGCGATACCGCCGGTGCGGCTGTCTCCGCACCGGGCACGCTGTTCCTGGATGAAGTGGGCGAGCTCGACGGTTTCGCGCAGATGCAATTGCTGCGGATGCTCGGCGACGGCCAGACGGTGGCGGCCGGGGGCGGCGGCATCCCGCCGTGCGAGCTGCGCGTCGTCAGCGCCACCAGCCGCGACCTCGCCGCCGCGGTCGAGCACGGGGCGTTCCGGCGCGATTTGTTTTACCGGCTGAACGTGCTCAGCGTGCGCGTGCCGCCGCTGCGCGAGCGGCTGGAAGACTTGCCGGCGCTGGCGGATTACCTCATCGCCTGCCACGCCCGCCGCTTCGGGCACGCGGTGCCCCCGCTATCGGGGCGGGCCCTGCGCTTGCTCGAGCGGCACGACTGGCCCGGCAATATCCGCGAACTCGAAAACTTCGTCAAGCGGTACGTGATTTTCGAGTCGGAAGATCTGGTGCTGCAGGAACTGCAAGCGGCGCAGCGGACGAGCGCCCGCGCCGAGAGCTATCGCCTGGACGGCTCGGCCTCGCTCAAAGAGCTCACCAGCCGGGCGCTGCGCCAGCTCGAAGGCCGGATCATCTTGCAGGCGCTCGAAGCCAACGATTGGAATCGCAAGCGGGCGGCGAAGGCGCTGCGCATCAGCTACCGCGCGCTGCTATATAAAATCAAAGACGCAGGGCTGCCATCGAAGCACTCCCAGCCGGTGACGCGGGCGGCGGAATGGGCCGGGGCGATGGAGCTCGAGTAGGAGGATCTGACATGGCTAGGCTGTACCGTCCATTGGGGCTGGCTTTGGGGCTGGCCTTGCTTGCCGCGACGCTGGCGGGGCAGGCATCGAGCAATGCCGCCGCCAAGGCCGACCCCACGCCGCCGAAGAGCGCGGCCGCGAACGCCGCCGCGACGCCGGCGGCCGGCGGCGGCTACGCGCTGGGGCCGGGCGACGAACTGAAGATCAGCGTCTGGCAAGAGCCCAATGTTTCGGGCACGGTGCCGGTGCGGCCGGACGGCAAGATTTCCTTGCCGCTGGTGGGAGTGATCACCGCAGCGGGACTGACGCCCGAGCAGTTGCAGCAACTCCTAACCAAAAGACTCACGACCTACATCGATCATCCGGAGGTCACGGTGATGGTGGAAAAGGTCGTGAGCCGGACCTTCAACGTGCTCGGCGCGGTCAATAAGCCGGGAGTGTTCCCGCTCGACAAGCCCACCACCGTGCTCGACGCCATCGCCGCCGCCGGCGGCTTCGCGCAATTCGCCAAGAAGAACAAGGTCTATGTCTTGCGCAAGAAGCCGGATGGATCGCGATGGATTTATCCCTTCGACTATCCCAACGTGATCAAAGGGCACAAGCCGTGGCAGAACGTCGAACTGCTGCCCGAAGACACGGTGGTCGTGCCCAATTAACCTCCATGCTCTTGCTGCGTCGCCTATCCGTCGCGCCGGCTCTACTCGGCTGCCTGGGCCTTGGGCTCGCGGGCCAAGCGGTTCCGCCGGCGCTATCCTCCGATCCCACGGTGATCGCGCAAACCGTCAGCACGCTCTCGCCGATCCGCTCCGCGGGACAGCCGCAGGTGACCAACTTTTTCGATTTCGGCTTCGGTACGCAAACCGGCTATACGGATCACGTGAACGGATCGACGTCCAGCGCCGGCTCCGCCTTCGAGCTGCTCAACGGCGAGGTGGATGTGCGGCAGGAGCGGGGCGGGCTGAACTGGGCGCTCTCCTATGCGCCGAGCTACGAGTGGTATCGCGCCGGGCTGGGGCTCGATCAGTTCAACCAAACCGGCGCGCTCGACCTCAGCGGGCGCCTGAACGAGCACTGGTACCTCCGACTCGACGATCAGGCGAGCTACGGGCGCTATCTGCTGAATCCGGCCGCATTCAATGCCAATTCGCCGCTGAACGTCACCGTTTCCGCGCCCAACCGGCGGATGTACTCGCAGACGCCGAGCGCCTCGCTCATCTATGTCGCGAGTTATCGCAGCTATTTCGTCTTTTCCGGCGATTTCCTGACGCGCCAGTATTCCGGCGACGCCTCCGGCCTGACGAACATGGAAGGCGCGGGCGGCTCGGCCAGCTACCAGTACCGGCTGAGCGCGCTGTCCACCTTGGGCGCGCAGTACTCGTATGAGAACGCCTCGTTCGGGCACGGCACCGGGCACATGGTCTCGCAAACGGCCTTTCTCACTTATACCCATCTGTTCAACGCGCGCACCAAGATCGCCTTGGGCGCCGGGCCGCAGCGGGTGCACGAGACCGAGAATCTGCTGCAGATGTTCGGAGTGCCCGCGGGGGGCACGCTGCCCATCCCGACGCTGGCGGTGCAGCCGTACCACACCTATTGGGCGGGGCGCGCGAGCATCAACCATGAGTCGGGCCTGACGGCGCTCTCGCTGAGCGCGCAGGAATCGGTGAGCGACAGCGGCGGCTTTCTCGCCAGCGCCGCCCGCGTCACCTCCGTCACCGGCGGCATCGGCCGGCGGTTCCTCGACGCCTGGCATGTGGATCTGGACGCGAGCTATGCGCGCATGACGGCGGCGAATCTGGTGGGCGCCCGCGGCACGTTTCAGTCGGCCAGCGCCAGCGGCGGCATCGAGCGCCAGCTCGGCAGGGATTGGAGCCTCTCGGCCCGGTTCACCAGCACGCGGCAGCGGCAAAACGGCAATCTGCCGTTTGGGCCGAATTTCAACAGCAATGCGGTGACTCTGGGGCTGAGCTATCATCTGCGCCTGGCGCGAGGCTAAATGGGCGCCGCGACGGGCCCGGGCCGCCTGGGTTGGCGGCCGCGGCGCAAATGGAGCGTGCTGGCGGGATTGTGCGCGGGCTCGCTGGCGGGGATCTGGCTGGCGCGGCACTGCCCGCCCGCCTACGAGGCGACCGCGGAGCTAGCCTGGACGCAGGCGGCGCCGCCGGGAAATTCCGGGCTGGCGGCGCAACTGGCGCAAGTGCTAACCGCGGAGCGGCTCGACCAGGTGCTGGGGGGGCATCCGGCTTATCGCGCCGCAACGCGGTTGAACGGCGAAACCTTCGCGCGCGCGTTGCTCGAGCCGGTTGCAACGGGGGCGCAGGATCAAGGCAGCGGCGGCCCGCGGACGTTTGCGCTGACGGTGCGCGCCGGGCGCGCGGCGCAAGCGGTCGCGGTGCTGAGCGACGTGGCGGCACTGCTGACGACGCCGCCAGCGCACGCGCCGCAGCCGCCGGACGCCAGACGGCTGCGCGCGCAGGACGCCTTGGCGGCGCGCGAGCGCGCCTGGCAGGCGTTTCAGGCGGCGCATCCGCAGTTCTCGTCCGGGCAAGCCAGCGCCGATGCCGCGATGCTGCTCACGCTCCGGCAAGAAGGCCGCGAGCTCCGCGACCAGCTGGCGCAGAATCAGCGGCTAGCGGCGCAGCAGGCGCAGATCCTGCGCACGCTGCGGCGGGCGCGGCCGCCCGCGCGCCCGGCCGCGGACGCGACGGCCGGGCCCTTGCGCGCGCTCGAGGAGCGCTTGGCCGGCTTGCGCACCCGGTACATGGACAACTATCCCGACATCAAGATTCTCAAGGCGCAGATCGCGGCCTTGCAGCGGCAAACAGCGGCGCCGGCGCCGGCGCCCGCTGCCTCCGGCGGCGCGAAATGGCGCGCGAAGCTGAGCGCGCTCGCCGCCGGCAATGCCGCGCTGGCGCGCGACATCGCCGCCGAGCAAACGCAACTGAGCGCGCTTGCGCGGCGGCAAACGGCGCTCGCCGAGCAAGTTGCGGCGGAACGGCGCCTTCAGCTCCAAGCCGCGGCCTTGCAGCAGGCGCTGGCGCAGGCGCGGGCGGCGCTGAGGGAACTGCCATCGCGGGCGCAGCCGGCGGCGCAGCCGGCGGCGCCCGCGGTCCTGGAGCGGCCGGTGACGGCGCGGCGGACCGGCTTCGCGGATCCACGTCTTTTCAGCTGCCTGGGCCTGGTGCTGGGCGCGATCCTCGGCGCCGCCTGGGCCGAGTGGGGCGAGCGGCGCGATCCGCGTCTCTGGGGCGAAGCCGCGGCGGCGGCGGCGTGGCGAGCACCGGTGCTCGGCAGCTTGCCGCCTTTGATCGACGGCCGTGAACGGGTGCGGATCGCGCTGTGGCGCGGGCTGGAGCGGACGGCGTGGGTCTTGCTGCTCGCCGCCCTCGTCGCCGGCAATCTCGCACTCGCCTGGAGAGCCTGATTGATGTCTCGCGCCGCCCATCCCGCCGAGCGAGCGCCGGTGCCCCCCGCGCTGCGCGGCGCGCTCGCCGCCTGGAACGATTGGGCGGGCATTCGCGCGGAACGCGTGCGGCTGGCGGCGGTGCGGCTGGTGGATTGGCGCGAGCAGACCGGCCGGTCGTCTCCGATCCTGACCTGCACGAGCGGCAGCGGCGGCGAAGGCAAGAGCGTCGCGGCCGCGAACCTCGCCCGGGCCCTGGCACGAATCGACTCCGGCCGGGTGCTGCTCGTCGATGCCGACGCGCGCGGCGAGATGAGCTTGAGCCGGCATTGGCACGTGGAGGGGCGGCCGGGCTGGAGCGACTGGATGGCGGAGGCGATTTCGGATCCGGAGGCCTGCATCAGCTCGATCGGTCCGGACGTCGCGCTCATGGCGCCCGGCCGGCGGGCGGAAACTCCGATCCAACTCTTGCTGGCGCCGGGCGCGCGGGAGCGCTTGGAGCGGCTCCGCGCCCAGTTTCGCTGGGTGGTGGTGGACGCGCCGCCGCTGTTGCCGCTCGCCGATGCTTCGGCCTGGGGCAGCTTGAGCGACGGGGTATTGCTGATCGTCCGCGACGGCTGGGAGCGGCGGCCGCTGGTGGCGCGCGCGATGCGGGGGCTCGTTCGCGCGCGCGTGGCCGGCATCCTGATGACGTATAGCCGCGCCGCGGAGCGCGAATGCCGCCCGTGGATGCCGCCGCTGGTGCGGATCACGGCGCGGCGGGCAGGGCGTCGGCGAACGGGCGGCTAGCCGCCGCCGGGATCCAGACGCGGGCAGCCGCGCGGCCGCCAGACAGCGGGAATCGCGCGCGGCCCCGGCTCGCGCAAGGCATTGGGCGCAGGGGGGCCGGGATGCGAGGGCAGCGGTCTATACTGTGAGGTTCTCCGGCCACCCTTGTCTATGCCCGGTTTCGCGTCTTCCCTGCTCGCATTGATCACCGCGACGGCCACGGACCTGCCGCCCGACGTGCGCCGCGCCATGCGGCGCGCCCTGGGCGTGGAAGCGCCGGCCAGCCTCAGCGGGCAATCGCTGGCCATCATTGACGCCAATATCGCGCTCGCCAGCCGGGATTCCGCGCCGATCTGCCAGGACACCGGCATGCCGACGTTTTTCTTGCGAACGCCGGTCGGGTGCGACCAAATCGCGCTGGCCCAGGAGATTCGCGCGGCCATCGCGGAAGCCACGCGGCGGGGCAAGCTGCGCCCGAACAGCGTCGATCCGCTGACGGGCGCGAACAGCGGCGACAACCTGGGGCCGGGCACGCCGGTGCTGCATTTCGAGCAGTGGGAGAACGGCGAGGAGATCGAGATCAAGCTGCTGCTCAAGGGCGGCGGCTGCGAGAACAAGAACATTCAGTATTCCCTGCCCGCGGAACTGGAGCGGGTGGGCCGCGCCAGCCGCGATCTGGAGGGCGCGCGCAAATGCATCCTGCATGCCGTGTGGCAAGCGCAGGGGCAGGGCTGCGCGCCGGGAGCGCTGGGCGTCGCGATCGGCGGCGACCGCGCGTCGGGGTATGAGGCGGCCAAGACGCAGTTGCTGCGGCCGCTCGAAGACACCAATCCGGATCCGCGCCTGGCCGAGCTCGAACGGGACATCGTCGAGCGGGCGAACACGCTCGGCATCGGCGCCATGGGTTTCGGCGGCGCGGTGTCGCTGATCGGCTGCAAGATCACCGCGCTCAACCGCCTGCCGGCCAGCTTTTTCGTTTCCGTGGCATATGAATGCTGGGCGTTCCGGAGGCTGGGGGTGGTGCTCGACGCCCGCAGCGGCGAGATCAAGCGCTGGCTGTATCGCGAGCAGGCGGAGGCGGAGGCGCCCGCGCCGGCGCCGGCTGCGGACGGCGGGCGGCGCATCCCGCTGCGAGCGCCGCTGAGCGAAGCAGACGCGCGCCGGCTGAAGGCCGGCGACCTGGTGGCGATCTCCGGTCGCATCGTCACCGGGCGGGACGCGGTGCATGCTCGTCTGATGCATGAGGGGCCTCCGGTAAGTCTCCGTGGCGCAGTCCTTTATCACTGCGGTCCGGTGGCGCTCGAGGCCCCGGGCTGCGGCTGGCGGATTACGGCGGCGGGGCCGACGACCAGCAGCCGCGAAGAGCCGTACCAGGCCGAGGTGCTCCGCCGCTACGGCGTGCGGGCGGTCATCGGCAAGGGCGGCATGGGCGCCCGGACGCTGGCGGCGCTGGCGGCGTGCGGCGCGGTGTATTTGAACGCGGTGGGCGGGGCGGCGCAGTTCTACGCGCGGGCGATTCGCGCGGTGCACGGCGTCCACTGGCTCGAACTGGGCCGGCCGGAGGCGATGTGGGAGCTTGAGGTCGAGGACTTCCCCGCCGTCGTCACCATGGACGCCCACGGCCGCAGCCTGCATCGGGAAATCGAAGCGACATCGGGCGAAAGCCTGGCGGCGCTGGCGGCCGCGGCCCGCGGCGGCAGCGCGGACGCGCCCGGCGGCAAGGCGGGCACCGCCGCTTGCGAATCGCCGGATGCCGCCGCAAGGGAAACGCCAGCATGCAAGATGTGACCCTGCTTCACGGCGACGGCATCGGTCCCGAGGTCATCGCCGCCACGCTCAAAGTGCTCGATGCCGCCGGCGCGCAAATCCGCTGGCACGATTTCAAGGCGGGGCAAGAGGCCGTCGACGCCGGCAACGATTTCTTGCCGAAGGCGATGCTGGAGAGCATCGCGGAGACCGGGGTCTGCCTGAAAGGGCCGATCACGACGCCGATCGGCGGCGGCTTCCCGAGCGTCAACGTGGCGCTGCGCAAGCGTTTCGATCTCTACGCCAATTTGCGGCCGGTCTATAACCTGCCGAACGTGCCCAGCCGGTTCCAGGATGTGGACCTGGTCGTGGTGCGGGAGAACACGGAAGGCCTCTATAGCGGCATCGAGCACGAAGTGGTGCCCGGGGTGGTCGAGAGCTTGAAGATCGCCAGCGAGAAAGCCTGCCGGCGCATCGCGCATTTCGCCTTCGAGTACGCGCGCCGGCACGGGCGCAAGCGCGTGCACGCGATTCACAAGGCCAACATCATGAAGCTGACCGACGGCCTGTTCCTGCGCTGCGCGCGGGAGGCGGCGCAGGAGTACCCGGACATTCAGTACGGCGAGGCCATCGTGGATAACGCATGCATGCAGTTGGTGATGAAGCCGCACCAGTTCGACGTGCTGGTGCTCGAGAATCTTTACGGCGACATCCTGAGCGATCTGTGCGCCGGCTTGGTGGGCGGATTGGGGTTGGTGGCCGGCGCCAACTTGGGCGAAAAGCACGCGATCTTCGAGGCGGTGCACGGCTCGGCGCCGGACATTGCCGGGCGCGGCGTCGCCAATCCCACGGCGGTGATGATGGCGGCGGAGATGCTGCTGCGGCATATCCAGCAGCCGGAGGCGGCGGAGCGGCTGCGCCAGGCGCTGCTGGCGGTGTATCGCGCGGGCGAACATTTGACCCGCGACGTCGGCGGGACCGCGAATACGGCGGAATTTACCGAGGCCGTGCTGCGGGCGCTGCCGCAATAGGCAGCAGGCGGCCGAAGGGCGGCCTGCGGCCGGCGCGTCCGCGGACTCTCCGCGGCGCAAGAACGCCACCCGGCGGCCGCCCGC
This sequence comes from Terriglobia bacterium, assembly GCA_021323595.1. Lineage (GTDB taxonomy): Bacteria > Acidobacteriota > Terriglobia > Terriglobales > SCQP01 > JAJPKR01. The sequence goes on along the minus strand of JAJPKR010000048.1, from coordinate 841 downwards.
TGCCGCGGAGCGATGGCCGAAGCCCGGCTGCGGGGGCTTCAGTCCTGCGGCGGTGTGGTCAAGGCGGAGGCGGCCTGCACGCCGCTGGCGAGTTCGGAAATGATGCCGAGCTGGGCGTAGAGGGGGCGCGTGACGCGACGCAGGGCGGGCAGCAGCAGCGCAAACCAACCGGCGCCGATGACCACGGCGATGCCGCTGATGAGCAGCGCCGCCGGCGCGCCGAGGCGGGCGGCGAGCCAGCCGGCGAGCAGGCTGCCCAAGGGCGCCATGCCGACCACCGCCATGGTGTAGTAACTCATGACCCGGCCGCGCTTCTCTTCCTCGACGATGGTTTGCAGGATCGTATTGCTGGCGGCCATCTGCTGCATCATTCCATAGCCGACTAAGAACATCATCAGCAGCGACAGCCAAAGCAGGCGGGAGGCGGAGAAGGCGATCAGGCCGCCGCCGAAGATGGCTGCCGAGATGGCGACCAAGCGGCCGAGGCCGATGACCGTGCGGCGCGCGGCCAAGGCGATGGCGGCGGCGAGGGCGCCGACGCCGGAAGCGCCCATCAGAAAGCCGAGCGCGCTGGGCCCGCCGTGCAGGATCGTGCCGGCGAAGATCGGCATCAAGACGGTGTAGGGCATGCCCATGAGGCTGGCGAGGCCCAGCAACAGCAGCAGCGCGCGGATGGGGAGCAGGCCGGCGACGTAACTCCAGCCGGCGCGCAGTTCCTGCAGCATGCCGGAGCGCGCGGGCAGCGGCGGCCGGACCCCGAGGCTCATCATCAGCAAGGAGGCGATCACGGCCAGGTAGCTGACCCCGTCAATGAGGAAGATGTAGCCCTCGCCGACGGCGG
>JAJPKR010000040.1 GCA_021323595.1 Terriglobia bacterium | reverse complement strand
CGCCCGGAAATAGAGTCTGGATCGCCGCCATTAGGTCACCTCACTGACATATTGTGGGGGCGCGGGGAAGCGTCGCGCCCCCAGAGGCGCCGACCGGCTCAAGGTCGGCGTCGCGCACATGGTGACCGGCCGCGCACGAACCGGACCATCGCGATGGAGAATGGGAATGATCGTGCTCGCCTCGGCCGGCCACGGCGGGGATACTCTACGGCTGCCGGGCCGCGGACGCAACGGAAATCGCGGGTTTTTTGGTGGGGGGCTAAAACCGGAGGGCATTCGCCTAACGGGCGCCATTCGCCGAGCGGCCAGCCGGCGGCCATGCTCTCGATGCCGGCGCCGGTCTCGCGAAACCAGCAGCGGCAGGCGCGGCAAAACACGCTCGGGCCGCTGAGCGGCCAGGCGGTCGGCTGCGAGCAGCGCGGGCAGAGCGGGATCGGGCTGTGCTGGGTCATGCGCGTCTACGCGACCATTCGAGCTCGCCGACGATGCGCTCAGCCGGGAACCAAACCAGTGCCGCTTGCCCCTGGCGCGGGCGGAATAGTCTCACCAGCCCTTCGGCGCCGCTCGCCTCCCAACATATGAGGTCGCCCAGGCCGGCAGGTGTCTTAACCCATTCGCGCGGCGCGGGAAGGTCGCGCGCCGGTGCTGTCAGCGTGATGGCGCGATCGCCGAGAGTGGCGAGCGTCACCCCCGCCCAGCGGGCGGCGCGCGGGTCGGGATCGCGGGGGCTGGCGGCCAGCAGCCGCAGCAACTCAGGTTTCGCCTCGCGGATCGCCGGCAGCAGCCGGTCGGCCTGCTCTGGGGGAAGCCGGTAATGTATTCTGTCGGGCGGCCGGAACTCCAACACGCCACCTAGGCGCCGGACCTCGGCCAGCAGCTCGGCGGCGGCGCTCATACGTCGCCCTCCGGGACGCTCGGTAGCCTACCCTCGCGGCGGGCTCGCGCGATACTCTCCCCCCAGGTCTCGCCCCCGGCCTTGGGGAGGGGCGCCACGGGGAAAAGGTCGGCCTGAGTGTCCCCACCCCCGTTTTTCGCTTCCCGAACGGTTACACGGTTACAATGCCCGTCTTTATTGGCCGAAACCTCATTTTCGGAACCGTTACACGCAAGCGGTGTAACCGCCCTGAAATTGGCATTTCCCCCGCGAAAATCGCGGGTTGTAACCGTGTAACCGTTCGGAACCGGAGAGTCAGGGGGTGGGGGACTCCCAGGCGGCGGATCGGGGGGCAGGTAGCGGGCCCACGCCTCAGCGAAGTCGGAGGCGTGGTACCCCTTGTAAACGTCGCCGCCATCGCGGATGGCACGTGGGCCGATGCCGAACCGCCCCAGCTGACGGGCCAGTTGCGGCGGCGTGATCGGCTTCGCGCCCCGCCCCCACTCCGCCCACGGCCGATCCTCCATCCCGCCCAGCGCCTCGGCCAAATCCTTGCTGGCGATGCGGTCCGTTCCACGGTCAGCGAATATCGCCCGCACGTCGGCCAGCAGCTTAGCGCCGATGGATTCATCCTGCGCGGCCGCGCCCGTGCAGAGCTCCACCATGGCCCGCCGCGCCCGCTCCGGCCACTCGCCACCCGCGAGGTCGGCGATGGCCAGGAGGGGCTCGCAGATGTCCTGCTGCCGATCATTCAGCGCCGCCGGGAACTCCGGCCGCGCGGCCCGCAGTCGCTCCATCGCCTGCATGGCCCAGGCCTCGCAGCGCTCGCGCAGTTCGGCGGCCCGCGGCTCCGCCTCGCGCCGGCGGAACATGGCCACGCGCTCATGGGGCGCCTTGCGGCGTAGGGCAATGGTGATGCTGCGGTCCGCCACCGTATCGGGCAGGCGCCCGATTCCGGCGATGGCTTTCGGGCAGAATGTGGGGAAATCGTGCGGCTCGCGATCCTCGCCTACGCACATGCGGTACGCCCCGCCGCGCCTGAATCCGCTATTGAGCAGCCCTCGCATGGCCTCGGCGTATTCTTCGCCGCTGCCTTTGGCGGCGTCCCACTCATCGAGCAGGAGCGTGGGCGTGTCGCGCTCGACGGAGCGCAGCAGCGCGGCGGCCGTGGTGCGGTCGCACCGCCAGGCGCGCGCCGCGAGCAGCTCCAGCGCTTCCAGCAGCCGCGACTTGCCGCATCTTTTTTCGGGCGCGGTAATGTGCAGATACGCGGTGTAGTCGGCGGCCTCCAGCGCGTGGCTGTGCGTCAGCCATAGCGCGCAGGCGTCGGCCTGCGCAGCGCTCATTACCACGTATCCGCGCAGCCACGCTGCTATCTCGTCCAGCAGCGCGGCGCCGTCCACCCGCAGCCCCAGCAGCTTGCCGAGCCGCGCCGCCTCGGCGGCCTGCTGGCGGGCGGCCTCGGCCTCGGTGCGCCGCTGCGCGATCCGCCGCGTCACCGTCTCCCGCGTCACGCCCGGCAGCCGCAGCGCCACCAGCCGGCCGACCAGCAGGTCGCGCCGTGATAGGTCATCAACCGCTGCGACGGCCTCGATGGCGGGCAGCGGGTCGGCCGTGCGACGCTCCGCCGCATCCAGCGCCGCGACGGCCGCCTCGGCGGCAGCGATGGCACACTCGGCCCACGGGCGCGCCGCGTCGAGCATGGCTAGCGCCGCATCGTCGCCGCAATGTTCCACTACATCATCCGGCCCGGCCTTCGGGCCAGCATCGGCGGGGATCGCCGCTACGCGCACGGCGGCCCCGCGCCCGGCCAGCTCGTGAGCGAGCTTGCGCAGCGCGGCGGCGACGGATGGGTTGCTGCGCGCATCGCCATCGAGCGCGATCACCGCGTCGCGGCCGGCCCACTCCAGCCAGTCGAGCGACGGTGACGGCCCAGTGACGCGAGCCAGCGTGCCGTCAGGGCGAGCCTCGCGGGTCACCGTGCGTCGCCAGCCCCAGCAGCCGCCCGTAGCGACGGGCACGATGCGGCGGCCGTGGCGCTGGGCCAGCGCCAGCAGCGCCAGCGCGGACTTCGGCCCTTCCACGACCACGGCCGGTACCAATACATCGTCGAGGTGATCCGGCGGCACCGGCGGAACATACAGCCATCGGCAGCCCTGCGACTGCATGTACTTGCCGCCGCCAGTCGGCGGATTGTTCACCCGCGCGCAATCGCCCAAGTGCGCGCCGGTGCGAGGATGGCGCAGCGGCAGGATGATGCCGGCGAGGTCGGCGTTGCGATGGCCGCCGTAGCCGAGCGCGTCGCGCACCTCGGCGTCACTGGCGTCCCGCCAGCCAGCGGCGGCGAGCAGGTCGGCGGGGATACGGAGGGCGGCGGCCACGGCGGCGGCGCTCATTCGGCCACCCCGGCGCGCCTGCCGCTGCGCAGCGCGGAAGTGGGTTCAGGGTGATCCCGGCGGGCGTACTCGCGCAGCGCCGCGAGCGGAACTAGGCGGCGCTGGCCTATCACGCGGGTCGGCAGCTGCCCGCCATATATGATGGAGTCCAGCGTGCGGGGGCTCACCCCCAGCCAGCGCGCGGCGTCGGGCCGCGACAGCAGCCCGGGCTCGGTAGTTACAGTGGCGAGACGCGCCTCGATGGCGTCCAGGCGCGCGATGATTTGTTCTAGCGATGATCTGTCCTGCACCTACTCTCTCCCCCTGGCAGGGGTTCGGTCTAGCGGTGGCAGCCGCTCGCCTCATTAAGGCGAGGTCACTCTACGCGCGGTTGCGCGCCGGGTCAAGAACTTTTTTTAGATTTTTGTGGAGGCGCGGCCGGGAGGTGATTTTTTTCTTGACGCGCTCAACCAAGACGCCTAGGATTTTGCCATGACCAAAGATCAGATCAGCCAGGCCGCCGCCGCCATGGGACGCAAGGGATACCGCTCACGGCTGGCGCGGCACGGCATCCAGTCGATTCGCGCCACGGCTCGGCAAAACGGCAAGCTCGGCGGGCGGCCCAAGGGCAGCCGCGCCACTCAGGGCGGCTCCAGATGATCGCGCCGGCCGGAACCAAGGCGCGGCGCGCGCCGGCCAAGGTGCGCGGCCTCTTCGAGCGCCCGGCGGGCAGCGGAATTTGGTGGGTTCGCTACCGGGACGCGGCGGGCAGGCTGCATCGAGAAAAGGCCGGCACGCGCGGCATGGCGCTGGCGCTGCTCGACAAGCGGCGTGACGAAAGGCGGCGCGGCGTGAAGCTGCCTGAGACGCTGCGCCGCAAGGCCGTGACCGTCGCCGAATTGATCGAGGCCGCAATCGCCTATAGCAAGCAGCACCACCGCAGCCATGGCGGCGACAATCACCGGTCCAAGCTGTTGCTGGCACTGTTCGGCAGCACGGCGGCGGACGCCTTGACGCCAGCCGAGCTGGAGCGCAGGCTGAGCGCGGCGGCGACGGAGCGGGAATGGCGCCCGGCAACATTCAACCGCTACAAGGCGTTCCTTAGTTTGGCCTACCGGCTGGCCATTGCCAACGGCGCGGTTAAGTCGAACCCGGCCCGGCTCGTGATACAACGCCATGAAAACAACGCCCGGGTGCGCTGGCTGGCGGCGGAGGAAGAAGCACGCCTGCGGGCGGTGATCGCGCGGGATTACCCGGCGGAGTTGGCGGCCTTCGATCTGAGCCTGCACACCGGGATGCGGCGCAGCGAGCAATACGGACTCACTTGGGACTGCGTGGATTTCGAGCGGCGGCAACTGACGATCCGGCGCTCCAAGCACGGCGGCATCCGCTACATCGAACTGGATGATACTGCCATCGCGGCTCTGCTGGCGCTGCGCGACCGTGGCGATGGCGTCGGCCCGGTGATGGTGGCCGGAGTCAGTGGTCATGGCAAGCTGGCCGGCGCGCCGTTAAAGACGCCGAGGGAATGGTTCGCCGCCGCCTGCCGCCGGGCCGGACTGGCGGACTACACGTGGCACTGCAACCGCCACACCTTCGCCTCACGGCTGGTCATGGCCGGCGTCGGACTGGCGGACGTGAAAGAATTGATGGGGCACAAGACCTTCGCCATGACCCTCCGGTACGCCCACCTCGCGCCCCAGCACAAGCTTGCCGCCGTGAGGAAGCTGGACGGATGGGGCTGCTCCGCTTCGGGACAAAGTAGCACCAGAAGTAGCACCACGGGTTTGGATCCATCCTCCGAAGCAGCGGCGAATGGCGCGCAAACAATTGTGCAATAAGTAGTTGCAAGACGATGCCCGGGTGGCGAAATTGGCAGACGCACGGGACTTAAAATCCCGAGGCCCGCGAGGGCCGTGCGGGTTCGATTCCCGCCCCGGGCACCAGGCGTGTGGACGTT
>JAJPKR010000034.1 GCA_021323595.1 Terriglobia bacterium | reverse complement strand
TCGCTGCTGGTGGGCGGCATCGGGATCATGAACATCATGCTGGTCTCGGTCACCGAGCGCACGCGCGAAATCGGCATCCGCATGGCGGTGGGCGCGACCGAAGAGGACGTGCAAAGCCAGTTCTTGATCGAGGCGGTCGTGCTCAGCCTGATCGGCGGCCTGGTGGGCATCGCCTTCGGCGTGGGTAGTTCGTGGCTGATCTCGTCGCTGGCGAAGTGGCGGGTGGATGTTTCCTCTTTTGCCATTATCGGCGCGGTAATCTTCTCGGCCGGCATCGGCATCTTTTTCGGCTTCTATCCGGCGCGCAAAGCCGCCCGCCTCGATCCCATCGAGGCCCTGCGCTACGAGTAACCGGCCGGCCCGCTGCCGGCCGTTTCCGCCGCGAATCAGGCGGCGGATTTTTGCTGTGCGAAGCTGCGGTCGAGGCGGCGGATGAACTCATCCACGTCGCTCTTGGTGACGTTCATGGGCGGCGAGATGCGCAGCACGTTGCCGTAGAGCCCGCCTTTGCCGAGGAGGGTGCGGTTTTGGCGGCACAGCTCCATGATCCGGTTGGTCTCGGCGGGCGCCGGCTCTTTGGTCTTGCGGTCGCGCACCAATTCGAGCGCGGCCAAGAGCCCCATGCCGCGCACGTCGCCGATGAGCGCGTGCTTGTCCTGCAATTGGCGCAACTGCGCGTGCAGGTAATCGCCGACCGTCTGGGCGTTCTCGCGCAAGCGGTTCTGCTCGATGAAATCGAGCACGGCTTTGCCGGCGGTGGTCGCGAGCGGGTTGCCGCCGAAGGTGGAGATGGTCAAGCCCTTCATGGCGTCGGCGATTTCGGGCTTGGCGACGGTGATGCCGATGGGATAGCCGTTGGCGAGACCCTTGGCCGAAGTGATGATGTCGGGCACGACGCCCCACTTCTCGATTCCGAACCAATTCGTGCCCAGCCGGCCCCAGGCGGTCTGCACCTCGTCGGCGATGAAGACGCCGCCGAAGCGGCGCACGATCTCGGTGGTGATTTGGAAGTACTCCTTGGGCGGGGTGATGAAGCCGCCGACGCCTTGAATCGGCTCCGCGATGAACGCCGCCACGCGGCCCGAAGTCGAAGTGCGGATCATCTCTTCCATATCGGTCGCGCAGCGGACGCCGCAGTCCGGGTACTGCAAGCCGAAGGGGCAGCGATAGCAATAGGCGTTGTGCGCGTGCACGATGCCGGGCATGGTCGCCGGGCCCAGCTTCCAGGGCGCATGGCCGGTCATGGCCATGGCCATGGCGCTGCGGCCGTGATAGCTATGGCGGAGGGCGATCACTTCCGTGGCGCCGGTGTAGAGGCGGGCGGCCAAGATCGCGGTTTCGTCGGCTTCAGTGCCGCTGTTGGTGAAGAAGCTGCGCGTCAACCGGCCGCCGGGCGTGAGCTGGGCAACACGCTCGGCCAGCGCCACCATGGGTTCGGTGACGAAGCAGGTGGAGACGTGGGTCAGTTTCGCCATTTGCCGCTGGACGGCGTCATCCACCTGGCGATTTTGGTGGCCGACAGAGATCGTGACGATGCCTCCGAAAAAGTCGAGGTATTCGTTGCCGTCGGCGTCGAAGCAAAACTGGTCGCGAGCGTGATCGAGGACCAGCGGCTCCTGGAAGTAGGTGAAAACGGCGGGAAAAAGGTATTTCTTGTGCGCCAGAATCAGTTCATCGCGGGTCACGGCACCATTGTAGCCGCGCGCCCGGGCGGCCCGGCGGAAAAGCGCCAGGCGAGCCGCGGCCGGCGCCGTGGCGCCGGCCGCGGCTCAGCTCACATGGACGATGATGCGGAGGATGCGCACGGGCTTGAGCGGCTTGTTGTTGGTCATGTCGCGAGGCACGTTCGAAATCGCATCCACGACGTCCTGTCCCGATGTCACCTGGCCGAAAATCGTGTAATGGCCGTTCAAGCTGGGATAGGGCACCGTGGTAATGAAAAATTGGCAGCCGTTGGTATTCGGCCCGGAATTGGCCATGCCCAGCCGCCCCGGCCGATCGTACTTAAGGTCGGGCGTGACTTCGTCGGGGAACGAGTAGCCAGGATCGCCGGTGCCGTTGCCCATGGGATCGCCGCCCTGAATCATGAACTTCGGGATCACGCGATGGAACGTCGTGTTGTTGTAGAGCGGCTGGTGCATGATCTGGCCGTTGAGGGGATTGCGCCACGGCTGCGCGCCGGTGGCAAGGCCCACGAAGTTACCGACCGCGAGCGGCGCCTGCTTGGGAAACAACACCAGGTCAATATTTCCCATGCTGGTCTGAATCTCGGCCGTGTAAGTCTTCGTGGGGTCGGCCGGCTTGGGCCCGGAGAGCGTGACCGGGGCGCGATGGCATGCGGCAAGCGCGAGCGCGGCGATGGGAGCGACAACGGCGGCGGCAAGGGCAAAGCGGCAGCGCATTGCGGCATTATACGTATAAAGCTGCGCGCTTGTGGCGCACGTAACGCGCGGACGGTCTGTCCGGTCCCTAGCCCCTGGTGTCTAGTTCCCGTTTGATCTTGGGCGTGACAATACGCAGAAAAACCGGCGCGTAGGCGCGCCCGGGCGATCCTGCCGGCGCGGCGAGAAACGCCAAGCCGAGGAAACACCAGCGCGCGAGCAGAAACGCCGGCAGATCGAGCTCGTGCGCGGGCGACAACGGCCGGCGTGAGCGATAGCCGGCGAGGAATGCGGCGCGCAACTCGGGGTAGTTTTTCCGCCACTCGATGCGATCGAGCAGCGTCGCCAGATCGAAAAGAAAGTGGCCGAAGCCGCAGTCGTCGAAGTCGATCACGCGCAGAGCGCCGCCATGGCGCAAGAAATTATCGAAGGTCAGATCGCCGTGGATCAGGCCGAAGACCTCGCGGCCGCATCCCAGCGCTCGCTGGGCGGCGGCGAAGCGGCGCCCCACGCGGCGCCACAGCGCGCGGCGCGCAGGCGACAGGCGGCGCCAGCCCGCCCGCAGGGTGCGGTCGTGGAAGAAGGAGTGCGCGGTCCAGTAGGGGCGAGGCTGGATGCCGCGGCGGGGGGACGTGTTGGCATGCAGGTCGGCCACCAACGCTCCCATCGCGAAGAGGGTGGCCGGCGCCGGGCGCCGGCCGAGGCGCTGTCCCGGCTGCCAGCTTAACAATGTGCAGCAGCGAGGTCCGGGCACTCCCGGCGCGATGGAGCGCGCAAACAGGCCGCCGAACGGCGTAGCCAGCGGCCGCGGCACGGCCAGTCCTGCGGCCGTCAAGCGGCGCAGCCAGTCCAGTTCGACGTGCAGCGCCGCCGGCGAGCGCTCGGCGGCGTGAATGCGCAACAGCGCCGACCCTGCCGCGCCCGCGAAATCCACACGAAACGTTGCATTGTAAGCGTAACGCAACGGCCTCAGCCGAGCGGCGGCGATGCCGAACTCGCGCAACGCTTCGCGCGCGAGGACGCGCAAACGCCTCATTTGCTCCGCGCGCCCCGCGCGTTCGAATGCTTTCATCCGTACCAAAGTAACTTGGAGAGATCTCGAGCCGAGCGGGCCTCGGCTGCGATAGCGGATCGCGTTTACGGCACGCGCACCGGATAATGTATCTCGCCGTCGGCCCAGCGGATTCCCATCTCCACTTGGCGGCGGAAGGCGGGATTATCCCAGGCCGTGCGATCGTGGCCGAGGGCGGTATAGAAGACGCGGCCGCGCCCCCAATACTTGACCCAAGCGTTGGCGAAATCGTGATCGGTGCGGCGAATGCCCGGCCGCGTCATATCCAAGCGCTGGGGGTCGAGGCTCAACAGCACGTGCACTTTCCGGCGGCTCCAGTGCGAAAACTGGTAGAACTCGTCGGTCCACTGAAATTCCTTGGGCCATTGCCGCTGCGACGGAAAGCGCGGATCCTCGTTGCGCACCCACAGCCGGGAGCCGGCGTGCCAGGGATGATCGTTGAAGACGCCGCCGATCATGGCCTCATATTCGGGCCAGGTGTAGAAGGTGTCGGTGGCGCAGTGAATGCCGACGAAACCATGGCCGGCGCGCAGCCACGCCATGAACTCGCGCTTTTCTTGGGCGGTGAGCGGCAGTTCGCCGGTCGTGTAAAAAACGACGGCGGCGTACCGGCGCAGATTGTCGCGATTGAGCGTCGCCGCCGCGTCGGTGGTGACGTCCACGGTGAAGGCGCGCGATGTGACGCCGAGCTGCCGCAGGACGGTGGCCGAATAATCGGTGACGGCGTGATGAAAGCCGAAACAACCCGGCACCGGCCCTTTCGCGCAGCCATGGCCCGGCGCCGCCGGTCCGTTTTGGATGACGTAGAGCACGCGCCGCGGCGGCCGCGGGGCCGCCAACGCCGGCACGGCCAAAGCCGCAGCCACTACCGCCCAAATCCAACGCATGGATCAGCATTGTTGGCGAGTTCCGACAGCGGCGTCAAGCAGCGGCTTCACGGCGGCCAAATAGCGATCGCGGGCGGCGGAAAACCAGGCGTGATCGGGCGGGCCGACGAGTTCGCGCGCGAACTCGGCGTAGGCGGCCTGAAAAGCCGCATACGCCACGCGATACCAGGCCAGCCGCGCGGCAATGCCGAAGTCGCCGGTGCGGCGGGCGTATTCGTCGCGCACGGCGCGCGCCAAGTCCGAGCCGAACTCGAACTCGAGCCCGGCCAAATCCCAGGCGATGTCGGCCGGGCCGGGGAAGAAGTGATCATCGCCGTGCTCGAGCGCGTCGAACTTCACGAAACGGCCCGAGCAGAGCCCCCATTCGTGCGCCTGGAGCTTGCCGTCCAGCAGCACGGGAACGCCTTCGGGCGGCGGGAGGCGGAATTCGCGCCGCAGCAGCCGCCGCAGATTGGTCGCGGCCATGAGCTGCAATTCGGCTTCGGGCGGCTGCGCCGGGCCGAGGGCGAAGTGCGCGCGCACGAAGGCGAAGTAGCGTCCGGCCCATGCCGCCCAGCCAGCGCCCAAGCCTTTGAGGGCGGCGCGCGAGAGCGGCTGGGCGGCCAGGCGCGGCATGCGCAGCCAGCCGTTGCCCAGGTATTCGGCGGGCGGCGCGAAGCCGGCTCCGGCGAGCAAGCGCGCGCGGGCCGCCGCCGCGCAGCCGTAGGCGCCCAGGCCGCCGAACTTCAGGATGGCGCGCCCGTCGCGGGTGAGCACTTTCAGCCGTTCACGCTGCGGCCAGACGGGAATGGCGCCGCGCACGCCCAGAGCCTGCCGCCAGCGGCCGGCGCTCAGGTCGGTGCCGGTTTCGGGGGCGGAGGCGGCGCTCTCCGGCGCGGAGGCGGGAAATTTGCGCCAGCCGGCCCAGCGCGCCGCCACCACCGTGTGAGAAAGGCGCTCGGCCGGCGGATCCCAACTGGGCATCAGCGCGATCCGCTGTTCCGCGACCCCCAAGCCGGTAAGCCAAGCCACCGCACCCCCGAACGAGGACCCGCTCAGCCCCGGACCTTCGTCCACGATGGCGAACCAGCCCGGCCAGCGGCGCAACTCGGTTTCCAGGGCCGGGTCGCTGCGGTAATAGCGATTTTCCGGCTCGCCGCGCGGGCGCACGGTCGCCCAGGCATACGGCAGCCGGGAAGCGCTCAAGACGCCGGCGACGATCGCCGCGAGCGTGCTGCCGATACTGCGCAAGCCGAGCACGAAGACGCCACGCGAGCCCGCGAGCCGCGCCAAGTCGCGCGCTGGCGCCACATAGGCGTCCGGCAAGAGTCCGTAGAAGCGAAACCCCTCCGGCTGGCTCACCGGCACCAAAGTCGAGCCCGGCGGCAGGAAACGTTCGAGCTCGTCGAGCGCCGCCGTGAGCGGCGGCTGGGGCGGGTGGCCGAGGTACAAGCGGGCCGCCGCCAGCGAGAGGCGCAACGCGGCGCAATGGCCCAAAGTTCGGCCGTCGCTCTCCGCGCCCCAATGGTCAGCGACGGCGCACTCCAGGCTGGTGGCGCCGAGCAACAGCTCCTGGCGCGCCTCGCGTTCAGCACCGGCGCCGCAGAGCCGCCGCACCGCCGCCACCAGAGTTGCCAGAGGCTGGTAGCGCCGGTTTTGGCGAAAGACGTACATCGGCACCGGTCAGGCGGCCCGGCGTCCCCGGCCCACGCGCCGCGAACGCGCGACATCGCCGTCGCGATCGATGAAGTAGAGGTATTCGTTGTCGCGGTGCACGGCGTGCGGCACCACCACTTCGGCGCGCCGCGCGCCGGCCTCGCCGCGCGCCGGCTTCTTGCCTTTCGGCTGGCGGCAAACGTTGCCGTCGCCGTCAATGAAATAGAGGTAGAAGCGATAGTCCCGCTCCAGGCCCAGCTTTCTCACTTTTTCCGCCATTCCCGCGATGCTCCGAAAGTAGATCAGATTCCCGCCCAGGGAAAACGGATGGCTTCCCAGCCGTGGTCAATTTAGAATGGCGAGAGGTGAAGTACACTCCCCCACTTTTCAAGGAGGGCCAGCGGTGACCGCTACGAGCGACTGGCGCGGTGAAGGCGCCTATTTAGGCAAGACGGTGCAAATCAAGGGCGAGATCAGCAGCGAAGAAGACTTGGCCATCGAAGGCGAGGTCACGGGCACGATCCGCCTGAACGGCCATCGCTTGACCGTTGGACCCATGGGCAAGATCAAGGCCGAGGTTACGGCGCGCGAAGTGGTGGTGTACGGCAACTTGCAAGGCAATATTCACGCTCTGGACAGAGTGGAGATCAAAAAGAGCGGCTCGGTCATGGGCGACATGAAGCTGGCGCGCATTTCCATCGAAGACGGCGCCTACTTCAAAGGCAACATCGACATCCAGGTTCGGGCGGCCGGAGCGGCTGCGCCCGCGGCGGGAGGGGCGCTGGAATCGTCCAAGCCGGCAGCGTTGCCCGTATCCAAAGTCTGAGTTGTAATGCCGTTGAGTCTTTTCGGAAAAGCTCGCTTGAACGGAAACGGCGCCGCATTCCCGGGGCGCGGACCGACGCCGGCGTTGTTGCGCCATAGCAACGGGCTGCGCGAGTTCGCGGCCGCCTTGCAGGGGGACGAGCCGCGCACGATCCTCGACCTCGGCCAAACCTCGAGCGCCAATCTGAGCTTTCTCAGCAATTTGGGCCACCGCACGCGGCACGAGGATCTGCTGTACGGCTGCGCGGATCCCAAGTTCGTCGTCAAGACTGAAGCTGGGCGGCAGTTCGACGCCGATCTCTTCTTGGCGCACAACGTGAGTTACGGCGCGGCAACGCTGGACGGCGCTTTGCTTTGGGATCTGGCCGATTATCTGGAGGAGCCGCTGGTGCGGCCGTTGGTGCATCGGCTGGCGCAAGCGATGCGCCCCGGCGGAATCCTGCTCGCCTATTTTCATACTCGCGATGCCGGGCCGAGCGCTCCTTTTTACCGCTACCACATCAAAGACGCCGAGCATCTCGAACTGCGGCCGGCGGAGACGCGGCCGCTGCTGCGCATTTACAATAACCGCAACATCGAACAGCTTTTCAGCGGCTTCAAGTCGCTGAAGTTTTTCCTGGCGCGCGACAATTTGCGCGAAGTCTTGGCCTTTAAGTAGCGCCCATTTTGGTCGGACGACTTTGGGGCGGCGGCTTCCTTCAAGATGGGAAAACCCACCATGGTCATGGCATCGCTCAGCCACCCCTCCTTTCGCCAGAGTGCATCTATGTCACTGTCCAGGCCGTAATCTCCCGTCTTCCGTATGGGCTGGAACCTTTGCGGCAAGGAAACCCATCCTTCAGTTCGATCCTGCCTGGGTAGCCGGAGGGCGCTCTCCGGCTACCCTCTCCTCACATGAAGGGCGCGGTCAAAGCTGTTGTGTCAAGCGAAAGGAACGGGACTGTGATCGCAGCGCCGGGATGATGTCGCTTGACAAGACATGAGTGGCGGCGTACATATCCGCCATGCCTTGCCTTCGGTTCGCCCTTCCCGTGGCGGCGATCTTGGCCGGCGCGGGCTTGGCGGCCGCGCCGCCCCGACCGGCACGCGCGCCCGCTGTCGCCAACTCCAACGCTCCGCAATTGACCGCCGGCGATCTAGCGGTATTCCTAGACGGCATCGTGCCGTTGCAACTTCAGCGCGATGACATCGCCGGCGCGGCGGTGGCGGTGGTGGCCGGCGGCAAGGTGCTCTTCGAGCGCGGCTACGGTTACGCGGACTACGCCAAGCGGATTCCGGTGTCGCCGCAGACGACGCTATTTCGCCCCGGCTCGATCTCCAAGCTCTTCACTTGGACTTCGGTCATGCAGTTGGTGCAGGAAGGCAAGCTCGATCTCGACGCCGACGTCAATCAGTACTTGGACTTTCGCATTCCCTCCGCGTTTGGGCGCCCGATTACCCTTCGCGACCTCATGACCCATACGCCTGGTTTCGAGGAGGCGGACAAAGACCTGATCCTGATTCGTCCGGGACCGATCCCGTCGCTGGGAGCGTACTTGACGGCTCATTTGCCGCGGCGCATCTTCCCGCCCGGGGAGATACCGGCCTATTCGAATTACGGCGCCGCGCTGGCGGGCTACATCGTGCAGCGCGTTTCCGGCGAGCCCTTCGCCCAGTACGCAGCCGCGCATATCTTCGCCCCCCTGGGCATGACGCACTCGACCTTCGTGCAGCCGCTGCCGGCCGCGCTCAGCCCATTTATGTCGCAGGGCTATCTGCGCGCCTCGGACGGCGCCAAGCCCTATGAACTGATCGCCGCCTATCCGGCCGGCGCGCTGGCCACTTCGGCGGATGACATCAGCCGCTTCATGCTGGCGCAACTCGGGCTGGGCCAAATTCCCGGGGAGCCGAAGGCGACGATCCTGACCCCGGCCACCGCCCGCTTGATGCAGACGCGGCAGCGGGGGCTGGCGGCCGCGATTCCGGCCATGTGCCTGGGCTTTTACGAAGAGCCCCGCAACGGGCTGCGCATCATCGGCCATGGCGGCGACACAATTTATTTCCATAGCGATCTGCATTTGATTCCCGCGGCGGGGGTCGGGTTTTTCGTCAGCTACAACAGCGCCGGCAACGGCAAGGGCTCGCCCCGCACCGCTCTCTTTCGCGCCTTCCTCGACCGCTATTTCCCGCACCCACAACCGCCCGCGGCCGCAACGCTGGCCACGGCGGCGCGCGATGCGCGCGCCGCCGCCGGCCTTTACGAGAGCAGCCGGCGCGCGCAAACCGACCTGATGAGCGTGTTGTATATGCTCGGCCAGGTACGGGTGTCGGCGCGGCGGGACGGCACGATCACGGTCTCGGCGCTGCGGGGATTGAATGGGGTTCCGCTGCGCTGGCGCGAGGTGGCGAGCAACGGCGCGGGACCGGGTTTATATGCCCCCGAGCGCGAACAAGGTCATTTGGTGTTCCTGCGCGACCCGACGGGCCGCCGCGCCATCGCCTTCAGCCCGATCATGGAACTGCAACGCGTGCCGTGGTATCGCAGCGTGGGGTTCAACCTTCCTCTTTTATTCGCGCTCTGCGCGGCGCTCGCCCTGGCGGTGATCTTTTGGCCGCTCGGCGCGCTTTTGCGGCGGCATTATCGCCGGCGCTTGGAGCTTTCGCCCGGCCGCCGGCGGTTGCGGCTGGTGGCGCGGCTGGTTTGCCTCTTGGATTTGATCGCGCTCGCCGGGTGGTTTCAGTTCTTCGCCGGTTCTTCCAACAACATCGGCTTGATGAGCGAGGCGAGCGACGGACAAGTGCGGCTGTGGCAGATTCTGACGCTGGCAGGCGTGATCGGCACAATCTTCATCTTGGAGTATGCCGTCGGCTCCTGGATGCGCACGCGCGCGGGGGTCGGGGCACGGCTCACCGCGGCTGTGGGCGCCGAGGGCGCCGCGGCGAGCGCGGCGGCGCCGTCTGCCGGCGCGTCGTTCCGGCTGGCCTGGGCATGGGCGCGGTGGGGGGAGACGCTCATCGCGCTGGCGGCGATCGCCTTCGTGTGGTTTGTCGCCTACTGGCACCTGCTGGGCTTCGGTCTGTCGTACTAGGCGTCCCGCTGGAGGACCGGAGCAAGCGGCTGATTTACGACGCGGTACATCGGCAAAGCGGCTGCCAGCCCGGCGCAGAGAACGGCGACGGAAGAAGTCGCGATGTAGAGCGCCGGGTTCGGGGACCCTAGCTGGGCAAGCCAGTGCGCGAGAACTCGCGACAGGAACCAGGCGACCGCCAGGCCGGCGGGCACACCCAGCAAAACCGGTCCCCGCAGCGCGACCCAGGCTGCGCGCCTCCAGGCGGCGCCCGGGCCGGCACCCAGCGCCAGCCGCAACGCCATCTCGCGGCGGCGCCGGGCCGCGGCTTCGGCCGCCACCACATACACCCCGAGCAGCCCCGCCAAGGCCGAGAGCGCGGCGAAGAGCACCAGCAGCGCGGCCGCGAGTGTTATGCCGGCCAAGGCGGCTCGTACCCGATCCGCAAGGCCGTCGATTCGCGGGGTGAACATGCCGGGAGAGGCGGCGGCGATGCCGGTGCCGATCCGGGCCGCAAAGCCGGCGCGCGCGGCGACATGGCGCAATCGCACGACGAAAACCGGAGGCAGGGTGGGGTTCTCCCCGTAGGGCGCATAGACGGTGGGGCGGGGTCGAAGATCCGCGGGGGACTCGCGCACGTCGCCGACGACGCCGACCACGCGCATCGGCTGGAGGGCGAAGACGCGCCGGCCCAACGGATTCTCGTTCGGCCAGAGGCGGCCGGCCAGGGATTGGTTCACGACGGCGGGCAGCTCGCCGCCAGCACTGCCGCGGAGTGCCGCCCGGAATCCCGCCGCCGCTGCGGCCCGGTCGGCGGGTGTGAAAAGCCGGCCAGCCAGCAGCGGTATTTTCAGAACGGCGAATGCGGCCGAGTCGGCTTCCCGCAGGTACCCAAGCACCTCGCGGCCGCGCGGCGCAGAATTGACGATGCGTTGCCCGCCGATGATCGCGAGTCCACGGTCCGACGCGAAGGGCGGCGGGACGAGGATCCCGACCGCTTGGACCTCAGGATCGCCGGCGATGGCCTCCCGAACGCGGTCTGCCACCACGGCGTCGTGTGCAGCTTGCAACTGCAGGGCCCGGAGCTCTTGGGGGTCGGCCTGTGAAACCAGACCGCGCTGTTCGCCGCCGCTTGCAGCAGCGACCGTCTGCGGCAGCAATGGAAAAGCGATGGACACCTCGACGACTCCGCGGTCTTCGAAGCCGAGATTATTGCCGAGGCTGCTCGACAAAGTCCGCAATACGGCGGCGCCAAGGATGGCCAACGCGAGGGCGAGCGCGACCTGGGCGGCGGCTAAAAGTTCGAAATGGCTGAGCCGGCCGTCGTTTGCGGCTGGGCCGGCCGCCGACTCGACGCGCAGGTGTGCGGCAGGGTTGAGGCGCGTCGCGCGTCGCGCGGTGGGCGCGCCGGCCAGAACCGCCGCCGCCAAGGCGAGAACGCCGCCCGCCACACCCGAAGGGCCGGCCGCCGAAACACCGCCGATGAGCGAGCCATTCGGGAGGAAGTAACGAAGGCCTCTTCCGATCGCCAATGCCAGGGCGAAGCCCGCGGCGAGCCCGCCCAGACCGAGCGCCAGAGCCTGCAGGGCCCATTCGCGCGCAAGGCGGCCAGGGCTTGCGCCCAGGGCCGAACGGAGCGCCAGTTCCCAGCGGCGGGCAATCATCTGCGCGCGCAGTAGATTGGCTGCACCTGCACCTGCGAGGCCCAGCAGCACTATCGCGAGAGCCGTCGCGAGCAGTAGCGACGGGCCGCGGTCACCGACGAGGAAGGTGCGCAGGGACTCGAGCGGAGGCCCCCCCGTCCCGACGACGCCCGGCTTGGCAGCGGCGCCCAGGGCAACCAACCTTTTGGCGGCCGAGGAATCGGGAACGCCAGAACGACGGAGACCGATGACCTCCAGCCCCTGCGGATTTACGCCGCCCCGTGCAAGCAAAGTCCAAAGGGTCACCCCGCTCGGGAAAGAAAACCCAGGCGGAGTGACGCCGACTACCCGATAGGGGACGCCGTTCACGGTCAGCGCAAGCGACCCGAGGTTCGGGTCGGCGCCCGCGTAACTGTGCCACGCGCTGTAGCTCAGGACGGCGCTACGGGTTGCCTCGGGTGCGTCGCCGGGAAAGCCCGTTCCCAGCCAGGGCCGGACGCCCAGCACCGAAAAGAATTCTGGGGTAACGGTCGAAATCACTGCCAAAAAGGTCTTCCGGCCGCGGATTGCGACGGTAGCCCGGTTAACCCGGTACGCCGCGATATGGCTGAACAAGGCGCCGAGCGCGGCCCGATCGGGGAATGCGCCGGTGTAAACGCTAAAGACAGGGGCCCCGATCCTGCCCAACCGGCCGGAGTTGGGAAAGGGTAGAGGACGCAACAGTAGCGTGTAAAGGGGTCCGAAAACAGCGACATTCCCGCCCAGGCCGATCGCCAGGAGGGCGATCGCCAGGGCGGTTGCTCCGGGCCGACGGCGCAAGTTGCGCAAGGCGGTGCGCAGGTCTGCGCCGAAGCCGCTCATGGCCTCCCGGGGCTGCCTCGGCCCGGCACGAAGCGGCTCAGCAAGCGCTCTGCCGAGGCGATGTTCACGGATCCCAAGGCGCCCTCGTGAGCCCACAGGAGCTGTCCGTCGCGGTCGAAAAGCAACGTCGTTGGCGTGACTGTCAACCGAAACTGGGCGAGCCACCCCATCTGTACCAACGTGAGCTGGGGGACCGCCGCCGGTGTGGCATGGCGCATCTTGCCGTTTGCAGGCTCCGCGAGAACGAGCCTGAACGTGCACCGCGCAGCTTGGAGACTCGCAGCCAGCGCCGCCCAGCCGTGCTGGTCGTCCTGCTCGCAGAAACCGCAGCTTGCGTCCTCATAGCGGACGGCAACGCAGTCGCTGTCTGGCCATGGGACCAGGCGACCGCTGTCACCGTAGCCCTCGAGGAGCCCTCTGCCCTTGGGTCGTGCCGAGCGAACGACATCGCCGGACGGGGAATTACCCGATCCATTCAGGACCCCGCATAGGAGGAGCGCGGAGTCGAGCGCGAGGACGAGTCCGAGGACGAGAGCGGGCACTTCACTTCGACGCAATTTTTCTCACCTCACCCAGGGTGCGTGCGACGGCCCGAGGCCCGACCGAGTCTCGGCGCCAGAAACGCTTTTCGACCGCGTGCGTATTGGGGTCCAGGAGTAGGAACTGCCCGTCCTCGTCAGCATTGATCACGGCCTGGCCATCCACCGCGTCCGCGAAGGCGATGACCGGAAACGCCGCCGGCTCCCCGCGGGCCCTTACCTTCGCATCGCACAGGGCGCCGTCACAGTAAGCCACTATCCGCACGCCCCGCCCCGGCGGCAGTAGGGACGCGACCCGGTTCCAAAATTGGAGGTCCGACTCAATGCTTTGGGCACGGAGCAGGAAGGCGACGAAGCGAACCGCACCGGCGGGCGGTATTTCGTGCACAAGTCTGCCCCAAGGGTCGACGCCACCGACAGCGCGGAGGGCCTCTCTCCCATTGGCCGCTCGGATTGCCTGGCGTACCTCTGCGGCGCGCACCTCATGCGCGACACGAGTGGCGAGCTTGGCGCCCAGGGCAGCCAGCGCGACGGCGAGCAGCGCCTCCGCCCAGAGTCTAGATGGATGCGCCATTTAGGCGGAAGGGATCTTGCACTGGTCCTCCCCAATGCCGGAGCAGGCGCAGTAACCCTGGCCTGTTTGCCCGCCGGGCAAATACTGGCATCTTCCCACGGTCGCCGGGTCTTTTAGGCAGGCAGTACCGCTATAGCACCCGTGCGAGTCGGCTGCCGACGCCCCTGCGTTTGGAAGCAGCAGAAGGCCTGAGGCTACAATAGTTGCAGCGATAATAAGTAGCTTGTGGGTCATAGGCAATCCTTTCGACGGTTTGAGGCTGGATAGGACCATAGGTTGGCGTTGGTGCGGAACTGACGTCAAGCGTTATTGAGGTGCAGAACTGGTCAAGTTGGTTCCGTTCGGGTCAACTGTCCTGTGGGCTGGCGAGACCCGGTCGGTGGGCGGCCAGTCACCCTGCGAAAGGCGCGGGCGAATGCCTGGGGGGAGCGGTAACCCAAGGCGGCCGCGACCTGCTTAACGCTTGGCGCCGGCCAGCCTTTCATCAAGCGAGCGGTGGACTCAGCGAGCACGCGACTCCGAGCGTCCCTGTACCCGCCGGCGGGCGTCGCCCTCAGAGAGCGCTGAACGGTGCTGGGCGAGACCCCCAGGGCCAACGCAATTTCTCCTAATTTCAGCGTTGGGTGAGCCGCCAAAAGCGCCAGCGTCCTATCAGCGATTTGGCCATGATCAATCGGCATATGACCCCATTCTAACTTCAATGCTGACTACGATGGCAGTCGGGAGTATAACGCGTGCATTCGCCGCAGGACGCGCGCCGAGGAATGGCGGTCACGGCTGTCCTAGTCGAAGCAGCCGGTGATGGCTCAGCGGCAGTGCGCAGCCGCGCCCTCCCTGCACCGCGCGGGCTGCGCGGCGTTCGACGGGACCGCAGGAACGGGGGAGCGCGGATGCGCCATCGAACCCCCGTGAACCGAAGACGGGTTCGGCATTAAACCGTCGAAGCTGTCAAGCCGCCCCCGAGAAATCGGACCTCTGGGCCGGTGCGGCGGCACCTGCTGGGCTTCGGCCTGCAATACTGACCGTAGCCCGATGGCGACGACGGCCCGCACCTCCGAGCCTCGCTGCTACGACCTGCCGGCAGCCGCGCTGCTCATTGCCGGCGCGGTATTCGTAGTTCTGCTGGCGACGTCGGGGCGGTATGGCTATTTCCGCGACACGCTGTATTACCTGGCGTGCGCGCGCCATCTTGCCTGGGGCTATGTGGACCAGCCGCCGCTCGTCGCCGGCCTGGTCTGGCTGGTCAGCCACACGCTCGGCACCTCGCTCGCGGCGCTGGCGGTGGCGCCGGCGCTGGCCGACGCCGGGCTGGTGCTGCTGACGGCGGCGCTGGCGCGCGAGTTAGGCGGCGGCCGCTTCGCCGCCGCGCTGGCGGCGCTGGCCGCCGCCTGCGCGCCCGTCTATTGGGTGGAGGGCCGCCAACTCAGCATGAACATCTTCGAGCCGCTGCTGTGGATGGGCTGCTTGTTCGTGGTCATCCGCATCGTGAAGACGGACGACCAGCGCCTGTGGCTCTGGTTCGGGGCGCTGGCCGGCATCGGCCTCGAGAACAAATACTCGATCGGCGTCTTCGGCGCCGGCGTCATCGCGGGTCTGCTGCTGACCGGCGAGCGGCGCGCTTTCGCGGAGAAATGGCTCTGGCTGGGCGGGCTGATCGCGCTCGGCATCTTCGCGCCCAATCTGATTTGGAACCTCCGCCACCATTGGCCCTTTTTCGAGCTCATGCACAACATCCGCGCCAGCGGCCGCGATATTCGCCTGGGCCCGGCGGCTTATTGGTTGACGCAGATCTTGATGGTCTCGCCCGTCAATATCTTGCTGTGGCTGCCCGGGCTGGCGTGGCTGTACGGCGCCCGGCAGGGCCGCTTTCGCGTGCTCGCGTGGACTTTCGTCTTCACCGCCGGCATTTTCATGGCGCTGCACGGCAAGGATTACTACACCGCGCCGGTGTATCCGATCCTGCTTGCCGCCGGCGCCGTGGCGGCCGAGGCCGCAAGCGCCGCTCGCCGCTGGATCCGGCCCGCGCTGGCGGGCATGCTGGTGCTGCTGACCGCGCCTCTATTGCCCATCGTCGTGCCCTTCTATGCGACTCCCGCCGGCTATCTTCGCTTCGTGGCGCGTTTGCCCTTCCCGCTGCCGCGGACCGAGGCCGGTCACGAGTCTTCGCCGTTGCCGCAATTTTTCGCCGATGAATTGGGCTGGCAACAAATGACGGCGGAAGTCGCGCGCGCTTACAACGCGCTCCCGCCGGCGGCGCGCGCCGATACCGCCATCTTCGCCGGCAATTATGGGGAGGCGGGAGCGATCGATTTCTTCGGCCCCCGCTATGGCTTGCCGCCCGCGATCTCCGGGCATCAGTCGTATTTCTTGTGGGGTCCGCGCGGTTATACGGGCGCGCGGATGATCGCCATGAGCGGCGACCGCGCCCAATGGCTGCGGCTTTACCGTCGCGTGACCCAAGCGGGGACGAAGGACGTCCCCTATGCCCTGGAGCGCGGGCCGATCTGGCTCTGCGAAGACCCGCGCGGCTGGAGCTTGCAAGCCACATGGCCGAGGTGGAAACATTGGGATTAGCGCCCAGCCGGGGAGGAGCACATGGCTCTCGTCAAGGTTGCCGACGACTTTTTCCGGTGCTCGGAGATTGCGCGACGATCTCTCAGCCTGAGTTACTGCCAGGCGCTTGAAGCCGCCGATATTTTGTACTTAGCGTGTTCGCCGCTGCCGATCCCGGAGGAAGACCGTGAGTTTCTGCTGCGGCAGCGGCAAGCGGCCGGCGGCCACCACAAGAACATCGCGTATAAACCGGCCTCCGACCGGCTGAGCGGCTATGCCGGCGAAAACGCGGCGCGGATGCGCGCCATCCTCAGGGCCTTTTCCACTGCCGCGATGGCCTGTTTGCACGAGTTGCTGGCGCCCTATCGCTTCGTAGCCGATTTCGCCAGCTTTCGCGGAATCGAGGAGCAGGGACGGCCGGCCAAGCCGCGCGCGCGCAACGACCTGGTGCACGTGGATTCGTTTCCCACGCGGCCGACACACGGCCGCCGCATCCTGCGCTTTTTCGTGAATCTGAATCCTTCGCGGC
Source organism: Terriglobia bacterium (assembly GCA_021323595.1). Lineage (GTDB taxonomy): Bacteria > Acidobacteriota > Terriglobia > Terriglobales > SCQP01 > JAJPKR01. Next base: position 2,958 of record JAJPKR010000034.1, on the reverse strand, counting down.
CGCGGGTGTGGAAGACGGGTCCGCCGTTTCCGGAACTGGCGCGGCGCTATGCGGCAAGCTCGGGCTTGCTGGCGCGGGCGGCAGCGCCGAGCTGGCAAGACCGGCTGGCGCGCGTGGGGCTGCCGCTGCATCCCCGGCCCGCATACGACCGCTTCATGCTGCTCTTTCATCACTGGCTCAAGGCCAACGAGAGCGTGCAGAACGCGGCCGAGAACGCCACCTGGGAGTTTCCCGCGGGTTCGGCGTGGCTCTGTTTCACTGATACGGTCAGCCATGCGGTGCTGAGCGGCCAATACGCCGCCGAACAAACCGTCTTGGTCGAGCTCGATTCGCTCACCCGGCCGGAGCTGGCGCCGGCGGCGATCTTTGCGGGCCTCATGGCGGCGCGGCGCACCGCCTGACCTGCCGCCGGAGGGCAAAACCGGCGGCGCAGTGTGCGTCCGCCCGTATTGCTATTCTCTAGCCATGCCCACGGACTGGCCCGAAAATCAACCCGAGCCGGAGAACGAGGAAGAAGAGCAGGTCATCGAAATCCGCCAGCGGCCGGCTTCGCTCGATTTCGTGGATAGCCGCGAACGGGTCGAAATCGCGCACTACGAACGCGAGGCCGAGGCCGAGCTGGCCGCGGGGATGCTGCGCGCCAACGGCATCGCCGCCGAAGTCGGCACGCCCATCATTCCCGGCCTCAATTATTCGCTGACGCTCTGGGTCCGCAAGGGGCAGGAGGCGCTCGCGCGCCAGCTCTTGCAACAGGCCGAAGAAGGCGACTTTCGCGATTGACCGCGGGCGGCCGGCGGCGGGGGTTGCGCGGGGAATCATGAACGGCGCGCTTTTCCGCTACCCTAAGACATGATCGAGTTCCCGGTTCCCGAAGCTCTGACCTTCGACGACGTCCTGCTGGTGCCGGCCTATTCCGACCTGCTGCCGGCGGAAGCCGACACCTCCACCCAGGTGAGCCGCGGTATCCGCCTCAACATCCCGATTCTTTCGGCGGCGATGGATACCGTCACCGAGGCGCGCCTGGCGATCGCCTTGGCGCAGCAAGGCGGCATCGGCGTGATTCACCGCAACATGAGCATCGAGCGCCAGGCCGAGGAGGTGGACCGCGTCAAGCGCTCGGAGAGCGGCATGATCGTGGACCCGGTAACGGTGGATCCCGACCAGAAGATCGCCGATGCGCTCGAGGTGATGAAGAAGTACAAGATTTCCGGCGTGCCGGTCACGCGCAGCGGCAAGCTGGTCGGCATTCTGACCAACCGCGATCTGCGCTTCGAGACGCGCCTCGACCAGCGCATCGGCGACGTGATGACCAAGGAAAATCTCATCACCGTTCCCGTCGGCACCACGCTCGAGGAAGCCGAGCGCATCTTGCACCGCCATCGGGTGGAAAAGCTGCTGGTCGTGGATGAGCGCTACATGCTCAAGGGACTGATCACCGTCAAGGACATCCAAAAGAAGCTGAAATACCCCTTCGCCGCCAAGGACGCCCACGGCCGCCTGCGCGTCGCCGGCGCCATCGGCGCCACCGGCGATTTTCTGGAGCGCGCGCAGGCGCTGGCCCGGCAAAACGTGGATCTGCTCGCCATCGACACCGCGCACGGGCATTCCCAGCGCGTGCTCGACGCGCTGCGCAAGGTGAAGATGGCGCTGCCCAACCTGGACGTGATCGCCGGCAACGTGGGCACCTACGAAGGCGCCAAAGCGCTGATCGAGGCCGGCGCCGACGGCATCAAGGTGGGCATCGGCCCGGGCTCGATCTGCACCACGCGGGTGGTCACCGGCACCGGCGTGCCGCAGATCACCGCCATCGCGGAATCGGCGCGCGCCGCCCGCGAGCTGACCAACGGCGCCGTGCCGGTGATTTCCGACGGCGGCATCAAGTATTCGGGCGACATCAGCAAGGCGATCGCCGCCGGCGCCTCGGCGGTGATGATCGGGAGCTTGCTGGCCGGCACCGACGAGAGCCCGGGCGAGACGATCTTGTTCCAAGGGCGCTCGTTCAAGAGCTATCGCGGCATGGGCTCGCTCTCCGCCATGGAGGCCGGCTCCGCCGAGCGCTACGCGCAGGATCTCGACGAGAACGGCAACGGCCGGGAGCGCAACCGCGTGGATAAGCTCGTGCCCGAAGGCATCGAGGGGCGGGTGCCGCACAAGGGTCCGCTCTCCGCCATGATCTACCAACTCGTCGGCGGGCTGCGCTCGGGCATGGGCTACTGCGGCTGCCGCAGCATCGCCGAGATGCATCGCCAGGCGCGCTTCATCCGCATCTCCAGCGCCGGCCTGCGCGAGAGTCACGTGCACGACGTCATCATCACCAAGGAAGCGCCGAATTACCGCGTCGAGTGACCGGCGCGGCGCGCGGCCGGCGGCGTGCAGCCTCCCCCGCGAACGGGGGAATTTCTTTTTCGCTTTTCTTTCGCCACGAGGGGGAATCGTGGTACGATGGCCTACCGAGTCATTCAAGGATTCCCCCATGGCCGACGAACGCAGCCGCGCGATAGAAGCCGCTCTCTCGCAAATCGAAAAGCAATTCGGCAAGGGCTCGATCATGCGCCTGGGCGCGAAGGACGCGATCGTTCCGATCGCGGTGATTTCGACCGGCTCGCTGGCGCTGGATGCCGCCCTGGGCGTAGGCGGGATGCCGCGCGGCCGGGTGATCGAGATCTTCGGGCCGGAATCGAGCGGCAAGACCACGCTGGCGCTGCAAGTGGTGGCGCACGCGCAAAGGCAAGGCGGCATGGCGGCCTTCATCGACGCCGAGCACGCGCTCGATCCGGTGTATGCCAAGAAGCTGGGCGTGAACGTGGACGATCTGCTGATCTCGCAGCCCGACTACGGCGAGCAGGCGCTGGAGATCGCCGAGGCGCTGGTGCGCTCGGGCGCGGTGGACGTGCTGGTGGTGGATTCGGTGGCGGCGCTGGTGCCCAAGGCCGAGCTGGATGGAGAGATGGGCGATTC
>JAJPKR010000045.1 GCA_021323595.1 Terriglobia bacterium | reverse complement strand
CCTCGCGGCGACGGTTCCCACTGCCTGCGCCCCGGCAAAACCCGCGCAGATCAGGCTGTCCCCTTTTACGAATAGGTAAACAGGGAAAGATCAGGCTGTCCCCTTTTGTATGCCGGATACTGACGTTTGCGATTCGCTGGCGCGCCTGCCGGGGTGGAGGCCGCAGAGCGAGCCCCAGCGCCGCGCGCTCGGCGCCGACGCCGAGCTTTTGCTCTTCGGCGGCGCGGCCGGCTCGCTGAAATCCGAAACGCTGCTGGTGGACGCGATCCGCGAACACGCCAACCCGAACCTGCGCGCGATCCTTTTCCGGCGCAGTTATCCGGAGCTGGAGAAGACGCTGATCCGGCGCAGCCGCCAGCTCTACCCCGCCCTGGGCGGCGTCTACCACGAAGCCAAGCGCACGTGGACGTTCCCGAGCGGGGCGACGCTCGAGTTCGCCTATTGCGAGGACGACGGCGACGTCTATCGCTACCAAGGCGCGGAATACTCCTGGATCGGCTTCGACGAGTCCACGCACTTCACGGAGTTTCCGGTCCGCTATCTGCTCTCACGCCTGCGCTCGCGCGGGCCGGGCTTGCAGTTGCGGCTGCGGCTGGCCAGCAATCCGGGCAACGTCGGCCACGCCTGGCATCGCGCGCTGTTCATGGGCGGGCGCTGCCGCCATTGCGCCGGGGCGGGGGGGCGGCCCGATCCCCTGGCGGGGACTCCGCGCTGGCCGAGCGACAACGCCGCGGTCGGCCACACGGTCGGCTTCATTCCGGGCAGCGTGCGCGACCACACGCTGCTGAACCGCGACTACGTGGCCTCGCTCGAGGCGCTGCCCGGCGCGTTTCGCCGCGCGCTGCTCGACGGCTGCTGGGACGTCTTCGAGGGCCAATACTTCGACCACTGGCGTCCGGCGGAGATGGTGCTGCCGCGCCCCGCGCTCGGCGATCACTCCGGCTGGCCGCACTGGATCGGCGCCGATTACGGCTTCAACCGCAGCCAGGCGGCGGCGTATCTTTTCACCAAGTCGCCGGCGCGGCCGAAGCGGCCGCACGGCGTCACGCTGGTGCTCGACGAATACACCGCGCGCCACCAGATCGCCGCCGGCTTCGCCCGCGCGCTCGAGAGCCGCTGGGGCCGCTTCCGCCCGCACACCGTGTATCTCTCGCCCGACGCCTTCGCCCTGCGCGGCGACGAGCATTCGCTCGCCGACCAGATGCGGCAGGCGGCGCCCGCGCTCGCCTTCGAGGCGGCCAGCACCGATCGCGTCGGCGGGGCGATGCTGATCTATTCGCAGCTTGCCGCCGGCGAGCTGATCGTGGCCGATAGCTGCGCGCAACTGCTGGAGGCGATTCCCAGCCGCATTCACGATCCCGAGCGCCCCGACGATCTCCGCAAGATCGTCGGCGATCCCCTCGACGACTGCATTGACGCCCTGCGCTACGGCCTGTACAGCTATGTCTCGCCGCCGCCCGACCCGCGCCTCTCGGAATTCGTCTTCAGCTCCGACCCGACCGTCGCCGCGATTCAGCACCGCCTGCTCGAGCACCGACGCAACCCGCCGCCGACGCGCTACTTGCCGCGCCGCCCCTGGCGGCGATGACCCGCGCGCGCGGCCGCCCCATGCCGAGTGCGGTTCGCCTGGCCCGGGCGGGCCGGATACGACAAGGCCGGATTGTCTTGTTCAGGATTGTCTTGTTTATTGGACAAAATGATGTTTTTGAGAAATTATGTCTAGTATAATGTACCTATGCTGACGCTGGTGGGATTGGGTTCCGAGATCGCGGGCCGGAGGAAAAGCCTCGGCCTCAGCCAAGTCGCGCTCGCGCGCAAGGCCGGCGTGAGCCGCGCCACGATCGCCGCCTTGGAGCGGGGACGCGCCGGCGAGCTTGGCTTTGCGAAGGTGGGCAAGCTGCTGGCGGCGCTGGACCTCGAACTGCAATTGCGCGAGGCGAGACCGCGGAGGCCGACGCTCGACGAGCTGCTGAGGGAGGACCGGGATGATCAAGGTCTGGACCGACGGCTCTGAGGCGGGCTGGCTCGACCGGCTGGGGGAGCGCGGCAGCGTCTTTCTGTATCTGCCGGGGGCGCGGGCCGAGCGCGCGGTTTCGGTGACGATGCCGGTGCGGCTGCCGTCGTGGGAGACGCGGTTCGGGCTGGCGCCGATCTTCGAGATGAACCTGCCGGAGGGCGTGCTGCGCGAGCGGCTGCGGCTGGCGTTCGCGAAGGCGACGGGGACCTTCGACGATCTGGATTTACTGGCGATCGTCGGCCGGTCCCAGGTGGGGCGGATTCGCTACACGGGAGAGGCGGAATCGCTGCAAGAGGACGTTCCCTTCCAATCGGTGGACGAGATCCTGGCGAGCCGGCGGGGCGGCGGCGATTTGTTCCGGTATCTGATCGAAAAGTTCGCGGCGTATTCGGGGATCAGCGGGGTGCAGCCGAAGGTGCTGGTGCGCGATGAGTCCTCCGCCGCGGTGCTGGCCGAGGCGCGGGCCGCGGCGCGCGGCCGGACCTCGCCCAGTCACAAAGGGGCGACCCACATCGTGAAGTTCTGGGACGCGAACGAGTTTCCGCAGCTCGCCGCGAACGAGCACTTTTGCCTGCGCGCCGCCGAGCGCTGCGGCCTCGACGTGCCGCGCCACCGGCTCGCCGAGGACGGGGCGGCGCTGGTGGTGGATCGTTTCGATCTGCGGGCGGACGGGACGTACCGCGGCTGCGAGGATTTTTGCGTGCTGAACGCCCGCCGCACGGACGAGAAATACCGGGGCAGCTACGAGGGGTCGGTGCTGAAGCGCTTCGAGCAATTCGCCGCTCCCTCGGAGCTGCCCGGCGACCTCGAGAGGCTGTACACGCTCATCGCCCTCAACTGCGCGCTGCGGAACGGCGATGCGCACCTCAAGAATTTCGCGATCGTTTACGAGGAGGTGTGGGGCGAAGCGCGGCTGGCGCCGGTCTTCGACTTGATCACCACCGCCGTCTATCTGCCGGCGGACAAGATGGCGCTGACGCTGAACGGCACGACGCGATGGCCGGATGCGAAGGCCTTGGAGAGACTGGGGACGACGCGCGCCCAGTGCGCGCCGGCCAAGGCGCGGCAGATTCTGCAGCGGATCGCCGACGCGCTCGCCGACACGGCGCGCGAAGTGCGCGCCTACAGCAAGGAGCATCCGGAGTTTCGCGAGGTCGGCGAGGCCATGCTGTCGGCGTGGCGGAGCGGGCAGGCGCATTCGCTGCAATGAGGGGACGCGGTGCGACGTTTTTGGGCGGCGGATGCGGCGGCGGCGGGGGCGAGGCGCGGGGCCGCGCGCGCGGGCGGCGGGATAATATCAAGGTCGGCTCTCGGCGCGAGGCGAACGGGCCGAGCGCGCGGAGGGGTGGGTGAGCGGTTGAAACCGGCGGTCTTGAAAACCGCTGTACGGGAAACCGTACCGGGGGTTCGAATCCCTCCCCCTCCGCCAGCATGGCGGTGAGCGGCCCGAGACATGGGTGACAGTTCGTACCGGACACATGGGTGACACTGGCTCCTTCTCTGGGAGGAGGGGCCATGCCTTGGAAGGAGTGTTCGGTGATGG
>JAJPKR010000059.1 GCA_021323595.1 Terriglobia bacterium | reverse complement strand
CGCGGGCAGCGGCGGCCGGACCCCGAGGCTCATCATCAGCAAGGAGGCGATCACGGCCAGGTAGCTGACCCCGTCAATGAGGAAGATGTAGCCCTCGCCGACGGCGGCGATCAGCAGGCCGGCGATGGAAGGACCGACGAGGCGGGCCAGGTTCACCATCGAGGAATTGATGGCGATGGCGTTGGCCAAATCGGCGCGGTCCTCGATCATTTCGATGACGAACGCTTGGCGGCCGGGCATGTCGAAGGCGTTGATCAGGCCCTGAAACGCGCTCAGCCAAATGATGTCGGCCACCGTGATCGTACCGGTCAAGGCCAGCGCCGCCAGCCAGAACGATTGCACCATCGACAGCACTTGCGTCGCCACCAGCACGCGATGGCGGTTGAGGCGGTCCACCCAGACGCCGGCGAAGGGCGCCAGCAAGAGCGTGGGGATTTGGCCGGCGAAGCCGACGACGCCCAGCAGCATCGCCGAGTGGGAGAGCCGGAAGACCAGCCACACCGTGGCGATGCGGGTCATCCAGGTGCCGATGAGCGAGATACTCTGGCCGCCGAAGAAGAGGCGATAGTTGCGGTGGCGCAGCGCGCGTACGGCGAAGGTCCAACGGCCGGTGTTATTCAACGCGCTTTCCGTTCCTCCGCATGCCTCCATCATGGCATCCCACGGCGAGAAAAGAGCCTGCAGTTGACGGCCCGCGGCCGCGCGCGGGCGGCGGCGGGAAAAGGCCGGAACGGGTGGCGCGCGGCGGCGCCGCGCGATGCGTCTTCAGGGGCGCGCTACGTTCGCGGCAATCGCGACCGCCCGGTCTGAATTCGCAGCTGCCGTCCGTGGACCGGTGGGCGGCGCGGCAGGAGGATCAAGCAATAAAAAAAAGGGCCGGCGCCAGGTGCTGGCGCCGGCCCCGATTCCCGCTCGGCTAACCCTGCACGATGTGCGGGGTGATGAAGAACAGCAGTTCCTGGCTCGTATTGTTGACCGACTGCCGCTTGAAAAGATTGCCGATGACCGGCAAGCTGCCCAAGAAAGGCACTTGGAACACTGCGTTCTGGTTGTTGTTGATCATGACCCCGCCGATGACGACGGTGCCGCCGTTCGCGACCAACACGTTGGTGGTGGCCTGTTGAGTATCGATGGCGGGGATGCCGTTGACCGGCGGAATGCCGGTATCGATAGCGTCGTTTTCGACATCCACGTTCATGAAGACCGTGTTGTCGGCGGTGATCTGCGGCGTCACCGTCAAGCGCAACGTGACGTTGAAGAACTGCACGCTGATGGTGTTGTTGATGGTCGTCTGCACGGGAATACGAACGCCCTGCTGCACCGTCGCCTGCATGTTGTTTTGGGTCACGACCTTCGGACGGGACAGGATATGGCCCAAGCCCTTCGACTCGGCGGCGGTGAGGATGGCGTCAAGCCGGAAGGTGCTGCTGGCGTTGATGAAGGCGATGCCGCTGGTCGGCGCGGTCGCGCCGAGATTGACGTTCAAGGGCAGCGCGCCCGCCGGGTTCTGGCTCAAGACGTACTTCGGGTTGGCGATGTTGGTGATGGTTTGGCTCGCGCCGACGCTACTGGCGCCGCCGACGGCACTGGAGGCATTGCCGGCGCCGAAGCCCAGCTGCACGCCGAGGTCGCGGACGAAATTGCGGGTCGCGGCGACGACGCGGGCTTCGATCTCGACTTGCGGCGTCTTGCGGTCGAGCCGCGTGACGAGCGAGTCGATGGCGGGCAAGGTGTCGGGGTGGACGTGCAAGATCAGGGCGTTGGTGCGGGAATCGGTGGTCACCATCTCGTTTTCGCCGAGGACGAAGCCTTTGGTGGTGAGTATCTTGGCCACGTCATCCGCTTTGGCGTAGTTGAGGGGGATGACCTTATCCACGAACGGCGCCGCGGCCGCCTGCGATTTCTTCAGGTCGGCGATTTCTTGGTTTTGCGCCTGCAGCGTCTTCAGGGTCGCGATGTAGAGGACATTGCCCTCCAGCTTGCGGCCGAGGCCGTTGTTGCGCAGGACGATGTCGAGCGCCTGATCCCACGGCACCTCTTGCAACACCATGGTGACGGTGCCCTTCACGGCCGGGTCCACGATGATGTTGAGGCCGCTGATCTGATTGATGAGGCGGAAGAAATCGGTCAGATCCGCGTTTTTAAGATTGAGCGTGATCCTTTCGCCGGTGTAGACCGTAGGCTCGCCGGTGCCCGGCGTCGTGCCGATCAGCGGCTGCTGCAACGAGGGCGGCGCCACGCCCCGGGGCGTGACCGGCGAAGACGAAGCGGCCTGCGGCGTCGGGCGCAGCACGGCGGCGGCGGGCGGCGGCAAGGGGCGCGCCGCGGGGGCGACGGCGGAAGTCGCAGGCGGAGCGAAGTGGGCGGCGGCGCTGCCGGCGAGCGCGGTCGTCTTCACCGCGGGCGCGGGCGCCGGCGGCTGCGGCTCGCGCGCGGCGGCCGGACCGGGCGCGGCGGCGGGCGCCGAAGCGGTCGTGGTGGGGGAGGAAACCAAAGCGGTGGTGGCGGGCGCGGCCGCAACGGGTTGGTTGACCGCCGCGATCAACGGCGCCGGTGCGGCAGCAGGCTTGTTCATCATCGCCGTGGCGCTCGGGGCCGGCTTGGGTGCGCCCTCTGCGGCGTGCTTCGGGGACGCGGCGGCGGTTGTGGCCGGCGCGGCCGGGAAAATCGCGGCGGACTTCACGCTGATTTGCAGGCGCCCGGCTTCCGTGCTAACCCGCGGATGGACCGGCTCGTTGAGATCGAGGACGATGCGCACGACGTTGGGCTCGAACTGGCCCGCGCGCACGTCGGTAATTCCCGAGTTCAGCACCTTCCAGTGTTCGCGCGGCAAGCCGTCGCTGGCGTCTTTCAGATCGAGCACCCAACGGTCGGGATGATGCAAATAGAAGGCGTGATAGACGGGAGGATGCGGCCGGGCGGCGAGACTGATCGTGGTTTGGAATGGACTCGCCTGAATCTCGAGCCGAGTGATGGCGGTGCTCGGCTTGGCCGGCGCCGCCGTGGCGGTGCTGGGCTTGGCCGGCGTTGCCGTGGCGGAGGTCGGAACTAAGGTAGGGCGCTTGGCGCCGGCCGCCGCCGCCGCACCCTGCGGCGGAACGGGCGCAGCCAGCATCGCGACACAGCCGAGCGCGATGGCCGCGGCCATGCGCGGGGCGCGTCGTTTCGAGATCCTGCATAGGGTCTTCATAGTCGTTTCCTCGTGCCTAGGGCGCGTCGGTTGCGGCAGCAATGCCGCGGGTCACTTCCCCGCCCACCTGCTGGGTCTTATCCATTGCCTTGGTGCGCTGGAAGACGATGCCTTGCGGCTCGATGTGCACCACCACGCCGTCGTAGATGTGATCTCCCGGCCGCAAGAAGAAGGTCTCGGCGCCTTCCGCCACCAGCGCCACCGGGCCGGTCGGACCGCCGACCGCCACGCCTTGCACCACCAGCTTGTCGATCAGCAACCCCGCCTTGCCGCCCGGCAAATTGAGCGGCCCGGCTTTGCCCTCGCCGGGGGGCGGGATCAAGGACTTGAAGGGATCGCGTCCGGAGTGCCGCGGGTGCGCGGCCGTCTGTGCGGGCAGCAGGCAGAGGCAAGCCAGCACGGCGGCGGCGAGCGCCAGGGGGAACCGCCCCAGACGGGGTGGCGGCAAAAGAGCGGAGATGGGGACTCGCGACATGGCAGCAATCCGCAAGCGTTATTTGGCCCCGGCGCGCGGCACCGCCGCGGCCGGCGCGTTGGAACTGAAGAACGTCGTGACCGTGCAGTCGGCGATCACCGATTCGTCAGGGCGATAGGGATAACTGGCGTCGTGGCCCAGGCCCTTGAGACCGAGGGCATCGACGTTGACGATGCGCTGCAGGCGGCCGAGATTCGAATAAAAGTTCTCGAGAGCGGTATAGGAGCCGTCCAATGTGAGGTCGTAGGGCGCGGCGACGTAAAACTCTTTCTTGACCACCGGCTTGACGGAGATCTTGCGAATGAAGACCGAGCTGCGCTCGGCGGTGTCTTCCAATTCGCGCACAAATTGATCGGTGGCTTGCTGGCTGGGCACGATGGCCAGCAGGGTGTCGAGCTGGCGCTGGAGGGTCTGGTTTTCGGCGCGCAAGAGCTCGGCGCGGCGCGCGTAGGGGCGCAACTGCGCATTCTGCTGCTCGATGCTCTGGATTTGCGCTTCGGTGGCGGAGTTGGCGGCGCGCGCGCTGCTGAGCAGCGCATACTGGCCGAAAAAGTAGAGCACCAGCGCGAGAACCGCGAAAAGGATCACCTGCGCTCGCGGGGACATGTCTTGTAACGAAGGCATGGCAGTTCTCTCCGGGTGGCGGCGTTAGGAACGGGCTCCGGCGGGCCGCGCGGCCGCGCCGGGGGCGCCTTCGGGCACGGCGGTAAGCGTGAACGCGAACGGATTGGGGCTCTTGCCGGTGGCCTGAGTGGATTCACTCAGTGCCACCTGTTGGAAATACCCGCTCTTTTTCATGGCCGTCATCAAATTGGCGACGGCGGCGAGGCTTAGGGCCGAGCCTTGGACGTTAAGTTCGCCTCCCTTTTGCGTGATCGAGATCAGCCACACGCCGGGCGTCTGGTCGACGGAACGGCGCACCGCCTCCAGCAGCGACATCGGGCCGGATTGGCTGTTCTTGAGCTGATCGATGACGTTGATGCGCCGCGTCAGTTCCGCGCGGCGCTGGGTATTCTCTTGAAATTCGCGGCGCACGGCTTGCAGCCGGGCGGATTCCTGCTGGGCCGCAGTCAGCTGCGCGGCGAGCACGGCGGTCTGATGCTGCACGTAGAAATAGGTGCCGATGAGCGCCACGATCGCCAGCACGATCAGGCCCAGGCCGATCATCGTGGCGGGAGGCGCGGAGGCGGCGAAGGCCTCGGGCGCCAATTTGGCTTGGCGCGGGCGCTTGACCGCGGTGCCCATCAGGTTGATGCGAATCATAGATCCTCGAAGCTCCGCAGCGCCAAACCCACTGCCACGGCGAGGCGCGGCCGAAAGCGGTTCACGGCATCGCCCATCGCGCCCGTTTCCACATAGCCGACGCGACGAAACGGATCCAAGAGCTCGATGGGCACGCCGAATTCGCTTTGCAACAGGTCGGTGAGACCCGAGGTGCGCGCGGCGCCGCCCGAGAGCAGCAGCTTGCCGATATGCTGGCCGCCGGCGCTGGCGCGGAAAAAGTCAAAGGTCTTCTGAATTTCCAGGAGAATGATTTCCGAGACGGACTTCAACACCGGCAGGCGCTTTTCCTCGGGCGGGGCCGAGGGGCCGCCGAGCTTGGCCTGCTCGGCGTCTTCGAAGCCGAGGCCGAACTCCTTTTGCAGCGCGTCGGTGTACTGATTGCCGCCGACGCTCACGTCGCGGGTGAAGAGCGGCGTGCCGCCTTTGCTCACGATGATGTTGGTGACGCTCGCGCCGAGGTTCAGCAGCGCGACGATCTCATCCGGCTCCGGTTGATAGTTGAACTCGTAACAGTTTTGAATGGCGAAGGGGTCGTGATCGACGATCGCCGGGGTCAAACCCGCCATATTGAGGGCGTTGCTGTAGTTGACGATTTTGTCTTTCTTGACCGCGACCAACAGCACGTCCATGGTGCCGTTGTCCTTGAGGTCGAGGATCTGATAGTCGAGATTGACGTCGCTGAGCTCGAAGGGCACGTGCTGCTGCGCCTCGGAGGTCATGGTGTCGGCAAGCTCGTCTTCGGTCATCGCCGGCATGGAGATCTGCTTGACGATGACGGAATGGCCGCTGACGGCGGTGGCGACAGCGCGATTCTTGGTGCGGCTGTCTTTGAGCATCTGCGCGATGGTGGTGGAGAGAGCCAGGTTGTCCACGATGGCGCCATCCACGACCACTTCCGGCGACAGGGCGCGCAGATCGACGACCGAGGCCTCGAGCCCCGCGCGCGTGCGGTGCACCTCGACCAGCTTGACGGAGCTGGAACCGATGTCGAGGCCGAGCAAAGGACGATTCTTGGGGCGTCGCGCCATGCGATTAGCGGTTCTCCTTGGCTTTTTCCGGGCGCCGCGGCGCGGCGGCGGAGGCCACCGGGAAACTTTGCCGCTCCATCCAGCGGTCGAGCACGGTCTTCTTGAATTTCCAGCGGTTGCCGAGCTTGAACGCGGGGATGCGCTCCTCGGCCAAATACTTATAGAGCGTGTCGCTGGAGATGCCCAAGTATTCCGCCGCCTGGCGGATGTTCATGACTTCGGGCGAGTCGTTCGTGTTCCCCATTCGCTTGCTCCCCAACCAACGGACAGCTCTTTGCGCCCGCTGCCCTTTCGCCTCCCTGACGCTCGGCGGTTGCAGTGACTTCATGGCACGTTCGCTGCCAACCATCGCATTCGACACCGCCGCAGTCCTGCCCTCTTGGGCAGGTCATGGGTCTTTCATGGGTCGAGAAAAGGTTGTGAATGACTTTTTATCCGGCTCACGCGCGCAAGTCAAGGTGAATCTCCGGTTTTGCTGCCGGTTTCCTCGGCCGCGGCGCCGCGCGCCGGGCCTGCGCGAAGCGCGGCGAAATCCGCGCGCAGCGCCGCCCGATCCTCCTTTCGAACTAGGTCTGCGCACGAGGTGCGGGGACGAGAGCCCGGCATCTGCCGGTAGCCGCCCGCGAGACCAGGCCGGGACACCGGCGACGTATCGTTTTCTCACCTTCTCGGTCGGGCGCCGCCCTGGTCGAACGTGCTACTCCACGGCTGCGCGCCCTGCCAGTTCGGCTGCCAGCGGGCAAAGCAGGGAGGGAAACAAGCGCGGCAGGGACGGCGGAGGCGGCGGGGCGCGCGGGGACGGCAGCCCTCAGGAAGACTGGCTAAGATGCACGGGGGAATCGGGCTTGCGGGCGCTGACCAGCAAAGCGCGGTCGTGGGCTTGCGTTTCCGGAGGCGAGTCGGGATCGGGATCGAACTGCTCGGTTTCGACTTCCACCCAGCCGCGGCTTTCGAGCAGCGCGCGATATTCCGCCGCGCTGCGCACGTGCACCGGCACCTGCAAGCGCTCCACCCAGCGTTTGCTGTCGGGGTTCTCGGCGAAGATGCACATCAAGAGATAGATCCGGCCCATGCGCATGGTGACGCGGAGCAGCTCATCGAGGACCGCGGCTTGGTCGGGATAGTAGTAAAAGGACTCGACGCTGAGGACGCGGGTGAAATAGTTGTCCGCGCAATCGATTTTGCTGGCCGGTCCCCAAAGGTAGCGCACATTTTCGATGCCCTCGCTCTTGCGGCGCGCGAGGCGGATCATCTCATCGGAAATGTCGAGGCCGACGATGCGCGAGCGCGGGCCGAGCAGCTTGGCGAGCAGGCGGCACGCCCAGCCGTCGCCGCAGCCCAGTTCGAGGATGCGCTCGTCCTCGCCCAGCTCCATGCGGCGGATGGCCTTCTCGGTGATGCGAAAGTGATGGCGCTCCATCGCTTCCGCCCAGCCCTCCTTGGCCCAGCGGTTGAACTCGGAGCGCAGCAGTTCTTGGGCCTGCGAGGTCACGGCTTCAAGGTTTCCGCCGCCAGCAGCGTCTCGACCTTGGCGGAGATATTCATCGAGCAGAACTTAGGGCCGCACATGGAGCAGAAGCGGGCTTCCTTGTAGCCTTCTTCCGGCAAGGTCTCGTCGTGCATGGCGCGCGCCGTCTCTGGATCGAGCGCGAGCTCGAACTGGCGATTCCAATCGAAGTGGTAGCGGGCGCGGGAAAGTTCATCGTCGCGATCGCGGCTGCCCGGGCGGTGCCGGGCGATATCGGCGGCGTGAGCGGCGATCTTGTAGGCGATCAGGCCCTGCTTGACGTCGTCGGCATTCGGCAGCCCCAGGTGCTCCTTGGGGGTGACATAGCAAAGCATGGAGGCGCCGTGCCAGCCGATCATGGCGGCGCCGATAGCGCTGGTGATGTGATCATAGCCGGGAGCGAAGTCGGTCACCAGCGGCCCCAGCGTGTAGAACGGGGCGCCATGGCAGAGCGCGACTTCTTTCTCCACCTGCAACTGGATCTGATCCATGGGCACGTGGCCGGGACCTTCGATCATCACTTGCACCTCGTAGTCCCAGGCGCGGCGGGCCAACTCGCCCAGGGTGGCCAGTTCGGCGAATTGCGCCTCGTCGCTGGCGTCGTGCAGGCAGCCCGGGCGCAGGCTGTCGCCCAGCGAGAAGCTCACGTCGAATTTGCGGAAGATCTTGCAGATGTCGTCGAAGTATTCGTAGAGCGGATTCTCGCGGTGGTTCTCCATCATCCACTGGGCGAGAATGCTGCCGCCGCGGCTGACGATGCCGGTGATGCGCCCCGCGGTCAGAGGCAAATAACGGCGCAAGATGCCGGCATGGATGGTCATATAGTCCACGCCCTGTTCGGCCTGGCTCTCGATGGTTTCCAGCAAGACGTCGCGGCTTAGGTCGCGGACGTGGCGAACCTTAGTCAGCGCTTCATAGATGGGGACGGTGCCGATCGGCACCGGCGAATGCCGGAGGATCTGCTCGCGAATCGCGGGAATGTCGCCGCCGGTGGAGAGGTCCATGACGGTGTCGGCGCCATAGTGAACCGCGACATGGAGCTTTTCCAGCTCGGCTTCGATGTTGCTGGTCACGGCGGAATTGCCGATGTTGGCGTTCACCTTGCACCGCGACGCGACGCCGATGGCCATGGGCTCGAGCTCCGGATGCCGGATGTTGGCGGGAATGATCAGGCGGCCGGCGGCCAGCTCGTCGCGGATCAGCTCCGGCGCCAGGCCCTCGCGGCGCGCGACGAAGGCCATTTCTTCGGTGATTTCCCCGCGCTTGGCGAAGTGCAGCTGCGTCATGGCCTCGAGGCCGGCAGCCTGCTGCCGGGCCTGGCGTTGTGCAATCCAATCGGAACGCATATGGGTTTCCTCTGCGGCTTCAATTATAAAGAGCGGCGCCCGGTCTCGGAGCGGTCGGAGCCGGCCGCGGCCGGTTGCGGGCTGCGGAACGTGAGTGGTTGGGCTGCATGGGTCGCGGTATGATGCGGATGGAGCAACGAGGAGGATTTCGACGCCGTGGCGGACGAACTATATTCTCCAACGCCGGAATTCAGCCAGCGGGCGGTCGTTTCCAGCCGCGCCGCCTATGATCGGCTGTATCGCGCCGCTTTGGACCATCCGGAGGAATTTTGGGGCGATCTGGCGCGCCAGGAGCTGCACTGGTTCCAGCCTTTCAACAAGGTGCTCGACTGGCAGCCGCCGTTCGCGAAATGGTTCCTCGGCGGCCGGACCAACGCCGCCTACAACTGCCTGGATCGGCATTTGAGCGGGGCGCGCAAGAACAAGGCCGCGATCATCTGGGAGGGAGAGAATTTCGAGCAGCGGGTCCTCACCTATCAGGACCTGTTCCGCCGCGTCTCGAAGCTGGCCAACGTGCTCAAGCGGCTTGGGTACAAGACCGGCGACCGCGCCATCATTTATATGCCGATGGTGCCGGAGGCGGCGGTGGCGATGCTGGCCTGCGCGCGGCTGGGCATCATCCATTCCGTGGTCTTCGGGGGGTTTTCGTCGGAGGCGCTCAAGACGCGCATCGACGATCTCAACGCCAATTTGGTCCTGACCGCGGATGCCGGGCAACGCCGCGGGCGCGAGATTCCCTTGAAACGGAATATGGACGCGGCGCTGGCCGAGTGCCCCGGCGTGCGCCATTCGATCGTGTACCGGCATAAGGGCGCGGAGATCGCCATGCGCGAGGGCCGCGATCATTGGTGGCACGATTTGATGTTCGGCGCGCCCGAAGATTGTCCGGCCGAAGCGCTCGACAGCGAACACCCGCTTTACGTGCTTTACACCAGCGGCACGACGGGCAAGCCCAAGGGCGTCGTGCATACGACTGCGGGCTATTTGCTGCAAACCCACATGACCATGCAGTGGGTCTTCGACTTGCGCGAAGAGGATACCTATTGGTGCACCGCCGACATCGGCTGGGTGACGGGGCACTCCTACATCGTTTACGGTCCGCTCTCGATGGGCGCCACCACCTTGATGTACGAAGGCGCGCCGGACTGGCCGGAGCCGGACCGGTTTTGGCGCTTGATCGAAAAGTACCGGGTGAACGTGTTTTACACCTCGCCGACGGCGATTCGGAGCTTCATACGCCTGGGCGACCAATGGCCGAACAAGCACGATCTGGGCAGCTTGCGGTTGCTGGGTTCGGTGGGTGAGCCCATCAACCCGGCAGCATGGAAGTGGTATCACCAGGTGATCGGCAAAGACCGCTGCCCGATCGTGGATACCTGGTGGCAGACGGAGACCGGCGCGATCATGATTTCGCCGATGCCCGGCGCGGTGGCCACCAAGCCGGGAAGCGCGACGCTGCCGCTGCCGGGAATCGTGCCCGACGTCGTGGATTTGCGCGGCGAGCCGGTGCCGGCGGGACAGCAAGGATATCTCGTGATCCGCCGGCCCTGGCCCGCCATGTTTCGCACGCTCTACGGCGACGACGAGCGGTACCGGCAGACCTATTGGACGAAGATTCCGGATGTGTACTTCACCGGCGACGCCGCCCGCCGCGATGCCGACGGCTACTACTGGGTGCTCGGCCGCGTGGACGACGTGATCAACGTCAGCGGCCACCGGCTGAGCACGATGGAAGTCGAGAGCGCCATGGTGCGCCACGCGGCCGTGGCCGAGGCCGCGGCGGTGGGGCGTCCGCATGATCTCAAGGGGCAGGCGCTCGTGGTCTTCGCCACCTGCAAGGGCGGGGTGCCGAAATCGCCGGAGCTGGTCGAGGAATTGCGGCAATGGATCGGCCACGAGATCGGCGGCTTCGCTCGTCCGGATGAGATCCGTCTGGTGGAAGCGCTGCCGAAAACCCGCAGCGGCAAGATCATGCGGCGACTGCTGCGGGAGTTGGTGACCGCCGACAAGATCAGCGGCGACACGACGACGCTCGAGGACTACTCGGTCCTATTGAAGTTGAGCGCCGAAGGCAAAGAGGAAGAGGAGATTCTCGAGCAGAAGGCGAAAAACACTCGCAGTTGAGGCGGTTGGCGGCCGGCGCCGGCCGAGGGGCGCGGAGCCGCCAAGAATTTTATGGTCGGGAGGAACGGCGGCCTGAAGGCCGGAGCCTGGCTTTTCCGGTAGGGACGCGGGGCTTGGCCGCCACGGGCGATCCAATTCCCTGCGGATCACTCCTGGGTTCGCGGCCTGCCTCCCGCCGATGCGCCCGCCGCCGATGCGTCGGCCGCCACGGTCGGCCGGGGCCGTGCGACCAAGAGCGTTCCGGACAGGTGATCGTGCCAGGTCATCTGGTCGGGATCGAGAAACACCCAAAAGTAGCCGAGGCCGAGCGCGCCGAGCGAGATAACGCTGGCCCAAGCGCGGCGGCGCCTGAGAGCGCGATCGGCGAGCCGCCCATCGAAAGTCATGACGACGAGGCCGGCGTGGCGCATGCCCGGCGTCTGGGCGCCCAATTGCATCGACGTCCAAGCCAAGATCAACGACCAAAATGCCGGCAATCCGACGATCAGCCCGAGCCACCAAGGCAATGTCGCGCGGGTGAAGCGCATGGGCACGGGAAATCCGTGGGCGATCCAGGCGGCAAGGGAAAACGAAGCGGCTAGCAAAATCGCCCAAGCCGCGTCTTCGATGCCGCTGCGAAAGCGTGCCTGGGGAGAGGCGGGCGGTACCCCCAACGATGGGATCGTTTCGGCGATATCGCTGGGCGGCGGGGGAGCCTCGATCTCCACGTGGCCTTCGGCCGCCGCGAAGGGCAACGGAAGCGTCATGCCGCTCGGGTTCGCGGGACGCGGCGGCGCGACGATCACCGGCTCGGCCAAGGGTTCGGGAGGAGGAGTTGAAATGGGCGCGGGCTCCGGCGCGCAGGCGAGGCCGGCCGCGCCGCCCTGGGAACCCGGCGCGGCGACTGGGGCGCGGCGAGCGGGCGAAGGACGCTGAAAAGGAACTACCTTGGCCGCTTCGGGCGCGCCGCCGGGGCCGGGCACGCCCAGACGCGCACGACGTTCGCGATGCCGTGCCAGGCTCATGCGCACGGCCTGGCGCCAGTCGTCACCGGCATCGCCCAAGGGCAGGCGCACCTGTTCCATGCGCGCCGAGGTGGCGGCGGAGTTCCCGCATAGGCACGCGCCTGCTTCCGCTTCCGCTCCGCATTGGGGACAATGGTCCACGGTGGGGTTCCGGCAACTTTCGATTATTGGGGTGCTCGGCGTACTTTGCGCCATGCTCGCAGGACAGCGCGTTGCCGTTTTAGGTACTGCGGGCCAGTTTTCCGCCCCCTACGTCACCTTCCAAGCCGATTCGCAGCAGGCGGAGAACGGCGTGTACGTCCTGAAGGGCCATGTCGAAATCGATTACGGCCCGATCCGAATGACCGCCGACCAAATTTCCTATGACCGCAATACCGGCGAAGCGGTCGCGACCGGGCACGTGGCCCTGGACCTGCCGGCAGAAGCGACGCACATCGAAGGCCGGAACGGCCGGTACAATTTCCGCACCCAACAAGGAGAGTTCGACGATTTTCAAGGCGTGAGCGGGATGCGCTTCAGCGGCAAGAAAGTGAGCCTGCTATCCCGCAACCCCTTGATCTTCTCGGGACGCAAGCTGCTTCGCCTGGGCCCGAATCATTACCGGCTGGAAGACGGCACGGTCACCTCCTGCCGGCTGCCCAATCCGAAATGGACGCTGTCGGCGAGCCGGGTCGACGTGGAGCTGGGCGCCAACGCGACGCTGGACAACGCCGTGTTTCGCTTGTTTCGCGTTCCCATTTTCTACGCGCCGTACCTGACGCACTCGACCCACATTTCCGGCCGCCATAGCGGCTTCCTGCTGCCCATCATCGGGCAAAACACGCAAAAAGGAACGGTGCTGGGCGAGAGCTATTTCTGGGCCCCGAACCGCAGCACCAACGTGATCGTGGGCGCGCAAGATTTCAGCCGCCGCGGCTGGGCCGATCTGCTCGGAATCGAGAGCTACCCCACGCGGCGCACCTATCTACAATTCAATCTCTCGGGCGTGTTCGATCGCGGCCAGCTCGCGCCGAATGGCGGGCGGCTCAAGCAAGGCGGGCAAGAGGCGCATTTGCTGATCACCTTCGAACCCAAGGGCGTGGTAGCCCGGCCGCCGAGCGGCGCCCGGCCGCAGGACCAGGAGAACCAGACGACGGAGGGAGGCGAAGACGGGGCGGCGCCGCCGGCGGCTTCCGCCGGCCAGGACGAATCCGAAGCGGAAACGGGATCGTTTCGCACGGTCATCGACGCCAATTACCTGTCGTCTTTCATCTATCGCCTGGCATTCACGGAAACCTTCAGCGAGGCGATCAATTCGGAGGTGATTTCAACGGGCTTCAGCGAGCGCCAAAAGAACGGCAGCGATCTGTCATTGATGGCCCACCGCTACCAGAATTTCCTGACGGCGACGCCGAGCACGTCGGTCTCACTGGCGTCGTTCCCGTCGGTGGATTGGCAGAGCGAATCCCGCCCGCTCACCGGCCCCGCCGCCCGCGTACCGCTTTATTTTTCCTGGGATTTCGAAGGGGCGGAGCTGGATCGCCTGCAGCCGGGCTTTCAGAGCGGAGTCATGGATCGCGTGGATTTGTATCCGCGGCTGACGATGCCGGTGTGGACGCCGGCCGGTTCGATCACCACCGACGTCTCCGTGCGCTCGACGAGCTACTCGCGGCGGTTGGCGACGCCGGCTTCCACCCAATCCGCGCCCACGCTCGACGTGCACAGCGGGCTGGAGCGATTCTCGCAATCGGTGGACGTCACCTGGACGCCGCCGAGCTTGGAGCGCGTATTCGCGACGCCGGGCGGGCCGCTCGGCGACAAGCTGAAGCACGTTTTCGAGCCGCTGGCGGCATTTCATTACACCGGCGGGATCAACAACGCCGACGACGTGATTCGCTTCGACGATCGGGACATTCTCAGCAATACGCGCGAGATCGAATACGGCTTCACCAACCGGTTGTATGCGCGCACGGGCAACGGGCCCACGCGCGAGCTGGCGTCTTGGACCCTGACGCAAAAGCATTTCTTCGACCCGACGTTCGGCGGCGCGCTGATCTCCGGGAGCCGCAACGTATTCCTGACGACGGCGCTGCTGACGCCGTTTGCCTTCGCTTCCCTGCCCAGCCGCGAATCGCCGATCAGCTCGGTGGTGCGGGTCTCGCCGTTCAGCGCCTTCGACGGAGATTGGCGGCTGGATTACGACGTCAGCCACAGCCGGATCTCGGCCAGCGCTTTCTCCGGCACGTTTCATGTCGGCGAACTGTTCTTTTCCGGCAGCCATTTTCTGGTCAACACGCCGCTGGGCTTGATTCCGCTGGGCACGACGTTGCCGCCCAAGTTCAATCAACTGCACTTCACGACCGGATACGGCAATCCCGACCGTCCCGGGCTCAGCATGGCGGTCGCCGCCGCCTACGATGCGCACCAAGGCTTGCTGCAATACACGACGGTGCAGGCCAGCTACAACTGGGATTGCTGCGGATTTTCCCTTCAATATCGCCGCTTCGCGCTGGCCACGCTGCGCCGCGAAAATCAACTGCGGTTCAACTTCACGCTGGCGAATGTAGCGACGTTCGGCAATTTGCGCCGCCAGGAGCGCCTGTTCTAGGCCCGCCAGACGGCCCCCCGCGACGAACAGAGGCTAAGGCGGCGAGCTAAGCGGCGTGGGCGGCGCTGCCGGGAGCGATCGCGGCGCGAAAGCCATCCCAAGTGCCGACGTCGTAATACGCGCCGCCTTGCGTGTCGGCGCTGACTTCATAGCCCGCCTCGATCCAAGCGTTCAGCAGGTCGCCCAGGAACTGGTCGCGCGCGCCGCGCCGGCGGTACAAGTCTCCCAGCGCCAGGAACTGCTCTCCGGGAGCCGAAATCGCGCCCCACACGCGGCGGTCGCGCGCGCCGGGCGTCTTGACCTCGATCCTTTCCACCCTTCCGGCGGAATCCATCCGGACGGCGTCGAAAAACTCCGGTTCGGTGACGGGAAAGGTGATGAGATGGATTTGGCCGGTCGGCACGCGCGTGAAGGCGTCGGCAGGATGCCAAATGGTGTCGGGCAGTCCGATCAAGACCAATTCATATGGCCGGACGTGGCGCGCCACGCGAAAAATCGCGTCACAAAGTCCCAGCGGCCTCGGCTGCAGGGTGTAAAAGAGCCGCTCATAGCCCGGCAAGCGCCCGAAGTGGCGGAGCAGGTCCGCCTTTTCCGGCCCGATCACGATGCCGACGCGATCGGCGCCGGCGGCCAGCATGCGATCCACGACAAATTCCGCGACCGCTTTGGCGCGGCCGATGCCGCCGCTGGCCACGGGCAAGAGCTCCTTGGAGAACGCCAAGGGCTGCAACCGGCTGCCGGCGCCGGCGGCGGGGACAATCCCCAACATGTCTAGGCAGAACGGTAATCCCGGCCGCGCGGTTGCCTGGCTCTTGGGCGAGGCGGTCGCCGGCCCGCCGCCGAGGCGCCGGCCGCGGGTCCGCAAGCGGCGATGGGGAGCCTGCGTCAAAAGTTTGCTTTTACTGTTGCAATCGTGGTGGCAAGAGTTTACATAGAGCTTAGGGGGTTCTGACATGCACCAGCCTGCGGCGCCGCCGGTGGTGCTGACCATCGCGGGGTTCGATCCGACTTGCGGCGCCGGGATCGCGGCCGACCTCAAAACGTTTGCCGCCAATCATTGCTACGGGGTTGCGGCGGTCACCGCCATCACTATCCAAAACACACTGGGCGTCCGCGGCTACGCCGCCGTGGCGGCTACCACGTTGGCGGAGCAAATCGAGTGCCTGATGGCGGATCTGGCGCCGGCGGCGATCAAGATCGGCATGCTGGCGAATCGCGAATCGGTCGAAGTCGTGGCCGGCGCGCTCGAGCGCACGCCGGCCGCCTGGGTGGTACTGGATCCGGTGCTGCGAGCGACTTCCGGCGCAGCTCTGATCGATGAGCCCGGCATCGAAGCGATGCGGCAGCGGCTGCTGAGGGCAGCGTCGGTGATCACGCCCAATTTGGACGAGGCGGCCCTATTGACGGGCATGCCGGTCACCAACGAGCCGCAGATGCATGAAGCGGCGGTTGCTCTGCACGCCATGGGCGCGCGCGCCGTGGTCGTCACCGGCGGTCATCTGGAGAAGCCCGTGGATGTGCTGTTCGACGGCGCCGCCGCCACCAGTTTGGGCGGCGACCGCGTGCGGACTCCGCACACGCACGGCACGGGCTGCACGTTTTCCGCCGCGTTGGCGGCGAACCTGGCCCAGGGCAAGAACCTCGGCGACGCCGTGGTGCAGGCCAAGGCTTACGTGAGTGCGGCGTTGCGAGCCGCTTACCCCATCGGCGGCGGTTCAGGACCGCTCAACCACCTTTACCGGCTGCAAGAGCCGGTGCGTCCGAAAAATATCGATCCCGCGCCGTTGCCCGAGTACACGACGCGATAGCTCCCGCGGCAGACGCGGCTCGGCGGCTGACGACCCGGCGGCGCGCGGGGCGCGAGCCGTTCGCTTGCGCGGCGCCCGGGGCGGACGTACATTGGCCAGTTATGAATCGCCGCGCCTTTGCCAAGCTTTCCGCCGCCGCATTGGGCCTACCGGCCTTGGCGGCAGCGGAACACCTGCCCTTGGCTTCCGCCTCCCAAGACGTTCGGGACGAAGCCGACGCCCATGGTTCGCCCTTATCGGCGGATGAGATGGCGGAGTATCAGAAATCCTTGCCCGAGCGCCAAAAATCGTTGGCGCGGCTGGATGCGGTTCGGATCCCCTACTCGGTTGAGCCTGATTTTGTCTTTCGGGCGGCCATGCCGGCTGAAATCGTCCCGGCGCGGCGCAAACGAGGGGGACGCCAGTGAGCTCCCTGCCTCCGGAGACGGCCTTCCTCAGCGTCAGAGAATTGGGCGAGCGCCTGCGGCGGCGGGAATTTACCTCGCTGCAATTGACCGAGTTCTATCTGAGCCGGCTGAGCACCATCGGGCAGCGCCTGAACTTGGTGGCGACGCTGACGCCCGACCTGGCGCGCCAGCAAGCCCGCGCCGCCGACGAGGAGTTGCGCCGCGGGCGCGTGCGCGGGCCGCTGCACGGCATACCGTACGGGGCCAAGGATCTGCTCGACACCGCCGGAATTCGCACCACGTGGGGCTGCCCGGCGTTCGCCGATCGCGTGCCCAGCGACGATGCGACCGTGGTTCGGCGCTTGCGCGAGGCCGGCGCGGTGCTCGTGGCCAAGCTGGCGATGATCGAATTGGCCGGCGCCGGCAACTACCAGAGCGCCGCCGCCTCGCTCACCGGCCCGGCGCGCAATCCTTGGGACCCCAAGCGCTGGACGGGAGGCAGCTCGAGCGGCCCCGGCGGAGCCGTGGCGGCCGGCTTGGTCGGCTTCGCGATCGGCTCGGAGACGTGGGGCTCGATCATCAATCCTTCCACGTATTGCGGCATCGCCGGCCTGCGGCCGACCTACGGCCGCGTCAGCCGCGCCGGCGCGATGGCGCTGAGCTGGACGATGGACAAAATCGGCCCGATGGCGCGCCGCGTGGAAGATCTGCCGCTGATCTTGAAGGCCATCAGCGGCGCCGACCCCCGCGACCCGAGCTGTCTGAATGCCGCCTTCGCCTATCCGCCGACGCCGCACAATTTGCACGGTTATCGCGTGGGCTACTTTCCCGCCGACCATTTGCCGCCGGACAGCCCGGTGCGGCCGGCCTATGAACAGGCCTTGACGGTCTTCCGGCGCTTGGGGGCGACGATGACGTCCACCAGCTTGCCCGACCTGCCGTACGGGGATGCGGCCGAAACGATCGTGGATGTCGAGGGCGCATCGGCGTTCGAGAATCTGCTGCACAGTCCGGACTTCCGCAAGATCAAGGATCAAGGCCAGCGCGTCGGGCTGTACGCGGGCGCGCAGACGCACGGCGTGGCCTACCTGCGAAGCTGCAAGCTGCGGCGCATCGCGCAAGAGGCGATGCTCGGCTACTACCGGCAGTTCGACGTGGTTTTGAATATCGCCGAAGACAGCGGCGCTCCCCTCGCCGACGTGCCCTTCAAGCAGCAGGAGCAGGCGGCGCGCCGCCGCCATGCGGCCCGTCGCGCCGCCGCGCCGCCGCCCGCCGCCGCGGCCCGCAACTACCAACTGAGCGGCGCCGGCAATCTGCTGGGCTTTCCCGCCGTCGCGGTTTCGATCGGCTTCACCGCCGACGGGCATATGCCGGTCGGACTGGAGATCATGGCCGCGCCACTGGCCGAGACCGGCGCGCTGCACGTGGCCGCCGCCTACGAAAACGCCACGGATTGGCACCGCCAGCATCCGGAGCTGACCGCATGAGCGGCGCGCCGCCGCGGCTGGCGGTCGAGTTCGCCGATATTCTGGGCGCGCGCGATCGCATTCGCGGCCGGGCGCACCGCACGCCGGTGATTCGTTCCCGCTCGGTGGACGAAGCCGCGTGCTGCGCGGTCTTCTTGAAAGCCGAGAACCTGCAGCGCGGCGGCGCTTTCAAGTTTCGCGGCGCCATGAACCGCCTGCTGCAGTTGAGCGAGGAGGAGCGGCGGCGCGGCGTGCTGGCTTTCTCGAGCGGCAATCACGCGCAGGCGGTGGCGCTGGCGGCGCGGGAGCTGGGCATCTCGGCGGAGCTGGTGATGCCCGAGGACGCGCCCCGCGCCAAGCTTGCGGCGGTGCGCGCCTTCGGCGGCAAGGTTCACCTCTATGACCGCGCGCGGCAGAAACGGGAGGAATTGGCGGCCCAGCTCGTCGCCGCCGAGGGACGCGTGCTCGTGCCGCCCTTCGACGATCCGCGCATCATCGCCGGCGCCGGCACGGCCGCCCTTGAACTGCTGGAAGACGCCCCCGAACTCGATGCCTTGGTCGTGCCGGTGGGCGGCGGCGGTCTGATCTCAGGCTCGGCGATCGCGGCGCATGGACGCAATCCGCGCCTCGAAGTCTATGGCGTCGAGCCGGAGACGGCGGCCGACGTCAAGCTCTCCCTCGAACGGGGCCAAATCACGGCGATCGCCGACAATCCCACGATCGCCGACGGCCTGCGCACGATCCAGCCCGGCGAGCTGACGTTCCCGATCATCCGCCAACATGTGCGCGAGATCGTGACCGTCAGCGATGCGGAGCTGATTCACGCGCTTGCCTTTCTGCTGTTGCGGGCGAAGATCTTGGCGGAACCCTCGGGCGCGGCCGGGCTGGCCGCCGTGCTCGCACGGCGCGTGCGCGGCCACCGGCAGGTGGGCGTCATCCTTAGCGGCGGGAACGTGGATCCCGAGCCGCTCGCCCGCTACCTCGAGACCGACGCCCGCCGGTGAGCCAGGCGGAGCCGGAGCGCACCAGCCCTTTTTCCCGCCCGGCTGTTGTTCGCCTTTACAGCTTGGCGGCGGCGGCCTGGATTTGCGCGGTGAAGGCGTCGAGGGCCTTGACGATGATCGCCTGTTCCCTCTCGGCTTCGTCCCAGTTTTTCTGCTCCATGGCCTCACGCATGCCCGGCAAGGTCTTGACGCCGTAACCGGTGTAGAAGCCGGGCGCGTAGATCTGGTGCTTGTACCAGGGGCGGCGCGGCAGACCGGCCGCATCCATCAGCTTGCGTTCGCTCTGCAGCAGGAGCTGGTCCAGCGCGCCCAGTTGCTCGGCGCTTTCGCTGTAAAGATTACCGCTGCCGGCATCGGCGGCGAACGCCTGATCGTACCGGGCGGCGGCCGCCTTCAGGCGCGAGACCGCATCGCTCAGCGGGCTGAAGTCGAAGGCCGGCGCGCCGGCGGTGTTCTTGTGCAGCTCCTCGAGTTGTCGCTGGTAAAGGGCGATGGTGTCGGCGAAATCGCCGAACTGGAACGGCAAAACGTCGGCGTCGGCCAGGCGCATCACCGCGTGCCCGGCGGTCTGCGACAGGGCGCGCCCATAAACATAGGTGCCGTCGCAGAAGTGCGTGTACCAGTAGAAATCATCGTAAATGGAGTGATAAATGCCGCCGTTGCATTCGCCTTGATAGCCGAGATTGGCGGAGGCGATGCCCAGGTGCTGCAAGAACGTGGAGTAATCGCTGCCCGAGCCGAGCGCGCCGATGCGCAGGTCGGGGCGGTTCTCGATCTTGGCCTTGTCGGCGGCAGTCTTCGCCTCTTCGATGCGGTGGCTGCGGAGCCGTTCCCAGACGCTTTCACCGGTTTCGGGATCGGTGACGCTCTTGGCGACGTCGTTGAAAAAGTGCTCGAGCGAATGGCTGCCCTCGACGCCCAAATACCCGCGATCGTTGGTGTCGGAATTGATGTAGGCCACCGCGTGCTGTTCGAGCTCGGCGGCGTGCGTTTCGGCCCACTCCGTCGAGCCGAGCAGGCCGGGTTCTTCGCCGTCCCAAGCGCAATAGATGATCGTGCGCTTCGGCCGCCAGCCTTGTTTCAAGAGCTGGCCGTAGGCGCGCGCCTCCTCGAGCTCGGCGTCGAGGCCGCTGATCGGATCCTCGGCGCCGTTCACCCAGCCGTCATGGTGATTGCCGCGAATCACCCATTGGCCGGGCCAGGTGCTGCCGGGAATTCTGGCGATAACGTCGTAGGTGGGGGTGAGTTTGTAGTCGAACTTGAGGGCCAGGTGAACGACGGCAGGACCGGGGCCGGCGTGGTAGGTGATGGGCAGGGCGCCGCGCCAATTCTCCGGCGCCACCGGACCGGCGAGCGCACGCAGCAGCGGCAACGCATCGCCGTAGGAGATCGGCAGGACCGGAATCTTCTCGAGCGTATCCGGTTTCTCGTGCTTGGCGCCCGGCACCGAGCCGTAGCCCGGCGTCGTCGGATCGCCGGGATGCACTTCCATCATCATCACGCTGCCGCGCTGCACGCCCTGCCACGGGCGGAACGGCCCCTGGGGAAAGATGTCGCCCTGGAAGTAGCCGTCGTCGCGCGGATCGGAATAGATCAGGCAGCCCACCGCCCCATGCTCGGCGGCGACCTTGGGTTTGATGCCGCGCCAGCTCATGCCATAGCGCGCGATGACGATCCTGCCCTTGACGCTGATGCCCAGCTTGGCGAGCTCGTCGTAATCGGAGGGCAGGCCATAGTTCACGTAAACCAACTGCGCGGTGACGTCGCCATCCGGCGAATAGGCGTTGTAGGTGGGCAATTGGCCGGGGTCGGTCGAATCGGGATCCACTGCTACGGGCGGTTCCTTGAGCTGCGCGCTGTAGTGCTCGGGCGCGATCAGCTCCAGCGAGCGCGAGATGGGCGTCGGAAACAGCACGTCGAACTCCTCGATATGCGCGTCCAGGCCGTAGGACTGGAACTGATGCAGGATCCATTCGGCGTTCTCGTGGTCCCGCTCGGAGCCGAGGTTGTGCGGCAAGGCGGAGAGGTGGTACATATCCGCGCGCAGCCGCACCGGGCTCGGCAGGGCGTCGAACTTTTGCTCCCAGGCCAATTCGCTCGCGGCATCTTGCGGCGAGAAGCCCGTCAACTGCGGCGGGTTGTCGGCGGCGTGCACGGCCGTCAGCAGGCCGGCGAGCATCAGCGCGGCGGCGCCGGCCGCGAGCGGCAGCGCGAGAGGGCGCGCAAAGCGCGCGAGAGAGCGCGAGCGAAAGGACATGGCGAGCTTCTCCGGAACTGGCGAGTATATGCGCGCCCGCGCGCGATGTCCAATGCCGGCGCGCGCCGCCGCCGCGGCGGTTGCCTGCGTTCGCCCGCCCGCGCGGCGCGCAATCGGGGGCAATCGCGGGATGATACGCTAGCGCCATGACCTGCCCCAACTGTCACGCCGGCGATCTGCCGGAGAGCGCGAAATTTTGCGTGCATTGCGGAACGCCGCTGGCGGCCATGCAATCCGCGGCGGCGTCGTCGCTCGAAGCCGCGGAACCGGCGGACACGGCCAGCGGCTTGAGCGGCAGTTTGGCGGGCGTTCCCTATCGCATCGTCGGCTATGAAATGCAGGCGGCGGTGTTCCGCCTCGGCGGCGGGCAAGCGGTCCTGGCCGAGCCGGGCGCGCTGCTGTACATGCAAGGGGAAGTCGAGATGCAGACAGGCACCGGCGGCGGATTCATGGCCGGCATGAAGCGGGCGCTGGCGGGCGACTCGTTCTTTCTCTCCAGCTTTGGGAGCGCGACCGGCGGCGAGGCCGCCTTCGCCGCGCCCTACCCCGGCACCATCCATCCGTTGCCGGTGGGCGCCAGAGAATGGCTGTGCCAGCGGCATTCGTTCCTCTGTTGCAGTCCCAACGTCGCGGTGAGCGTGGCCTTCACGCGCAAGCTCGGCTACGGCTTGTTCGCCGGAGAAGGTTTCATTCTGCAGAAGCTCAGCGGGCAGGGAGACGCGCTGGTGCATGCGGGCGGCCACTTCATTCGCAAGCAACTGCGGCCGGGCGAGCAAATGCGCGTGGATACCGGCACCGTCGTCGCCTTCGACGCCAACATCGCCTATGACATCGAGTTCGTGAAGGGCTTCAAGAATTTGCTGTTCGGCGGCGAGGGGCTGTTCTTCATCGTGCTGACCGGGCCGGGCGAGGTGATCCTGCAAACGCTCTCCTTCGATCGCTTGGTCAGCCGCATCGCGGCGCAAGCCACGCGCACCGGCGGCAACGCGCCTGCCGCGGTAGCGGGGGCGGGCGTGCTGGGCGGCATTCTCGGCGGCGTGCTGGGGGGCGGCGGCAACCAAGGCGGGAGCTGGTAGCTCGAGGCCGGGGCGGAAGCGCGGTGCCCGCGCGCGGACGGCGCACCAATGCCATCGGCGGCGGATTTCGCCCGCGGCTAGAAACGCGAGGGCGCGAAGGCGGCGATCTCCAACCCTGGAGAGCGGCCGAGGATCAGGTTCGCGATCAATTGCGCGGTAATGGGCGTGAGCAGGATACCGTCGCGAAAGTGACCCGTGGCCGCCCAAATCCCCGGGTATGCGGGCAGCGGGCCCAGGTACGGCAAATCGTCATGGGTGCCGGGACGCAGGCCGGCCCAAGCTTCGGCGACGGGAAAGCGGGCGAGCTCCGGCAGAATCTGGACCGCTGCGGCGCGCAAGCGCTCGATCGCCGCCGCGTCAACCTTGGTATCGAAGCCGACGTCTTCAACCGTGGCACCGGCCAGCACCCGTCCATCGGCGCGGGGCACCAGATAGACCTCGGGCGCGACGATGACCTGGCGCAAGAGCCCCGGCGGGGCGGCAATCGCGAGCATCTGGCCCTTGCGCGGGCGCGTGCCGGGCAGCAGCAAGGAGCCGGACCAGGCGCCGGCGGCGATCACGATGTGGCGCGCGCGCAGCGGCGCCGCTGCGGTTTCCACCACCCAGGCGCCGCCCTGCGGCGCGATCGCGGATGCCGCGCAGTTTTCGATCAGGCGAATGCCGCGGCGGCGCACCGCCGCAATCAGAGCTGCGGTCAAACGCCGGTTATCCACGCAGTGATCGTCGAAATGGGTTTGGCGGCCGCCTGCCAGCACGATCGTGCCGCACTGGCGGTAATCGACGCTGACGCCGGTTTCCCGCTCCAACTCCGCCACAAAATCCGGGTAAAGCTCGGCGCTGGCGAGGGCCAGCGGGCGCAGGGGTGAAGCTGCGGCGGTTTGCTGCGCCGCCAGCATGCCGGCGCCGGCCCAGGAACTCTCCGTTCCCGCTTGGCCTCTCTCCAAGACCGTCGCCCGAACGCCCTGGCGATCGAGTTCGCGCGCAATGGCGAGGCCGATGAGGCCCGCTCCGATGACAAGCGCGTCAGATTCGGCGGCCACACTCGATTCTAAAGCGCGGCGCGGGCGGCGGCGCCGCCTAGCGCTGGGCCTGGAGACGCGGCGCGGGCGCGGAGGGCTGCGGCACCAGGCGCGCCTGCACGATCAGCCGGTCGGGAGCGGGGCCGACCCAATAGGTCGGATAGCAGGTTACCAGCGTCAGCTCGGCATCGCGCGTGCGGTTGAGCACCGCAGTGTCGCTGGGCTTGAGGATCCGGCGGGCGGTGACCTGGTAGCGAAACTCGCGCCCGGCGCGCCGCAAAAGCACCCAATCGCCCGGCTGCAGTTCGTGGACATGGCGAAAGAATGTGTCGCGATGGCCGGCGATCACGACATTGCCGGGCATGCCGGGAGCGGCCGTGCCCGGCATCCAGCCCGGGCCGGCGAGCAGCGCGGCGTAGCCGGTGCCGCGCGCGACCAGATCGTCGAGCCCGATCTTCGGGATCACGATGCGAATCGGACCGGAGAGGCCGGCCGGCGATACGGGCGGTGCGGCGCTCCGGCGGGGCGCTGCCGCCATGGCCGCGGCGTGCGACCATTCCGAGCGGAGCTGCGCCTGGCGCTCGAACATGAAGCCATACTGCGTGATCGCCGCGACCAGCATGGCCGCGCCGAGCACGAGCAGGCCGGAACCCAGCCAGCGCAGGCCGTGCTTGGGCCTCATGGTGACTTGGATGCCGCGCCAGCGGGCGCCGTTGGCGCGCTAGATGCCCGCGATTTCGACGGTCTGGCCGCCCTGCGCGGGAACGCGCTCGCCCGGGATCAGGATGCCCGCCAGATTCAGGGGGTCGCTGGCGGCAAGCCGCATCGGCGCGGCGAGCGGCGGCAGCTTGCGCGCGGCGCGCAGGGCCTCGACCGCTTCCGGCAAGGCGAACTGCTCCCCGGCCAAGCCGCTGACGAATCGGCCGCCGCGAATCTCGCCACGCGCTTCCAGGCGGCGGCAGGCGCCGTGCAGCTCGTACCAGGCGAGCGGCGGCGCCTCGCGCTCCAGCATGGCGCGGCAGAGCACGCCGTAGCGGCGCAGGAGCTGGCGCGCATGGCATTCCGCCCACTCGCGCCGCGCCTCTTCCGCCAAGGGCGCGCCCGCGCCGCGCAGGCTGGCCAGCGTGGTCCAGCGGCCCACTGCCTGGCGCGGCCGGGCCATGCGGCCCGCGCCTTCGCCGCGGCGGCGCTTGGGGTCGAGCAGGGCGCGTAAGTTGTCGAAGCCGTCGGCGGTCACGCGCGCCGCCACCGCCAGCTCCCACAGCGCGTCCTCCACCTGGCTGGCCACCAGCTTCTCGCGCCCGGCGCCGGCCAGCCGCACCAGATCGGAGAAAAACAGCGCCCCATGGCGCTCGAGCGCCTCGAGCACCAAGCGCGCCGGCCCGCTGACCGGCGCGGCGCCGTCGCCGCATGCCGGCGCGGCCAGCAGCCAGGCCGCGTCTTCGCGGCGGAAGAACGCCACCGGCGCGTGCCGGGTGGGCCGCCGCGCGCGCGCCGGCGCCTGCGCGGGGGCGGGCGGCGGCGTCCGCCGCGCCCAGGCGAACTCGCCGCTCAGGCAGAGCGCGTCGAGCAGGCCGGGATCGTACCCGGCGATGCGGGCGGGCAAGATGCGGCGTTCCCAGTCGCTGGCGGCGGCTTCGAAGCCTTGCAACTGATGCAGCACGAGCGCCAGCCCGTGCCGTCCGTGCAAGCGCGTCTGCGGATCCAGATGCTGCCAGCGGAAGAGAAAGCGCATCAGCACCGCCGGCGCCACCGGCTCGATCTGCGCGCGCAGCCCCGCCACCGTGCGCCGGTGAATGCGCGCCAGCAGCCGCCGCTCGCACCACTCCAGCGGGCCGGCGGCGCGGGTGAAATGCCCGCGCAAGACTTGGCCGTCGCCTTCGAGCGCGAGCAGCGCGCTCTCGACGGCGGCGGCCGGCAGCCCCAAGCGCTCCGCCAGCGCCGTCGCTTCGACCGGGCCCAGGATTTCCATCCAGCCGCCGACGGCGCGGCGCGCGAACTCCTCCCCCGCCGCGTCCGGCGCGACCGCGGCATGTTCGATCGGGCGCCATCCCGGGCGATCGCCGATGCGCTGCCGCGCGACGCGTCCGGCGAGCCGCAGCGCCTCGATCCACGCCGCCCAATCCGCGGGGACGCCGGCTTCCGGCAGCCACGCCAGCGACAGCAGCAGATCGTGCAGCTCGTCGGCGCTCTCCGGCGCGGGCCACGCTTCCTCGCGGACGGCGGCGATCGCCTCGCGGTCGAGGGCGCCGATTTCGCCCCCGGCGTCCTGCGACCGCCGCAAATTGACCGCGCGCGCCCGCCGCTCCTCGAGCGGCGCATCGTCGAGATAGCTGTAGGGCGCGGAGTTCAGGATCTCGTGCGCAAAGACCGACGGCGCGGGACGGTCGACGGCGCGGCAGCGAATGCGGCCGGATTCGATGCCCTCCAAAACCGCGAGCAGCCCGGGCAAATCGAGCGCTTCTTCCAGGCAGTCGCGCATCGCCTCGCGCACGAGCGGATGATCGGGAACCTCCAGGTCCGCGCCGCCGTGGTTATCTTGGCAGCCGACGGCTTGGGGAAAGGCCGCCGCCAGCAAGTCTTCGGCGCGCATGCGCTGGAGCCGCGGCGGCACCTTGCGCCCGCCGCTGAAGCGCAGGAACGCCAGCGCGCGCCCCGCCGCCCAGCGCCAGCGCGTCTGAAACAGGGGCGCTTGCAGCACGGCTTGCGTGAGGATGGCGGTGACGGTGCGCGCATTGAGGAACTCGAAGATGGTTTCGAGCGGGAAGCTGTGCTGCTCGCTCAACGAGAGCACCAGGCCGTTCTCGCTGGCCGCCGCCTGCAGCTCGAAATCGAAGCCGCGGCAGAAGCGCTTGCGCAGCGCCATGCCCCAGGCCTTGTTGATGCGGCTCCCGAAGGGCGCATGCAGGACCAACTGCATGCCGCCTGCTTCGTCAAAGAAGCGCTCGGCGACGATTTCGTCCGGCGTGGGCGCGCCGCCGAGTTCGGCCGCCCCGGCGGCGGCATAGGCGCGGGCCTGGGCGAAGCCGCTTTCGTCGAGGCCGCAGGCCGCTGGGTCGCCGACTTCGCCGGCGGCCAAGCGGCGGCGAAAATCGGCGACGACGGCGGAAAACTCCGCCGTCCGGCCGGGCGCTTCCCCCCGCCAGAAGGGCACGGTGGGCGGCGCGCCGTGCGCGTTTTCGACGCGCACGCGCCCGGTTTCGACGCCGCGGATCATCCAGGAGGTCGTGCCCAGCAAGATCACGTCGCCGGCGTTGCTCTCGATGGCGAAATCTTCATCGAGCGTGCCGATGGGCAGGTTCTCGGGCTCGGCGACGACCTGATAGGCGGCATTCTCGGCGATGGCGCCGCCGCTGGTCAGCGCCGCCAGCCGCGCCCCGCGGCGCGCGCGCAGGCGGTAGCGCAGCGGCCGCGGCCCGGGCCCACCTGCCTCGGCGGGCGCCGGCTGCGCGTAGCGGTGCAGGAAGGCACCGGACCGCCCGCGGCGATGCGAAATGCCCTCGGACAGCACCCGCACCACCGCGTCGAACTCCTGCCGCGGCAGCTCGCGATAGGGATAGGCGCGGCGGCAGAGCGCGAACAATTCGTCTTCGTCCCAATCGCCGGTGGCGACGGTGGCGACGATCTGCTGCGCGAGAATGTCACGCGGCCAAGGCGGCACCGCCAGCGAATCGAGCGCCTCGGTTTCGCCGCCGCCGCGCAGCGCCCGGTTCATGGCCTCGACCAGCGCCGCGCACTCGAGCAAATCGTCCCGCGTCAGGGGAAAGAAGCAGCCGCGGGGCGTGCCGCCCTTCCAGTGCCCCGCCCTGCCGATGCGCTGCCAGGCGACGG
This sequence comes from Terriglobia bacterium, assembly GCA_021323595.1. Taxonomy (GTDB): domain Bacteria; phylum Acidobacteriota; class Terriglobia; order Terriglobales; family SCQP01; genus JAJPKR01. The sequence goes on along the minus strand of JAJPKR010000059.1, from coordinate 27,889 downwards.
CCATCACGCGCGGCGAGCCTATCTGGCAGACGAGATCGACGCTGCCGATATCCAAGCCCAGCTCGAGCGAGGCGGTCGCCACCATCACCTTCAGCTCGCCTCGCTTGAAGCGTTCTTCGGCGCGCAGGCGAATCTTGCGCGACAAGCTGCCGTGGTGCGCCGCCACCGCCTCTTCGCCCAGGCGCGCGCGCACATGGTGCGCGACCCGCTCGGCGAGCGCACGCGTGGAAACGAAGACCAGGATCGAGCGGTGCTCGCGCGCCAGCTCGGCGATGCGATCGTAGCGCTCGGCCCACTCATCGTTCGTGGCGATGGCGCCGAGCGCGGAGCGGCGCGGCGTCTCCACGTGCAACTGCATTCCCGCGCGCCGTGGAATCGCCACCCGCGCCGGCGCCGCCGCAGCGCCTACCAGCAGGCCGGCGATCTCATGCGCAGGTTTAACGGTCGCCGACAAGCCGATGCGCTGCAATGGATTGGCGCAAAGCGCTTGCAGCCGCTCCAGGGATAGCGCCAGATGCGAGCCGCGTTTGCTGGCGGCGACGGCGTGAATCTCATCCACGATCACGGTGCGCGCCGTCGCCAGCATTCGCCGACCGCGCACCGACGTCAGCAACAGGTAGAGCGACTCCGGCGTCGTCACCAGGATATGCGGCGGCCGCTTGACTTGGTCCGCGCGCTCGCCGGCCAGGGTGTCGCCGGTGCGCACCGCGGCGCGCAGCTCGGGCAGCAATTGGCCCTGCTCGAGCGCGAAGCGGCAAATCCCCGCCAGCGGTTCTTCGAGGTTCTTCTGAACGTCGTTGGCTAAGGCCTTGAGCGGCGAGAGATAAACGATCTGCGTTGCGTCTTGCAGGCGGCCGGCCACGGCCTGGCAAAAGACGCGATCGATGGCGACGAGAAAGGCCGCCAGCGTCTTCCCGGAGCCGGTCGGCGCAGTGATCAGCACGTTGCCGCCGCCCGCGATCAGCGGCCAGCCCGCCAGTTGCGGCTCGGTCGGCTCACCGAAGCGCTGCTCGAACCAGGCGGCGACCAGCGGATGGAAAAGCGCGCGCCAATCCGCCGCCGCCGTCGCTTCGAGCGCGCTCGCCATGGTGCCCCCGGTCCTCTTACCCTAGCACCGTTGCTGCTCCGGGATTGCGGATCGGGGGCGCGGCGAGCCGGTTCGGGCAGTCCGCCGCGACGAACAGCGCCGGAGACAGGGTTTGCGGGGGCCTGCCGCGCCGCCCGGCCCCCGCAAATTCCCGACGATTCCGCCGCTAGGCGGCGCGCTCGGGCGGACGCCGCGTTTCCGGGCGCTCCTCGCCTTCCACCTCAGCCTTTTCGTGGCGCAGTTTTTCCGTGATGCTGCGGACTTCTTCGATCTTCTTTTTCGCCACGTCCACTACGCCCTCTTGGACCGTTTCCTTCTTCACTTGCGGTTCTTCCCGTGTCAGCGGAACGCGAATCTCTCCGCCTTCGGCGCCCACCGGCCGAGATGCCGGCTGACCCGTCCCCGGCTCGCGCTCCACGACCAGTTCTTCGTGGCTGACCGGCACCTGCACGTGCTGGGTCTCGGTGACGACCTCCTTGCGGATGCGCGCTTCGCCGGCCGGGACCGCGGTCTTGCCGACGCGCAGGACTTCGCCGACCAGTTCGATGCGCTGGTTGCCGGGCTCGGCCGATGTCGTCCCGACGGGCGGCGCGGCCGCGGCCGGCGCGATCGCGCCGCCGAGATCGGCGCCGCAGCGGCTCAAGATTTGCTCGGCTTCTCCGGCGCGGTCGCCCGCGTCCACGGTGACGAGGATCTTGCCCTGCATGACTCCGTTCATGAAGTATTGCGCGCGGTCCTCGGGCAGGCCGGCGCTCATATCGGTGCCGGAGGCCGAAGAGCGCGGGCCTCCGAACTCTTCCTCCATGCGCGACCAAAATTCCTCGCTCTGCTCATGCTCTTGCTTCCCGCCTTCCGTTGCGGCCAACTGCTGTCCCGCGCCGCCCTCGCGCACGGCCAAACCAATTTCTTTCTTTTCGAATCCCGCGTCCTGAAGTTCTTGCACCGCTCTTTCCGCATCGTTGCTTTGAATGAATAAGCCGCCCACCATTCCTGAAGCCTTGGGTTCCATCGGTTGATTCCTCGCCATCGCCCGACGCTATCGCCGATCCTTAGCGCAAACAACCACGGCGAGCCCGGGAGCCGCCGGCGATCTCGCTTGCGCGCCTTCGCCCGCGTCAGCCGTGCAGGCGGCTCTCCTGGTGGTGGCGCAAGCCACGCGGGCTTCTTGCCCGCCCCCAAAGCGCGGCCAGGGTGGCCGCGAATTTTGCAACGTAGGGGCCTTCTGAAACATCCCTCCAACTAGGACGGGAGGGCGGCAATGGCGAGTGTGGCGCGGGTATTGTTGAATCCACGGCGCCGCGGCCCTCAGGCGGAGCGGCTGCTGGCGGCGCTGCGCGAACGCGTGGTGGGGCAGGAAGACGCCCTGCTGCCCATCGTGGACGCCTATCAGACCTTTCTCGCGGGATTGCAGGCACGGCAGCGGCCGATCGCGAATTTCCTTTTCCTCGGCCCCACCGGAACCGGCAAGACCCACGTCGTCGAGTCGCTGGCGGCGGCGCTTTTCGACAACCCCAAGGCCGTCATCAAAGTGGACTGCGCCGAGTTCCAGCACAGCCACGAGATCGCCAAGCTGATCGGCTCCCCGCCCGGGTATTTGGGTCACCGCGAAACCCACCCGGTGCTGACGCAGGAGGCGCTGAATCAGTTTCAAACCGCCGATTTGCCGCTCTCGCTGGTGCTCTTCGATGAAATCGAGAAGGCGTCCGACGCGCTCTGGCAGCTCCTGCTGGGGATCCTCGACAAGGCCGTCTTGACGCTGGGCGACAATCGCAAGGTCTCGTTCGCGCAGACGATGATCTTCATGACCAGCAATCTGGGAGCGGCGGAGATGCAAAGCGTCTTCGAGCCCCACCTCGGCTTCGCGCCGGCCGCGGCGGTCGCAAGCGGCCCGCGCTTGGCGGCGGCGGCGACGGAGGCGGCGCGGCGCAAGTTCTCGCCCGAGTTCTTCAATCGGCTCGATTCCGTCATCGTGTTTCATCCCCTCGACCCGGAGCAGCTCGGGCAAGTGCTGGATCTAGAGTTGAACTGGGTGCGGGAGCGCCTACGCACCGGCGGCGCGCCGGCCGGGTTCGCGTTCCGCTGCTCCCCGGCGGCGCGCGCCATGCTACTCCGCGTCGGCACGGATCCCAAGTACGGCGCGCGGCCGCTGAAGCGCGCGATCGAGCGCCTGCTCGTGCATCCGCTGGCAAGTCTGATCGCCACCCGCCAGGTGCAGGCGCAGGACTCGATTTGGGTGGATGTGGATGCCGCCGGCGGCGAGGCGCTGACGTTCGAGCGCGAGCAGGCGCAGGCGGCGCGCGCCAAGCGGTAGCGTGAAACCGGGAAGGGCCGAGGGCGACGGGCGAGCGCAGCCGTCAACAGCGCGCGTGCCCTCGGCAGCCGTCCGCTGCCGGGAGTCAGTTGAGCGCGGCTGGCAGGCTAATGCAGCGGCATGAAGACAACCGGCGAAGGCGTAGTCGAGATATCCGCCTGGTTGGCGTCGGCGCCGCCCGCGAGGTGCGGGGCGGCCTGCAACGCCGCCAAATCCACCCGCACCAGCATGCCTTGATCCTGGCGCAAGCCCAAGCCGTAAACCGTGCCGTTCAAGCCCACGAACACGGTCTCGCCATGCGGCTCGGCTAGATTCGTCCAGGCGATGCCGTCCGGCGATAGACCGATCTGCGCCCAGCGAATGTTTTGGTTGGCCAGGCCGAGCGTACCGGAGGCCGGTGCTGACGGCAGGCTCGCCACGCCCAAACATGCCCCTTGGTTGCCGAAAAAGCCGAAGTGGCTGCCCGGTTCGATGGCCACGCCGTCCCAGCCGCCGCCGCAAGCCGCGCTGATCTGGAATTGTGCCGCGGGCGCGCTGATGAAATTCTGGCTGGGCTGCGCGCCATTGAAATTGATCCCGACATACTCGCTCGATCCGAAATCGCCCAGCACCGCGAACAGCGTCGAAGGATCGAGAGCGGCGGCAGAAAGGTCGGAGCCGAGACTGAAGCCCGCGGCCGCCGCAAGCTGGTACGAGTACACGGCGCCGCTCGACAGATCGATGACGTTGAGCCCGCTGCCGCTCGCGCCGTGGAACGGCGCATAGATTCTCTGGGTATTCGGATCGTAGGCGAAGTTCTCCGACGTCGGCGCCGCGATGGGGGAAGAAGTCGCGCCGGTGGCCAAATTGACGGTGAAAAACCCGTTGGCGGTCGAGAGGATCGCTTCATCGCGGCGCGTATCCACCAGCGCCGCGCAGACGCCGCAAGTTTCGTCGCTGAACGCAACGGTTTGGGTCACCGGCAGCGCGTAGATCTGGCTCACGGTGTCGTGCAGCGCGTCCACAACGGCCAATTGGCTGCCGCTGGTGCTCAGCGCGATCACTTGGTCGGAGGCGGGATTGGCCGCGGCCATCGTCGGCGCGAAGCCGACCGGCAACTGCACGAGCGCGGGCAGGTTGTTGCGATCCCGTAAGCGCGTGCCGGTCTCGCCATCCATGATGGCCAGCGCGTCGCCGGAGGCCTGCGGGACGTAAATCTTGTCGACCAAAACCGGCGCCGACGCGCCGGGCAGCACCACCGGCTCGATGATTACCGCCATGGCCGACGTCGCCGCCGGGCTGACCGGCTCGGTCACCAGCGCAAATGGATTGCCCGGCGTGCTCGTGGGATTCACCACCAGAAGCGGCGTTAAGCCCGCCGCCGTGATCGTGACGGGGACCTTGATCTCATCGAGGGGCAGCGGCGCGTTGGCCGGCGCCTGCACCGCGCCCACCGAGCCTCCGCTCAGCTTGACCACGCTTGTGGGATAAAGGAATTGGCCCTTGATGTCGAGGACGTAGGATCCGCCTTGGATCATGGCCGGGACGGTGTTGCCGCTGGCCGCATCCGTGATCGTGACCGAGCTCACGGTTGCGGTCGGCGCCACGAGTTCCACCCCCACCTGCGCGCTTTGCGTCTTATCCGCCACCGAGGTCGCTTGCACCGCGAAGGTGTTGACGGCCGGCATCGCCGTGGGCGCGGTGTAAAGCCCGGTGCTATCGATCAGCCCGAACGGGGCGGTGCCGTCGGGCGCGACGCCGTTGGGCAGCGCCACGCCGGTGCGAGGGTCAATGATGGACCACGTGACGTTGGTGTTCCCAGTGTTCACCACCGTCGCCGTGAACTGCTGCGTGCCGGTTTCGATCTGGTTGGTGCTCGAATTGAGCACCGCCAGCGGCACGTTCACGAAATTGCTGGCCAAGCTCGGCGAGGGCGAGATGCTGACGGCCACCGGCGGGGGTGGCAGGTAGTACTCCTGGCAGCCCGCCAACAGCAGGAGCACGGTGAAAGGGAGGAAGGCGCGAAGGGCGCGAAGGGAACGGACGCGAGAACTCATCCAGGCTCGGGTTCTGGGCGCGCCCGAAGTTTGGGCGCGGGCCACGCTGATCGAGGTAAACAGGATTATAGCCGAACCCGCCGCCCGTTCCTGGCGGATTGGGCCCGGTCCCTCCGGGCCGGACCGGCGCGTCCCGGCGCTGCACCCGGGTTGCGGAGCGCCGGCTACGCCGCGCGCCGCCGCCGCGGCGCCGGTGCCTCTTCCTTCATGCCCGCCCGCCACTCCAGCTTGCTGGCCTTGAGCAGCTCGGTCAGAAGCTGGGCGGTTTCCTTCTCTTCGCGGAGCGTTTCGCGCATCAGCGTGGCGGCTTCGCGATGCCCCATTTTCTGCGCCAGGAAGATCAAGCTCTCATAGGCCGAGATCTCGTAATGCTCGATCTTGATGCCCGACATGCCTAAATTCAGATCGCCCAGTTCCGGCGAGAGCCCTTGCTCCTCGGTCGTCTTTTGCTCCCGAACGAGCCCTTCCAGGCCTTCGCAAGTTTCTCCTTGCGCGCTCTCACCCAGACTCTGAAAGACCTTGTCGAGCCGCTGGACGTGGCCCTGGGTCTGCTTGCGATGGCGGCCGAAGGCCCGTTTCAGATCGCTGCGATGGCTGCTCTGTTCGGCGGTGGCGAGCACGTCGAGCAGCCGCTGCTCGGCGTTATAGATGTCATGCAGTTCGTGAACGAAGAGTTCATGCACCGTTTCCATGGCGCCTCCTGAGAAATAACGTTGGGTTGGATGCATGGCGCCGCGGCCGGGCCATGCGCGGCGTCAGCGGCCGGCCGTGGGATTGGCGGACTTGCCGGGCTGCGGAGGGGCGGCTGGGACGGCGGCGCCGGGCGCCGCCGAGGCGGCCATCACCACCCGCTCGCTGGGAGCCAGAGCCTCCAGCGGCTGGAGCCAGCGGGCGCAGAGCGCGGTAAAGCTGGCCCAGGCCGATTTGGGGACCGGCGCGGCCGGCGGGAGCCGGCGGCGGAGCACCTCGAAGTTTTCGAAACGGCCGTCGTGCTCGATGCGGAAGTCGAGATGGGGTCCGGTCGCCAAGCCGCTCTCGCCCACCAGACCGATACGCTGGCCCTGGGCGACGTGCTGGCCGACATGGACCAAGATGCGGGAGAGGTGCAAATACAGCGTTTCGTAGCCGTTGGCGTGGCGAATCTTGACTTCGCGGCCGCCGCCGCCATGCCAGCCGGCCGCGATCACGGTGCCGCTGCCGATGGATTGCACCGGCGTCCCGATCGGCGCCGCATAATCCACGCCGAGATGCGGCCGGTAAATCTTCAGGATGGGATGAAAGCGGTGATAGCTGAAGCCCGAAGTCACGCGCGCCTGAAATTTCAAGGGGGAGCGCAGAAACTCCCGCTTCATCGGCTGGCCGCTCGGTTTGAAGTAAGCCGGCAGGCCCTCCACATCGTGGAAGCGCACCGCTTCGTAAGCCGTGCCGGCGTTGACGTATTCCGCCGCGAGCACGCGGCCGTAACCGGCGAACTGGCCGTTCAAGTAGCGCTTTTCGACGACCACGCGCACGGTGTCGCCGGCGCGCGGGTCGGTGTAGAAATCCAAATCCCAGCCGAAGATCTGCGCCAGGTCGAGCGCCAGAGCGTCCTGCTCGCCCGCCTTCTCGATGGCGCCGATGAGCGAATCCTGCACCGTGGCGCTGATGGCTTCCACGCGCGTCTCGTAGGCAATGGGCTCGACTGCCGCGCGCCAGCTTCCCTGGTCGTCATGCAAGACGAGCCGCCGGTCGGCATCGATGCGATATCGAATCTCGTCAATCGTGCCGTTGCCCTCATGCACCACCGTCACCGGATTGCCCGCCCGAACGTGGGCGAGATTGTACGCCGGCCGGGCCGCGGCCACGATTTCGGCGGCTTCAGTTGCCGGAATCTGGAACTTTTCACTCAAGAAGGCGGCAAACGTCGCGCCTTTAGGCAGCGGCGCCCGGTCGGTCACCGGCGGCGGAGGGGCGGCGGGCTTTGCGACCGCGGCCGGCGTTGCCGCCGGGTGATGGGCGTGCCGCCAGCGGGCGATTCCATACGCTGCGCCCCCGGCGACCAACAGCAAGGCGGCGCCGGCGCTCACGAGTCGCGATGACATGGACCTCTGCATTCTACCCGGATGCCGCCATCGTGCAGCCAGGTGGGTCGTGCACTAACGGATTCGGAATTCGGAAAAGGGTCGCGCCGGGCGGCTCGGCTACGAGTGATGGCTGGAGTCGGAACTGAGCTTGCGGGCCATGCCGCGGATGATCAGCTTGGTAGCGAAGAAGCCCAAAGTCGTGGTGACTCCCGCCGCCGCCACCACCCCTGCCGTCAGTTCCAGAACGCCTGCCACGCGCGCGTAAGTTGCACGACGAGTTCCATTTGCCGGCAACGCGAAAATCGGCCCAGATCGCGGCGCGGCGGCTGACGCGGGAGGAAAACCTTGATTCGAAACGAAACCTTTCTTCCGAAGTGCGGAAGATTTTGCCGGGCCAACGGCGGCCTCCCCGCTTTTGGAGCGGGGCCGATTCGGCTCTGGGCCGTGCGGCAGCTCGCGGCGATCCACCGCTGAAAGCGCATGGCTTGCCGCGGAAGCCCGATGCGGAAGCGCCCCGGAGTTGCGAGTGCTAACGCCGCTCGCGCACGCGCCGATCCTACGGCCTAGTATCGCGGATCGGGTGGCGGGCGCGCCGCCGCTTGCTTGCCTTGCCGGATTCACGCGCCCGCCTGGGCGGGCCATCCTCGGCCCCGCCAAACACTTCCCCTAGAATCGAAGAGTGGGCCGTTTGGCGACAGCAGGAGGTGCTTCTCAGCCGTTAATCCGCGCCTGGTTGCGGCCGGCCAATGTCATTACCGAAGCGCGCCTGCTCTCCGTGCCGGTGATCGTGGCGGCGGTGGCGATGCGGGCCTTCGGATGGGCGCTGCTGCTCTTCGTCCTGGCCGGCCTCAGCGACGGCTTCGACGGCTGGCTGGCGCGCCGCAGCCCGGCGCCGCGCGGCGCGCCGCCGATCTACTCCCAACTGGGCGAATATCTCGATCCGAACGCCGACAAGGCGCTGCTTAGCTCGCTTTTCATCGTTTTGGCCATCGTTGGCGCCTTCCCCTGGCTGCTGACGATCCTGGTTTTCACGCGCGACCTGAGCATTTTGGTGGCCGCGGTTTGGATTTACCGCAGCACCGGGTTCCGCGATTTTCGGCCCACCTATGTCGGCAAGATCAATACCGTCATGGAGATTGTCACCATCGGACTGGCGCTGCTGTACCAGGTCTGGCCGGTAACGCTGGTGAGCTGGCTCGAGCGTCTGGGCTGGGCGCTGGTGTTCATCCTGGCCTATGGGTCGGGCATCCATTACGCCTTTACCTGCGCACACCGCTATCACCGGGCGCGAGCGGCCTAGCCGCGCGGCCCAACGGCGGCATCAGAAGCTGGCATGGGCGCAGGCGAGCCAATCCCGCTGCGCAAGCACGCGGAGTCTTATGGCCGAAAGGCGGGCGAGTGGACGCGGCAAGTGCGCGAGCGCGCCGGACAAGGGCGGGAGTTGCTGGCGTCGGCCCGGAAGTTTTGGCGCGAGATTCAGACTTCCCAAGGACGCCGCAAGTTCTTGCTGCCGCTCCTGGGCGCCGCGTTCGGCGCCGGCCTGCTGCTAGGTTTCCTGACCCGAAGAAGGGATTAGAGTCATGGCCACGGTTCCGGCATCTTCGCAGGAGCTCGCTCTGCATATGGACGAGCATCGGCGCGCGGTCGGCGAAGCGATGGACAAGCTGCGCGCGCGCCTGACGCGGGACCTGGACGTGGGCCGCCAGGCCGCGGACCATTTCGGCGCCGCCATGGCCATCGCCGCCGGTTTAGGCTGGATTGTAGGGCGGCTTTTCGGGCGGCTGATCCGCTAAGCGCGCGACCGGCATCGGACCCTTCGCCGCGATGCGGCCCTCAGCGCCTGCCCATCCGAGTTGTTCCTCGGGAACTGCTATAGTCGCCGCAAACGCAATGATTCGGCAGTCAGCGAGCTCACGTTCCGTCAGCCAAGCCAACCGCCCAGCGCAGCCCCGAGCCCGAAAAAACGCCTCGTGCAACGCCCTCATGCGGCGCCGCCGCGCGCCCCTGACAGCCCGGGCGGCGGCCGCCCACGCACGAGCGAGGCGGGCCGCGAGCGGAGCGGGGCGCCACGAGTGAAGCCGCGGGAGCGCACGCGGAAGCGCGGGAGCGAAGAACGCGCGGCGACGAAGCCGGGCGACGCCGAGCGGACCGCCCGCCCTTTCTCGATCCGGCCGGCGAAAAGCGAGGACTTTCCCGCGCTGCTGGCGATCGATGCCGCGTGCTTCGCCGCCGAGATCCGCTACTCGCAGCCGGAAATGAGCCGCTATATGAAAGCGCGGGGCGCGTTCACGCTGGTGGCGGAAGCGGCCGATACCTCCATCGCCGGGTTCATCCTCGGCGTCGCCCATCCGCGCGGCGGGCATGTAATCACGATTGACGTATTGCCCCGCTTCCGCCGCGCCGGCCTCGGCCGGCAGTTGCTCCAGGCGGCGGAAACACGCATGGCGGCGGCCGGCGCCCGCCACGTGCAATTGGAAGCCGCGGTCGACAATGCCGGTGCTCTGGCCTTCTATCGCGATCAGGGCTACCGGGCGGTGGCCGTGTTGCCCGGCTATTACCCCGGCGGGCTGGACGGCTGGCGCTTGGTCAAGCGCCTCGACGGGGAAGCCCAGCCGGGGCCGCCCTTGCCATGATTACCCTCGGCCAAGCTCTGCCGCCTCTGCCGATCGAACGCGACGGCGTACCGATGACCACTACGGCGCTGCGGTCCCGGCAGAATCTGCTTTTTATGCCCTGCGCGCCGCGCTGCGAAATCTGCGCCGCCTGCTTCGCGCAATGGGCGGCGGACGAAACGCTGACCTATTGGGAGATCGATCGCTGGTGGGTCCGGGACGCGGCGGCGCCGCCGCCACCGCCCACAGTGCCGCCGCGACTGGTTCTCACCGACACCCAAGGCCGGCTGCGCGCCTGGCTGGAGCCGCCGGCGGGAGCGGCGCTGGTCGCCCTCTTCGCGCCGGGCATGGAGGCGAAGGCGCGGCTGCCCATCGCCGCGCACCGCTTCCCCGCCCTGGCCAGCTTGGCCGCGCTGGCTGCCGATGAGGCGCTGCGCTGCCCGGAATGAGGGGTCTCGGATTGGCCGTCCGGCGGGCGGCTCTTATAATTGTTGTTTTCTCCAGGAGAGCGAATCCATGGCGATTTCCGCGACGCAATTGCGGCCGGGCATGATCATCATTCATGAAAAGGAGCTGTATTCCGTCTTCAGCATTACCCATCGCACGCCGGGCAATTTGCGCGCCTTCGTGCAGGCCAAGTTGCGCAATCTGCGCAGCGGCTCGATGGTCGAGCACCGCTTCCGCTCGGAAGACCGCATCGAGCGCGCCGTGCTCGACGAGACGGAAATGGAATACCTCTACAACGACACCTCCGATTTTTATTTCATGAACACGGAGACCTACGATCAGATCCACCTGTCGCGCGAGGTGCTCGGCGACGCGGTCGAGTACTTGGTGCCGAATCTGCGGATCAAGGTCGAGTTCTACGAGGGCAAACCGGTTTCGGTCGAATTGCCCGCCACCGTGGATCTGGAAGTCGCCCATACCGAACCTGGGCTCAAGGGCGCCACCGTTTCCAATGTCACCAAGCCGGCGACGATGGAGACCGGCCTGGTGGTGCAGGTTCCTCCGTTCATCAATCAAGGCGAAAAGATTCGCGTCGATACCGCCGAAGGCAAGTATTTGGAACGCGTGAAGTAGGCGCCTGGCCGCCCGGCGGAGTGCCGGATTGCGCAACGCGCCCGACCGAGCGGTCACTTGCGCCTCGTCCGGCGATGCGCGGAGAATGGTGCCAGGTGGTCCTATGTTGAGTCTCGAGGTCGCCAGCGGCGCGGATTTGCTGTTGGAATTGAACGTCGGGCGGGAGCGGCTGCACGTGAACTCCGCGCCTTCGCTGCTGATCGAAGAGGCGATTCGCCGGGGCGAAGCATCGCTCGCGAGCACGGGCGCGCTGGCCGCGCGCACGGGGCGCTTCACCGGCCGGACGCCGCGGGACCGGTTTTTGGTCCGCGATCGCGTCACCGAGCAGCGGGTGGCGTGGGGCAAGGTGAATCAGCCGATCTCGCCCGCCTGCTTCGACCGCCTGCTCGACCGCGCCAAAGAGTATGTGCGCGGCCGCGACCTGTTCGTGCAGGAGTGCTTCGCCGGCGCCGACAGCGAATTCCGCATGAGCGTGCGGGTGATCACCGAATTCGCCTGGCATTCGCTCTTCGCGCGCAATCTGCTGCGCCGCCGCCAAGCCGATGATCCGCCGCAATTCGAGCCGGAGCTGACGGTGCTCGATCTGCCCGGCTGCCTGGCCCACCCCGCCGAAGACGGCACTCATTCGGAAACTTTCATCGTCCTCAACCTGGACCGCCGCATCGTCTTGATCGGCGGCACGGCGTATGCCGGCGAGATCAAGAAATCGGTCTTCAGCGCCCTCAATTTCTTTTTGCCCTCGTGGGATGTCTTTCCGATGCACTGCTCGGCGAATGTCGGGCCGAGCGGCGACACCGCGCTTTTCTTCGGCCTTTCGGGCACGGGCAAGACCACGCTCTCGGCCGATCACGACCGCCGCTTGATCGGCGACGACGAGCACGGGTGGGGACCGAACGGAATCTTCAACTTCGAAGGCGGCTGCTACGCCAAATGCATCCGTTTGTCGCGGGAGCACGAGCCGCAGATCTGGGATGCGATCCGCTACGGCACGGTGCTCGAGAACGTGGTGCTCGACCCGGAAACGCGCGCGGCGCGCTATGACGACGCTTCGTGGACGGAAAACACCCGCGCGGCGTACCCGCTCGAATTCGTCGCCAACGTCGTCCCCGGCGGGCGCGGCCCGCGTCCGGCGCATGTCGTCTTCCTTTGCGCCGACGCCTTCGGCGTCTTGCCGCCGATCGCGCGCTTGACGCCCGACCAGGCGATGTATCACTTCCTTTCCGGCTACACCGCCAAAGTGGCCGGGACGGAGGCAGGCGTCAAGGAGCCGCAGGCGACCTTCAGCACCTGCTTCGGCGCGCCATTCCTGCCGCTGGCGCCGCGCGAGTACGCGCAGATGCTGGGCGAGCGGCTGCGCACGCACCGCGTGCCCTGCTGGTGGATCAACACCGGCTGGACCGGAGGCGGCTTCGGCGCGGGGCGGCGCATCGCGCTGCCGCACACCCGCGCGCTCGTCAACGCCGCGCTGAACGGCGAGCTGGCGGGGGCGGAATTCGAAACCGATCCGATCTTCGGCGTGGCCGTGCCGAAGGCCGTTCCCGGCGTGCCGGGGGAATTGCTGCATCCGCGCGAGACCTGGCGCGATCCCCAGGCTTACGACCGCGCGGCCCGCGATTTGGCCGGCCGCTTCGTCGAGAACTTCAAACAGTTCGGGAAGGTGCCGGCCGCGATCCGCAACGCCGGCCCCAGAGTGGATTTCTGAGCTGCAAGCCCGCCGCTAAAGCCTCGCGGCGGACGCCCGATCCAAGAACAGCGCCGCGCGCGCGTGCCGGCGCAAGATCGTCGCCGGGCACTCGGGACCGATCGGACCCCGCAGGACGCGCTCGACGATCGCCGCCTTGCGCTCGCCCGGCACGGAAACCACCAACTCCGGAATTTGCATGATGGCCGGGATCGTCAGCGTGATCGCGCGCGCCGGCACATCTTCCAGGCGCGGGAACCAGCCCTCGGCCACTTGCTGGTTCCGGCAGGCGGAGTCGAGAGTGACGATCTTGACCGCCTCCGGATCGTCGAAGTCCGCTTCTCCCGGGTCGTTGAAGGCCAGATGGCCGTTCTCGCCGATGCCGATCAGCCCCAGCCGCGGCGGCTCGGCCGCGAGCAGGCGCGCATACTCGCCGCAGGCGGCGGCGGCATCGGCGGCGTCAGCGGCGATGAAGTGAAAGGCGGCGAAGGGCGCTTTGGCGGCCAGCTCCTCGCGCAAGTACCAGCGGAACGAGGCCGGATGGCCGGCGCTCAGGCCGATGTATTCATCCAAGTGAAAGCCGACGATTTGCCGCCAGGGCAAATCCATCGCCGTCAGCGCTCGCAGCGTCGCCAGTTGCGATGCGCCGGTGGCGAAGACCACGGCAAAGCGGCCGTGCCGCGCCGCCAGCGCGCGAATGCGCGCGGCAGCATGCGCCGCGGCGGCGGCGCCGAGCGCGGCGGCATCGGCGGCGATAAACGGATGGGCGAAGCCCGGCGCGCCCTCGCTCATGCGGCGCGGCGCCGGAGATTGGCCGCGCGCACCATGGCGCTCAACTGGCGCGCGTAGCGCGGCACGTCGGCCGCGGCGTCGTTGCCCTCGTACTCGAGCGACACCGAGCCCCGATAGCCGGCCGCCTCGATCAGCGCGAACAAACGATTCCAATCGGCCGGCCGGACGCGGCCCTGGGCGTCGTGCACCTGGGTCTTCAAGTGCACATGCGTCGCATAGGGCAGGCAGCGGGCGAATTGCGCGGCGGAGTCTATCGGCGAATTGAAGGAATCGGCATTCACGCCCAGCCACGGCGAATTGACGGCGCGCACATACCGAAGCACCTGGCCGGCGGTCTGCGTCACGCCGAAGTCGTTCTCGACGCCGAGGGTGATGCCGCGCTCGCCGGCGTAGGCGGCCAACTTCGCCATGCCTTCGGTCACGAACGGGATCGCTTGCGCTTCGCTCCAGCCCTTCGGCAAGGGGCCGCCGAAGATGCGCACATGCGAGGCGCCGACAGCATCGGCGTAATCCACCCAGCGCTGGGCGTCGGCGAGCTGGCGGGCGCGATCGGCGGGAGTCGCGCCGGTGAAGGCGGTGCGCACCGCGATGCCCGACCAATGCATGCCATTGCGATAGGCGTAGCGGCGCAGGCGCTGATGATAGCCGCCGTCCGGCTGCGGCAGCCAGTACACGGTCAGGTCCACCGTGTCCAGTTCCCAATCCACCGCGCGCGCGATGATTTCCTCGTAGGTCAGTTGACCGGCCGCCAGCGCCTTGCGATAGGAATAGCAACAAATGCCCGCGCGCAGGTACGGCCCGCGCTCGCCGCTCGCCGGCTCGGGCGCCGGCGCGCCGGAGGCCGCAGCCTCGCCCCGTTTAGCGGGAGCGCGTTCAGCCCGAAGCGCGCGCGCCGCCGGCGCGCTGCCGGCCACCAGCCCCGCCGCCAGTGCTCCATTCAGAAACTCTCGTCTGAGCATGCCCAAGATCCTATCGCAGGTTCCTGACGCGTAACCGGCACGCTTGCCTGCGCCCCGGTCCTCTCGCTCGCCGCCTTCTCCAGCCTGCACTCCGGCGCCGGGCCGGCGGCCGCCGGGCTGGGCGCGGGGCGGGTTGGGCGCGGTCCCGGGCGATGGAGATACGTCCTATGCCGCCCGTTAACCGCCTTGCGGAGCGCCTTCCGAGCCAGCTTTGCCAGTTGCCCCTGTTGATAGCACTGATACAGGACCGTTGGGACAGTTGTGCTAACTCGTTTGGACCGCTTAGAGTCCACTCACAGTACTTAGGAGGTCGAAGATGAAGTTGCGCCACGTCCGCATTTTGGCGGCCGCCGTTTGCCTAGCCGCCGCATGCCTGCTGCCCGCCGCGCTCCGCGGCCAGGAAAAGGCACAGCCCGCCGATAACCCCAGCGCGCGCGAGGCCTGGTTCTTGCGCGGCCGCCGATCACCCGACTCGTTGCCCGCCGCCGCGCACCTGTGGCGGGCCCTGGCGATGCGCGCGCGCGTGGCGCTGGCGCCGCGAGCCGCGGCGCGCGCCACGGCGCAACCCGGAGTCACCGGATTCACTCCCACCGGCAGCGGCGCCTGGACCGAACTCGGGCCGCGCCCGCTCAACACCACTCCTGACGCGCTCGTGCCCACGACCTATGGCAACGTCTCCGGCCGGGTGACGGCGATCGCCCTCGATCCGAGCGATGCCACCGGCAACACCATTTACATCGGCGCGGCCTTCGGCGGCCTGTGGAAGTGCACTAGCGCGCTCGGCGCCTCGCCCACATGCACGCCGCTGACCGACTCGCAGCCCACCCTGGCGGTCGGCGCGATTGCCGTCGATCCCTCGAATCCCGCGCACTTGCTGGTCGGGACCGGCGAACCCAACGGCAGCGGCGACTCCTACTACGGCCAAGGCTTGCTCGAATCCACCGACGGCGGCGCCACTTGGACCTCGATCACCACCGCTGACAGCGGCGCCGAATCGTTCGTGGGCCAGGGATTCTCGCGCATCCTCTTCGATCCGGCCACGCCCAGTGTCGTCCTCGCAACCACCTCCTCCGACGTTTGCTGCGAGGCCGGCGCTGCCGCGGGGCCGACGGGCCTATACCGCTCCACGGACTCCGGCAAGACTTGGTCCCTCGTCCTTCAGGCCAACGACACCGATCTGATCTATGACGCGACCGCCAAGACCTATTACGCGGCGGCCGGCAATGTGGGAATCTTCAAGTCCGCCAACCAAGGCGCGTCCTGGACGATCCTCGCATCGCCCTTTGTCGGCGCGAGCCCCGCCGGCGATTTCTCGCGGGCCTCGCTGGCCGCGCGCAACGGCACGCTTTATGCGCTACTGAGCGATGCCACCGGCGGCCCCGCGACGCCGACGCCCTGCACCGGCGGTTCGACGAATTGCGACACCGGGCTGGCCGAATCCACCGACGGCGGGACCACCTGGCACCCGCTCCCCATGCCCGACGTCTCGACCGCGCCGGGCGGCGGCTTCACGAATCTCTACTGCGAGAGCGGCGGCGGCGTTACCTCTTGCCAGGGAGACTACGACCAAGACATCGCGGCCCCGGCGGGCGGCAGCGGCTTGCTCGTGGGCGGCATCGATCTTTGGAGCGCGGCGAGCGTGCCGGCGATGACGACCACGGGCCTGAGCACCGCTTGGACTGACATCACCGACGGTTACGCTTCCGGCGCCAATCTTGTTCATCCCGACCAGCACGCCATCGCGATCTTCAACGCGACCACCTGGTTCATCGGCAACGACGGCGGCGCATGGGCCACGACCAACGGCGGCACGAGCTGGATGAACCTGAACGCGACGCTGGGCAATATCCAGTTCCAAAGCGCTTCCCCGGATTCGCAGAAATCAGGCGCCTGGTTTGGCGGCGCGCAAGACAACGGCACGTCGGTGAACAGCGGCCCCGGCCTAGCCTGGAGCCAATTCTTCGGCGGCGACGGCGGCTTCACCGCCAGCGATCCCACCGCGCCCAGCGACTATTGGCTCGAATACCCCAACGGCGCGGACATCATGATGTACGACACCAGCACCGGCGCCCTGGCCCAGGCGGCGGATAACACCGTCATACCGGAATCCGGCATGTTCTACGTGCCGTACACGCTGATCCCGGGATCCGGCACCACGCCCTCCCAGCTTTTGGTCGGCGTTTGCAATATGTGGCTCGGCCCCGCCAACCCGAACAACCCCGGCAGCCTGGTGTGGACCAAGGTGACCAATTTCGGCTGCGCCACCACCCCCATCACCGCGGTCGCCGCCGATCCCAACAACGCCAACATCGCCTGGTTCGCGACGCTAAACGGCGGCCTCGAGATGACCTCGAATCTGATGAGCGGCAGTCCCACCTGGACGAGCATGACCGCCCCGCTGAATATGAGCGGCGGGCCGATCAGCTCCGTCGCCATCAATCCGGTGGATCCCAGCGTCGTCTATCTCGGCGTGCAGGGCTTCGGCGGAGGACACGTCTTCAAAACCACTGACGGCGGCGCAACCTGGACCGATATCACCGGCAATCTGCCCGACGCGCCGGTGAATTGGATTCTGATCGACCCGCTCGGCCCCAACAACGACATCTATGTGGCCAGCGACGTGGGCGTCTTCGCCGCGACCGACGGCGGCGCGGCCAACGAACAATGGATGCAGGTCGGCGGCGGTCTGCCCGACGCCGCCGTGCTGCAGTTGAGCATCTCGCCGAAAACCTGGAGTTCGCGGCAGCTCGTGGCGGCGACCCACGGCCGCGGGTTGTGGGAGATCGCGCCGCTGCCGACGCCGAGCTTCACGTTAGCGGCTTCGCCGACCACCCTCAGCGTGGCGGCGGGCACCGCGGCCAGCTTCACCGTGACCGCGAGCGGCGCGAATGGCGAAACCGCGACCATCGCCTATTCTTGCGCGGCTCCCGCCAGCGGATGCAGCATTTCGCCCGCGACCGCCGCGCCCGGCACGCCCGTGACCGTCACGATCGCGGGCAGCGCGATCGCGCTGGGCACCACCACCGTCTCCATCGCCGCTACCGATCAGATCAGCACGCAAACCCTTTCGGTCACCATCACGGGCCTGCCGTTCACGCTCGCCACTACGCCGGCAACCGTGACCGCGCTGGCCGGCGCCGGCGCGCAGTTCAGCGTCACGGCGCAGGCCGGCAGCGGCTTCACCGGCACGATCGCGCTGACCTGCACCGCGCCCGCGAGCGGCTGCTCGGTCAGCCCCGCCAGCATTTCCGGCGGCGGCTCGGCAACGGTGACGGTGGCAGCCGCCGGCCTGAGCGACGGCGCCAACACGGTAACCGTGTCGGGCGCCGCCAATGGCGCGACCGAGACGGCGAGCGCGCAAGTGACCGTGCAGGACTTCTCGATTGCCCTGGCCCCTCCCGCCAACCCGGTCGTCGCCGGCAATCAGGCGACGCTGGCGCTGAGCTCGAGCGGCATCGCCGGCTTCGGCGGCACCTTGAGCCTGAGCTGCGCCGCGCCCGCTTCCGGCTGCACGGCATCACCCGCCAGCATCACCGCCGGCGGCGCGGCGACGGTCACCGTCGCCGCCGCCGCGCTTCAGCCCGGCGCCAACACCATCACCGTGAACGCCAGTTCCGGCGGGCTGAGTCATGCCGCGTCGGGCACGGTGACGGTCGAAGATTTCAGCCTCGCCGCCGCTTCTAGTTCCGCTTCGATCACCCCGGGACAAAGCGCGACTTACAATCTCACCCTCACCGCCGAGAGCGGCTTCAACGGCGCCGTGGCCGTGAGCTGCTCGGGCGCGCCGGCGGAAGCGGCTTGCTCGGTCAGCCCGGCGAGCGTGACGCCGACGGCGAGCGGCACCGCCGCCACGGTCACCGTGACCACGACCGCGCCCGGCGCGCTCGCGCCCTGGAACAGTCCGGACTCGCGCTGGCCGCCGTTGATCTTCTTGGCGCTGGCTCTGGCCGCCCTCGGGATGGCGGTGCGTCCCCGCCGCCACCGCGCCTGGAAGCGGCGCCTGGCCTGGACGGCGCTCGTGGGCGCGCTGCTGCTCGCCGGCGGCTGCGGCGGCGGCTCGTCCTCGTCGTCGGCTCCGCCGCCGAACCCGGGCACGCCCGCGGGCACTTATACTTTGACCGTCACCGGCACTTCCGGCGCCGACAGCCATTCGGCATCGCTATCGCTGACGGTGCAATAACGCGAGGCTTATGAATCGCCGCCAGTTCGTCACCACTCTTGCCGCCGCCGGCAGCGCCGCTTGTCTCGCGGCCTGCCGCGACGCGGCTGTGCTCTCGGCCCCGGCTTCGGCGCCGGTCCCGGCGGCCGGCAGCGACCCCGCGTTGCGCGCCGCGCTCGAACTCGAGGGGCGCTTCGCGGGCTGGGCCAACGCCTACGGCGCAACCGAGATCGCGACGCGCGGCGTTCCCGATTACGTGCCCGGCCACGGGCTGCCGCCACCCAGCACGCGGCATGTCTTTCGCGATTTGGTCATCGAAGCCAGCGACGCCATGGCCCCGGGCTTTTACGCCTGGGCGACCGGCTGCCTCGGCCCGGACGCGGCGGCGGAAACGCGCGGCGCGATCGTCACCGTGGACGCGCGCGGCCGCGAGATCGCCCGGCGCGCCTGGCGCGGGCGCGTCGACCGTTTGCGATTGCCGGCGCTCGCGCGCAACGACTGCGCCCCAGCCGCGTTGCGCGTGCAGGTCGCGATCGCAGAGGCGGCGCCGCAGACTCCCCGGCCGCTGCGCTGGGCGGCGCCGGCGCCGCGCCCCGATTGGCGCCGCTGCGACTTCCAACTGCAAATCGACGGCGGCATCCTGCACGCCGCCGCGATCAGCGCTTTTGCCTGCTCGCGCCGCAATCGCGCCGCGGCATCCGGAGGCATCGCGCTGCCGCCGGAGCTTTCGCCGCTCGCTCTTACGCTGCCGCCGGTCGAAGCCGCGGCGCTGGAACGGCGAGTGGGTGAACGAGAAACGCGCGCGCGCTTGCTCTTCCTGCGCGCCGACCGGCGCCCCTGGCTGGCGCTGCGCCTGACCGGCGCGCTGCGCTTTCCCGCGCCCAGCCGCGCCAGCTTCGCCATCTTGGCTGCAGACCTGACGTTCCTCGGCTGAGTCGGCGCCCGGCGGCACCCGGCCGCCACCGGCTCCTCGACGGGCCCGGCGCCGGGCCGGCGGCCGCCGGGCTGGGCGCGGGGCGGGTTGGGCGCCCGTGCCGGACAGCAGGCTTCGGCGGCTCACGTGCTTGAGTTAAGGTTAGCGATTAGGTCAGATGAAGAGAGATGAAGCCGGGCGACGGGTCCGCTCGTATTTTCTCCTGACGTTCGCGATCTCTTGGGCCGCCGCGGCCGCGGTGGCGGCGCCGGATCTGCTGCGCGGCTACGGGATTTCGCGGCTCACGGCAATCCTGATGTTTCCGGCCATGCTGCTGGGCCCGAGCGTCGCCGGCATAACCCTGACTTGCGTCTATCGAGGACGCGCGGGCTGGCGCGAGCTGCGGGCGCGCATGCTGCGCTGGCGCGCCGGCTGGTGGTGGGCGCTGCTCCTGCTGCCGGTGCTTTTGCTGCCGGCGGTGCTCGCGCTGCTGGCGCGATTCGTCTCTCCCGCGTACGGCGCGAATCATTATTGGATGGGTATCCTGTTCGGCCTGCCGGCGGGCTTTCTCGAAGAGCTCGGCTGGACGGGCTTCGCCTATCCCGCCATGCTCGAGGCCGCGGGCGGCAAAAGCGGCGCGGCCTTCACGCTCGCGGCGGATCTGGGAGTGCTGTGGGTGCTCTGGCACCTTCCCGTCAGCGACTTTCTCGGCGCGGCGCAGCCGCATGGCGCGGATTGGCTGCCGTTTTATCTGGCCTTCGGCGTGGCGATGTCCGCGATGCGCGTGCTGATCTGCTGGGCCTATCGCCACACCGAAAGCGTGCTGCTGGCGCAAGCGCTGCACGTCAGCTCGACGGGCGCGCTGGTCGTCTTCGGCGCGTTTCGCGTCTCGCCGGGACAGGAGGCGCTCGAGTACGCCGTTTACGGCGCCGCGCTCTGGCTCATCGTGGCCGTGGTCGTGCGCCTGGAGGGCGCGGGG
Organism: Terriglobia bacterium; assembly: GCA_021323595.1. Lineage (GTDB taxonomy): Bacteria > Acidobacteriota > Terriglobia > Terriglobales > SCQP01 > JAJPKR01. The sequence continues at coordinate 7,217 of JAJPKR010000059.1, read as the reverse complement.
TTGCGCCGCCCGCGCGCGACGATTCAGGCCGCCTGACGCGCGAACGCCGCACCGCCCGTGCCCGACTCCGCGGCCCGCCGGCAAATCCGCCGCTGAAGGAGGCTGACCGCCGCGGGCAGCGGCGCGCTCCGAAAACTGCGCATCTCAATCGGCGGAGGGCCAATATGCCTGTACGCTCCGCCTCCGCGCAATGGCAGGGCAATCTCACCGCCGGCCATGGCGTCCTGTGCTTCGACGCCTATCAAGGCGCATTTTCCTTTCGGTCTCGCATGGAAGAGGGCCCGGGCGTCAATCCGGAAGAACTGCTCGGCGCCGCCCACGCCGGCTGCTTTTCGATGGCTCTGGCGGCGGCGCTTTCCCAAGCCGGCGCAACGCCGCACACGGTGACCACGCGGGCCCAGGTGCACTTCGGCCCGTCGGGCGACGGATATGCGATCTCCGCGATCGAACTGGTGACCGAGGTCGAGGCCGGCGGCATGGACGAAGCGAGTTTTCAGAAAGTTGCGGAAACCGCCAAGGAGACTTGCCCGGTTTCGAAAGCGCTCGCCGCCACGCCGATCGCGCTGCGCGCCACCTTGCGCCAGACAGGTAGCGAACTCCGCGCCGGCTGACGCCGCCGCCGTTGCCGCTGCCGCCATTGCCGCCGGTAACGAGCCGTTCGGGAAGAGGCTCCGGCAGTGAGCCTGGGCCGCCAGGCCGGCGCCGTTTCGGGGTGCGGTTGGACCGACGGCTCGAGTCGCTTGGCGCCAGTTGTCGAACCCCTCGCCGCATCGCTCAAGCGGGTCGGCGGCCGCCTGTGCGATGGCTGCCTGGCCGGAAGTACAGGTCAACACCCTGCGTGCGGCAGCGGCGGAGAGCGGAGGTCTAAACGCTTACCGAGCTGTCACTTACAGCTTGAGTTGGGGCGCGCCGGAAAGACTTGCAGTGTTGAGCTTCCCAACGGGTGGGACCCCTATAGGGGCACCCAGATGGAGGGAATCGCCGGGCGGCGATTCCCTCCATTCTGTGGCGCGAGCCAAGCGCGAGGCTGCAAATTGTCAAACAGCGGCGGGGCGCACGGATTGCGCGGCCCGCAGAGGCTTCCCCTGGGGGGCCTCATAAGTAGGATTCGATTTGCGGCGGCGGAGTTGGCCAGAGTAGCCGCAAGCGAGGCGATGGGGAATGACGCTCGGGCGTGGCACGGCTGCGGCGGGACTCGCGGCGGACGGCGCTAGGCCGAAGCGGGGCGAACTCGGGGCGTTGGCGGCCATGTCAGGATCGACGGGCGAAGGCGGCCAAACAGCCTCGGAGCGGCGACGACTATGAATATGGTTGCGATGCTATCTTTCGCGGCGAATCCCAGTCCGGTGATTTGGGCCTACCTGACTGGCGGGCGATATTGGCCGACTCGCGAGGGCGGCGCCAAGATCCAGGCGACTCGCGCGGCCAATCCGCTTAACGCGGCGGGCTGAGTCGCGTCCCCGCCCTACCCTGCGGCCTCTGCCCCAACCGGCGTCCGATCGCCCGATCGCCCGATCGCCGTACTCTTTTAGTCCTCCGTGAGTGTGGGGGTTATTTCCCTATTTTTGGGCCAAAGTACGCTGCCGCACTTTGCGACGGCGGGGCACAGTCGAGAATAAGTGGGCAAAATCGCTCGGCAAGCGAATTGCACCACTCGAAGCGATGTCCTGGAGTCGAATCGTGCACCATCGTTCGCTTGCAACTGCCGGAGTTTTCTTGGTCTTCCTGTCTCTTGGCTTCCCGGCGTGGGCGGTTCCCAGCTTTACGCGCCAAACCGGGTTGCCGTGCAGCACCTGCCACATCACCTTCCCCGAGCTCACCGCTTTTGGCCGCGCCTTCAAGCTCAACGGCTACACGCTGACCGGGATGAAGGAAATCCAGGTCACGCCCAAGGCCAATACCGCGGGCCTGAATATCAGCCAGGAGCTGCCGCTTTCGGCGATGTTTCAGATCGCGGACACGCTGACGCAGAAGGCGCAGCCGGGCACGCAAAACGCGAACGTCGAATTTCCGCAGGCTCTGAGTCTTTTCCTTTCCGGCGCTTTGGCAAAGCACATCGGCAGCTTCTTCCAGGTGACCTACACCGCGGCGGACGGCCACTTCATCATGGACAACACCGATATCCGCTACGCCAACCGCCGCAAGCTGCTGGGCAAGGAAGTCGTATACGGATTGGACGTCAACAACAACCCCACCGTCGAGGATCTTTGGAACGATACGCCGGCGTGGGGTTATCCCTGGGCATCCTCGGACGCGGCGCCAGGTCCGAACGCGGTTACGGTTCTTTCCGGGACGCTGGCCGGCGATGTAGCCGGCGCAGGCGCGTACGCGATGTGGAATGACCATCTCTACGGCGACTTCACCGTGTACCGCTCGGCCCATTTGATTACGCCCGAGCCGCCCACCGGCACGGATTTCGCCTTCAACATCCACAACGCCGCGCCCTATTGGCGGCTGGCGTGGCAGCAGAACGTGGGGCATGCCGCGCTCGAAGTCGGCACCTACGGCATGCACGTGGCTTCCTTCCCGAACGCCGTCACCGGCCCGCTCGACACCTTCACCGATCCCGCCGCCGATTTTCAGCTCGAGATTCCCCACGGCGGCGACATGATCACGGTGCATGGCAATTACATCCGCGAAAACTCAGATCTGCTCGGCTCGGTCGCGGCCGGGCTGGCCAGCACCGCCAAGCATCATCTGAACGCCGTTCGCCTGGATAGCGTTTATCACTTCGGCAACCGCTATTCCGGAGGCGTGGGCTGGTTCAACGACAGCGGAACCTCCGACCCGCTGCTCTACGGCGCCGGCCCGGTCAGCGGCAGCGCCAACGGCAGCCCCGCCAACAGCGGCTTGATCGCGCAAGCGGGCTATTGGCCGGTGCAAAACATCCAGTTGCTCGCGCAGTACACCTATTACTGGAAGTTCAACGGCGCCAGCACCAATTACGACGGCGCCGGCCGCAACGCCCGCGACAACAATACCCTTTATCTGCTGCTCTGGTTCGTCTTTTAGCGGCCCGGCCGAAACGGAGGAGGGCATCTACGCCATGAACACGACGGCTCCTACTTCACCTGCGTCCGAATCTTCTGAAAGGGGCGGACGCAGGTCATTTTTAGGCGCCTTGATCGCGGTCGGCACGGCCAGCATGGCGGCGCTGCTTTCGATTCCGCTGGCGCGGCTGGCGCTGTTTCCGCTGCGGCGCCGCGCCGGGCAGGAAGGGTGGTCCGATCTGGGGCCGCTCGAGAGCTTCACGCGGCTCGATCACCCCGTCGCGCGGCAGGTCACGATCGAGCAGCCGGACGGCTGGGAACGCGCGATCACGCAGCAGATGGTGTACGTGATCCCGGATTCGCACGGCCAGCCCAAAGTGGTCTCCTCGGTTTGCCCGCATTTGGGCTGCAGCGTGCAGTGGCGTAGGGATCAACAACGCTTCGTCTGCCCGTGCCATGGCGGGACGTTCGCGCTCGACGGGCATCGCCTCGCCGGTCCGCCGGCGCGCGACATGGATTCGCTGCCGCACCGCATTCAGGACGGCCATCTCTACTGCCGCTTCGTTTTCTACCGGCAGCTGCTGGCATCGCAGGAAGCGGTGGATTGAGGGGCCGTGGCGACGGAAATCCAATCCGCGCCGCCGCCAGCCGGGCGCAGCGGCTTCTGGCGCTGGCTCGACCGCCGCACCGGCATTGACGCCGCCTTACACGCGGCGCTCGACGAGCCGATTCCCGGCGGCGCGCGCTGGGCCTACATCTTCGGCTCCGGCCTGCTCTTTATCTTCCTGTCGCAGGTCATCACGGGCGTTTTTCTCGCGATTTACTACGTGCCGGCGGCCAACGACGCGCACATCAGCCTGGCCTACATCGTGAAGGTCGTCTCCGCCGGTTCTTTCTTGCGCAGCCTGCACTCCTACGGCGCCAGCGCTGCCGTGGTGCTGCTTCTGCTGCACATCATCCAGACCTTCACCTACGGCTCGTACAAAGGGCGCCGGGAACTGATCTGGCTTTCCGGCTGCGTCCTGTTCGCATTGATGCTGGGCATGGCGTTCACCGGTTACCTGCTGCCATGGGATCAGCGCTCGTATTTCGCGACCGCGGTCGGCACCAACATCATGGGCGAGGTGCCGCTGGTGGGCGGCGCGATCAAGGCGCTGCTGCGCGGCGGCAGCCAGATGGGAACGCTGACGATTTCGCGCTTCTTCGTCTTGCACGTGTTCTTCATTCCCGCCGGCATTTTCCTGTTCATCGGATTGCACGTCTTGCTGTTTCGCAAGGCGGGCGCGGCGGGACCGATCCACGAGGACCCGCTGGCGCCGCGGCTGGCGACGGAGAATTTCTATCCCCGGCAGTTGGTGATGGATCTCCTGTTCGCGCTCCTGCTGGTGGCCGTGCTCGGGGCGTTGTCGTATTTCTTCCCGGTGCCGCTGGGGCCGCGCGCCGATCCCGCCAACACCACCTTCATTCCCCGGCCGGAATGGTATTACCTGCCCGCCTTCGAATGGCTGAAGTTTTGGCCCGGCCGCAGCGGGCTGATCGGCATCGTGATCGTGCCGGGGATCGTGATCGGGCTGTTCGTCTTGACGCCGTTTCTCGATCGGCGGCTGGAGCGGCATCCGCTGCGCCGGCCGGTGGCCATGGGCAGCTTCGGCTTGGTGTTAGCGGCGGTCGTCGGCCTGGGCATTCTCAGCCACGTGCAGGATCAGCGCCAGCCCGCGGTGGCGGCGGCCCTGGCGGTGCAAGAGCAGCAGATGCGCGACTACATGCGCGAGCCGTTTCATCCGATGCTGCTCGGCGCCGCGCCCGCCGCCGCCGGCGCGTCCGCGGCGGCGCCGGCCGCCGACATTCTGGCGCGGGGCCAAGCGCTATACACCTCGCGTGCCTGCATCGCCTGCCATGGGGCGGGAGGCCGCGGCACGCCGCTCGCGCCGGCCCTCGCGGGCATCGGCGCCCGCATGAGCGCCGACCAGATCGCCGCTTTCCTGCGGCATCCCAGCGCCAAGGCCGCGAAGACCGGCATGCCCGCCTTCACCGGCGCCGATGCCGACCTCAATGCCCTCGTCGCCTACCTCCGCAGCCTGAAATAAGTCCGCGCGGACACGGCGCGGACGACGCTACAAACGGCTGGACCTTGACCTCGGCCTGCGGCGGTATGCTGCTGGCATGGAGATGGCTTATCGCGGGCGCTGGCAGGCGGAGATCGAGGAGATGCGGCGGGTGCTCGCCGCCTTTCCGATGAAAGAGGAGTGTAAGTGGGGCAAGCCCACCTACACGCTCGATGGGAAGAACATCGTCATCATGCAGGGCTTCAAAGAGTACTTCGCCTTGGGCTTTTTTCAGGGCGCCCTGCTGAAGGATCCCAAGAAGGTGCTGGTGCGGCTCGGCCAGTCTCATGCCGGGCGGGTGATGAAGTTCACCAGCGTGAAGGACATCGCGGCGCAGGCGGCGACCATCAGGGCCTACGTGCGCGAGGCCATCGCCGCCGCGAAGGCTGGGCTGCGCGTGGCGCCGCGCAAGACCTCGGACTTGGCGGTGCCCGAGGAGCTGGCGGCGCGGTTCCGAACGGATCCGCGGTTCAAGCGCGCCTTCGAGGCGCTGACGCCGGGACGGCAGCGGAGTTACCTCTTCCACTTTGCCGCGGCCAAACGGCCGGCCACGCGGGCAGCGCGAATCGAAAAGGCGATGCCGCGCATATTCCAAGGCAAAGGCTTCTTGGAAAGAGACTAAACGGCCGGCGCCGGCCGCGGCGCGGCGCAACGCGCGCAAGGGCCCGGTACGCGCACGGCTGTGCGCTGACACCCGCCGCAGCGATAGTCGCGCGGTCGGATCCAGCCATGGCGATGATCCCCCACGGCGGCTTTCGGGCCACGAGTGAGCGGTGAGCGGCGGTGGAGGCGGGGACGGCGACACGCGAAGCGGCACCCATTGCCAAGAAGAAAGTCCGGCCAGCCCGTCCGCACGGCTTAGTTTTGTTGCCTTGGGAAAAATAATCAGCACGAGAAGACAGGCCGCGCTTCCATGACTGCACGCAGGATTGCGCCCGCCGTGACGTTCCTCACCACCGTATGCGGCAGGGGCTGACTAAGCTCGAATGGAACGACCATGGAGCGGACCATCGCGCTGGGAACGCGGGGCGCGGCAGCGATCACGGATACGAATTTGACGTTCCCTTCCCATCCCCAGGCGGGTGAACCAAACCGCGCCATCTTCGAAGCGCCAGCGATAGTTCGGGCATTCCCGAACGAGGAGATTGAGAGCCTCGGCGCCCGTGCGACGACCTGCGGGCATACATACGATCGGCACCGGGTCCGCCAGAACTGCAGAAACTGGCACGCCGTAGGCGTGAGCGACGGCCTCGAGCTGGAAATTCAGGCGCGAGCAGCCGGCTTGCCACGCAGCCCGGCGCTCCAATCCCGCGGGCCCGCGCGCGGTTGGGGGCGCCGTCGCGGCAAGTGGGTAGGACGGCGCGAGCGCGATAGCGAGGAGCAGACCGCCTGCCGCCCTAACGATTCCCGTTGAGAAGAATGCTTGGGCGGCCATAGGAAAGCGAGTTCGTAAGGAGCGGAACGCCATTTGCGGTCGAGCCCGGCCGGGCTATTTGACCGTCCAGCTCAGCTGGAATGTCGCATGCCCCATGCAGCGCGCCTCCGAATATTCCCAGACGGCGTGTCCGCCCGCGATCGCAAGGGCATCGAGGGCTTGTAGGAACGTGCCACCGGGGAAGCGGAAATCGGTTATGGCCGGGGGCGGTTTCGGATGCGCCCCAGCACCAGGCCAGTACGCCGACAACCCGCCGAAACCCGTCCGGACCAGTCCTAGGCGGTCAGCCGCGTTTCGAACCTCCGGCCGCGTAACTACAAGCTTCACACGTTTATAGACACCGACGTTCTCCGCAAGGTTCATCTAGCCATGCTTGGCGTCGGTCTCGAACGTGGCGCTTCTGTAGCCCGGGCTCGTCGCGACGGTTTGGCCCTTGGGCATCTGGCTGGCCGCCATGGGGCGGTCAAACCCCGGGGGAGCGAGTGGGACTCTGCGCGACCGGCATCAGTCTTGTCGCTCCCGACTGTTTGCAGCGGCCGGCGCGCGGGCACGGGGAGCGGATATCCGATGACAGGCAGGCCGTGAGCGGCCCGAGACATGGGTGACAGTTCGTACCGGACACATGGGTGACACTGGCTCCTTCTCTGGGAGGAGGGGCCATGCCTTGGAAGGAGTGTTCGGTGATGG
>JAJPKR010000047.1 GCA_021323595.1 Terriglobia bacterium | reverse complement strand
GAATCCCCAATTCCGCCAGCGCGCGCCGCACCTCGGAGTCGCTCATTGTCTCGGCCGTGGCCGCGGGTTTCTTGTCAAGATTTGCCGCCATTCGCCGCCTCCCTTCGTTGACGTTGCCGGGCGAGTCCGCCGCGCTTAGCGTGCATCGAGCGCCCCCAGCGCGACCATGACGCCGGCGGGCGCAGCGCATAGACTCGAGCCCGGCCCGCGAGGATCGCGCGCCGCCAGCCCGGCATGCGGCCGCCCCACCTGCTCAGATAGAACGCGAACTGCGCTCGCGCCACCGCGCCGAGGGCTTCGCCCAGATCGGCGAACATCTGCCCGCCTCGCTTCCGCCGCCGGAACCCCGGGATCGGTCGCCCCATGACCCCAATAGACTACTCCCACTCCACACAACTGCCCGCTTTGGGTTTCTTGGCCTGGCGGATTATGGGCGGGTGAACCGAGAGCGTTGCCCGAAGCCGCATAGCGCAACCGGGGCTCGGCCGAAACGCGCCGGAGTCCTCTGTGCGGACCGGCTACACGGCCCAACGCTGAGCCTCTGCTCGCTCAGGCGAGGCGATCGGTTGTCGGGTGCAGACGACTACCAGGGCGGGGCCGTTCGCCGCGTATAGGGCAGCGTAGCGTGTTCCTGCGATGCCAAGTAGTAGGCGATGCCGTGTACTGTGCATTGCTAAGTTGGGTGGAAAGTTGGGGGACCCCTGAGAGAAAACAGGGGCAATTGCGAGGGCGGGACTGTATAGAAAGGTGCCAGAAAAGCCGCCCTATTCGCGCACGCCACTGCCCCAGGTTACACTCTTTGCCTGCCGTGTTACACGATTCGTAATCAGCAGGTCGCCGGTTCGAGCCCGGCCGTCGGCTCCAGCGCCTTAACACGACCCCGCTGCCGCGCCCGTAGATCTCAAGCCATCAGACCTCAGTGGGCCAGGGCTCGCCCCTGCCCACCTGCGCCCACGGCTGCACCACCAGGAAATAGGCCAGAATCAGCGCCAGCACCACCACCCACGAATACCAGGCGCCGCCGCTCGCCATGCCTTGCGGATTCAGCATCCAATACACGAGCAGCGCCGGCAGCGCGATCACTTGCGCGAGCAAGGGGAGCGCGAAAAGCAGATAGCGCCCCCAGCGCCGCCACCGCTCCCGCCGCAGCGAGGCGCCGGCGCTCAGAGGAGCCGGCATTCCTGCCTGCCTGCGTTCGCCCGCGTCGCCATTGCGCCGCGCGGGCTCACCGCCCGCCACTCGCATGGACCGCTTCGGGGCAAGTCATTGCACCCCGCTCTTTCGCCGGGGCGCCGGCTCAGCCGCCGTGCCGCCACACGGCGCGGCCGACGAAGAACGGTCCCATGGCTTCGATGAACTCGCTCGTTTGGCGCGTCTTGCGCATCGCCTGCACGCAGGCCGAGAGCGGATGCAGCCGCGCGCCCAGCAAGCCGATCACGAAATCGTTGTCGTGCGCATCCAGGCCGAAACACGCCAGCCGCACGTCCTGCGCGAAGCCGGCCTCGCCGAAGGCGTGGCCGATGCGCCCGTGCTCGCGCAGGATCGGCTGCGCTTGCTCCGGCGTCAGCGCGGAAAATGCGCCCTTGCGCCGCAGCGGATACCACACCGCCCACGGCCACTCCGGATTCAGCACCGAACGCCGCGGCTTCTCGATCAGCCAATCCTCCAGGTCGGGCTCGTGGCCGAGCGCATAGCTGCGGCCGAACATCGTGTAGCCGGGCTTGAGCGCCCAGCCTGCGAGCGCCGGCTGCTGCAGCGCCGCGCGCAGCGGCCCGGTGAAAAATTCCGGATCCTCGCTCCACGTGAGCAGCCCCAGCCCTCGCGGATCGTGCAGGTCGGCGTAGATCACGCCGGGAATTTGCGCCGCCGCCAGCGCCCGGCTCAGCGGCGCCGGATCGGGCGCGCCGCCGAACGCCAGCAGCTGCAAGTACAGGCGCCGGTCGAGAAATTGCGGCTGCCCCTGCCGCGCGCCGCCCTGTTCGCGAATCTCCGGAATCTCGGCCATGTCCTCAGCTTACGACCACCACGTCTTGTCGGCCGAGAAGCAAAACTTCTCGATCGCGCAGTCGATGCACTTCGGCTTGCGCGCGACGCAAATTTGCCGCCCATGCCAGATCACCCGATGGGAAAAGTCGATCCATTGCTCTTGGGGAATCTGCCGCATCAAATCGGCTTCGATGCGCTTGGGGTCTTCCTCGCGCGTCAGCTCCAGGCGGCGCGACACCCGCTGCACGTGCGTGTCCACCACCACGCCCGTCGCCTTGTGGAACCACACCCCCAGCACCACGTTGGCGGTCTTGCGCGCCACGCCGGGCAGCGTCAGCAGCGCCTCCATCGTGTCCGGCACCTTGCCGCCGTAGTCGGCGACGATCTTCCGCGCCGCGCCGACCAACGACTTCGCCTTGTTGTGATAGAAGCCGGTCGAGCGAATCAGCGGCTCGACCGCTTCCGGCTCCATCCGCGCCATCGCCGCCGGCGTCGGGAATTCCGCGAAGAGCGCCGGCGTCACTTGATTCACGCGCGCGTCGGTGCATTGCGCCGAGAGAATCGTCGCCACCAGCAGCTCCCAGGCGTTGCGGTGCGTCAGCGCGCAGTGGGCGTGGGGATAGGCGGCGGCGAGGCCCGCGAGGATTCCGCGCTGCCGGTCGGCTTCCGGCGGCCGCGGCCGCCGCGGCGGGGCGGCCTTGCGCGCGCGGGGCGGGGAAGAGGCTTTAGCCATGGCTGTGCGTGCGGGCGTTCTGCGCCTGCCTCCAGGCCAGCAGTTGCCGGGCCGCGGCGCCGCGATGACTATAATGCGCCTTCTGCTCCGGCGTCAGCTCGCCGAAGGCGCAGCCGGCCGCGGGCGAGTAGAACAGCGGATCGTAGCCGAACCCGTGCGCGCCGCGCGGCGCTTCCAGAATGAAGCCCTCCGCCCGTCCGTGAAACGTCGCCAGCAGCCGCCCCGCTTCCGCCAGCGCCAGCACGCACACGAAGGCGGCCTGCCGCCGCTTGCGCGGCACTCCCGTCAGCCGCTCCAGCAGCAGCCGGTTGTTGTCCGCGTCGCTCGCGTTCGGCCCGGCGAAGCGAGCCGAATGCACGCCCGGCGCGCCCCCGAGCGCCGCCACTTCCAATCCGGAGTCGTCGGCCACCACCCGTTGTCCCGACAGCCGGCTGTAATGCTCCGCCTTCTTGACCGCGTTGGCTTCGAACGTGGCCCCGTCCTCGATCGCCAGCGGTAGGGCGGCGAAGCCCGGCAGCAGCTCCACCTCCAGCGGCGCCATGCCGCTGAAATCCCGCAGCTTGCCGGGGTTGGAGCTGGCCAGATAGAACTTCATGCCCCCAGCTCGAGCGCCAGCACCGCGCGTTGCGCCTCGAACAGCTTGGCCGCGCCCGCGCGCGCCAGCCCCAGCAGCGCCTGCGCTTGCTCGTCGCCGAAGGGCCGCCGCTCCGACGTCCCCTGGATCTCGACATAGCGTCCGCTGCCGGTCAGCACCACGTTCATGTCCACTTCCGCGCGCGCATCCTCCTCGTAGTTGAGGTCCAAGGTGGGCGTGCCGTCAATCAGCCCGGCGCTGACCGCCGCCAGGTAATCCCGCACCGGCAGCGTCGCGAAAACGCCCGCCTGCTGCATGCGCCGCAGCGCCAGCGCTACCGCCACGAAGCCGCCGGTGATGGCGGCGGTGCGCGTGCCGCCGTCGGCCTGCAAGACGTCGCAGTCGACAATCACCGTGCGTTCGCCCAGCTTGGTCAGATCGAGCGCCGCGCGCAGCGAGCGCCCGATCAGCCGCTGGATCTCATGGCTGCGGCCCGAGATCCGCCCCCGCGCCGCATCCCGCGGCGTGCGCGTCAGCGTCGCCCGCGGCAGCATCGCGTATTCGCCGGTCAGCCAGCCTTGGCCCGAGCCGCGCAGAAAACTCGGCACGCTGTCCTCCACCGTCGCCGTGCAGATCACCCGCGTATGGCCGATCACGATCAGCGCCGAGCCCTCGGCCGTCGGCAGGAAGTCGGGTTCGATGTGCACCGGACGCAGTTGATCCGGCGCGCGCAAGTCGCTTCGCAAGGCGCAGTCTCCGTAAAGCGTTCAGTCTAGCAAGCGCCGCGCCGCCGCCGCCCCGTGCGAGCGCCGCCGTCCCGGTCGCATATACTAGCGCCATGGGCACTCCGGTCAAGGATGCGATCGCCATCGCCAAGGGCATGGCCGTCACGCTGAAAGAGCTGTTTCGCCCCCCGATCACCGAGTTCTACCCCGACGAGCCGGTGCGCTTTCAGGAGCGCTTTCGCGGCGTTCACGTCCTCCAGCGCGACGAAAACGGATTGGAAAAATGCGTCGCCTGCTTCTTGTGCGCCGCCAACTGCCCCGCCAACTGCATCTATATCGAAGCGGCCGACAACACCGACACCCAGCGCATCAGCGCCAGTGAGCGCTACGCCAAGGTGTACAACATTGATTACAACCGCTGCATTTTTTGCGGCTATTGCGTCGAAGCTTGCCCCACTGACGCCATCACGCACGGCCACGGCTTTGAACTCGCCTCCTACGACGTCAGCAATCTGATCTACCGCAAGGAGCAGCTCCTGGCGCCCGTGCCGGCTGGCGCCGCGGCCGCCGATTCCTAGCCGGTTCCGGCTCGTATCGCCCCGCCCACCATGCCCGCCCCTCCGGCGCTTGCCGCCGGGGTTTGCATCGAAGCGCCGCCGTGCTTTAATCTTTTCTGAGGAGGAGTCTTACCCGAATGATTAACGTCACCCCGAAGGCGGTCGAAAAGGTTAAGGAGATCATGGCGCAGCAGACGCCCCTGCCCGGCGGTTTGCGCGTGGCGGTGGTCGGCGGCGGGTGCTCCGGTTTCTCCTACTCGATGCAATTCGACACGCCCACGGCCCAGGACAAGACCCTCGAGGTGGATGGCCTCAAGGTGTTCGTGGATCCGATGAGCCTGATGTACTTGGACGGCTGCGAAGTGGACTACGTCGAAACCCTCGAAGGCAGCGGCTTCAAGTTCAACAACCCCAACGTCAAGCACACCTGCGGCTGCGGCTCGTCGTTCTCCGTCTAAGCGGCGCCGGCGCTGAGGTCCCGGGCGGCGTCAGTTCCACATCGCATGCAGCCGGCGCAGCGCCGCCCGCGCCGGAGCGTAGTGCGGGTTAGCCTCGAGCGCCGCCAGGTAGGCTTGCTGCGCCCGGGCGTAGTCGCGCTTGCGCTCGAAAACCCGCCCCAGGTTGTAGTACGGAAAGCAATAACTCTCATAGCGCTGGGCGCGCGTCGCCCGCTGCAGCCAGCCGATCGCCTCGTTCCACTGGCCCTTCTCGATCAGGTAGGCCCCGATATCGTTGTACGGGTTGCCGTAGGAGGGATCCACTTCGATGGCGCGCAGGCACTCTTCGATCGCCTGGTCGTAATCGCCCAAAAACGAATACGTCCAGCCGCGAAACGTGTACGCCTCGGCGGTGGGATAGGTCTCGATCGAACGGGTGTAGAGCGAGAGCGCCTCGTCCAGCGCGCCCTGCATTTGGCGCCGATACGCCTCTTCGAACAGAGATAGAGCCCGCGCCCGCGTGTCTTCCATGAACCGAACCTGCTGCCATTATCCGAATCTCGCCCGCCTCTGCCAACCTGGCCGCATCAAGGGCATCAACGGACCTGTCCCGGGAAGGGAGGCCAGGTCCGCCAGCTCGCCCAACCCCGGCGCGGAACCCGGCATCAGGCGAAAGGAGGGGGATTTTCCATGGCTTCTGGCCGGTTCTTGACTGCTTCTCGGGCTCGCATCGTTTATTGCCTCGATCACGTCGTGTATTACCAGCCCGAGGACAACGGCAAGGTCAAAGTGCACTTCTCCAACGGCGAATCGAAGGACCTTGAGGCCGAAGACGCTCGCGTCTTTCTCACCGAAGTCAACCGCATCTCGGTCAGCCCGGCTTCGCCCGCTCAGGCGGCGTAAGCCCTCGCGCTCGCGCTTCCGCTGCCCGCCGCCTCCGCCCCAGCGCTGCTGCCGGCGCCGCCTGGCGTGCGTCCCGGTGTCAATTTGCTAGACTTTGAGCAGTGAAAATCGCGCTGGCCCAGGTGAATCCCACCATTGGCGCGCTGGCCGCCAACGCCTCCAAAATTGCCGACTTCGCCCGTCAAGCTGCCGCCGAAGGGGCGGAGTTGGCCGTCTTTCCCGAGATGGCCATCTGCGGCTATCCCGCGCGGGACCTGGTCGAAAAGCCCGAGTTCGTGGAGGAGTGCCAGGCGCTGCTGCGCGATGTCTCGCGCCAGGTGCCCGGCGTCGCCATCCTTTGCGGCTGCCCCACGCCGGCGCGGGCGGAAACCGGCAAGAGCGTCCACAACACCGCGCTCGTTCTCCAAGGCGGGGACGTCGTCTTCCAGCAGTCGAAGATGCTCCTGCCCACCTATGACGTTTTCGACGAGTTGCGCAACTTCGCTCCCGCAGAGCGGCAGCGGGTGTGGAACTGGCGCGGCCGGCGCATCGCCGTGACCATCTGCGAGGACGCCTGGAACGATAAGCACTACTGGCCCAAAAAGCGCGCCCGCTTGCTTTACGCCGAAGATCCCGTCGCCGATCAAATGCGCCAAGGCGCCGACTTCTTGATCAATATCTCGGCCTCGCCCTTCTGGCGCGGCAAGATCGGCCTGCGGCAGGAGATGCTGGGCGCCATCGCCCGCGAGTACCGCGTGCCCGTCATCCTCGTCAATCAAGCCGGCGGCGACGATCAGTTGATCTTCGACGGCTCCTCGCTGGTGCTGGGCGACTACGGCGACCTGCGCGCGCGCGCCGCCAGCTTCAGCGAAGACCTGTTCGTGGTCCAGGCCGGCGAATGGCGCGGCCCCATCCGCGCGCAGCCGGAGCACGAGACCGCGGCGGCCTGGCAGGCGCTCGTGCTCGGCACCCGCGACTACGTGCGCAAGTGCGGCTTCCACCGCGTGCTGGTCGGCCTCAGCGGCGGCGTGGATTCGGCCCTGACCGCCGCCATCGCCGTCGAGGCGCTGGGCCCGCAGGCGGTCTTGGCCCTCACCATGCCCAGCCGCTACTCCTCGCCCGCCAGCGCCGCCGACGCCCGTTGCCTTGCCGCCAACCTCGGCATCGAGTTGCGCGAAGTCTCCATCGAGCCCCCCTTCGCCGCCATGCTCGCCGCCCTCCGCCCGGAGTGGCAAGGCGCCGCCGACGGCGCGTGCCAGGACCTCGCCGAGCAAAACATCCAGGCGCGGCTGCGCGGCATGGTGTTGATGGCGTTCTCGAACCGCACCGGCGCGCTCGTGCTCTCGACCGGCAACAAGAGCGAATTGGCCGTGGGCTACTGCACCCTCTACGGCGACATGGCCGGCGGTTTGGCCGTGATCTCCGACGTGCTCAAAACCCAGGTCTACGAGCTGGCCCGGTACGCCAACCGCGAGCGGGAGATCATCCCCCGCGCCGTTCTCGACAAGGCGCCCTCGGCGGAGTTGCGCCCGAACCAGACCGACCAGCAAGATCTGCCTCCCTACCCGGTGCTCGACGCGATCATCTTGGATTACGTCGAAGAATATAAGAGCGCCGAGCAGATCGCCGCCGACCGTAACCTCGACCCGGACTTGGTAGTCCAATGGATCATGCGCATCGACCGCAGCGAATACAAGCGGCAGCAGGCGGCGCCGGGGCTTAAGATTTCCAAGAAGGCCTTCGGGATGGGGCGGCGATTCCCCATCGCGCAGCAATACGTGGAGAAAACGGCGCGGCCGGCTGCCGCCGCCGGAGAACGAGGGAAACCATGACACGCAGAGGGAATTGGGCGCCCCTGCTGGCGCTGGCCCTGGCGCTCGCGGCGGTGCCGGCCTTGGCGGCGCCGCGCGCCGGCCAAGCCGAGAAAGCGCGCGGCGCCGCTTCCGAGTCGAGCTTGCGCGCCCGCGTGCAGGCGTACTTGCACCGGGTGCTGGATTTCCAGCATCTTGACGAGATGACGATCACCAGCATCTCCCCGCCCGATGCCAGCGGCATTCGCACCGTCAAGGTCGCCGTCGCCAAGGGGGACCAGCACGCCGAGCAGACCTATTTCATCTCGCCCGACGAGCGCGAGATCATGCTCGGCGAGGATAAAAGCGAGCTCAGCGCCGACCCGTGGCGCTCGATCCGCGCCAAGCTGCAAATTGGCGATAGCCCCGCCGAGGGTGCGGCTTCGGCGCCGGTGACCATCTACGAATTCAGCGATCTCGAGTGCCCCTATTGCAAGGAAGAGAACACCGTCTTGCAGCAGCTCGCGCAGCAGATGCCGGGGACGGTGCGCGTGGTCTTCAAATATTTTCCGCTGGTCAAGATTCATCCCTGGTCCATGGCCGCGGCGGAGGCGGCCGCCTGCGTCGTCCAGCAAAACCCCGCCCACTTCTGGCCCTTCGAGCAAGCGACCTTCGATCATCAAGACCAGCTCACGCCCGCCGATGCCGCCAGCCGCTTGCGCGACTTCGCCTTGGAGTCGGGCAGCGATCCCGCGCGCTTCGATGCCTGCATGAGTTCGCCGTTGCCGCGGCGCGTGGTCGAGCGCACTCTCGCCGAGGGCAAGGCGGTCGGGGTGGTCCGCACCCCCACGCTCTTCGTCAACGGGCGCCCGATTCCCGGCGCCGTGCCGATACAGGTCATGCGGCCGCTGGTCGAGGCGGAAGCCAAGGACGGCCCGCTCGACGATACGCCGGGGAAATTGGTCGGCGACCTCAAGGGCGGGCAGTGCGGACATTGCAAGCCCTTGCCGCCGCTGCCCGCTCATCCCAAACAACCCTAGTCGCGCACGCCGCGAGAAGACCCGCGCAATTCCGCGGGGCGGATCTCGTCGGCTAAGGTGAGCTAACCACGCCGGGGCGGGGCGAACCTCCCAAGGCGCAGCGGCGCGCCTTGGCGTGGGAGAACGACGCCCTGCGAAGCTGATCGCCCCGCCCGCCATACCTGACCGCGAGGCCGGTGTGCCGGGAGGCAAGAGCCGGCGCGCTTCGGTATCGCCAAATTTCGGCGCACGCGACATAATCTGACTTCCCCCCAGACAGAACGCGTCCATGGCGTCCCAATTCAGCGTGGGCGGCCGGGCGGATTGGCTCCGCTGGCTCACGCGCATCCGCTTCTTCGGCATCTCGCTGGTGCTGTCGCTGGAGCTGTTGATCGCTTATCGCGACTCGACCAACGCCCGCGCCATCATCCCGTTGTTGGCGCTGATCGCGCTCTGGTACTTGGCGGCGCTCGGCGAGCGCCTGCTGCTGCCGCGCTGGCGCGCGCTCGGCCCGCAGGTCTATCTCCAGCTCAGCATTGACATGCTGCTGATCACGGCGCTGGTGGCCGTAAGCGGCGGCGTGAACAGCCTGCTGGCCGAGATCTACGCGCTGCTGGTGATCGTGGCCGCGCTGCTGCTGCCCGGCCTGTACGTTTACATCCTCGCCGGCCTGTGCGCGGTCTCCTACTGGGGCGCCGCCGAACTGGCGCTGCTGCCCGCCTTCGCCCGCCTGCAGCCCACCGCCGCCGCGGCCAGCGAAAAGGCGCTCGCGCTCTCCGTGCTGCTCAACGGCTTGGCCTTCCTCGCGGCCGCCTATCTCGCCGAACTGCTGGCCGGCAAGCTGAAGGCCGCCGGCGAAGAGCTGCAAGAGCAGCAGCACGATCTCGCCAGCCTGCGCTCGCTCAACGACAACATCATTCGTTCCATGAGCGGCGGCCTGCTGACCACCGACCTCGCCGGGCGCATTTATTTGGCCAACGGCGCGGCGGAGCGAATCCTGGAGCGGGGCGCCAGCCAGCTCGTCGGCACGCAAGTGCAAAAAGTCTTCGGCGACATTCCCGAAAGCATGCTCGGCCGCCGCGGCGAAGTGAACTTGGCGATCAACCGCCGCGAGAAGATCGTCGGCTTGACCGTGGTGCCGCTGCAAGTCGCGGGGCGGTCCGCCGGCCGCGTCTTTCACTTTCAGGACCTGACCGAGCTGCGGCGGCTGGAACGGGAAGTGCGCGTCCGCGACCGCATGGCGGCGCTGGGGCGCATGGCCGCCGGCATCGCCCACGAAATCCGCAATCCGTTGGCCTCGGTGGCCGGCTCGGTGCGCCTGCTCGGCCGCTTCGCCTCGCTCGACGACGAGCAGCGCCGCCTGATCGAGATCGTGGTGCGCGAGTCGGAGCGGCTCAACCGCATCGTCAGCGACTTCTTGACCTACGCCCGCGAGCAGCCTTGCACCTTGGCGCCGCTCGACCTGCGCGCCACCTTGGAGGAGGTCTTGGCGCTGGTGCGCAACGGGCCGCGCTGCCAGGCCGCCGGCGTCGTCATCGCCGCCGACCTCGGGCCCGCCCCCATCGTCGTCAGCGGCGATGTCGACCGGCTCAAGCAAGTCTTCTGGAACCTGACCGATAACGCCTTGAAGGCGATGCCCAACGGCGGCACGCTGCGCATTGCCGCGCGGCCGTCGTCGTTCGGCGTGCGCCTGGAATTTCAAGACACCGGCTGCGGCCTCCAGCCCGGCGCCGAGGAAGAGATCTTCGAGCCCTTCCGCGGCCACTTCGGCGACGGCACCGGGCTCGGCCTGGCCACCGTCTATTCCCTCGTCGAAATGCACGAAGGCAAGGTCTGGGCGGAGCGGCCCGAAGAGGGCGGTACCCGCTTCGTCATTCAGCTCCCCCTTGCCGAGCGACCGGCGGCGGAAGCCGCCGTGGTCGCCGACGGCGAAATGCGGCTGGTCGCTTCCTACCGCCGTTCCGCTTCCTAAAGCCATGGCCCACCTGCTCATCGTTGACGACGAAAAGTCCATTTGCGAAATGCTCGATATCGCCTTGCGCAAGCAGGGCCATCAAGTCGAGACCGTTCATGCCGCCGCCGAGGCGCGGCACAAGCTGGAAAGCGCGATCTTCGACCTCGTGATCGCGGACCTGCGCCTCAGTCCCACCGAAAACGGCCTCGACCTGCTGCGCTTCGCGCGCTCGCTCGACGCCGAAGCCGCCTTCGTCTTCATCACCGGCCACGGCAGCATGGAAACCGCGATCGAGGCGATCAAGATCGGCGGCGTCATCGACTACATCATCAAGACCCCCGACCTCGTGGACCAGGTGCGCTACACCGTCGAGCGCGCGCTCGCCTATCAGCGGCTGGGCCGCGAAAACCGCAGCCTCAAGCGCGAGCTCAAGTCGCGCAACGACGCCGCGCTGGCCGGCTTGGTGGGCAACAGCGCGCCCATCCAGCAATTGAAGCAGACCATCCGCACCGTCGCCGCCGCCTCCAGCACCGTGCTGATTCGCGGCAAGAGCGGCACCGGCAAGGAACTCGTCGCCCGCGGCATCCATGCCTGTTCGCCGCGCGCCGAGCAGCCCTTCGTCAGCGTCAATTGCGGCGCGTTTCCCGAGTCGCTGCTCGAAAGCGAGCTCTTCGGCTACGTCGAGGGCGCCTTCACCGGCGCCAACAGCAATCGCCGCGGCCTCTTCGAAGCCGCCGACGGCGGCACCCTGTTTCTCGACGAGATCGGCGAGATGACCCTGCCCATGCAGGTCTCGCTGCTGCGCGTGCTGCAAGAGCGCCAGGTGCGGCCGCTCGGCTCCTCGCAGCAGATTCCCGTGGATGTCCGCGTGCTCGCCGCCACCAACGCCAACCTGGAAACCGCGGTCAAGGAAGGGAAGTTCCGCGAGGATCTCTACTACCGCATCAGCGTGATCCCCATCGAGCTGCCCGCCCTGCGCGATCGCGCCGAAGACATTCCCCTGCTGGCGATGCACTTCTTGCGCCGCTTCGCCGAGGAGATGCATAAGCCGGTCACCCGATTCTCCGAGGAGTCGTTGCGCAGCATGGAGCATTACGACTGGCCGGGCAACGTGCGCCAGCTCGAAAACGTGGTCGAGCGCGCCGTCGCCCTGGCGCAAGGCGAAATCGTCAGCATCGGACCGCTGCGCGAAACCAACGGCAACGGCGCCCCAGCCTCCGGCGACGCGCTGCCTGCGCTCCCGCCCGACGGCCTGGAGCGTTTCATCGAGGGCGTCGAACGGCATTATCTCGCCTCCGCCTTGCAGCAAGCCGGCGGCGTGCGCACCAAAGCCGCCGACCTGCTGCGCATGTCGTATCGCTCCTTCCGCCACTACGCCAAAAAGTACGGCATCTAGCGCGGCGGCCCGTCCGTCGCCGGTGCCGCGCGGATCGCGCCCGCCGCGCCGCTTGCTATCCTGATGGGTGGCGAAGGCCATGGTGGATCGGCGGGCAACGGTCTGGGTTCTGATCGGCGAATACACCGGCTTGGCGGTGATGATGCCCGCCGCCGCGCTGATCGGATTCTTCATCGGCTACACCCTCGACCATTGGTGGCGCACGCAGCCCGTCTTCGAGATCGTTTTCGTCATCCTGGGCGTGATCGCCGGCCTGTTGGAGCTGTTTCGCGTGGTGAAACGCACCCAAGGCGGCTCGCCTCCCGCATGAGCACTTCGCGCTGGGCCCGCCTCGCACCCGAAGAGCGCGTGGAGCGCCTGACCCTGCTGTGCGCCCTGCTGGCGGCGGCGGGCGTGGGCGCTTGGCGCGGTCCGGCGTGGGGCTTCGGCCTGGCGCTCGGCGGCCTGCTGAGCTGGCTCAACTTTCGCTGGCTGAAGAGCGGCATCTACGCCATGACCGCCAGCATCGCCGGCGGCGGCAAGCGGCGCGGCGGCAGCCGTTACTGGCTGCGCCTGGTGCTGCTCGCCGCGGCTCTTTATGCTATATTTGTCGTTCACCTGGTGGCGTTTTTCGCCGTGCTGTTCGGCCTGTTGGCCGCGGCGGCGGCCGTGATGATCGAGGCTTTCTACGAGGTCGCGCAGGCGTTTCGCGGCCCCGGCGACGGCCCCCAGCGCAGTGAGTCGGTTTCGCCGCCCGAGGCGGTCTGAAAGCCGGCCGGCGGCCGCCCGGCGCCGCGTCCGGAAAATCGGCGGCCGCGCCGCCCGGGACCTTAGACCTTGCACGAACTCTGGTTCACTCGTCTGCTCAATGCCGCCTTCGGCGGGCCCGTGCTGGCCCTGCTGCATTGGCTGCATATTCGCCCCGCCAACCCGCAGGCGCCGATTCCCGGCCAGGTGGCGATGGAGATTCTGGTCGCGCTCTTCTTGGGCGTCTTGGGAACGCTGGTCGGGCGCGCGCTGTCCGTCGAGAATCCGCGCGGCTGGCAGCACATCTTCGAGTGGCTGTGGACCGGTCTGGACCAGCACTCCGAGGAGGTGATCGGCCACGAGTCGCACCGCTTCCTCGGCCTCATCTTCACGCTCACGATCTTCATCCTCGCCGGCAATTTGCTCGGCCTCATCCCCGGCTTCGAGTCGCCGACCGGCAGCGAATCGGTCACGCTGGGCCTGGCCGTCGTCGCGTTTCTCTACTATCACTGGGCGGGCGTGCGCAAGCACGGCGGCAAGCATTACCTCAAGCAGTTCGCCGGGCCCATGCCCGCGATCGCGCCGCTGATGGTGCCCATCGAGGTCATCAGCCATTTTGCCCGCATCCTTTCGCTCAGCGTTCGTCTTTACGCCAACATGTTCGCCGGCGATATGGTCATCGTCATGATGACCGCGCTGGTGCCCGTGGCCGGCGTGCTCTTCATGGGCTTTCACGTTTTCGAGGCGCTGCTGCAGACCTACATCTTCGTCCTGCTGACGATGGTCTATTTGGGCAGCGCCGTCGCCGAGGAGCATTGATCGCGATGCCCGCTCGGCCCCGGTTTTGGCAGCACCGCGCCAGCGTGAGCTGCGCGGCCCCCCGGCCGCGCCAGAACCACCTCCTGGGCGGAATTCATACGCGGCTCCGGTGACGGAGCCGAAAAGGACAATCCAGCATGCGACGCAAGTGGATGCAGCTCTTAGCCCTGGTGGGCGGCGTTTTGGCCGCCTCGCCGCTCTTTGCGCAAGCGACGGCCGCCGGCAATGCCGCCGCCGCCAATCCCGCCAGTTGGGCCAAGCCCCTGGCCGCGGTCTTGGGCATGGGAATCGCCGCCGGTCTCTGCGGCATCGGCCAAGGCATGGCCACCGCGCATAGCGCCGACGGCCTGGCGCGCAATCCCGGCGCCAACAACGCCATTCGCACCATGGTCATCCTCGGCCTGGCGCTGATCGAATCGCTGGCGCTCTATACGCTCGTCATCGCGATTATCGTCATCTTTACGAAGTGAGGCGGAGCGGCCGCGCATGGCCGGCGAACGCACACAACTGCGGCGGCATCCGGAGCGCGGCTCGCACGCGCCTGCGGACGTGCACGCGATCCTGGATGCCGCCTTCCTCGCCCACGTCGGCTTCTGCGCCGAGGGCCAGCCCGTCGTCGTGCCCATGCTCTACGGCCGCGACGGCGAGGTGTTGTATCTGCACGGCTCCGCCGCCAGCCGCATCGTGCGCGCGCTCGACCGCGGCTGCCCCACCTGCGTCACCGTCACCCTCGTGGACGGCCTGGTGCTGGCGCGCTCGGCCTTCAACCATTCCTTGAACTATCGCTCGGTCATGGCCTTCGGCACGGCGCAAACCATCGCCGAGCCCGGGGCCAAGCAAGCGGCGCTGCGCGTCATCTCCGACCACCTCATCGCCGGCCGCTGGCCGGCGGTGCGGCCGCCGAGCGAGAAGGAGCTCCGCGCCACCGGCGTCGTCCGCTTCACCATCGAGGAGGCTTCCGCCAAGGTGCGCAGCGGCCCGCCCAAAGACGAAGACGCCGACTACGCCTTGCCCGTCTGGGCGGGCGTCGTGCCCCTGCGCCAGACCGCCGCCGCGCCCGTCGCCGATCCGCGCCTGCCGCCCGGAACGCCCGCGCCGGAGCACGTGCAGGCTTATTGGCGCGCGCGCAAAATCGAGCCATGAGCGCCATCGGCAGGCCGGGGCCGGAGGAAGCCGCGGCCTACTACCACAACTACATCCAGCAAGTCCCCGGCGATGATCCCGTCGCCGTGCTCGCCGCCCAGCTCCCCGAGTTCGACCGCTTCGCCGCCGCGATCTCCGAGGACTGGTCCCGTCATCGCTATGCGCCCGGCAAGTGGAGCATGCGCGAGGTGCTGGCGCACGTCACTGACACCGAGCGCGTCATGGCCTTTCGCGCCTTCTGGTTCGCGCGCGGCCTGTCGCCGGACCTGCCGAGCTTCGACCAGGACGCCGCCGTGGCGGCGGCCGGATCCGACCAGATCGCCTGGGCGGAGCATGCCGGGGAGTTCCGCCGCGTTCGCGCTGCCTCCCTCGACCTGTTCCGCCACCTGCCGCAGGAGGCGTGGGGCCGCCGCGGCGTCGCCAGCGGCAACCCCGTCAGCGTGCGCGCGCTGGCCTTCATCGTCGCCGGCCATTACGCGCATCACCTGCGCCTGCTGCGCGAACGGTATCTCTAGCTTGATCTCCAGCTTCGGTCGCGTCCGCCGCGGCCGCCGCCCCGAAAAAAGTCGGCGCGCCGGGCTCTACCCCGCCGGCGTCGGCTGCGCCGCGGCGCGATAGGACCGGCGCAGTTCCGCGGCGATCTCTCGCGCCGCCGCCCGCGCTTCCTCCACCGCGCTCGGCGCGAACGAAATCGCCCCCACGCGCGCGTGCCCCCCGCCGCCGTAGCGTTCGCAGATGGCCGCCAGGTTCTCCATGCGCGGCAGCGAGTGCCACGGATTCGAGCCCACCGAGAGCTTCACGCGGAAGGGACTGCGGCTCACGCCGATGCTATAGACCCCTTCCGGATGCCAGTAGTAGGGCAGGAACTTGTTGTAGCCCTCGTAGTCGAGGTCGGCCAAATCGAAAACGATCACGCCGTCGCGGCACTCGCTGCGCTCGCGGATCAATTCCCGCATCTGCTGGTGCCGCCGCAGCAGCGGCTCGAGCGCCGCCTGCACGTAGTCCTGGCGCAGCAACGCGTCGAGCGAATGGCGCAGAAAATCCGGGATCAGGCGGCGGAGAAACTCCGGCGCCCGCGTGCCCTCGATCGCGAGCGTCAGCTTCAGCGCCGGCTCGCGCATCTCCACCGCCGCCGCCGCGCTGGGAAACAGCGCCCCGTCCACCACGTCCGCCCAGTGCACCAGCTCGCGCAAGCCCGGCTCGTCGAAGCCGAAGCGCTCCCGCGCCACCTGCGCCAAAAACGCCGTGCAGGAGCGGAAATCCGGATCGTAAAACTTCTGCGGGCTGCGCTCGCGGCGAAAATGCTCGGCGTCAGCGGCGGAAAGGAACGCGCTCTGGTGATGATCGAACCACCACGTCACCCGCGGGTCGGGGTTGTACTTGAAATCCACGATGGCGTTGTCGTCCCCCGTGAACTCCGCCGTATCGAACAAGCCCTCCGCCTTATGCACCAGGCCGAAATAGCCAAATTCGGCGCCGGCCGCGATCTTGGCGCGATAGAAGGCGGTGAAAACCGCCGCCGAAGCAGCGCCATCGAAGCATTTGTCATGGAAGAAAACCCGCACCTGCCGCAAATTCCAGAACCTCCGCCGCTGGCGCCCGCGCCCGGCCCCGCCGGCCGTCGCCGGGCAAAGAGTGTTAGCTTGGGGCGCACGCGCCCGTTTGTCAAGCGCGCGGCGCCGCCCCGCTCCGTCCCGCCGCCGCTCTCTCCGGCGTTCGCCACCGCCGCCGGCGGCCCCAGCGCAAGCAAATGAGAAATACTGGTGGCAGGGGCATCGGCGCGACATGGCGAAACGCGGCTTTCCCGGCTGGGCCTGGGGATTGATTGTCATCGGCATCATCATCGGCGGCGGCGTCACCTGGGTGCGCACCGCCCGCGGCTTCAGCGCCGCCGCCAAGCCGACCGCTCTCGAAACCTGGCTGGCGACCCTGGCGCGCAACTGGGCGCTGCCCGCGGGCGAAAAGCAATTGCGGAATCCCCTCCCTCCGACCGCAGCCAATCTCACCGCCGGGCGCGAGCACTTCGCCGCCCACTGCGCCATCTGCCACGACAACAACGGCGACGGCCTGACCGACATGGGCAAGAACTTCTATCCCAAGCCCCCCGATCTGCGCGGATTCACTACCCAGGGAAAGTCCGACGGCGCGCTCTTTTACACCATCCGCAACGGCATTCGCATGAGCGGCATGCCTGCCTGGCCCGACGACGACGCCGACGACATCTGGCGGTTGGTGCTGTTCATCCGCCACTTGCCCAAGCAGACCCCGGATGAGCTGCGCCAGATGCAGGCGTACAATCCCCGCAGCATTTATCCCGAGCCCGTGATGTAGTCTGGTAGCGTCCGCGCGCCCTGGCGCGCGGGCGCGGGCCCCATATGCTCAAGAAAGGTCTGATCGTGGCCGCGACGGCCGTCTTCGCGATTCTCTTTTTCCTCGACGGCGCCTACAAGCTGATCGCGCCCGGCTCCGATCAAGCGATGTTCGCGCGCTATGGCTTCGCGCCCTGGTTCGTGATCGTCTTCGGGCTGGTGGAAGTGCTCGGCGCGCTGGCGCTGCTGCCGCGGCGGCTGGCGCCGCTCGCCGCCGCGGTGCTGGCGGTGCTCATGCTCGGCGGCGCGGCCGTCTTTGTCCTGCATCGCGATTACCCGCTCGCCGCCGCGCACCTGTGCTTCGCGATCGTGCTCGCGGCGCTGGGCCTGGCGCGCCGGCCGCGCCGCGCCGTCGCGCTCTAGGATGAACCCATGCAACGAACCGCAGCCCTGGCGCTCGCCTGCGCCCTCTGGCTCGCCGCCGGCGCCGCCTGTTCGCGCCGCCGCGCTCCCGACCCGCGCTTCAACGGCGCCTGGCAGCTCGACCTTTCGCAATCGCGAGGCGTGCCGCCGATGATGCAAGGCCACAGCACCGTCATCAAGCTCACCGCCTCGGGCGAGGCCTTCACCATCGCTTTCGTGTTCGACGGCAACCCCATGAATGTCAGCACGTTCATCCTCGACGGCCAATCGCATCCGCTGCCCTTGGGCGGGGTGACCGGCGCGGCCGTCGCGCGCGTGCTCGCGGGCGGCCGCGCCATCGCGCTCGACATTCATCGTCCGCCCGGCTCTCCCGCCGCCGCCGACGAACACATCGTCTTCACCCTCGCGCCCGACGGCCAAACCATCCGGCGCGAGCGCACCGTGCCCGGCCGCAGCGGGCCGCCGCAGGTTTATCTCTACCGCCGCTTGTCTTCGAACTAGGCCTTCGACGCCGACGCCGCGCCCCCGGGCGCCGCGTGCTGGAACGGCAGATAGGCCGCGCCCAGCAGCCCCGCTTCCGCGCCCAGCGCGCTCGGCTCGATGCGCGGCGTGGTGGCGCGGTAGACGACCGAGCGCTTTTGCACTTCCTCGAGCAGCGGCTGCCGGAACGCCTCCCAGCCGCGTGCCACGCCGCCGCCGAGCACGTACAGCGGCAGATTGAAGGCGTTGATCAGGTTCGCCACGGCGACCCCCAGCGACCGCCCCACCAGATCGAAGATCTCGCGCGCGACCCGGTCCCCCTGCTGCGCCATGATGAAGACGATCTCCGCCGTCAGTTCGCCGACCTCTTCGGCAGCGCGGCTCAGCGCCGGCGAGCGCCCGACGTTGATTGCCGCATGCGCCATGTGCGCGATCGCCGTCGCCGAGGCGTAAGCCTCGATGCACCCCAGATTGCCGCAGCCGCAAAGCTGGCCGTTGGGATCGATGGTCATGTGCCCGAGTTCGCCGGCCATGCCGTCGCGCCCGTGCCAGATGTGCCCGTCGAGAATGATGCCGCCGCCGATGCCCGTGCCCAGCGTCAGCATGCACAGGCCGGAAACGTCCTTGCCCGCGCCCACCCACTTCTCCCCCAGCGCCGCCGCGTTGGCGTCGTTTTCGAGGATCACCTGGGTGTTGAGCCGGTTCTCGATGTCGGCGCGCACCGGAAAATCGCTCCAGCCCGGCAGATTCGGCGACTGGCGGATCATGCCCGTGCCCAAATTGATGATCCCGGGCACGCCGATGCCGATGCCGGCCGGCCGCCCGCTGCCCATGCGCCCGCACAGTTCCTCGATCGCCCCGCACATGTCCGCGATCACCCGCTCGCGCCCCTCCTTGACCTCCGTGTCGAGCGCGATTTTCTCGAGGATCTCGCCGGTGGGACTGACCGCCGCGATGCGCAGATTGGTGCCGCCAAGATCCACGCCGATGCCATATTGGGTTGCTGTCATGCCGCAGGGGTTCCTTTCGTGATCATAGCAATGCGCTCTCCGCGCCCGCGCCGCTCGCGATCATCCGCCGTCGTCCCGCGCCGCCGGTCGCGCGCCGGGCGATGCCCCTCCGCGCATTTCCGAGGCCTTGCGCCCGCCGGGTCGCGTTAGGATGAAAAGCCGGTGTCCTCCCCTTCCTCGTCATCCTCTAACGACGGCTCAGGCGTCTCGGTTTCACCGACGCCGCCGGCGCCGGAGCTGGTCAAGAGTCTTTCGCTCCTGCAGGCGTCGGCCTTCAACATGTCCAACATGGTGGGAATCGGCGTCTTTCTCACCATTCCCCTGATCCTGGCGCAATTGCCCGGCCCGCAAGCGCTGCTGGGCTGGGCGGCGGGCGCCGTCTTGGCCATCTGCGACGGCATGATCTGGTGCGAGCTGGGGGCCGCGCTGCCCGGCTCGGGCGGCTCCTACCTGTTCCTGCGCGAGACCTTCGGGCCGCGCCGCTGGGGACGGCTGCTGGCCTTTCTCTTCATCTGGCAGTTCATCCTCAGCGGGCCGCTGGAGATCGCCTCCGGCACCATCGGCTTCGCCGATTACTCCCGCTATTTCTTCCCCGCCATGAGCGACTGGCATCACGGCCTCTTGGCCGCCGCCGTCGCCCTGCTGGCGGTGGCGCTGTGCTACCGCCGCATCGAATCGGTGGGCAAGATCACCGTCGTGCTGTGGGCGGGAATGATGAGCGCGGTGGGCCTGACCATCGTCGCCGGCTTCACCCACTTCCATGCCAGCCGCGCGTTTCACGGCGGCCGCCCGTTCCATCTCGATGGCGCGGGCATGATGGCGCTCGGCGCGGCCATGGCTTTCGTCATCTACGACTTTCTCGGTTACTACGTCATCTGTTATGTCGGCGAGGAAGTGCGGGATCCCCAGCGCACCATCCCCGGCTCGATCATCATCTCCGTCCTCGGCGTGGCGCTGCTCTATTTGGCCATTCACCTGGCCATCACCGGCTCCCTCGGCATCGAGGCCGCGCGCCACAGCGGCTACGTCGCCAGCCTCTTCATGGAAAAGATCTGGGGCGTGAAGGCGGCGGCGCTGCTGACCGCGCTCATCCTCTGGACCAGCTTCGCCTCCTCGTTCGCGCTGATGCTCGGCTATTCGCGCATCCCCTACGCCGCCGCCCGCGACGGCTATTTCTTCCGCGCCTTCGAGCATGTGCATCCGCGCGGCAAGTTCCCCGACCTGTCGCTCATCGTGCTTGGCGCCGTCACCGTCGCCGTCAGCTTCGTGCCCTTGGCCGCCGAGATCACCATCCTGCTGACCTCGCGTATCTTGGTGCAGTTCATCGCTCAGGGCTTCGGCGTGTTCCTGTTGCACAAGCGCTTTCCCCCCGGCCGCCGGCCCTTCCGCATGTGGCTCTATCCGCTCCCCGTGCTGCTGGCGATCGCCGGATGGATCTACGTCTTCACCGCCTCCGGCTCGACCACGTTCACGCTCTTCGGCCGCTCCTTCGCCGCCTCCAACATGTTCTGGGGCGCGATCAGCCTCGCGGCGGGCATCCCGATTTTCTTCTATTGGGTGTGGCGCCAGGGCCACTGGCCGTTCGAGCGGATCCGCGCCGAAGGCGCGGCCGATTAGATCGGATTAGACCGGCGCCGGCAGCCCGTGCGCGGCGCGGAACGCGCGCATGGCGTCTTGCTGGTGCGTGAGGATGCGCAGCGGCGAGCGCGGCCGCGCCGTGCACAGCAAGATGAAACCGGCGGCGCGGTCAGCCTCGTAGTAGCGGCGCGCCGCCGAGGCATCGAAGTCGCCCGGCGCCAGCAGCCGTCCGGCGCAGGTCAGGCACCAGCCGATGCGGCAGCGCGACGGCAGATCGATGCCGGCGCGCCCCGCCGCCTGCCACAGAAAATCCTGCTCCTCGACCTCGAGCGTGAATTCCCCCGCCGGCGTCACGTAAACCACTGGATGCGAGGCCACCGTTCAGGATAGCGGACCCTCGCCCCCCTCCGGGCGGCTGCGCCGCCAACGCCGTCCCGGCGATGGTGGAGTTGAGCGGACCTTGGATGAGCTGTTCGGCCGGATTTGGCCGCCCTCGAACACCCGAACCTTGCCGAACGGCGAAGTGATGGCGACACCGTCGAGAGCGTTGCACAGCACGCCCGCGCCGCTCTGCGCGGCCGCTGCGCCGGCCCTCGCGCCTCGCCGCGGCCGCCCGCGCCTAGCGCTTCCGCAGCCGCGCCAGGATCCGCCGCCAGCGCTGCCACGCTTGCTGCCGCGCTTTGCGGTTGCCCGGCGTGGCGTCCGGCGCTTCCCCGGCGCGCATGAAGCCATGGCCCGCCCCGGCGTATACCACCGGCTGGTAGAACTTGCCCGCCGCCTTCATCTCCCGCGTGGTGTCGGGGACGGTCGCGCTGATGCGCGCGTCCAGTCCGGCATAAAACCCGTACACCGGCGCGGTGATGCGCCGCATCGCCGCCGGTGACGGCGGCGGCCCGTAAAAGACGAAGGCGGCCGTCAGTCCCGGCCGGTGGGTCGCGTAACGGAAGCTCTGGCCGCCGCCCCAGCAAAACCCCGCCACCATAAGCTGCCCGTTGAACGACGGCAGCTTCTCCGCATAATCGGCGGCGGCGTCCAGGTCGGCGGTGATCTGCTCGGGATCAAGTTCGCTGACCGCCTTCACGCGCGCGCTTTGGTCGGGAAAGGCGTCGCTGTCCCCGCCCCCCGGCCCCATGCCGGAGAGCAGATCCGGCGCCACCGCGATGTAGCCCGCCGCCGCCACCTCGTCGGCGACATCCCGCACCCAATCGGTCATGCCGAAGATCTCGTGGATGATCAGCACCGCCGGCCGCTTCTCGCTCGCCTGCGGATACGCGATGAACACCTGCACGGCGCGGTTGCCGTGCCGCACCGTCACCCATTCGTGGTGCCGCGGCGATCGCTCGACCTTCGCCCGCGCCCACCCCTGCGCCGCCGCCGGCGTCAGGAATAGCGCCGCCGCCGCCGCCGTCCAGAGCAGCCGCCGCGCCGCCGCCCAACCGCCGCGCCGTGCCGCCAAACCGTCTCGCCTCGGCGCCCAGCCGCCTCGCACTGCCCAACCGCCGCGCACCGCAGCTAAGCCGTCTCGCATCGCCGTGTATCTCCGCGCCTGTTGTCGCCGCGCCTGTGTTGCTGGCATGTCGCGATCATACCAGCCCCGCCGCTCTCGCGCTCCCGTCGCCGCCGCGCCGAGCCCACGCGCGCCCCGGGCGATAATGCCATCGAGGCGGGGCGATCATCGGCGCCGTCGAAGCTGCCTCGGCGCGGCGAGCAGCCCGCTTCCATGTGCAAAGGAGAGGACCATGACCCCGCCCGCCACCGAGCGAACGGCACGGCAGGACCGCGCCGCCATCCTGAATCTGCTCGAAGAGATCGCCCGCGCGCACTACGAAAAAAGCGCAGCCGGCATTGCCGCGCCATATGCGCCTCACGCCGTCATTTTCGATCTCGAACCGCCGCTCGTTCACGATGGGATCGATCCAAAACGAAAAGAGGCCTGGCTCGGCATTTGGGAGGGCCCGGTGACCATCGCAACGAAAGGCATCGAGGTGAAGGTCACGGGCGACGTTGCCTTCGCGCACGGCTATGTGCGGCTCGCGGGCCGGAAGAAGGGCGCCGCCCGCGATGTTGACTTCTGGATGCGCCAAACGGTCTGCCTGGAGCGCCGCGACGGCAACTGGCGAATCGTGCATGAACACACGTCCGTGCCCTTCTACATGGATGAAAGCCTGCGTCCGGCATTCGATCTGAAGCCTTAGCTGCGGCGACCGAAATGCGTGTAGCATCCTGACGGAAGGCCGATGCCATGCCGCGGGAACCTCGTCAGCTTCCAGATCCCGGCTCCGCCGGCGACTCGATCGTCTTCGTCGAGCAGGGAATCCGTCATTCGTTTCAGTTCGAAGGGGCGGCGCCGGCCCACGATCGCGAGGACGTATTCCTTCGCCTCAATTTCGTGAGCGTCTATGTTCGCGATCAGGAGCGCAGCAAGAACTTCTTTGTGGACCAACTCGGCTTCCGGCTGATGATTGATGCGCGCTTCCCATCCGGCTATCGCTGGATTGAAGTCGCTCCCCCCGACGGCACCGCCCGGCTGGCGCTGGTGCTGCCGGGCCCCGGTTTCGTTCCCGAAGGCGTCCCCGGCCGTTCCAGCCTCATCACCTTTACCGCGGAAAACGTCGAGGCCAAGTACCAGGAATGGTCCGCGCGCGGCGTGAAGTTCTCCCTGCCGCCGCACATCGCGGAATGGGGCGCGATGTTCTGCCGTTTCGAAGATCCGGACGGCAACCCGTTCGGCCTGGCGGGGTTCAGCGAGGTGACGCAAGCGCTCGAGACCCGGCGGCAAGCCGAGGCTCGCCGCCGCGAAGCCGAGCGCCTCGCTGCCCGCGAAATGGAAATCGCGAGGCAAGTGCAGTTGCGCTTGCTGCCGCAAAAACCGCCTTCGATCCCCACGCTCGACTGCGCGGGGATCTGTGTTCAAGCCCGGGCCGTTGGCGGCGATTATTACGACTTCCTCGAGCTTGGCGGGGATAAGGTCGCCGTGGTCGTCGCCGACATCGCCGGCAAGGGCATTGCGGCGGCGCTGCAAATGGCCAACCTTCAGGCCAGCCTGCGCAGCCAGTGCGCCTGGGGCGGCGGGCGGGCGGAACAGGCGCTCGCGAATGTGAATCGCCTGTTGTTTGAAACCACGGATTCGAGCGCCTACGCGACGCTTTTCTATGCGGAGTACGACACCAACTCGGGCCGATTGCACTACGCCAACTGCGGCCATCTGCCCGGGCTGCTGCTCCGCGGCGACGAAATCACGAAGCTTGACGCGGCCAATACCGTCGTCGGCCTTTTCTCCGGCTGGGAATGCACCCTCTCCGAGGCGTTGATGCAAACCGGCGACATGCTCGTGCTTTACACCGACGGCGTGACCGAAGCCTTCGACGGCTCCGGAGAGCAATTCGGTGAACCGCGCCTCATCGGCGCGATCCGCGCCAACCGCGATGTTTCGGCCGGCCTGCTCACCAGGACCATCATCGGCGAGGTTGCCGATTTCGCCGCCGGCAAGCAGGATGACGACATGACGGTCGTAGTCGTGAAAAAGATTGCCTGACGGCGTTCCTCCGGCCGGAACGTCGATCATTGTGCTCGCCAGGCAAGTTGAGAAGATTCGACCGCCGCCCCTACAGGAACCCGCAAGCGCGGTCCTCGAGGTCTCCGGGGCCGTCGCTGGCTTCGCCGCCGCCGCGCGCCGGACGCAAATGGTGGCCAGGGACGGAATCGAACCGCCGACACGCGGATTTTCAGTCCGCTGCTCTACCAACTGAGCTACCTGGCCGTCCTGCGGAGGGACAACAGCATGCGCGTCTGGACTTCAGCGCCGCCGGCCGCCGTTCCCAACCGCCTCGGGGCCGCGCGCCGCGCACGGGGAGCGCGCAGCCTTCATGATGCCACGTCTTCGCCGCGCGCGCAGCCCCAACGCGCGCGCGCAGCCCCGCCCCGCCGTGCCGCCCGCGTCCGGCGCTCACGGCCGCGCGCGCCCCTGCCGCTCCGGCGGCGCGGCGAGCGCGGCGAGCAGGCGGCGCCAGGCGTCGCGCTCGGCCGCCGGAGTGATGTGCGGCCGCAGGCGCTCGCCTTGCGCGCGCAGCCGCGCCAAGAACGCGGCGTCTTGCTCGGCGCGCAGCAGCAGCGCGCGCAGCGCCGCGGTGTCCTCGCACGGGAAATACCCTTCGTAGTCCTCGCCGAGCAGTCCGACGTTCCCCTCGATGCGCGACGCCAGCACCGCGACGCCGGCGGCGGCGGCTTCGCTGATCGCGTTGGCGCCCCCCTCCAGCCGCGAGCTCACCGCCAGGGCGCGCGAGCCGGCCAGCAGCCGCAGCCCCTCTGCGTGCGGCAAGTCGCCGAGCCAGCGATAGCGCGGGTTGCGCGCCTGTTCCGCGCGCGCGGCCTCGGCCCAGTCCCCGCTCAGCGCCGCCCCGGCATGCGCCACCTCGATGCGCGACGCCGCCGGCAGCTCGCGCGCCGCGTAAGCCGCGCGCAGCGGATCCTTGACCGCGCGCAAGTGCGCCAGCACGCAAATCCGGAACGGCGCATCGCCGCCGGCGCGCTCCGCCGCCGGCGCGGTCGCCGATTGATAAATGACGTGCGCCTTGTCGCGCGCCGCCGCCGGCAGCCGCTTAAGCGCCAGCGGCTGCAGCACCACCAGCCGCGTCGCGATCTCCACCGACTGGCGCGCCTCCGCGCTCTCCGGCAAATCCGCGTAAAGGTCCGTGCCGGTGAGCGCGACCACCAGCGGCGCCTGCGGCCGCGCTTGCCGGAAGCGCGCGATCGCGGCGTGGCTGCGCCGCGCGTGCAAAGCGATGAGCGCGTCGCAGGCTTCGCCCTGCCAATCCTCGCCCCGGCTCACCTCATGCCCGAGTTCGCCGAGCAGTCCCGCCCAGCGCGCCGCGGTCACCGAGTTGCCGCTG
The DNA here is from genome assembly GCA_021323595.1 of Terriglobia bacterium. Lineage (GTDB taxonomy): Bacteria > Acidobacteriota > Terriglobia > Terriglobales > SCQP01 > JAJPKR01. The sequence goes on along the minus strand of JAJPKR010000047.1, from coordinate 15,010 downwards.
CGCGGGTCGCCGCCCGGAGGTGTGAGCAACCGGATGCGCACGGATGGCGCGGCGCTAGCCGTTCCCCGCCGCGCAGGTGCGAAAGCCGGCCCAAACGTCCCGGCGGTGCGGCGGATAAAAATTGCGCCAGGTATTGCGCAGCAGCCGCGCGCGGGTGGGCCAGGCGCCGCCGCGCAGCACCTTGTGCGTGCCGAACCATGGCTGGGAGTACTCCCGGTAGGGATCGGGCGTGAAGCCGGGGTAGGGGCCGAAATCGCTCGCCGTCCACTCCCAGACGTTGCCGATCATTTGGCGGCAGCCGCAGGCGCTGTCGCCCGCCGCCAGCGCCGCCACGTCCACGGCCCCCATCGTGCGCCAGTCGAGGTTGGCGGTGGCCGCCGTCGGCGGCGCCGCGCCCCAGGGAAAGCGCCGCTGCCCCACCTCGTCGCTGCCGGGGAGCGCGGCTGCCGCCTCCCACTCCGCCTCGCTCGGCAGCCGCCGTCCCGCCCAGCGGCAATACGCCTCGGCCTCGTGCCAGTTCACGTGCAGCACCGGACGCTCGGGCTCGAGCGCCACCCAGCGGTCGAAGTCGCGCCGCCACCAGCGGCCGCCGTCGCGCCGCCAATACACCGGCTGCGTCGCCTGCGCCTGCTCGCGCCACTGCCAGCCCGCCGGGCTCCACCACTCGCGCCGCCGGTACCCGCCCTCCTCGACGAACGCCAGAAACTCCCCCTGCGTCACCGCCGCGCGCGCGATCGCGAAGGGCGCCAGCTCCACCCGATGCGCCCACTTCTCGTTATCGAAAACGAAGCCGCCGTCCTCGGGCGCCGCCCCCAGCCAGAACGGCCCGCCCGCCAGCTCCGCGTCGCCCGCGCACCCGTCCGCGCCGGCAGGGCGCGCGTCTTCGCCCGCGCCCGCGCTGGCGCCGGCGCTGCCAGCGGCGCCGTCTTCGCCCGCCGCCGCCGCGCCGAAGACCGGCGCGGGATAGCCCAGCGTCTGGCGCGTATAGGTGAACGCCTCCGTGTGCATGTCCTCGTGAAACACCCCGAGCTGGATGAAATACCGCTCCGCCTCGCTCAGCCCGCCGCGCGCGATGCGCTCCAGGATCTCGTCGCGCACGCGCACCAAGTACTCGCCCGTCTCTTTCCGCCCGGGCAGCGGCAGATCCCAGCGCGTATCGTGGGCGATGGCGGCGGAGTCGTAGAGCGCATCGGCGTCGGCGCGCAGCGGCGCCCGTCCCGCCGCGTGCCGCAGCGCCCACTTCTCCTGGAACCAGGCGACGTGGCCGATCTCCCAGAGCAGCGGATTGAGGATCGCCAGGCGCGGGCCGAGCAACTGCTCGTCGCTCAGGTCCGCGACCAGCGCCAGCGTGCGCGCGCGCGCGTCGCGCACCCATTCGGCCAGCTCGCGGTCGCTCGCCGCGAACGCGGCCTCGGGCACGCCCGCCGGGCGCATGAACGTCCTTTCGTTCGCCGCCATCGCGACGGTGGCTCCTCGGCTAGCATACCGCCGCCCACCGCGCGCCGGGCGCCGCCAATCTCCTAGCTGCGAACTCGCAGCAGTTGGCGCTCGGGTCGCTCGGCGCGTCGCCCCTTTGGCGTCTCGCCGGGGGCAATCGCCGGTAATTGGCCGGTAATTGAAGGTCCGCCGCCGGCCTCACCGCAAAGGGCCGGCCTGCGACCGCCGTCCGTCCACGCCCGGCCCTCCGGCGCGCCCGCCGCGTCCCCAATCACCGTGACCGGATCACTGTGATATGCTGCCAACCGCATTCCTGTCGCCGCCCATGTCAGCTCACGAGACTGCCCCTTCGAAGCCGCAGATGACCCGGCGCGAATTTGTCGGCGCCGGCGCTGCTGCCGCCGCGCTCACCTTGCTGCCGCGTTCGGCCCTGGGCCTGCCCACGGTGCCCGCCAGCCGCCCCATCCGCCTCGCCTCCATCGGCGTGGGCGCGCAAGGCACGCGCGTGATGATGGACTTCCTCAAGTTCGCCGACGTGCGCGTGGTCGCCGTCTGCGACGTCAACCGCGAGAGCAGCGACTACTCCGAGTGGGATCCCGGCGAAATTCTCGAAAAGCAGCGCAAGCTGCTCGGTGACGATGCCTGGGGCGCCGATTGGAAAGGCCCGACCTGCGGCCGCGCGCCCGCGGCGCGCCTGGTCGATGCCTACTACCGCAAGACCCTGCCCGCCGGCGAGCAGCGGCCGTGCGCCCAATACAACGACTTCCGCGAGCTGCTGGCGCGCGAGCGCGACGTGGACGCAGTCGTCGTCTGCACGCCCGATCACTGGCATGCGCAGATCTCGATCTACGCCCTGCGCCATGGCAAGCACGTCTTCTGCCAGAAGGCCATGGCGCACACCATCGCCGAATGCGCCCTGATGGCGCGGGCGGCGCGCGAGACCGGCCTGGCGACCCAGGTCGCGGTGATGAACGAGGCCTCCGACGCCACGCGCCATCTCACCGAATGGGTGGCGGCGGGCGTAATCGGCCCGGTGCGCGAGGTGCACAACTGGTCGCAGCGTCCCTATTGGCCGCAAGGCCTCGCCCGCCCAACGGAAATCCAGCCCGTGCCCGACGGCCTCGATTGGGACCTGTGGCTGGGGCCGGCGCCCCTGCGCCCCTTCCACCATATCTACCTGCCCTTCGTCTGGCGCGGCTGGTACGACTTCGGCGAAGGTGCCATCGGCGACATGGCCAATTACAGCTTCGACACCCTGTTTCGCGTGCTGCGGCTCACCGCCCCGACCACCGTCGAAGCCAGCTCGACGCCGCTGTTTCCCGAGAGCTTTCCCGTCGGCGAGCTGGTGCGCTGGGAATTTCCCGCGCGCGGCGAATACCCGGCGGTGACGATTCATTGGTATGACGCGCACCTGCGCCCGCCGCGGCCGGCGGAGCTGGCGCCCGGCGAGCTGATGAGCGATCCCGGCGATGGCGAGGGCATGCTCTTCGTCGGCGATCGCGGCAAGATCCTCTGCGGCTTCGAGGGCGAGCATCCCAAGCTCATCCCCGACGCGCGCCAGCAGGCCTTCAATCCGCCGCCCGACGATCTGCCCAAGTCGCCCGGCGCTTATCGCGAGTGGCTCGACGCTATTCGCGGCGGCCCCGCGCCGCGCGCCAACTTCGAGTTCGAGCAGCCGGTCGTCGAGGCGCTCTTGCTCGGCTGCATCGCCGTCCGCGCCGGTACCAAGCTGGCTTGGGATCCCGCCGCCAAACGCATCACCAGCCTGGCCGAGGGCAAGCCCGAGGACCTCGACGCCGCCAACGCGCAGATCGCGCCGCCGCGCCGCTGGCCTTGGGAGCTGGCCTAGCCGCTGCGCGCCGCCGCGCCCCGCGCCGCAGCCACCCAGAAGCCGCCCGGAGGAGCCATGTTCGCATCCGACCTCAACCGCCGCCAATTTCTGCAGGCCGCCGGCGCGCTCGCCGGCCTCGCCGCCGCCGCCGCGCGGCCCGCCGCCGCCGATCCGCTGGGCTTGCCCATCGGCTGCCAGACCTGGCCGGTGCGCGACCAAATCGCGCGCGATTTCCCCGGCACGCTGGCGACGCTGGCGCGCGCCGGCTTCAAGTCCATCGAGCTGTGCTCGCCGGTCGGCTACGCCGACAGCGGCTTCGGCGGTCTCGCCAAATATTCCGGACGCGAGCTGCGCCGCATCATCGAAGATCACGGCCTCACCTGCGTCAGCTCCCACTTCGGCATGGACGAGCTGCGCACCCAGCAGCCGGCCCGCATCGCCTGGGCGCACGAGCTCGGCCTGACGCAGATGATCGTGCCCAGCCTCGACGGCCCCCAGCATCCCACGCTCGACGACGTCAAGCGCGCCGCCGACGAGTACAACGGCATCGCGGCGCGCGCCGCCGCCGCCGGCATCCAGCAAGGCCTGCACAACGAGGGCTTCCTCGACACCAGCGTCGGCAGCCGCCGCACCTACGATCTGCTGTTCCAGTTGCTCGATCCCCGCCTGGTGAAGTTCCAGTTCCAGGTCTCTTCCATCGCCTACGGCTTCGACGCCGTCACCTATTTCACCCGTTATCCCGGCCGCTTCATTTCCATGCACGTGCAAGGCTGGTCGGCGAGGACCCGCCGCATCGTGCCGCTCGGCCAGGGTACCCTCGACTGGCGGCGCATCTTCGCCGCCGCCAAGATCGGCGGCATCCGCAACTATTACCTGGAGATGAGCCTGCCGATGATGGAAGCCAGCCTGCCCGTGCTCCATCGCCTGCGCTGACCGTTCCCGCGGCCCCGCCGCGCTTCAGCGCTGCGGAAGCGCCGGGATTTAGCGCCGTGGCGCCGCCGGGCTTTGACCTCGTGGCAGAGCCGGGCTTGAGCCCGGCGTTCGCGCCGTCATTAGCGATTCCGGGGCTTAGCCCCGGCGCCCGCGCTCACTGCGCTGACGAACGCACGAACGCCTGCGTCTCCTCCGATCCCGATCCCCGCCATCCCGCCGGCTCGTCCCAATTGGCGTGCGGCGGGCGATTGAGCACGAGATACTTCCACAGCAGCTCGCCGAAGGTGTGGTAGCGCATGCCCCGCTGCGCGTAGAAGGGCCGCAACAGCCGTCCCAAGCGCGGCAGGTTGTAGAGCGGCACGCGCGGGAAGTAATGGTGCTCGAGATGGTAGTTGGAGTTGAGAAATGCGAGACTCCAATACCAGCGCGGCTTCATCAGCGTGCTCCACTCCGCCGTGTCCTCGGGACGGATGTCGTAGTGCTGCCCCAGCCGGTTCAGCGCAAACGCCACGGGAAAGACCAGAAAGACCGGCGCCGCCCAGGCGCGCAGCATCGCCCCCCAGCCGGCGAGCAGCAGCGTCGCCGCGCCCACCGCCAAGTGAAACAGCATCGCCAGCCGCCGCTCGGCGGCGATGCGCGCCTGCAGCGCCGCCGGATAGGTGCTCGCCTCCCGCCGCGCCGCGCGGAAATAGATGAAGAACAGCGCCGGCGTGAAGTAGAGCAGCTTCAGCCAGCGGCGGTTGCGCTTGGGCGACAGATGGGCGCGCTTGGGATCGCTTTCGCTCGAGCCCAGTTCGGCGTGATGGTCGAGATGCCAGCGCGTGAACTGGGTGGCGGAGATGCCGCTGGGAATCGAGTAGGCGAGCGCCAGCGCGCGGTGCCAGCCGCCCGCCTCCGCCGGCAGCTCCGCCTCGCGCGTGCCCCGCAGCACGTTGTCGTGCACCACTTCGTGCAGCAGCACCGTGCAGTCGAAAATGCAGAAGCCCTCGACGATCGCCAGCGGCGCCCAGATCCACGGCTGCGCGAAATGCGCCGCCCCGGCGAAGGCCAGCGCCAGAACCGCGAACAAGCCCCCGGCGGCCAGGAAGTGCCGCGCCGGCTGCTTGCGGTGCAGCGCGCGCAGCGCCGCCGCGTCGAGCGCGGCCGCCAGTTCGCGCTTCAACCCCTCCGCATGTTCGGCGTAAAAATGCGGCTTCGCCACGGCTGCCCTCAATTCTACGCTGCCCCGCCCTCCGCCGCGCGCCCAAGCGGCGGCGCGCGTTTACAATTGGATAGGGATAACCATCGATCCCCCGGGGAGGAAGACCGTTGCAGCTCAGCGAAGGCAAGTTGAAGGGAATGAAGGCGGTATCCGACGAGCGCGGGGTGATCGCCGCCGCCGCCATGGATCAGCGCGGCAGCTTGGAGAAGGCATTGGCCAAGGCGGCGGGGAAGCCCGCCACGCGGGCGCAGATGGAAGAGTTCAAGATCGCCGTCGCCCGCCTGCTCACCCCCTACGCCAGCGCCATCTTGCTCGACCCGGAGTTCGGCCTGCCCGCCACCCGGCGCCGCGCCAAGAACGCCGGCCTGCTGCTCGCCTACGAGAAATCCGGCTATGACAACACGCAGCCGGGGCGCCTGCCCGACCTGCTGCCCGACCAGTCCGTGCGCCGCCTCAAGGCCGCCGGCGCCGATTGCATCAAGGTGCTGCTCTACTACACCCCCTTCGAGCGCGCCGAGATCAACGATCACAAGCACGCCTTCATCGAGCGCGTCGGCGACGAGTGCCGCGCCCAGGACATTCCGTTCTTCCTCGAGTTCGTCGGCTACGATCCCGCCGGCGGCGACGAAAAGGGGCTGGAATACGCGCGCAAGAAGCCGGAGATCGTCGCCCGCAGCATGGCCGAGTTCTCGAAGCCGCAATACGGCGTGGATATCCTGAAAGTCGAGATCCCGGTCAATCTGAAATTCACCGCCGGTACCCGCGCCTGTACCGGCGCCGCCGCCTATACCCGCGACGAAGCCAAGCGCCATTTCACCGCCGCCGCCGCCGCGGCCGGCAAGCCCTTCATCTATCTCAGCGCCGGCGTCAGCAACGCCGAGTTCAACGAGAGCTTGGCGCTCGCGGCGGAAGCCGGCGTCCCCTTCTCCGGCGTGCTCTGCGGACGCGCCACCTGGGCCGACGGCATTCCCGTCTATGCCCGCCAGGGCCTGGCCGCCTTCGAGCAGTGGCTCGAGAGCGAGGGCCGCAAGAACATCGAAGCGGTCAACGCCAGCCTGCGCGCGGCGAAGCCCTGGTTCGCCTTTTACGGCCTCGATGCCCACGGCGCCGCGCCGCGCCGCGGGGAGCCGGGCGTCGCGCCCGCCGCCCCCTTGGCCTAGCCGGTGTCCCGCGACGGCGCGCGCGACGCCTTCGGCCTGTATCTCGCCGTGCCGTTCTGCCGCGCGAAGTGCTCCTACTGCAACTTCGCCAGCGGCGTCTTTCCCGCCGCCCTGCAAGCCGACTACTGCCGCGCCCTGCTGCGCGAAATCGACCTCACCCTCGCCGCCCTCGATCTCGCGCGGCCGCCGGTGGATACCATCTATTGGGGCGGCGGCACGCCCACGCTGCTCGCCCCCGAACAGATCGCCGCGCTCGCCGCCGCCCTGCGCGAGCGCTTCGCCATCGCCCCCGGCGCCGAATTCACCGTCGAGGCCATGCCCGGCACCCTCCCGCCCGCGGTCCTCGGCGCCCTCGCCGCCGCCGGCGTGAATCGCGTCAGCCTGGGCGTGCAGTCGTTCGTCGAAGCCGAGGCGCGCGCCGTCGGCCGCCGCCAGCCGCCCGCCGCCGTCCTCGCCGATCTCGCGCATCTGCGCGCCGCCGGCATCGCCAACGTCAATCTCGACCTCATCGCCGGCTTGCCCCGCCAGACGCCCGCCTCCTGGCGCACATCGCTGGCCGCGGCGGTCGCCGCGGACGCGCCCCACATCTCCATCTACATGCTCGAGGTGGATGACGACAGCCGCTTGGGCCGCGAGCTGCGCGCCGGCGGCGCGCGCTATCACGCCGCTGCCGTCCCCGACGACGACGCCATCGCCGAGCAATACGAGACCGCCTGCGCCCTGCTCGCGCGCGCCGGCTATCGCCAATACGAGATCTCCAACTTCGCCCGCCCCGGCGGCGAAAGCCGCCACAACGAGCGCTATTGGCTGCGCCGCCCCTATCTCGGCTTCGGGCTGGACGCGCACTCCTTCACCGGCTCCGAGCGCTGGGGCAACGCCGGCGGCCTCGACGCCTACCTCGCCGCCCTCGCCGCCGGCCGCCTGCCCCGCCGGGAGCGCTGCGCGCTCACCCCGCGCATGGCGCGCGAGGAAGCGCTGTTTCTCGGCCTGCGCCGCAATGCCGGCGTCGCGGCGGCGGCCTTCGCCGGCTTCGAGACGGCGCTGGCGGAGCTCGCCGCCGCCGGCCTGCTCGCCGCGCAGGGCGGGCGCGTCGCCCTGACGCCGCGCGGCCGCCTGCTCTCGAACGAAGTCTTCGCCCGCTTCCTCTGACCCCCGTCAGTCCCGCTCCTGCTGTAGGGCGGGCATTCTTGCCTGCCAGTTTTGCCGCGGGGTGCGCAGCCTTGCCTGCCGGTCTTGGCCTCCCCGTCAGCCTGCCGTCGCGTCTCCCCGATCCCAGTTACTCTAGCTCTATGCGAGGACGCTTCACCCCCAAGGGCATGACCGACGTGGCGGAAATGGAGGAGCGCGGCGTCTCCTCCGCCGTGGACCTGCGCAGCGACACCGTCACCCGCCCCAGCGCCGAGATGCGCCGCGCCATGGCCGCCGCCGAGGTCGGCGACGACGTCTACGGCGAGGACCCCACCGTCAACCGCCTGGAGCAGCGCGCGGCCGAGATCTTCGGCCGCGAAGCCGCCCTCTTCGTCCCCACCGGCACCATGGGCAACCAGATCGCCGTGCATCTCCACACGCGGCCGGGGCAGGAGATCGTCTGCGAAGCGCGCAGCCACGTCTATAACTACGAAATGGCGATGGCCGCGGCCTTCTCCGGCTGCCTGGTGCGGCCCGTCGCCAGCAGCGACGGCCGCCTGGATTGGCGCCAGGTGGCGCCCCAGCTCTCGCTCGCCGCGCCCTACCATCGCGCGCGCACCGGCTTGGCCGTGCTCGAGAACACCCACAACATGGCCGGCGGCGTGGTGACCGGCGCCGCCCAAACCGCCGAGCTCTGCCGCCGCTTTCACGAGCTGGAAATTCCCGTGCACCTCGACGGCGCGCGCATCTTCAACGCCGCCGCCGCCGCCGGCGCCAGCGTCGCCGAGTTGTCGCGCGATTGCGACTCGGTGATGTTTTGCCTCTCCAAGGGCCTGGGCGCGCCGGTCGGCTCGATGCTCGCCGGCAGCCGCGACTTCATCCATCGCGCCCGCATCGTCCGCAAGATGCTGGGCGGCGGCATGCGCCAGGCCGGCGTGCTCGCCGCCGCCGGCCTGGTGGCGCTCGAGAAAGGGCCGGCGCGGCTGGCGCAAGATCATGCGCTGGCGAAACGGCTGGCCGAGGGCTTGGCCGAGATTCGCGGCGTCGAGATCGATCCCGCCCGCGTCGAAACCAACATCGTCATCTTCGGCACCGCGCGCACCGGCTTCTCCGCCGCCGAAATCGTCGCCCGCATGGCCGAACATAACGTGCTCGCCGGCGCCGCCGGCCCCGACGCCATTCGCCTGGTCACCCATCTCGACGTGGACGCCGCCAAGATCGAAGAGGCGCTGCGCGTCATCCGCGCCGCCATCGAGCGCGCCTAGCCGGTCCCCGCTCCTCGTTCCGTCCTCCAAAATAGTCCCTCGCGTGCCCTAAAATTGCCTTACATGCCACGAGGGGACGTGGGGGCGTGCGCCCCGCTCACGGGATTGACGACGGCCGAAGCCGAGGCGCGGCAGCGCGAATTCGGCCCCAATCGCGTCGAGGAGGAGCGCCGCCGCCCCCTGCGCGCCTTCTTGGGCAAGTTTTGGGCGCCCGTTCCCTGGATGCTCGAAGCCACCGTGGTGCTCGAACTGCTCGTGCGCAAGCGCGACGACGCGATCATCATCGCCGCCCTGCTCGTATTCAACGCCATTCTCAGCTTCACCCAGGAGAACCAGGCCAACCGTGCGCTCGCGCTGCTGCGCGCGCGCTTGCGCGTGCAGGCGCGCGTCTTGCGCGACGGCCGCTGGCAAACGACCGCCGCCGAGCGCCTCGTGCCGGGCGACGTCATCCATCTGCGCCTGGGCGACCTCGCTCCCGCCGATGTGCGGCTGCTCGCCGGCGCGCTGCAAGTGGATGAATCCGAACTCACCGGCGAATCGCTGCCGGTGGCGAAATCCGCCGGCGCCCTCGTCTACGCCGGCTCGCGCCTGAAGCACGGGGAGGCCGACGGCGAAGTCACGGCCACCGGCGCCCGCACCTATTTCGGCAGGGCCGCCGAACTGGTGAAGACCGCGAAGACCGCCAGCCACCTGCAAGAACTCATTTTCACGATCGTCAAATATCTCATCGCCCTCGACGCCGCGCTGGTGGCCGCGCTGCTGATGTACGCGCCCTTCGCGCGGCTGCCGTGGGCCGAGGCCTTGCCGTTCGCGCTGATTCTGCTGGTGGCCTCGGTGCCCGTGGCGCTGCCGGCGACCTTCGCCGTGGCTACGGCCCTGGGCGCGCTGGAGCTGTCACGCCACGCGGTGCTGGTGACGCGCCTCTCCGCCATCGAAGAGGCGGCGGCCATGGACGTCCTCTGCACCGACAAGACCGGCACCATCACCGAAAATCGCCTGGCGGTCGCCCAGGTGCAGCCGCTCGCCGGCCATTCCGCCGCCGAAGTCCTGCGCTTTGCCGCGCTGGCCTCCGATGCCGCCACGCAGGACCCGATCGATCTCGCCATCCTCGCCGCCGCCGGGAAGGCGGGCGCGCTCGTTGCCCCGCCCCAACGGCTGCACTTGATCCCCTTCGACCCGGCCACCAAGCGTTCCGAGTCCGTTTACGAGCACGGCGCCGGCCGCCTCCGCGTCGTGAAAGGCGCGCCTGACGCCGTGTTCGGCGCTGGCGAGGCCGCCGCTGCGGCCGCCGCCGTCGCCCGCCTCGCCGCCACCGGCGGACGCGTTCTCGCCGTCGCCGCCGGCGAGGGAGGCAGCCTGGAAGCCGTCGGCCTCCTCGGCCTGCAAGATCCCATTCGCGCCGACTCGAAGGCGCTGGTGCAGAGCCTGCAGCGCCTGGGCGTGCGCGTCATCATGATCACCGGCGACGGCGCCGCCACCGCGCGCGCGGTTGCCGCCCAGGTCGGCATCGGCGAGCGCGTCGGCAGCGCCGCCGACCTGCAAGACGGCGCCGCCGCCGCCGACCGCTGCGACGCCTTCGCCGGCGTCTTCCCCGAAGACAAGCTCCGCCTGGTCGCCGCCTTGCAGCGCCGCGGCCACATCGTCGGCATGACCGGCGACGGCGTCAACGACGCCCCGGCGCTCAAGCAGGCCGAGACCGGCGTCGCCGTCGCCAGCGCCACCGACGTCGCCAAGGCGGCGGCCAGCGTCGTGCTCACGGAAACCGGCCTCTCCGGCGTCCTGCGCGCCGTCGAAACCGGCCGCCGCATTCACCAGCGCATGCTGACCTACACGCTCAACAAGATCATCAAGACGCTCGAGATCGGCATCCTGCTCAGCCTCGGCGTGATGCTCGCGCGGGCGTTCGTGATCACGCCGCTGCTGGTGGTGCTGCTGCTCTTCACCAACGACTTCGTCACCATGGCCATCGCCACCGATCGCGTCTCGTTTTCGCCGGAGCCCGACCGCTGGGACATCGCCACGCTCGTGCTGACCGCCGCCGTGCTCGCGGCCTTCGTGCTCGCGCTGTCCTTCGCCGTCTTCTTTTATGGCCGTGACGTGCTGCGCCTGCCGCTGGGACAGCTTCAAACCCTGGTGTTCCTCCTGCTCGTCTTCACCGGGCAGGGCAACGTCTATCTCGTGCGCGAGCGCGGCCGGCTGTGGCGCTCGCGCCCCAGCCGCTGGCTCCTGCTGGCCTCGGCCCTCGATCTCATCGCCGTCGCCGCCCTGGCGGGCAAGGGAGTCTTGATGGCCCCGCTCCCCTGGCGCCTCATCGTCGAGCTGCTCGTGGTCGTGGCGGTCTTCACGGTCGCCATTGACGGCGTCAAAGTGCGGGTGTTCCGCCGCTTCGCCGTTCGCTGACCCCGCGGCCGGCCCGCGCCCCGGTCCGCCCCGCCCTGCGCGCGCGGGTGTATGATGGCGGGCGCTCCCATGCCTCGCCTCCGCCTGCTGGCGCTCGCCGCGTCTCTCGCCGCCCTCGCCGCTGCGCCGCCCGCCGCCCCGGCGCAAACCCCGCCCCCAGCCCGCACGCAGACGCTCGCGGTCCCCGGCCTCGAGCGTCCGGTAACCATCCGCATCGACCGCTGGGGCATCGCCCACATCTACGCGCATAACGAGCACGACCTGTTTTTCGCGCAGGGCTACAACGTCGCCCGCGACCGGCTCTTCCAGCTCGAGATTTGGCGCCGCCAGGCGACCGGCACCGTGGCCGAGATCCTCGGCCCCGCCGAGCTCGACCGCGACATCGGCGCCCGCCTGTTCCAGTTTCGCGGCGATCTCGACCGCGAGCTGCGCTGGTATCACCCCGACGGCCCGGCGATCGTCCGCGCCTTCGTCGCCGGCATCAACGCCTACATCGCGCGCACCCGCCGCGATCCCGGCTTGCTTACGCCCGAGTTCCAGATGCTCGGCATCCGGCCCCAGCCCTGGAAGCCCGCCGACGTGGTCTCGCGCTTCAACGGGCTGCTCGGCAACGTGCGCCAGGAGCTGAACGTGGCGCTGGCGGTGCGCGCCATCGGCGCCGCCCGCGTCGCGCAGCTCGAGTCCTTCCAGCCGCCGCATCCCGATCTGCGGATGGATCCCGCCGTCAATGCATCGCTGCTGAGCGAGCGCATCCTGGCCTTGTACGCCGCCTTCCGCACGCCCATCCGTTTCACCGCCGCCGAGCTCGCCCCCGCCTATCGCGCCGCCTCCCCCGCCGCGCGCGCCCGCGCCCTCGCCGACCTCGACGCCTGGGCGCGCTGGACCACCGCGCCCACCGTCGCCGACCTCGACGTGCGGCGCGACGTCATCGGCAGCAACAACTGGGTGGTCGCCGGGAGCCGCGCCGCCGCCGGCCTGCCGCTCATGGCCAACGATCCCCATCGCGTGCAGGAGGCGCCGTCGCTGCGCTATTGGGTGCATCTGGTCGCGCCCGGCTGGGACGTGATCGGCGGCGGCGAGCCGGCGCTGCCCGGCGTCTCCATCGGCCACAACCGCTACGGCGCCTGGGGCCTGACCATCTTCGGCGGCGACGAAGAAGACCTCTACGTGTACGCCACCAATCCCGCCAACCCGCTGCAATACCGCTATCGCGGCCGCTGGGAGACGATGCGCGTGCTCGCCGCCACGATTCCGGTGAAGGGGCGCGCGCCGGTGGCCGTCGCGCTCAAGTACACGCGCCACGGCCCGGTGGTCTTCGAAGATCCGGCGCATCATGTGGCCTATGCCGTCCGCGCCGCCTGGCTGCAAACCGGCAGCGCGCCCTATCTCGCCAGCCTGCGCATGGATCAGGCGCGCACCTGGCGCGAGTTCCGCGATGCCTGCGCCTACTCGCGCATTCCCTCCGAGAACATGGTCTGGGCCGGACGCGACGGCCATATCGGCTGGCAGGCGACCGGCATCGCGCCGCTGCGTCCCAACTGGAGCGGCCTGGTGCCGGTGCCCGGCGACGGCCGCTACGAATGGGCCGGCTTCCTGCCCATCCTCGAGCTGCCGCACGTCGTCGATCCCGCCCAGGGCTTCTGGAACACCTCGAATAACTACCTGATCCCGCCCCACTGGCCCTACCGGGAAGCGCTCACCTACCAGTGGGCCGATCCCTTCCGCGCCGAAGTCGTCGCCGAGGTCCTCGCGCGCGGCAGCCGTTTCGACGTCGCCGCCATGGAGGCGCTGCAGAACGACTACCTCTCGATTCCCGCGCGCCGCCTGGTGCCGCTGCTCGCCGCCGTGCGGACGCCCGGCGCCGCCGTCGAGCGCGCGCGCCAGGCGCTCTTGCACTGGAATTACGTCCTCGACCCGGATTCCGCCGCCGCCGGCATCTACCAGAAGTGGCAAAACCATCTCCAGGCGGATCTCTATCGCCTGCGCGTCCCGCCCGCCGCGCGCCCCTATATCGGCCGCCTGGGCCTGGCCAAGATCATCGGCTGGCTCGAGCGGCCCGACGCCCGCTTCGGCCCCAACCCCGCCGCCGCCCGCGACGCCGTGCTGGCGAACGCCCTCGCCGAAACCGTGCGCGAGCTGGCGGCGCGCTTCGGGCCCGACCCCTCGCGCTGGCGCCTGGGCGCCTTCCATCACGCCACGATCTTTCATCCGCTCAGCCCGGCGCTGCCCCCGGCGCTGCGCGCCCGCTTCGACGTCGGCGCCCTGCCGCGCGGCGGCGACGCCTATACCGTGGACGCCACCGGCGACGGCGGCAACCAAATCGCCGGCGGCTCGTTCAAGATCATCGCCGATACCGCCGACTGGGATCGCTCCGTCGGCCTCAATAACCCCGGCCAGTCCGGCGACGTCCGCAGCCCGCACTATCGCGACCTCTATCCCCTCTGGGCCCGCGGCCGCTATTTCCCGATCTACTTCTCGCCCGCCCGCGTCGCCGCCGCCACCGAACGCACCCTCCTCCTCACCCCCGCCCCCCGCTGACTCTGCCCGTGGACGCTGGGCGTCGGCCGCCTGGCGCCCCATCGCAGACGCTCGCGCTTCCCGGCCGCCGGCGGCGCCCCGAGTTAACCACCGAAAATCCAGCCAGCCGAGGCGCGCCCCGGGGTGGGAGAACGAAGCCCTGCGAAGCTCATCGCCCCGCCCACCAGGAGTAAGTCGGAGGTTGACGCCCCAACGTTCAATGAATCAGGTGCAGCGCCTTCTTCCCGTCCAGGACCGCATCGGTGACCAGCCGTTGATCAAAGCTGGCCAGTTGGCCGTTGTGCGCGCGCGCAAGCGCCAAGAGATAACTGTCGGTGACGTGAGCCGAATCCAGGAGACGCGCTGTGTTCACGCGCCGGCGGTTCAGCAGCGTCACGTCGTCGGGCCAGAATGCATGGCCGGGCAGCGCTCGGAATTGAACCAGCAACTCGGCGACTGCCGCCGGAGAACCAGGGGAATTCGGATAGCGCGGATGGCCCACGATCCGCAGGACGCCGTTTTCGGTGAGCGGACATGTGGCCCAAGCTTTGCGGCCTTGCCGTTCAAACCACGCGTGCGCTCGATCGTGCTGCATGTGCCCCGGATCGATCAGGGCGATCATCACGTTGATATCGAGCAAGAACGTCACGGCAGATCCTCACGGAGTTGCCGGATCAGCTCTGACGTGACTCGCTGCGCTCTCCCGCGCACGTTGAGCAGCGGCACGCCATTGCGGCGTTTCGCGTTGGATCCTCCTCCCACGAGTGCCCGTCTCGCCAAAGAGGAAATGATTTCCCCCACGGATTTCTTCTCCATCGCCGCCATCTCTTTGGCCGCGCTCAGCACGTCGTCGTCGATCGCCAGGGTCGTCCGCATAAGGCCATCCGCATCACGCATCATACATCAGATGCGAAGTCATCAGATGCGAGCCCGAACCCAGCCCTTGGCGCCGGCCGCCGAGTTCCAGCACCGAAGATCCAGCCAGCCGCGACCGAGCGGGGATGCGCGGCCCTGCGAAGCTCATCGCCCGGCCCGGTCCGGCCCGGAGACATGGGTAACGGAATGTACCGGCTACATGGGTAACAGTTTTGGGCCGAACGGATTTTCGAGCGGTTCGAGCACTCTGGTCTCGAGATCG
>JAJPKR010000020.1 GCA_021323595.1 Terriglobia bacterium | reverse complement strand
GGCACCGAGCGGGTGCGCGCCACCGCCGGCGACAATCCCTACGAGGCCTGCGCCAGCCTCTGGTTCGGCGACGGGCTCGCGTGCCGCTTCGCCGGCTCCTCGCTCGATCCCAGCCCGCTGCATTTCACCGGCAAACAGCGCGACGCCGAAACCGGCCTCGACTACTTCGGCGCCCGCTATGACTCGAGCTCGCTCGGCCGCTTCATTACCCCAGACCCGCTCGGGTTGATGTTGGTCCAATCCGGAGCGAAGGGGCTGCTGGGGCATGAGCTGAATCCGCAAGACTGGAACATGTACAGCTATGTGCTGAACAGCCCAGTGACCTTGACGGATCCAACTGGCATGAATGCCTGCAATTCGAAAGACAAATCCACCACAGAGTGTGAGGTGGCCATTCAGATTCAGAACCGGCACAAGAACAGCAAGGGACAGTACGACGACCAGTTCACGGGCGTGGAGGGCCAGAAGAACTACAACGCAACTGCAACCGTTTACGTCGGGAGCAAAGGCAAGGACGGCAAGGTTAGCTGGCACACAGCCGGCACGTTCCTTGCTAAAACGACGCCATCGAGCGGCAGGTACGGGACCATTCGTGCTGGCCTCTACATCGGATCCCGCATTATGCACAGGGGGAGATACCCGGCGATCCTCCTCTCTGGCCCGGCAACTGGTTTCGGAAAGGTGAAGGCGTTGGGCGGCTCGGACCCGTTTACGAAGCTCTCCTACATCAGTTCCGCTGAGCTTCACCGAAGCGGATTCGGCAACATCACAGGCTTCACGCGTGCTGGCACACCGATTTCAGAAGGCTGCAGTGTAGTGGCGTGCAGCATGTATTCATCCTTCGGGCAAGCTACCGGGTTGAGTGCCCCAGCGCCGCAGATGTCGTTTGAGGTTTTCCTGGAAGCCGCAGCCAATATGGAGCATCCGTAATGCGCATACCGCTGCTTGGAGTTCTCCTGCTTGCTTGTGCGGCAAAACCCGCGCCAACCCGGTGCACGGGAAAGGTGTCAATATCCGAGGCGCGGGCGCTGGTGGCGATCGCGCGGTGTCGCTCTGTTAAGTGCGCAAAAACCAACTTCGACCGCATCGATCACCCGGACCGGGTCGGTCGGATCGTTTATTACACTAGGCTCATGGCGTTGAGGCCGAGGGACGCGAATGCGGCGTTGGGCCTGCTCAGAAACATTCCGAAGTGGGATTGCGACCAAACGGAACTGTTGCGACTCGCCGGCTCCATATTCGAAGATGAGACCGACAGCGACATCATCGCTGTCGGTCGGGCATATTGGCATTTGAGCGAAAACTTGGCCCGTGCGCTGAGGCTGCATCCGGAATTCCTTGCCGCATTCATTCAATACGGGCAGATCGCCATTCTCACCCCGAACGATCCCTACCCGAGTTTGGTATCGCGAATCTGCCGAGCGGATCCATCTCGGTTTGAAAGGGCATTCAAATCCCTTCCCGACAAGGACCAGAGGTACATCTCTAGCGTGATCATTCAGCCGCAGGGCTGTAAGCAGATCGCGGTGCCCGAGGCGGACTAGAGCCGGTCTCATAAATACCGAAGGAGGAGGTGAAGGCAGCCGAGGCGGGCGAAGCCGAGGAAGTTTTCGATGTGGTACTCCCATCGGGTGACGAGGCGGTGGTAGTGGTGCAGCCAGGCGAAGAGCCGTTCGACCTTCCAGCGGCGGTGATAGCGACGCAGGGGTCTCCCGTCCTGGGTGCGGCCGCGACGGCGGCGATTGGGGGCGATCATTGCGATGCCGTAGGTCTCGGCGGGCTTGCGGTCGAGCTGGTCCGAGTCGTAGGCTTTGTCGCCGATGAGGCGGGCGGGCCGGCGGTCAAGGAAGCTTCCTGCCAAAACGTCCTCCACAAGCTGGCATTCGGCCGGCGAAGCGCTGTCGACAGCAACGGCGAGAGGAAGACTGTTACCAGCGGCGACAACGATGATTTTGCTGCCCTTGCCGCGCCGGCCCGACCGCGAAGCCCCTTTTTGGCGCTCGCGAAGGTGGCATCCACGAACGCTTCGTCCAGATTCAGTTGGTCCCGCTCGTGTAATCGGCTGCCCAGGCGTCGCAGCGCCGCTTCCAACTTGCCGCTGCGCACCCGTTGCTGAAACCGTCGGTGGCAGGTCTGGTACGGCGGATATCGCTCCGGCAGCTCCCGCCATTGCGCGCCCGTTCCTAGCACCCACAAGACTCCGTTCAGCACCGCGCGCGTGTCATGCCAGGGGCGTCCCCGACCATCGCTACGCCGCTGTGGCCGCAGCACCGGTTCCACCGCGGCCCACTGTTCCTCGCTGAGTTCCCATCGTCCCCGCATCGCCGCTTGCGAAGCACCCAGAGCAACCCCAGCATCTCAGCTTTCCCTCCCCTTGGCTATCTATGAGACTGGTTCTAGGAACGAGCGAGGCCGGCGGCCACGGCGGCGCTGAGGTCGCCAGCCGCGTCCGGCGCTCCTGCGCGAGCCGCCAAGGGGAAGTCCCCGGGCTTGGCCCGTCCCCGCGCCGGCATGGGAATATAAAGGATTCCCATGGCTCCGGCGTCCTTATTGATTGAGATCGGCTGCGAGGAGATTCCCGCGCGCTGGCTGGCGGGGCTGGCGAACGGCTGGGCGCAAGCCGTCGCGCGCGAGCTGCAAGCGGCGGCCCTGATCGCCGGCGACGCCGAGCCGCGCGTCTTCTACACGCCGCGCCGGCTGGCGCTGCGGCTGGCCGCGGTGCAGGCGCGGCAACCGGATCGCGAAGAAGAGGTCTTGGGCCCGCCGGCGCGCCTCGCCTTCGGCGCGGACGGACGGCCCACGCCGCAAGCGGCGGGGTTCGCCGCCAAGCAGGGCGCGGCCCCCGAAGCGCTGTATCGCGCTGCCACGCCCAAGGGCGAATACGCGGCGCTCAAGCGCCGCGCCGCCGGCCGCGAGCTTGCCGACCTGCTGGCCGAGATCCTGCGGCGCGTGCTCGCCGCGGCGGATCTGCCCAAGACGATGCGCTGGGATGGCGACGGGCTGGCCTTCGTGCGCCCGATCCGCTGGCTGCTGGCGCTGCACGGCGAGACGCCGCTGGCGCTGGCGCTCGGCGGCATCGCCGCCGGCCGCGCCTCGCGCGGCCATCGCACGCTCGGCGCCGGCGCGGTCGAGATCGCTGCCGCCGACGCCTATGAAGCGGCGCTCGAGCGCGCGGGCGTGCTGGCCGCGCCGGCGGCGCGCCGGCAGCGCATTGAAGCCGGGCTGGCCGCCGCCGCCGCCGGCGGCGTGAGCGCGATTCCCGACGCCGCGCTGCTCGAAACCCTGGTCAATCTCTGCGAGTTCCCGACCGTCCTGCGCGGCGGCTTCGACGCCGCGTTTCTCGAACTGCCGGCGGAAGTGCTGACCACGGTGATGCGCGACCATCAAAAGTATTTCGCCGTGCGCGCCGGCGGCGGCGCGCTCGCGCCGGGCTTTCTCGCGGTCATGGATCTCGACGCCGACCGCGACGGCTTGATCCGCCACGGCCACGAACGCGTGCTGCGCGCGCGCTTCAACGACGCCCGCTTCTTTTGGCGGACCGACCGCAAGCGGCCGCTGGCCAGCCGCCGCGACGACCTCAAGCACGTCACCTTTCAAGCCAAGCTCGGCACCTACTTCGAAAAGTCCGAGCGCATCGCCCGCCTGGCCGCGTTCCTGGCCCCGTATGTGGGAGCCGGCGCCGATGCCGCCGCCGAAGCCGCGCGCCTGGCGAAGTGCGATCTGACCACCGAGCTGGTCAAGGAGTTCACCGAACTGCAGGGGGTCATGGGCGGGCTGTATTTGCGCGCCGAAGGCGTCCAAGAAGAAGTCTGGCAGGCGGTGTACGACCATTACCTGCCGCTCGCCGCCGACGGCGAAGTGCCGCGCGGCGCCGCCGGCGCGGCGGTGGCGCTGGCCGACAAGCTCGACACCCTGGCCGGCATGTTCCTCATCGGCGAGGCGCCGACCGGCTCGCGCGATCCCTTCGCGCTGCGCCGCGCCGCCAACGGCGTGATTCGCATCTTGCGCCGCCGCGCCTGCCGCCTCTCGCTGGCGATGGCCGTGGGCGAGGCGCTGGTGGCCTTCGACTCGGGTCTGGGCGATATGGCGGCGGCGCAGCCGGCGCTGCTCGAGTTCTTCCGCGAGCGCCAGGAGTTTTACCTGCGGGAGGTGGAGGCGCGCGCGGCCGACGAAGCGGCCGCGGTGCTGGCGGCCGGCGCCGACGATCCCGTGGATGCGGGCGCGCGCGCCGAGGCGCTGGCCGCCGCGCGCCGCCAGCAGCCGGAACTGTTCGCCCGCGTGGCCGGCGCGCTCAAGCGCATCCGCAATATCGTGCGCAAGGAAGGCGGCGCGGAGCAGTGGCGGGCCCGCACCGTGCGCGACGATCGTCTCCTCGCCCCCGCCGAACAGGCGCTGGCCAATGCCGTGCGCGACCTCGTCGCCGCGCGCCCCGCCGCCGCCGGCGCCGCCGCCTACCGCCAAGAGCTGGCGGCCATCGCCGCGCTGGGGCCGCTGCTCGAGGAATTTTTCAACGCCGTGCGCGTGAACGACCCCGATCCGGACTTGCGCGCCAATCGCCTGGCGCTGCTCGCCTGGGCCGGCGACGAACTCTCGCGCCTCGCCGATTTCGCCCTCATCGTCATTCCCGGCGCCTGAGCGCGACGCCCGGCGGGCTGATATTCTGGAAGGCGTCACACGGAGCGACCTCATGGCGAAATACGCGTACTTCTTCGGCAACGGCAAGGCGGAAGGGAACGGCAAGATGAAAGACGAGCTGGGCGGCAAAGGCGCCGGCCTGGCGGAGATGACGAACGCCGGCCTGCCCGTGCCCCCCGGCTTCACCCTCTCCACCGAGGCGTGCCGCGAGTATTTCCGGCGCGGGCGCAAGGTTTCGCCCGAGGTCGAGGAGCAGACGCGGCAAATGCTGACCCGGCTCGAGGAGTTGCAGGGCCAGAAGCTCGGCGACGCTGGCAATCCGCTGCTGGTCAGCGTGCGCAGCGGCGCCAAATTTTCCATGCCCGGCATGATGGATACGATCCTCAACCTCGGCCTCAACGACCGCAGCGTCGAGGGATTGGCGCGCCGCAGCAACAATCCGCGCTTCGCCTACGACTCCTATCGCCGCCTCATCCAGATGTTCGGCAACGTGGTGCTGGAGGTCGAGAAATCCGTTTTCGACGCCGTCTTCGAGGCGCGCAAGCGGCAGCGCCGGGTCAAGCTCGACACCGAGCTTGACGCCGCCGATCTCAAGGCCATCATCGCCGGCTACAAGAAAGCGATCCAGCAGCACGCCAAGCAGGAATTTCCGCAGGACCCCTACGCGCAACTGCAGATGGCGCGCGACGCGGTCTTCCGCTCCTGGTTCAATCCCCGCGCCTTCGCCTACCGCCGCATCAATAACATCTCCGACGACCTCGGCACGGCGGTGAACGTGCAGGCGATGGTCTTCGGCAACCTGGGCGACACCAGCGGCACCGGCGTCGGCTTCACGCGCAATCCCGCCACCGGCGAGAAGGAGTTCTACGGCGAGTTTCTGATGAACGCGCAGGGTGAAGACGTGGTGGCCGGCATTCGCACCCCGGTGCACATCTCCGAACTGAAAAAGATCATGCCCGGCGTCTACGAGCAGCTGCGCGAAATCACCTCGCGGCTGGAGCGGCACTACCGCGACATGCAGGACTTCGAGTTCACGATTCAAGACGGCCGGCTGTACATGCTGCAAACGCGCAATGGCAAGCGCACCGGCCGCGCCGCCTTGAAAATCGCGATGGATATGGTCGCCGAAGGGCTGATCGACAAGCAGGAAGCGATCTTCCGCGTGGACGCCAACCAGGTGTACGAGCTGCTGTTCCCGCGCTTCGATCCCAAGGCGCTGAAGACCGCCGCGCCGATCGCGCACGGCCTGCCCGCCTCGCCCGGCGCCGCCGTCGGCCAGATCGTCTTCACCGCCGCCGAGGCCGTCGCCTGGGCGCAGGCGAAGAAGGGCCCGACGATTTTGGTCCGCGCCGAGACCACGCCCGAGGACATCCACGGCATGGAAGTCGCCGCCGGCATTCTCACCTCGCGCGGCGGCATGACCAGCCACGCCGCCGTCGTTACCCGCGGCATGGGCAAGTGCTGCGTGGCGGGGGCGGGGAGCATCTCCGTGCGCGAGCACGAGAAGGAAATGGTCGTCGGCAAGAAGGTGTACCGCGAGGGCGACTGGCTCTCGATCGACGGCTCGGCCGGCCAGGTCTTCGCGGGCAAGCTGCCGACCGTGCCGGCCGACCCGAACGATCCCATGCTGATAGAATTCATGGGCTGGGCCGAGCCGTTCCGCAAGCTGGGCGTGCGCGCCAATGCCGACATTCCCCGCGATGCCCAGGCCGCCCGCGCCTTCGGCGCCGAAGGCATCGGCCTTTGCCGCACCGAGCACATGTTCTTCGGCGAGGGCAAGATCCAGCACATGCGCGCCATGATCCTGGCTGCCGACGAAAAGCAGCGCCGCGCCGCGCTAAAGAAGCTGCTGCCGCTCCAGCGGCGCGATTTCGCCGGCATCTTCGAGGCCATGAACGGCTTTCCCGTCACCATCCGCACGCTCGATCCGCCGCTCCACGAATTTCTGCCGCAGCGGGAAGAGATCATGGTGGATCTCGAGCGCCTGCGCCTGGCCGCGGGCGCCGCCAAGCGCAAGGTGTCGGCCGAGATGCGCAAGAAATACGCCGACTACGGCGTCGCCGCCGCCGCCGATCTCGAGCGCCTGCTGCGCCGCGTGCAGGAGCTGCACGAGATCAATCCCATGCTCGGCCTGCGCGGCTGCCGCCTCGGCATTCTCTATCCCGAGATCACCGAGATGCAGGCGCGCGCCATCTTCGAAGCCGCCGTCGCGGTGGCGAAGAAGGGCATGGTGGTCAAGCCGGAAATCATGATCCCGCTCGTCGCCACGGCGCGCGAGCTGGCGATGCAGAAGGAGATCGTGCACCGCGTCGCCGCCGAGGTCTTCGAGGCGCAAGGGAGCAAGGTCGAGTACCTGGTGGGCACCATGATCGAGCTGCCGCGGGCGGCGCTGGTCGCCGGCGACATCGCCGCCGAGGCGCAGTTCTTCAGCTTCGGCACCAACGACCTGACGCAGACCACCTACGGCTTTTCGCGCGACGATATCGGCAAGATCCTGCCCATCTACATCGGCCAGGGCGTGCTCAAGCAGGATCCCTTCGCGACCATCGACCAAGTCGGCGTGGGCCAGTTGGTGCGCATGGCGACGGAGGCGGGCCGCAAGGCGCGGCCGGAGCTGAAGGTCGGCATCTGCGGCGAGCACGGCGGCGATCCGGCTTCGGTCGAGTTCTTCTCGAAGACCGGGCTCAACTATGTTTCCTGCTCGCCGTACCGCGTGCTGACCGCGCGGCTGGCGGCGGCGCAGGCGGGCGCGGCGTCGCAAGCCGCCAGCGCGGAAATGGGCCGCACCGCCTAGCAGCGGGCGCGGCCGGGACGGCGGGGTGCAGCGCGCGCGGCGCGCGCCCTGCCTTCGGTGACGGGCGATGGAATTGGTGGTTGCGGGGCGCGGCACGGAGCGGCTGGCGCTGGGCGCCAGCCCGGAACAAGTGCGCGCCGGCCTGGGCGCGCCGCCCAAGATCATCGAGCATCTCCCGCTCTCCTACCTCTACGTCTATCCCGACCTGGGCATCGAGGTGGATTTTGTCGTGCCGCACGGGCGCGCCGATGTCTTGTTTTTCTTCGGCGATTGGGCCGGCCATCGCGCCGCCGCCGTTCACGCCGAGCGCGGCATCGGCTTCGGCGCCAGCCGCGACGAGATCGTGGCCGCCTGGGGCGAGCCCGCGGGCAGCGACGAGCCGCACGCGCTCGAGCGCCGCTTCCATACCGGGTGGCTTTATTATCGCCAGGGCATCCAGTTCCATTTGGATGAGCGCAACCGGCTGGTGATCGTGGCCGTCATGCGTCCGGCGCAGGCGCCCAAGAGCTAGCCGCGGCTCCGCCTGCGCCGCCGCGGCGCCCGCCGCCTCCCCGATGCCGGTGCCTGAGCGCCGTTTATTCGTCCGATCTAAAATGATTCCATGTCGAAGCAGGAAGGCTTGAGCGCAACCTTTCAGGGCAACATCATCACCGTCGTGCGCGGGGCGACGGCGGAGGCGGCCGGGCGCGCCGTGGATCTTCTCGTCGCCGCCGGGCTCCCGATCATCGAGATCACCCTGACGATTCCCGGCGGCCTCAAGGTGCTGGAGGGGGCGCTCGAGCGGCACGGCGATCGCGCGATCTTCGGCGCCGGCTCGGTGCTCGACGTCGAGTCGTGCCGCGCGGCGCTGCTGGCGGGCGCGCGCTTCATCGTCAGCCCCAACACCAACGCCGCGGTGATCGAGATGGCCAAGCGCTATTCGGCGGTCTCCATTCCCGGGGCCCTCACGCCCAGCGAGATCGTGGCCGCCTGGGAGCGCGGCGCGGATCTCGTGAAGGTCTTTCCCTGCGATCCCGTCGGCGGCCCGCGCTACCTCAAGCTGCTCAAAGGCCCGCTGCCGCAGGTGCGCATGGTCGCCGCCGGCGGCACCGCGCCCGCTACCGCCGCCGCGTACTTCGAGGCCGGCGCCGACGCCATCGGCATCCCCGGCTATCCCGTCGGCGATGGCGGCTGGCCCGCGGCCGAGGCCAACGCCCGCGCTCTCGCCGATGTCGTGGAAGCGCGGCGCATGCCGCACGCCCTCGCCGCGCGCTGAACGTTGCATCGCCGGGTCCGCGCATCTATGGCCGGCGCTATCACCCAAGCGCAACGCTTCTAGCCGCCCGCGCCGCCTTCGGCCGGTCCCGAGATCCGGGCCCCGCTCCGCGCCTCGGCGCGGTCAGCTGCCGGCATCCAGCCGCATGTAGGTCACCTGCGCGAGCGCGACCAGGGCTCCGGATTCATCCCACAGCTCGGCGTTGACGGGCACGAGCGTGCGGCCGCGCTTGATCACCTGCGCGCGCACGCGAATCCCGCTGCGCGCCGGCGCGAGAAACCGTATGTTCATGTCCGTCGTCGCGATGCGGCTTTCGGCGCCGCACACGGTCAAGATCGCGGCGGCGGCGAGCGAGTCGGCGACGGTCATCATCATGCCGCCGTGAAAGGTTTCGTAAATGCCGTCGTAGGCGGCCTGTCGCGGGACAAACGCTTCGCACCATCCCGGGCCCAGGCGCAGGTTCTGGAACCCGAGAGTTTTAAAGATGGGGATGGTGGTCAGCCGTTGGCGCACTGCTGCTTCGACATCGGCGGTGATCGTTTCGGGAGTGCTCACGCTACCAGAATAGCCGCCCGCCCGTCCGCTACTCCGTGACCACCTGCACGCCGGCCCGCCGCAACTCGGCCAGTGCGCGCTCGCCATCGCCCGCCTGCGCTTCGACGGCGCGGATCGCATCGCCGAGCAGCATCACCGGCCAGCCGTGCTGCCGCGCCGCGAGCGCGGAAGCGCGCACGCAATAATCCGTCGCCAGCCCGCCAATCCAGAGGCGCGCGATCCCGTCCTGGCGCAGCCGCTCGGCGAGGGGCGTTCCTGCGGCGTCGCGGCCGTCAAATGCGGAGTAGCCGTCTTCGTCGGCGCGCGTGCCCTTGGAGATCACGATCGCCGCCGGCGGCTGCGCCAGATTCGCGGCAAAGGCCGCGCCCGGCGTCCCTTGCACGCAATGGGGCGGCCATGGGCCGGCAGGGCGGAAATGGCGGCTGTTGGGCGGATGCCAATCCCGCGACGCATAGACGCGCGGCTGCGCCTGCGCCGCGCGGAAGCGCGCGATCCAAGCATTCAGCGGCGCCACGACGCCATCGCCGCCGGGCACCGCCAGCGCGCCGCCCGGCAGGAAATCGCGCTGCACGTCCACGATCAGCAGGCCGTCGCTCGCCTGAATCGCGCGCCGCTCCATGTCTCCAGAATATCGCCGCGCGATCAGTGCGGTCTCGCATGCAGCGCGCGCTGCAGCTCTTCGTCGATCGCTTGCAGCTCCCGTCCGGCGGCCGCGAGCTGGCCCTGGGCGGTGAGCTGCCGATAGCGCTCCATGTGTCCCTGAATCGCCCGGAGCACGGCGGCGGGCACGCGGTCGGCGGGCGTCGCCGGCAACGCGGCATTCGCCGTTGTGGGCGCCGCCGTGGGCGCGGCCCCGGGCGCCGGGGCCGCCGCGCCGCCGGCATTGGCCGACTCGCCGGCCGCCGGCTGCGCCAGCGCGGCGATCGCTTGCGGCAACGTGTCGCTGTAGATCAGGCGGTCGCCGATCGCCAGCACCAGCTTCTTCAGCTCCGGCAGGTGCGCCTGCGTGGCTTGAATGTAAATCGGCTCGACATAGAGAAACGTCCCATCCACCGGCAGCACCAGCGTGTTGGCGCGAATCACCCGGCTGCCTTGCTGGTTCCAGAGGCTGAGGTCCTTGCTGATGTCGCGGTTCTGGTCCACCCGGCTCTCGATCTGCAGCGGCCCGTACACCAGCTGATCCTTCGGCAACCGATAGAAGATGATCTGGCCGTAATGGGCGGGATCGCAGCGCGCCGCGATCCAGGCGATGAGGTTGTCGCGGTTGCTGGGCGTGAACGGCAGCATTAGCACGAACTCGGCCTTCTGCTCGCCCGGCAACTGCAGCATCACGTAGTAAGGATTGGTCGGGCTGGTCTGCTCCTGCGAGACGATCTGCTTGGCGATGTCCCACTTGTCTTCCTTGTTATAGAAGACGCGCGGATCCTGCATGTGATAAACGCGGTAGATCTGCGCCTGGATGTTGAAGATCGTCTCCGGATAGCGGATGTGCTGGAGCAGGTCGGCGGGCATCGCCGACCGCGGCCGGAACAGCTCGGGGAAGACATGCCGGTACGCCGCCAGCACCGGGTCCTGCGGATCGAAGACGTAAAAGCGAACCGCGCCGTTATAGGCGTTGATCGTGATCTTGACGCTGTTGCGGATGTAATTCAGCTCGCGATCGCCCAGATCCACCGGTTCGGAGAAGGGATGCAGGTCGGATTGCGTGTAGGCGTCGAGCATCCAGTACAAGTCGCCTTGCCGGTTCACGACCAGGTAGGGATCGGAGTCGAGCATGAGGAAGGGCGCCAGCCGCTGCACCCGCGCCACGATCTGGCGGTGTAACAGCAGCCGCGAGCCGCTTGTCAGGTATTGCGTCAGCAGGATGTTCCAGTCGTTGCGGTCCACCGCCGCCGCGAAGCGCCACAAGAAGCTGCCGACGGAGATGCCGGCGCTGCCGGCGTAAGTCGTGTAGGTGTTTTCGTCGCCCTTCGGGTAGTCGAATTCTTGCTGCAAGGTGTCCACGAACACGGGCCGGTCCGTCTGCTCGCCGAAATAGATGCGCGGCTGCTTCAACTGAAACTCGGGCAGGGAACTGGTCGGCGGCGCGTCCTTCAAGAACAGCTCCGGCTGGCCCTCCTCGTTGGCGGCGTTGACCAGGGCGGCGACCGCGCCGTAGCCGTGCGTGTATTGGAAGTTCAAGTTGACCCAGGTCTGCGCCTGCGGTGGCAGCAGGCCGGTGTCGAGCTCCCGCGCGGAAATCATGGTCTGCCGCACCTGGCCGCCGATGGGGTAGCGGTCGAAGTCGGTGTCGGGAAAGGTGTAATACGGCCGCAGGGCCTGGAGCTGGGTGATGTTGTCGTGGAACTGCTGCCAGTCCCAGATGCGGATGTTATCGGCGGTGTTGGCGTACTGGCTCAGATCGAGGGTCGAGGCCGCGCGCGGCGTGAACGGCTCTTCATGGGACGTTTGCGCGATGTCGTAGGCCATCCACGTGGCGCGGATGTGGTCGGCGATGTAGGGCCGCTCGAGGGTGAGTTCGTTCGGGTGCACGTAGATCTGCCGCACCGTCGCTTCCACGACCGAGGGCAGGATCAGCATGACCAAAAAGACCGCGGCCACCGCCCCCGCCACGACTTTCTCGGAAACGCGGCGGGTGTGCAGCCCCCGCCACTGGTCCCCGTGCAGCTTGCCCAGCGTGTTCCAAAGCGGTTCGGTGGCGATGGCCACGGCCAGCGCCAAGGCGGCGGCGATTTGCGCCCAGTAGAAAGGCAGACCCCAGGTGCGGTCCACGAAATCGGCGCCGTAGAGAAAGTCGTGGCTCGAATAGAGGATCGAATACCGCGCGAACCACTGCGCCACCGCGAAAATCACCAGCAGCACGATGGCGCCGCAGCGGATGACGCCGTCGAGCGAACCCGGCTCTTGGTCCGCGAGGCGGTGCACCACCACCGGCCGCGTCGAGTACCCCCCGGCGGCCTGCGCCATCAGCCGCTCCCGCCATTCCTGCACCCGCCCCGCCGAGCCGGCGATCGCCGTCGCGCCGGCGAAAAGGACGAGCGCCAGGATCGCGAGCGCGGCCAGCCAGCCGAAGACCATCTCGTAGAACGGCAGGCGGAACATGTAGAACGCCAGCCCGTGGCCGAAGATCGGGTCGCGATACCCGCTCGCCGGCTCGCTGCCGAGGTATAAGACGATCGTCCAGGGGTCGAGCAAGCCCCACGCCAAAATAACCCCCAGCACGATCGCCGCGGCGTGCCCCGCCAAGCCAAACAGGCGCGTGCGGCTGACTTGGCTCTGCACGCGATGACGCGCCCAGCGAAACGCAGTGACGAAGAGCGCGATGCCGAGCAGCGCCCCCGCCGTCTGCGGCAGCCAGCGGATCCGCAAATACTGCCAGAACGTCGCCAATTGCCCGAGCTGGCGCCACCAGGCGTAATCCACCGCGAAGCGCGAGCCTTCGATGACGACATAGAGGCCCGCCGCGGCCAGGCCGATGTCGCGGACCAAAATGGTTGGATCGGGATAGCCGCGCCGGCGCTGCGTCCAGCGCACATGCGCGAAGACCAGCACGATCGCGGCGATGACGAGGAGATTGATCATGCGCGGGCAGGCGGGCCAGGAACACCCATCCTATCGCGCCCGGCGCCCGCCGGCCAAGGCCGGGGCCGTCGCCGGCCGCGCCGGGGCCGGGCTAGCGCCGGCGCGTCTCCAGTTGCGCCTTGAGCGCGCGCACTTGCGGGTCGCGCGGGGCGATCGCTTCGAGCACGGCCAATTGCGCGCGCGCGGCCGGCCATCGTTGCTGCAGCAGATACAGATGCGCCAAGCCAAGATGCGCGCGCGGATCGTGCGCATCGAGGGCCAGCGCCGCCAGGAACTCCTTTTCTGCGGCCTGAAGCGCGCCCTTGGCCAAAAAATCGTTGCCTTGCTCGAGGTGGAAGGCCAGGCGGTCGCCGCTGGGCAGGCTGCGGGCGCGTGCGGCGTTGAATTGCACCATCACCGCCGCCAGCTGGCGGAAGCTGTCGATGGGGAAATCGGTCGCCAGGTTTTCGAGGGCGTTGGTGGCGCGCGCGTCCGGGCAGCGGGCCCGCGGCCGCGAAAGCGCGGCGAGGAAGGCGGTGGTGTCGTCGTCCGGCGCGGCGGCCAGCGCCCGCCGCGCCGCCTCCAGCGCCGCCTGGCGATGTCCCAGCCGGCATTGCACGGCGGCGAGGTTGGCCTCGAGATCGGGATCACCGGGCTGCACGCCCAAGGCGCGCTGCAGCAGCGCCACCGCCTGCGGATCGCGCAGCCGCGCCTCGGCCAAGGCCCAGTTGTTGAGGACCTCGGGCAGCGGCCACTGCTCGGCGAGAATGCGGTCGAACTCCGCAGCCCGCGAGTATTGGCCCAGCTCATAGGCCGCCTGGCCCGCCAGAAACAGCGCCCGCGGATAGTCGGGATCGTCCGGATGCACCTTCGGCAGCCAGAGCAGCGCGGTCTTGTAATCGTCGTTGTTGAAGTACCACAGCCCGGTGCGATAAATCGCGCGGCTGTAATCGGGCGCGGCCCGCAGCGCCGCGAGATAGAACTTCAGTTGCGTCGCCGGCGCGCCGGCCAAGACGCCGCGGATGAAACTCTCGTACGCGGGCAGCGGCACCCGCTGCTGTTGCGCCTCGATCTGCGCCGCCGTCAGCGTCGAGGCGGGCGCGATGCGGCGCAGGATCTGCCACGCCAGCCGCGCCTCGATGTTTTCCAGGTCTTCGAGCGGCGCCGCCGGCGCCGTCAGCCGCACCAGATGATCGTGCTCGAGGTCGATGAGCGTCGCCGAAACCGTGAAGACGCCGGCCGCCGCCGGCGCCGGCGCGGCGGCATGAGCGTTCGCCGGCGGCGGCGCCGGCGGCGTGTAATTGTAGGCGCCGAAGACGAGCCACGAGGCATCCACGTTGTTGGCGACGGTGATCAGCGTCGCCTGGCTCAGAGTCGAGAGCAGGGGAATGCCCGCCTGATCGAACGCCTCGTTGCGCTCTTGCCGGTTGAAGACTTGCTGGCCGCCGGCGGTCAGGGCATCGCCCACCGCCTGCGCGAAACTCTCGCCGATCCAGTCGAGGTTGTCGTCCGGCGACTGGTTGTCGAAGGGCAGGATCAGCACCGGCCCCGGCACGTGGGCCGGCATGGCCGCGGGCGCGGCGGCGGCCGGCGCCGGCGGCGCCGGCGCGCTCGTCTGGGGCCACGCCGCGAGGGCGAGCCAACCGATGACGATCGCGATCGCGCCGCGACGGCGCGCGCGACCGCGCACACACGGACCCATGAGGTGAGTATACGGAAGGCGCGCCGCCCGCGATCGGCCCTGGCGCTTGGCCGCGCCGGGCGCTCGTCCGCCATCGGCCCTTCGCCCTCGGCCGCGGGCGGCATGCGGCGCCTTTCCGCCGTTATAATGCCAACCGGCGCGAGCTCACTCGCGCAGGAAAAAATCGTGAAGCGACGGCGATTCTTGACGACCTTGGCAGCGGCGCCCGCCGTGCTGGCCGCCCAGCAAGGCCCGCCGGAGTTCGCGCCGGTGACGCGGGAAACCGCCGCCGCCGCCCCGCGCATCGGCGTCAATCATTTCGGCTTTCTCCCGGAAGCGGCCAAGACGGCGGTCGTGCGCGGCCAGGAAGGGCCGGCGGAGTTTACGGTTTGGGATGTCGGCGCGTGGCGGCCGGTGCTGCGCGGCCGGCTGCGGCCGGTGGCCTCCGATTTCGGCCCCGCGCAACTCGCGGACTTTTCCCGCCTGCGGCAGCCGGGCCTGTATCAGCTCTCGCTCGGCGCGGGCGATCACGAACACAGCCCGGAGCGCTCGGTGCCGTTCTTCATCGCCGCCGATGTCTGGCGCCGCACCCTGCCCACCGTCGTCGGCTATTACCGCTACCAGCGCTGTGGCGTCGCCGTGCCCGGCGTTCATGACGCCTGCCATTTGGATGACGCGCGGCGGCGCGACACCGGCGAGCATGTGGATACCACCGGCGGCTGGCACGATGCCGGCGACCTGCGCAAATGGATGGACACCACCATGCTCAACGCCGTCGCCCTGCTGCAGCTGCGCCGCTGCCTGGCCGCGCCGCGGCCCGGCGATCCGAGCGGCGAGGCGCTGCTCGAGGAGGCGCGCCACGGCAACACCTTCTTCTTGAAGATGCAGGATCGCGACGGCCGCGTCTGGCACGACGTCGCCGGCGGCCTCAACGGCGACAACAGCGACAACCATTGGACCGACAACGTTACCGGCACCGCCGATGACCGTTTTCTGAACCCGGAAAAAACCGAGCAGACCGCCGCCATCTTCACCGCGTTGCAAGCGCTGGCGGCGCGGGAATTTGCCTCCGCGGATCCGGCCTACGCGGCGCGCACGCTGGCGGCGAGCCGGCGCGCCTGGAACGGCTCGAGCCGCCGCGGCTCGACGGCGGCGACGGCGTGGTGGGCGCTGGCCGCGGCGGAATGGATCGGCGCCACCGGCGAGCCTGAGTTCCATGCCGAAGGCCGCCGCCTGGCGGCGGAGCTGCTGGCGCGCCAGCAAGCCGGCTACGCATACGATCAAAGCCACGTACGCGGCTACTGGATGGACGGCGCCGCGCCGTTCGTGGATATCGTGAACTCCGCGGCGCCCGCGCTCGCGCTCCTGGCGCTGCATGACGCGCTGCCGCGGGCCCCCGAGCGCCGCGCCTGGCTCGCCGCCGTCCAGACGTACTTGGAGGACTACGTGCGGCCGCTGGCGGCGCGCAACGCCTACGGCATCGTTCCCACCGGCCTCTACACCGCGCCGCTGAGCGACGAAACCTACCGGCCCCTCGCGGGCTCGTTGCTCTACCGCTACTTCCTGCCGGTGCGCAGGCAGTTTTGGTGGCAAGGCGCCAATTGCCACTTGGCGGCGCACGCGCTCTTGCTGGCGCGCTTTGCGGCCGCCGCGGCCGGCTCCGCGCGCGAGGAGTATCGGGCGCTGGCCTACCGGCAATTGGAATGGATCGCCGGCGCCAACCCCTTCGGCGCCTCGCAGATCACCGGCTTGGGCGTGCGCCAGCCCTACCCGCATTCGCGGTTCGTCGGCCTGATTCCCGGCGGCATCATGAATGGCATCGCCGGCAATGCCGCCGACCAGCCGGTGCTCGATCGCGAGCTGCGCCTGGACTGGCGCACCTGCGAATACTGGAGCCCGCACGTCGCCTATTACCTTTGGGCGGTTGCCGCGCTCGAGTCGCTTCGCGGCTAGCCGCGCCTGGGCCGGCTCCCCGCTCTCCGCCCCTCTGATAGAATCCGCTACTTAACCGAAAGGACTCACGCCATGACCGATTGGACGCGCAGGAACTTCCTCAAATCCAGCGCCGCCGCCACCGGCGCGGCGCTCCTGCCGAAAGCGGCGAACGCCGCCGAACCGTCCGCGCCGGAAACGCAGGCGGCCGCCACCGGCCAGCCGAACGCGGCGCCGCAAGGCGCCCCGCGCGAGCGGCTGCTCTTCGACTTCGGCTGGCGCTTTCATCTGGGCAACGCCGCCGACCCTGACAAGGACTTCGGCTTCGGCGACTCGGCGCCCTATGTTTCCGCCGAGTTCGCCAAGACCGGCGAGCTCTTCGCGCCCTCGCGCCTGAAATTCGACGACTCGCATTGGCGCGCCTTGGACCTGCCGCATGACTGGGCCGTGGAGCTGCCCTTCGTTCACGATCCGGTCTTGACCGGGCACGGTTCGAAGCCGCTTGGCCGCGCCTATCCGGAGACGAGCATCGGCTGGTATCGCCGGGTCTTTCACGTTCCCGCCGGCGCCGCCGGCCGCCGGCTCTCGCTCGAGTTCGACGGCGTTTTCCGCAACGCCATGGTCGCGCTCAACGGCGACTATCTCGGCCGCAACATGAGCGGCTACGCGCCGTTCCGCTTCGACATCACCGATTTCGTCGAGTTCGGCGCCGACAACGTGCTGGTCGTGCGCGTGGATGCGACCGAGCAGGAGGGCTGGTTCTACGAAGGCGCCGGCATCTATCGCCATGTCTGGCTGGTGAAGACCGCGCCGCTGCACATCCCGCAATGGGGCGTGGTCGTTCGCAGCGCGCTCCACGGCGCCACGGCCGAGGTCGAAGTCGCCGTGGAGGTTGCCAACGAGCAGGATCGAGCGGCGCCGTGCACCGTCGCCGTCGAGCTTCGGGACCCCGAGGGCCGCGGCGTGGCGCGCCGGCGGCAAGACTTGCCGGCAGCGGCGGGTTGGCAAGTCCAGGAGGTCGTGCTGCGGCTGCCCGTCGCCGATCCCCAGCCGTGGTCGCCGGATTCGCCCGCGCTCTATCGCGCCGTCGTCACGCTCGAAAGCGGCGGGCAA
Source organism: Terriglobia bacterium (assembly GCA_021323595.1). Classification (GTDB taxonomy): domain Bacteria; phylum Acidobacteriota; class Terriglobia; order Terriglobales; family SCQP01; genus JAJPKR01. The sequence goes on along the minus strand of JAJPKR010000020.1, from coordinate 3,536 downwards.
ATCAGCGACCGCTACGAGCAAACCTTCGGCATTCGCTCGATCCGTTACGATCCGGCGCGCGGCTTCTTTCTCAACGGCCGGCCGGTCAAGGTTCACGGCACCTGCAATCACCAGGACCATGCCGGCGTCGGCGCGGCGCTGCCCGACCGCCTCCAGGCCTACCGCATCGAACGGCTCAAGGAGATGGGCGTCAACGGCTATCGCACCTCGCACAATCCGCCGACGCCCGAACTGCTCGATGCCTGCGACCGCCTGGGCATGCTGGTGATGGACGAGACGCGGATGTTCTCCTCCTCGCGCGAAGGCCTGAGCCAACTGGAGCGACTGATCCGGCGCGACCGCAACCACCCCAGCGTGATCGTTTGGTCCATCGGCAACGAGGAGCCGTTGCAGGGCACGGCGCGCGGCGCGCGCATCGCGGCCGCCATGAAGCGCTTGGCGCGGCGGCTCGATCCCACCCGTCCCGTGACCGAGGCGATGAATTACGCCTGGGGTCGCGGACTATCCGAGGTCGTGGACATTCAGGGCTTCAATTACGGCAAGGCCGAGGCGATCGACGCCTATCACGCGCAGCATCCCGATCAGCCCACGATCGGCACCGAAGTCGGCAGCACCGTCTCCACCCGCGGCATCTACGAGAACGATCCCGCCCGCGGCTACGTCAGCGCCTACGACCTCAACGCGCCGCCTTGGGCCGCCACCGCCGAACAATGGTGGCCGGTGTACGATTCGCGGCCGTTCCTGGCCGGCGGCTTCGTCTGGACCGGCTTCGATTATCGCGGCGAGCCGACGCCCTACGGCTGGCCCTGCATCAGCTCCCACTTCGGGATCATGGATACCTGCGGCTTCCCCAAGGACAACTATTACTACTACCAGGCCTGGTGGAGCGGGCGGCCGGTGCTGCACTTGTTTCCGCACTGGAACTGGGCGGGGCGTGAGGGCCAGCCGATCGCCGTCTGGTGCTACTCCAACCTGGAGCGCGTCGAGCTGTTCGTGAACGGGCGCAGCGCCGGCGCCCAAACCGTCTCGCGGGACAATCATGTGGCCTGGCAGGTGCCGTATGCGCCGGGCATGATCGAGGCGCGCGGTTATCGCGGCGGCCAGCTCGTCTTGACCGCGCGCCGGGAAACCACCGGCGCGCCGGCCGCGATCCGCCTCCGCCCCGACCGCGCGCGCATCGCCGCCGACGGCGAGGACGTCAGCGTGGTGTTCGCCGCGGTGACCGACGCGCAAGGACGCGTCGTGCCCTACGCCGGCAATCAGATTCGTTTCCATATCGCCGGCGGCGCGGGCGGGGAAACCGCCGCCCTGCCGGGCTACTTCGGCCGGCTCACCGCCGGCGCGCTCGCTACCACCGGTCCCGGCATCGCCGGCGCCACCGGCCGCATCATCGGCGTCGGCAACGGCGATCCCAGCAGTCACGAAGCCGACAAGGGCAATGTCCGGCGCGCCTTCAATGGCCTGTGCATGGCCATCGTCCAGGCCACCAAGCAGCCGGGGGACGTGCAATTGATCGCCGTATCGCCGGGGCTCGAGCCCGCCGCGGTCACGATCACCTGCGCGCCCGCCTCCCCCCGCCCCGCCGTCCCCTAGTGCCTCACTCGTAAAAGGGGACAGCCTGATCTGTCCCTATTTTCTCTTTTGCAAACGGGGACAGCCTGACCTGCCCCCGTTTTCCGGCCGCTGCGCGGCAGCGGCCGACGATTTGGGCGCTTTCCCCTCGGGCGCGTTCACCGCGTCGCCGGGCGGATCGGCCTTGACCGGCGGAGCGGCGGTGTGACCCCGAGCCGTCGCCGCAGCGGAAGCTGAAGGCACCGCGTTCCACTCGCCGTTCACCGCAGTCGCGGCGCAGCCGGCGCCGTGGCGAGCGCTGGCCCGCGTGTCTGCCGCTGCAGTGACCGAGGACGCAATTCCCGAATCGGCGCTCGGAGTCGCACCCTCGCTACCTCGACGTCAACAGCGCCCTGGGAACCGGATCGCCCCAATGAAGCAGATTCCAGGTGGGCTGTTGACCATCTGGGACCGGCTGACGAGTCCACAGCGTCCGCGTTCTCCGGAATCCGGTGGGCGTCAGCGCCCGCCGCCCCTCGAACGTGACGATCCAGATTTTCTTCGGTGAGGAAACGACCAGCGCGTCGAGAATATCCGCGATGCGGGCGTTCCGCAGGGCGATGGTGACCTGCGGGTCCTCGATAGTGGATGCCCCGCTGCCGGCGACGCCGCTGGGAAGACCCGCATGGCGAGGCGGCGCGGGGGGTGCGACCAGCCTATTCGCCATAACCCAAAGCTGCCTTGATGCAGCGTCCACAAATTCGTTATGGGCATTGTAGGCCGGGATCCTGAGCGCCAGGAAGTTCTCCCGCTGCGGAACGGACGCGGCGGGAAAAACGCGTACGACGTTGCCGTCAGTGCGCACGGCGTAGCCGGGCTGCGACCCCGCGATGGCGTCGACGATCTTCCCGACCGTCGTCCGCCGCCAGGAGAGAGTCAGTGGCCGACGCGCCGACGGCGTATCGACCCAGACGATCCCCATAGGGAGATGGAACTTGCCGCCTATGCCCGCAAGCGCAACGACGAAGCTCTCTCGACTGATGCTGTAGCTCTGCACTGGCGCACGGAGCCGGGCCTGGGTGTTTCCCGGGGCTGCCTGCCGTGCGCCCCCGCCGGGCGCAAAGGCCAGGAGGAACAAGGCGACGGGTCCAATACCGCGGAACACTCCAGCGCTCATTGGCCGTTTACCGTAATATTTTGGCAGAAGTAGGAGATCGTCTGGACGATTGAGCTGGGGCCGACGTGGTACGTTTGCGCGACGGTGGTGGGGCCGCCCGTTGTGCAGCTCCCACCGGCGTAGCACACCGTCGAACAAACGCTGAGTCCTGGCGCGTTTTCACCAAACTCTCCTTGCGCATTCGTAGTCACGTTACAGGGGCCTGTGTTAGCCGGGGTGCACGTGGTGTTGAAACTGGTTACATCGAGGCCGTTGGGCGACGGCGTCCCGAAGGAGTCCCATACCTGAAGTCCAGGGTAGTCGATTGGCTGGGGCGGCGACTCCTGGTCCTCGACTTGATAAACAAAAGAACGAGTCACGCCGCACCCGGTGCCAAAGCTGCCCGCAGAGCATGTGGTCTCAGACGTTGTCGAGTCAGTGCCTGCGATGATGGACAGTCTGGACGGTATCTGGACATAGAAGTTCGCGCTGTTGCTCACTTGCCCGGACACCGTGACGGTCACCCCGGCGTTCCCGCCCGCGGCGGTGCTGCTGATCTGGAAGCTCGCCTGAATCTGGGTGTTGCTTGTTGAATTAACCGTTACCGCAATGCCCGACCCGGCGCTGACGGTTTCGCCGCCGGTCCCGAACCCAGAGCCGTCGATCGTGACGGTGACCGTCCCCGAGACGGGCCCCCGGGCCGGCGAGATTGACGTGATCACGGGCGTGACCGCGACGCCGCCGGTGGGCTCGGGGTTGTAGGGCGGCGGGCAACTGGGGTCGGTGGCCGCGCAGATCTGCCCGGCGTTCACCGGGACGTTGGTCAGAT
>JAJPKR010000030.1 GCA_021323595.1 Terriglobia bacterium | reverse complement strand
GTGCAGCCGAATCCTTCGAGCATGACCAACGGCCAACCCACCGGCAACGGCGGCCGTCCCTACATCAACGGCAACCGCGAACAGGCCAACAACTTCCTGCTCGACGGTATGGACAACAACCAAGTCTCCGACAACGAAGTCGGTTTCGCTCCCAGCCCCGACGCGATCCAAGAATTCAATCTGATCACCAATAACGCCAGTGCCGAGTTCGGCAACTTCCAAGGCGGCATCATCAGCGCCTCCATCAAAAGCGGAACCAACCATTGGCACGGCGATCTGTTCGAGTTCTTGCGCAACGACAAGCTCAACGCCAACAATTGGGCCAACAACTTCAGCAGCCTTCCCCGTCCTGCGATGCGCTGGAATCAATTCGGCGGCACCGTGGGCGGCCCGATCCTCCACAACAAGCTATTCATTTTCGGCGACTACGAGGGTGAGCGCTTCGACAACCCCGCCACCGCAAACCCCATCAGCGTCTTCACCGCGGCGGAACGCCAGGGGGACTTTTCGGAACTCCTCGGGCTGCCAACGCCGATTCAGCTCTACAACCCGCGGAATATCGTCAACGGCCAGCGCCAGCCCTTTGCCGGCAACCTCATCGCCCCCGGAATGATAGATCCCGTCGCCAAGGCGCTCTTCAATGACACCAAGCTGTACCCGATGCCGGTCAACAACTCCTTGACCAACAACCAGGTCAATCTTTCGAGCACGCAGACCAATGTCGATCAGTTCGACGTCAAGACGGATTACAACCTAGGCCCCAACGATCGGATGTTCGGGCGCGTTTCGCATAGCCGCGAAGACAATCCCGGCTTCAATAGCTTCCCGCTGTTCTTCAACACTTTCTTCCATGCGCCGGTTTATAACGACGTGATCGACTGGACGCACTCTTCTGGCGCCGATTTCGTCAACGAAATTCGCTTCGGCACGAACTACACACACATCAACAACGGCGGCCTCGACAACGGCCTGGGCGACGTGGCGCAGAATCTCGGGATCCAGAACGGCAACGCGCGCGGCCCCGGATTGATGGCCCTGAATTTCAGCGGCGGCTTCGTCAGCGGCATCGGCAGCTCCAATATCGGCACCCAGCAGGACTTCGCCGACACCGTGATTCAGTTCGAGGATCAGATCATCATTACCCACGGTCGACACCTTCTTCATACCGGCTTCCAATATTGGCGCGATCGGATCGACACGTTCTACGCCGGCAACAATGGCCGTACGGGCAGCATCAACTACACCGGGAAATTCACCGCTGGACCCAATCCGCTGGCGGTAGCCGGGTCGGGGACGGGCGCGGCAGAGGCGGACTTTTTCCTCGGCATGCCCGACTCGATCGGCTTGGGAATCGCCACCGGCAGCTGGGGGCAGCGCGCCAACATCTTCGGCGCTTATCTTCAAGACGATTGGCGGGCCACGGATACCTTGACGCTGAATCTCGGCCTGCGCTACGAGAACCATACCCCATGGGTGGAGGTCAAGAACCGCGAGGACAACTATGGCCTGCTCAACGGCGAAATTTACTATCCTCAGACCTCCGCCGCCGCCGGAGCCTTCAGCAACAGCCGCGCTTTGTATAACAGCCACAACTTGGGACTGGATTTTCAGCCTCGCCTTGGCTTTGCGTGGAGCCCGGCTGAGTTCCATAACGCCACGGTCATCCGCGGCGCCTACACCATCTCCTCCTACCTCGAAGGCACGGGCACCAACCTGCGGCCGACTCTGAATCCCCCCTTCGCAACCGAATTCAACGCCAACTACGACGCGCTAACGCTGCCGCTCTCGACCACGGATCAAGGGTTCACGACCTTATCGGCACCTGCCAATCCCTGGGTAGGCGCGCTGCTGCGCGTTTGGGATCCGAACATTCAGCCCGCAATCGATCAGCAATGGAACTTGACGTTCCAGCATCAGTTCTCCTCCAGCACGACGTTCCAAGCAGGCTACGTGGGCCAGCACGGCACGCACCTGATGGTGCCGATGCCCTACCTGCAAAAGCAACTCCAGGCCAACGGCACAGTAACCCCAAGCCCGTTCTTGGCAGGCAATCCGACCTTGGTCGGCGAGATTAATCAGGTCTCGGGCACGGCCTCGGTGGGAAATCAGCGCTACGACGCCTTGCAATCGGTGCTCCAGCGCCGCTTCGCCAACGGACTGCAATATCAGGTCGCCTACACCTACTCGAAGTGCATGACTGACAACATTGGCTATTATGGCTCGTGGGGAGGCCAGACCACTCCCGATTCTCCATACTGGCAGAACCTCTATAACCAAAAGGCCGAGTGGGGACCCTGCTATTTCGACGTCACTCACGTGCTGTCGAACTACGCGGTTTACGACCCGCCGATCGGTCACGGCAAAGCCGCCGACCTCGGCCGCGTGGGCAATGCTGTATTCGCCAACTGGCAGTTGAGCGGCATGTGGCAATGGCACGGCGGCTACGCGCTGACGGTGCAGGGCGGCGATGCCTCGGGCACGAACTCACGGGGCGCGCGCGCCGACTGCCTGGCGCCGCCGAAGATCATGAACCAGCCACTGCCCGGCGGAAGCGCCGGCAACGGCATTCAGTGGTTTGACCCCACGCCGTTCGGTTCGCCCACCCCCGGCACATTCGGCACGTGTGGCGTGGGCACAGTGCGCGGTCCCGGCCTGAACACCCTCGACTTCAGTCTTCAGCGCGAATTTCCGCTGAGCGAGAGCCGGCGAGTTGAGTTCCGTGCCGAGTTCATCAATTTCACCAACACGCCGATCCTAAACACTCCGGACGTGTTCCTCGGCGGAGGCTTGGGGCAAATCACCAGCTCCCAAGGCGAGCGTAACGTGCAATTCGCGCTGAAGTTTTACTATTGAGGGCGGCGCCAGGCTTGACGCCCAGCCGCGCTTGGTCCACCGTAGGTGGCATGCGCCAGCGGCCGCTTGGCTCCCATGCTTGCAGTTCCTGCTGCGCCCGGCGCGTCCTCCTAGTGGCGATTTTGGCATTCGGGTTCGGCGGCTCGCTGCCGGCCTCGGCGCAGGGGGCCTATCCGGCCGCGGCCGCCGCCCGCGGCCTCGCCGCCGCCGCCGCCGAGGCGGAAGCGGGCCACTGCGCCAAGGCGCTGCTCGCCCTCGCCGGGTTCGACCAAGCGCCCACGGACGCGCTGCGGCGGCGCGCCGGCATGGATGCAGTGCGCTGCGAGGCGTTGCTAGATCGCGCCTCGGCTGCCGCCGCCGATCTGGAAGCGCTGCGCCGCCGCTATCCGCACGATCCCGAAATTCTTTACTTGGCAATCCACATTTACTCCGATCTGGCGACGGCCGCCTCGAATGAATTGGTCCGCTCCCATCCGGCGGCATATCAGGTACGCGAGTTGCGCGCCGAAGCGCTTGAGAGCCAGGGCGATTGGGACGCCGCCGCGGACCAGTATCGCGCCATCCTCAAGGATTACCCCGACCTTCCCGGCCTGCACTACCGGCTCGGCCGCGACTTGCTCTCCAAGCCGCGGCCCACGGCCGGCGACCTCACCGAGGCCAGAGCCGAATTTGAAGCCGAACTCAAGATTGACCCCGGCAACGCCGGCGCGGATTATGTGCTCGGCGACCTGGCCTTTGCCGATCACGCTTGGACCGAAGCCATCACCCGCTTTACGCGCGCTACCGAACTCGACCCGTCCTTAGGCGACGCCTGGCTGGGACTAGGCCGCGCGCAGCTCGCGCTCGGCCATCCTGCCCAGGCCCTCGCGCCCCTGCAGCGCGCCGCCCGCCTCGACGCCGGCAATCCCACGCCGCATTTCTACCTGGCGCAGGCCTACGCGCGCACCGGCCATGCCGCGGCCGCGCACCGCGAAATGGAGCTGCAGCGCCAAGCGATTGCCGCCGCCAACGCCCGCAAGGCGCGGATCGAGCAGAGCGTTCACTGAGCGCGGCGGAGGCCGCTGGCGCTAGCGGATGCGCGGCTCCGCGGCCTCCAACCGCCCGCGGCGCAGCTCCCACTCCTTGAGCATGACGAACAGTACCGGCACCAAGATCATGACCGCGATGGTCGAGGTCGCCATGCCTCCCACCACGGGCGCGGCAATCGGCTTCATCACGTCGGAGCCGATGCCCGTCTCCCACAGCAGCGGCCCCAAGCTGCCGATCACCGCGCACACGGTCATCAGCTTCGGCCGCAGGCGGAAGACCGCGCCCTCGATGGCCGCGGCGCGCACGTCCTCCGGCTGCAGCCGCCGGCCCGCCGCTAGGCGCGCATCCAGCGCCTCGTGCAAATACACGATCATCACCACCGCCGTTTCCACGGCAATGCCGAACAAATCGACGTAGCCCACCGCGGCTGCGACGCTGAAGTTGAAGCCGAACCAGAGTTGCAGGAGCAGGCCGCCGATCATCGCGAAGGCGACCGGCAAAATCAACAGCGCGGCCTCCGCCGCCGAGTGAAAGATCAAGTACAGCAGCACGAAGATCGCCGCCAGCACCACTGGAACGATCAGCTCCAAGCGCTGCCTGGCGCGTTGCGCGAATTGATATTCGCCGGCCCAGGAATAGGTGTAGCCGGACGGCAGGTGCAACCGGGCTTGCAGCAGGTTGTTCGCGCGCGCGACAAAACTGCCGAAGTCGTGGGTCGCGAGATTGAAATAGACATAGCCGGTAAGCTGGCCCTCCTCGTCGCGGATCATGGCAGGTCCCCGCGCCAACGAAAGCGACGCCACCTCTCCCAGCGGTACCTGCGCGCCGGCGGGGGTGGCGATCACGACGCTTCTCAGCGCCGGCAGATCGCTGCGGAAATCCCGGTTGTAGCGGACGCTGATCGGGAAGCGCCGGCGGCCTTCCACGGTATCCGCCACGGTTTCGCCGCCGATGCCGGCTTCGATGGCGCGTTGCACGTCGCTGACGGTGAGGCCATAGCGCGAGGCCGCGGCTCGATCCACGGCGATATTCAAATAAAAGCCCTGGGCCACGCGTTCCGCAAAGACGGAGCGAACGCCCGGCTGGCCCGAAAGGATTTGGCTGATTTCCTCGCCGACCCGGCCGATGCCCTCCAAGCTCGGCCCCTGAATCTTGATGCCGACCGGCGTCTTGATGCCGGTCATCTCCATGTCGAGGCGGTTGGCCACGGGCATGGTCCATGTGTTGGTCAATCCCGGAAATTGTAGCTTCGAATCCATCGCCGCGATGAGCTTGCCGTAGGTCATGCCGGCCGGCCACTCGCGCCGCGGCTTGAGCATGATGGTGGTGTCGTACATATCGAGCGGCGCATTGTCCGTGGCGCTATCGGAGCGGCCGGCGGTTCCGAAGACGCTCGCCACTTCCGGAAACGAATGCAAAATGCGGTCTTGCTCCTCCAGCAGCAGGGTGGCGCGGGAGATCGGAATAGCGGGCAAGGCACTCGGCATATACAGCGCCGACCCCTCGTAGAGCGGCGGCATGAACTGGCTGCCGATTCCCTTTGCCAGGGGATAAGTCGCGATCAGGCAGGCCACCGCAGCCGCGAGCACCAGGCGGCGGTGGCGCAAGCTGAAGCGCAAAACGGGAAGATAGAACGCCTGCGTGAAGCGCGAAATCGGATTTGCGCCTTCCGGCCGCAGCCGGCCGCGGATGAGCAGCGGCATCAGCACCGGCACGAGCGTGATCGCCAGCACGGAAGAAAATGCGATGGCGAAGGTCTTGGTCCACGCCAGCGGGCTGAACATGCGCCCTTCCTGCGCTTCGAGCAGAAACACCGGCAGGAAGGAAACCACGATGATGATCAGCGAGAAGAACAACGCCGGCCCCACCTGCCGCGCCGCCGCCAGCAAGATCCGGCTGCGCTCGCCCGGCCCAGGCGGCGCTTCCGGCGCCCGCGCCAGCCGTTCCGCGAGATGCCGATGGCCGTTTTCGACCATGACGATGCCGGCATCCACCAAGACGCCGATCGCCAGCGCCAACCCGCCGAGCGACATGATGTTGCTCGACACGTGCATCCAGTACATCGGCGCGAACGAGGCGACCACGGCGATCGGGACCGTGAGGACCGGGATCAAGGCGCTGCGCCAGTGCAAGAGAAAGACGATGACGATCAAACTGACGACGATGGCCTCTTCGATCAAGTCGCGGCGGAGGGTGGCGATCGAAGACTCGATCAGCCCCGAACGGTCGTAACCGGCGCGAATCTCGATGCCCGGCGGCAGCGAGGGCGCGATTGCCGCCAGCTTGCGCTTGACGCCCTCGATGACGTTGAGGGCGTTCATCCCATCGCGCATCACCACGATGCCCCCCACGGTTTCGCCTTCGCCGTTCCAATCCGCCACGCCGCGGCGCGGCCCCGGCCCAAAGGCCACCGTGCCCAAATCCCCGACGCGAATCGGCGTGCCGTTGCGCGCCGCCACGGGCACGTTGCTCAATTCGCCGAGCGAATGCAGATATCCCAGGCCGCGGACCATGTATTCGGCGCCGCCCAGCTCGATCAAGCGTCCGCCCACCTCGTTGCTCGAAGCGCGCACGCGGTCGATCACCGTTTGCAGCGGAATATCGTAGGCGCGCAGCTTCTCCGGATCGAGCTTGACCTGATACTCGCGCACGAAGCCGCCGATGCTCGCCACCTCGGCGACCCCGGGCACGGATTCGAGCTGATAGCGGAGATACCAGTCTTGCAGCGCGCGCAAATCGGCGAGGCTGTAGCGGTGGCTGTGATCCACCAGCGCGTATTCATAGACCCAGCCGGCGCCGGTGGCGTCCGGCCCGATCACCGGATGCACCCCCTCCGGCAATCGCCCCCGCATCTCCTGCAAGTATTCGAGGACGCGCGAACGCGCCCAGTACAAGTTCGTGCCGTCCGCGAAGACGACGAAGACGTATGCGTCCCCGAACATCGTTTGCGCCCGCACCGCCTGCACGCGCGGCGCCGCCAGCAGCGACGTCACCAGCGGATAGGTGACTTGGTCCTCGATGACATTCGGAGGCTCGCCCGGCCAGCTCGCGTGCACGACGACCTCCACGTCGGAAATGTCGGGCAGCGCGTCGAGCGGAATGTGGCGCAGCGACAACAACCCGGCGATCACCAGCGCTACCGTGCCCGTAAAGACCAAGAAGCGGTTGCGTGCACACCAATCGATCAGCCGCTCGATCATGCCCCGCCTCCCCCGACGGTGAGGGAGAGGTGTTGCTCTGCGATCTCGAGACCTGCGCGGCGCGCCACCACCTCCACCTGCCAGGTGCCTGCCGAGGGCAAGGTGGCTTCGCCTTGGTAGCGTCCACTCCCTTGATCCGCCAGCGGAACGACGACGCGCATCGCCGGCATGCCCATCTGCGGCATCGCCGCCATGGACAGCGTCGCCGTGACTTGCGCGCCGGCTATCGCGCCCTTCGGACCCGTTAAGCGCGCGACAAAAATGTCCCGGCCCAGGCGTGGCGGGCTCGGCGCCGTGGTGAACGCCAGTTCGGCCTGCTCGCCGCCCGCTCCGAGTGTTGGTACCGAGGGCGAGGGCGGCGCGAATGACCCCAGCGCCGCCTGCAGCTCGCTCTCCGAATCCAGCAGGAAATTCGCCGCAGTGACAATCTTTTCTCCCGGCCGCAATCCGCCAAGTACGATGTAGTCGTCGCCGACCTGCTGGCCCAATTTCACCGTCCGCGGCTCCAGATACCCGCCGCCATGAGCCACAAAGACGATCGAGCGCGTGCCCGTCTGTAGCGCCCCCGAGGTCGGAATCAGAATTTGGCGGCCGAGCGGGCGCTCCAGCACGACGTTGACGTACATTCCTGGCTTGAGCAGCAATTCCGGATTCGCCAGCTCGAGGCGTACCTTCGCCGTACGCGTCTGGGGATCGATTTCGGGATAGACGAAATCCACCCGGCCGCGAAACAACTGTCCGGGATAGGAGTCAACGGTGATTTCGGCGGCCTCCCCCGGCCGGATGCCGGCGATTTGGTTCTGATAGACGTGAGCGTAGACCCACACTTTCGCGAAGCTGGCCAGCGTGTAGAGCCGGGTCTGCGGCTCGGCATACATGTTCGGCAGCGCGTTGCGTTCGATCACGTAGCCGGAGGCGGGCGCATCGATCTCGAGCGCTTGCGTGACTTGGCCGCTGCGCTCCAAGTGCTCGATCTCGCCCTGGGGCACCTGCCATTGCTCCAGGCGCGCCGCCGCATCCCGCAGCAGCGAGGCCGCTCCCGCCGACACGCCCGGCACCGAGCTCGTGGCCAGCGCGCGCGCGTTCCTGCGCGCGATCAAGTACTCCTCTTCGGTCGTCACCAGCTCGGGACTGTAGATCGTAAGCAGCGGCTCTCCACGCCGCACGTATTGATCGGTGGCGTTGACGAAAACGTGTTGAATCCAGCCGGAGAACCGCAGTTGAACGTAGGCGAGCGACCTCTCGTCCACGGCCACGTCGCCGACCGCGGAGATCCGATCCTCGACCGGCGCGCGGCGGACCACGCCGGTTTCGACGCCGATCGTCTCCAGCCGCTGCGGCGTGATGTGCAGCGGCGCGAGCGCCGGTGCCGGTGCGGATTCCGTGTCGGGCGCGCTCACGACCGGCGCGGAAGGCGCAGTCGCGCTGGCCGCCGGCCGCTGGCCTTGCGCGTGCGTGCGCGCCGTCCACCAACTCCAGCCCCAGCCGCCGGCCAGCACGATGGCCGCGCTCACCGCCAGCCAAAATCCCCGGCGATAGAGGTTCATTGCGCGCCTCCTGTCGCCGGCAATGCCAGCCCGGTGATCCGGCCGATCTCCGCCAAAGCGATCTCATGCTCGGCGAGCGTCTGCCAGTACTGCTGGTCCAGGGCCAGCAGTTCGCTAAAGGATTGCATCAGCGACGGGAAATCCCCTTTCCCTTGGCGATACGCCGCCAGTCCCGCTTGCAGCGCCGCTTGTGCCTGCGGCATCAAGCCTTGCTGATATAGCTTCAGCACTTGCGCATCGGTTTGCGCCGTCAAATAGGCTCGCTGCACCGCGAAAGCGGCTTCCCGCCGCCCTGCTTCGAGTTCGTCCCGCGCCGCGCCGCGCCGCAAAATGGACTCGCGCAGCGCCGGCTGCAGCCGCCCGCGGCGGTGCAACGGCAATCCGATATTGACGGTCAACATGTAGTAATCGGGAAAACCGGGCCCGGTGCGCTGATACATGTAAGCCACGGAAAAATCCGGATCGAAGGCCTTTCGCGCCAATTGCACCGCGGCATCCGCGCCGCGCACCGTCTCGCTCTCGGCCGCGATTTCGGCGCCGGCGTTGTCGGCCACGGCCAGCAGTTGCCCGAGACTCTCCGGCAAAGGCGATGCACGGAGCGGCTCGGGCACGATCTCCGGCGATTGCGGCGGCCGGTTCAAGATCTGTTTCAGCTGCGCTTCCAGCAGTTCCTGCCGCTCCTGCTCTTCCGCTCTTTCTCGCAGCAGCGCGGTCTCGGCGAGTTGCGCCGTGAGCACGTCTGCTTGCCGTCCCAAACCCAGGCGATAACGCGCTTCCGTCACCTCCTCCACTTGCCGCAACAGCGTCCCGTCGTGGTCCAAGGCGGCAAGTCGCGCGCGCACGGCGGCCACGTTGAAATACGCCTCTTTGACCTGCTCGTCGAGCGCCCGCCGCGCCGCTTCGGCCTCGTGGCCGCGTGCCGCTGCCTCGTGCCGCGCCTCCTCGCCGCGCCAGTGCAGCTTGCCTGGAAAAGGCATTTCTTGCGAGACGCCGATGCCGGTGTAGGCGAAGTTGCTCGTGCGATATCCCGCGAAAGGCAGGGGATTGCCGACGCTGAACTCCTGCACGGTCAGTTGGGGATCGGGTAACGTCGAGACTTGCGTTGGCACGGTGCGCGCTGCCTGCCAGGATTGCCGCTGCGCCGCCAAGCCCGGATTGGCGCGCTCCGCCTCCACGATCAACTGCCGCAAAGGAGTCGCGCCGGGGCTGAGATCCGCGCTGGTAGGCCGCGCCTGCGCCGCGCCTGCGATGGCCAGCAGCGCCGCGAGCGCAGGCACGCGCCGGCGAAAAACCAACATCGGGAACATCGTCTAGTCCTCTCTTTCCTTCGTAAACAGCCGCAGCCAACGGCGTCGGCGCGCACCGTGGGCGTGCGCCGGCCTGCGCGTTGTAAGGCGTCGAACGGTTGTCTAAGGAAAAAGGACTAAATCAAAAGGAGGGCCTGGACGACTCGCGGCGACAATAAGGGTGGCGGCGCGCTTGGCTCGTCCAGCCGGCCTTCATTGCGAAGCCTGGCTCCGAGAGAACCCGCCCAAACAGGCTCGCTCACCGCCGCGGGAACGGCATTGGCTTCGTTTACGGGCGCGATCTTGACCGTCGGCGCTACCGGCGCCGCGAGCATGCCTCGGCAGCAGGTGAGCTTGGCGGGCGATCCTGCGCATGGGGCCACGGTCGCGTCGCAGCAGCTCATGCTCGACCCGGTGCTCCCCATGCCGGAACAGGCTAGGTAGGGCGTCGCCGCGACCAGCAGCAGCGCCAATGCCACCACGACCGCCTCAGAGGCGCGTCTGCTCCCAGCCGTGCTCATGAGGCGATTATCGGGCCTCGCTTTGCCTGTGTCAATTGGGGTGAACGAGCGCGACTTCGGCACGCGGGTCGATCTCGCGCCGTGCGATGGCCTTGCGCTCCGTCCGCGGGCGCGCTGCTGCCTTCGCCGGTCCGTGCGCGCCTGCCCGAGCTCGTCCCAGCAACGGGCGCTCGAAACGCACCGCCCACAAATAGCTCCGCTCTAGTGGCTGCACCCGCAGCAAGCGAGCCGTAAACACCCGCGAGGAGGCCGGCAGCGAGCTCGTTTCCGCCAGGGGTGCCGCCGGAATCTCTAGCGTGATGGTCCGCGGGGCCGGCAAGTACTGACGCAGCGCCAGCAGCGCTCCGCCTGCGCTCACGTTGAGCACATTGCCGAACTCCAGAAATTGTCGGTTCCCCTCATCTTGGGCGCGCACAAACAGGGGGATCGTGATGGGAATGCGCTCCCAGCGCCGTCTATCGCGGCTTCGTTGTTCGCTCGGTTCGCTGCGCTTCATAATTCACGCCGTACTCTGCATCTGCACGCCGGGGGCCAGGAAACTCTTGATGCGGCAAAACGCCCCCAAATGCCGGAAATGGCAGGATTAAGCACCACAAAAACCGGAATTCTCCGCACTGCCGCGCTTCTCGATTAGGAAACTCCTTGCGGCAGATGCGAAGGACTTTGCACTCCGGCTCAGAGTCGGCCCTTGCGAAACGAGTGAATGCATCATGGGTTTGGGGTCTTTGACCGCCGCTTCGAGGACGCGCGGCGTTTCGCCAAGGCGGGAGGGACGGGTAGGATGGTCCAGGATGGAGAAAAAGCCGGCTGAGAAAAAGCTGTGGAAAAGTCCTGATTCACCCGGACTCGTCTCCCTCAACGATCTGCTCCTGCGCCTGAAGCAGCGCGCAGCCGCCCCGCTGCTTTTTTCCCGGACTCCTCAAGGGCGCTGGCAGCCCCTCGTCGCTCGCGAATTTTACGACCGCATTCGCGCCATCGCCGCCCACCTTCGGCACTTGGGCGTGGGCGAAGGCGATCGCGTCGGACTGCTCAGCGAAAACCGCCCCGAGTGGATGCTGGCCGACTTCGGCTGCCTGGCGCTCGGCGCCGCCGACGTGCCCATCTATCCGACATTGACACCGCCCCAGGTCGCCTACATCCTCGCCAATAGCGGCGCGCGCGGAGTCTTTGTCTCTTCGGCGGCCCAGGCGGAAAAAGTGCGCGCCGAAGCCGCCCAGTTGCCGCAGCTCGAATGGATTGCTTGCTTCGATGCCGCCCCGTCGGCCGCATCCGGCCCACCGGTGATATCGTTCGCCGAGTTTCTGTCCGCGCCGCCTTGGCCAGAGGCCGATTTCGACGCCCGCCTCGCCGCCACCCCGCCCGAGCGCCTGGCCACGCTCATCTACACCTCCGGCACCACGGGCCAGCCCAAAGGAGTAGTTCTAACGCACGGTAACCTTTGCGCCAACCTCAACGTCGCCAGTCTCGGTTTCGACTATCGGGCGGGCGATTGCCGGCTCTCGTTCTTGCCGCTTTCCCACATCACCGAACGCCATCTCGGCTACAACGATCTACTCAACGAGGTCGAGATCTATTTTGCCGAGAGCTTCGACCGCGTGCCGCAAAACCTCCTGGAGGTGCGCCCGCACAATATCGTCTCGGTGCCGCGCGTCTATGAAAAGATCGCGCTCGCGGTGCGCGCGCAGGCCGAGGGCCATGGCTGGATGCGCCGCCGGCTCTTCCATTGGGCCCGGCGCGCCGGTGCCGTAGTCGCCGGCGAGCGCCTGGCGGGCTGGCCCGAACTGCCTACCGCACCCAAGCCGCCGCTGCATCGCCGCTGCCGGGTCTGGCTGGCCGACCGGCTGATCTACCGGAAAATTCGTGCCCGTTTGGGGGGCCGCGTTCGAATTTGTATCGCCGGCGGCGCACCGCTCGGCCGAGAACTAGGCGAGTTCCTGCTGTCGCTCGGGCTGGTCATTTATGAAGGCTACGGGCTCACGGAGACCTCGCCGGTCATCGCGGTCAACAAACCTGGCGCCTGCCGCATGGGCTCAGTGGGCCGGCCATTGCCAAATGTCGAGGTCCGCTTCGCCGCCGACGGCGAACTCCTTGTGCGCGGACCTTCGGTCTGCTCCGGCTACTATCACCTGCCGGAAGAAAACGCTGCCGCCTTCGAGGACGGCTGGTTCCATACCGGCGATATCGGCCACCTCGACGCCGACGGCTTCCTGTTCATTACCGACCGCAAAAAGGACCTGATCAAGACCTCCGGCGGCAAATTTATCGCGCCGCAGCCGATCGAGGCCAAGCTCAAGGCATCGCCCTATATCGCCGAGGCAGTGCTGGTCGGCGACAAGCGCAACTTCGTCAGCGCACTGATCGTGCCCAACTTCCCTGCCCTCGAAGCGCAGGCGCGGTTGGCCAAATTGACCTGGAGCGGCGCGGAGGGCCTCTGCGCCCTCCCGGAAATGCAGGCGCTGATCGGCGCCGAAATCGAGCGGATCAACCGCGATCTGGCGCGGTTTGAAACCATCAAGAAGTTTCGTCTGCTCCCGCGCGAGTTCTCGCTTGCCGGCGGCGAAATCACCCCCACGCTCAAGGTCCGGCGCCGCACCGTCGAGACCGTCTACCGCGATCTCATCGACTCCATGTATGAAGCCGGTCCGGAGCCGCCGCATGCCGGCTCGGCCGGGCATCCCCGGCTTTAAGCGCCGCCGGACGCCTCGCCGCCGGTGCCTTTGCCATGCCGCGTCGTCTCCACCGCCATGTCGATGAAGGCCAAGGCGGCGCGTCCCAGCGCGCGGTCACGGCGAAACACCAAGCCGAGTTCGCGGTAGATCTTGCGGCCGGCCAGCGGCAGCGCCGCCAATTCCCCGGCGCGCGTTTCGGCCAGCGCCAAGGTCGCGCCGACGAAGGCGACGCCCAAGCCGCCGGCGCTGAACGCCTTGAGCATCTCCGTGCTGTCGAGCTCCATCGCCACCCGCAGCCGCGCGGATTCTGCCTGCAAAAACTCATCGAGCGCGTCCCGCGTGTTGCCGGAGCGCGGCAATAACAGTGGAAACTCGGCCAGCTGCGCCGCAGTCACGCCGCCGTCGCCCGCCGGCCGCTGCGCCAGCGGATGCTGGGGTGCGACCACCGCGACCACTTCGTCGCGATGCAGCGGGACCACCTTCAAGCGCGGGTCGCGCACCGGCAACGAAAGCACGCCGAAGTCCACGCGGTTCTCCAGCACCGCCTCCAAGATTTCCTGGTGCTCGCCCCGCCGCACGCGCACCTGCACCGCCGGATGCTGGCGCTGAAACGCCGCGAAAACCTCCGGCAGCACATGCAGGCAACTGCCTTCGTTGGCCGCCAGCGACAGTTCCCCGCGCGGGGTATGCTCGAGATCGGTGACCGCGCGCAGCGCCTCGTCCCGCAGCGCTTGCAGCCGCTCGGCGTAGTCGCGCAACACCCGTCCCGCCGCCGTCAGCGCCACCTTGCCGCCGCTGCGGTCGAACAGGCGCATCCCGATCTCCTCCTCCAGCAGCCGAATCTGCGCGCTCACCGCCGGTTGGGTGCGAAAGCACTGGGTGGCGGCGCGGGAGAAGGAATTCAGCCGTGCCACGGCCAGAAACATGTTCAATTGGTCGAAGTCCATCGCCCGCCAACCCGCCGAATTTAGCCTCACCGAAGCCTCGCCGCCCCGTCAAGCCTTTCTCCCGAGGCTTGCGCGCCCCGCCCGCGACCTAAATATCCACAGTGTCCGCGATAAAAAAAACTGATTGGCGGCGGCCGCAACGCCCTTGCTAGCCTTGGGCCATGCCAACGCCGAAAGAAGTGCTGGATTTTTGCGCCAAAAACGACGTCAAAATCGTGGACTTGCGCTTCACCGACCTGCCGGGTCTCTGGCATCACGTCTCGTTCCCCATTGCCCAGTTGACCGAGAGCTCGTTCGAGGATGGCTTCGGCATTGACGGCTCCAGCATCCGCGGCTGGTCGGCGATTCACGAAAGCGACATGCTATTGCTGCCCGATCCCGGCTGGTTCATGCTCGATGCCTTCACCACCGTGCCCACGCTGGTGATGATCGGCGACGTCCAGGACCCGCTCACTCGCCAGCGCTACGACCGCGACCCGCGCTACGTGGCCAAGAAGGCCGAGGCCTATTTGGCCTCGACCGGTCTCGCCGATCAGGCCTTCTTCGGCGCCGAGGCGGAGTTTTTCGTATTCGACAACATCCGCTTCGACCAGCGCGAGCAGCACGGCTTCTATTTCATTGACGCCGAGGAAGGCCGTTGGAACTCCGGCCGCGAAGACTCGAACCTCGGCTATCGCCCGCGCTACAAGGAAGGCTATTTCCCCGTGCCGCCGACCGATCATTACCAGGACTTGCGCACGGAAATGGTGCTGAAGCTCCAGGCCGCCGGCCTCACTGTCGAGTACCACCACCATGAAGTCGCCACCGGCGGCCAGTGCGAAATCGACCTGCGCTACGACACGCTCCTGCGCTCGGCCGATCACATGATGCTGTACAAGTACATCGTGCGCAACACCGCCAACGAATTCGGCAAGACGGCGACCTTCATGCCCAAGCCGATCTTTCAGGACAACGGCAGCGGCATGCACACCCATCAGTCGCTGTGGAAAAGCGGCAAGCCGCTCTTCGCGGGCGATGGGTATGCCGGCCTCTCGCCGATGGCCCTCCACTACATCGGCGGGCTGCTGCGGCATGCGCCGGCGCTGGCCGCGCTGATGGCGCCCACGACCAACTCCTACAAGCGCCTGGTGCCGGGCTTCGAGGCGCCCGTCAATCTGGCCTATTCCCGCCGCAATCGTTCCGCTGCTTGCCGCATTCCCATGTATTCAGCCTCGCCTAAGGCCAAGCGCGTCGAGTTTCGTCCGCCCGATCCCGCCTGCAACCCCTACCTCGCCTTCTCCGCCATGCTCATGGCCGGCCTCGATGGCGTGGAAAACAAGATTCCCGCGGGCGAGCCCCTCGATCGCGACATCTACGACCTGTCGCCGGAAGAATTGAAGAACGTGCCCTCGCTGCCCGGCTCGCTCGAGGATGCCCTCGATGCGCTCGAGGAAGATCATCAGTTCTTGCTCAAGGGCGAAGTCTTCACCGAGGACTTGATTCGCACTTGGATCGACTACAAGCGGGAAAAAGAGGTTAACGCCATCCGCCTGCGCCCGCATCCGTACGAGTTCCAGCTCTACTACGACATTTAGGCCGCGCGCCATGGGGCGGCAAGGCGGGCGCCTGCGCGGCCTCTGCCGTCCGCCGCCAGCCGCCCTTTGCGCTCCTCTTCTCGGCCTACAATGCTTGCATGGCGGTAGTTTGGAGCGGCTTCCTCAGCTTCGGCCTGGTCACCATTCCGGTGCGGCTTTTCTCGGGTGCGCGCGGCGAGCGGGTGGGCTTTCATCTCCTGCACGCTTCTGATCACGTCCGCCTCAAACAGCAAATGATCTGCCCGCGGGAAGAGCGGCCGGTAGGCCGCGATGAGATTGTTCGCGGCTACGAATACGCGAAAGGCGAGTACGTCGTCGTTAGCGAGGAGGAAATCAAGAAAGCCGCGCCGCATACGCAAAAGGAGATGGAAATCATCGAGTTTTGCCAGGCCGGCGAAATTGACCCGCTCTGGTTCGATGCCTCTTACTATCTCTTGCCCGAGGCCGCGGGCAGGCGTCCTTATCGCCTGCTGGAAGCCGCCATGCAGGCCTCCGGCTACGTGGCCATCGCCAAGATCACGATGCACAACCGCGAATACCATGCCGTGTTGCGGCCCTCGCGGCTGGCCGGCGTTCCCGATGGCGAGCGCCGGGAAGGCTTGCTGCTGCACACGATGTTCTACGCCGACGAGATTCGCGTGGCCGAGGGCTTCGGCGAAACCGCCGCCCAGGCGCCCGCAAAGGCCGAGTTGGATCTGGCGCGGCAGTTGATCAACGGCTTGGCCCAGCCCTTCCAGCCCGAGCGCTTCCACGACGCCTATCGCCAAAATCTCGAACAGGTGATCGCGGCCAAGCTCGAAGGCCGGTCCGTCGAAGCGGCCGAGAAGCCCCGCCGCCTCGCCCCGGTCGTGGACATCATGGAATCGCTCAAGCGCAGCTTGGAGCAGACCCGCGCTAAACGCGCCGGCGCCGAACCGGCCGCCGAACGCGCCGCCGCCCAGCCCGCGCCGGCCGCCGGCCGCCGCAAGCCTCCCGCGCGCGCCGCCGGCGCGCAGACCCGCGCTTCCAAAGCTCGCCGCCGCACCCCCGCTGCCTGAAGCGGCGTGCGGGGATCGCGGCCCGTTTCAGGGCTTCCAATGGCGATCCCGGATGCGCGCCCCAGCCAGCGCTTCGGCTGGCACCGGCTTGCCTCTCTTGGCGAAGACAGCCTCCAGGGCGTGGCTTGGGCTCATCTCCGTGTAGCCGGCAGGCACTTGAACATGGACCGATCCGGCTCGCCGATAGTCAGCGACAGCGGCGTTTCAGACGTGGTTGCGACAAAGGTCCCGTCGGGTTGCGCCTCCTCGATTGTGTAGGCCACCCTGACGCAGCCGAGGGAGGGCACTAGCCAAGAGGTGATCCTTTGGCTCAACCCCGGGTAGTCCCTCCGCACAATCTCCGCAGGGCGACCGAATACGCTGTCGTAACCAACGATCTTGCCTGGCCAGCATTTACAATGCACCGCGAGAATACTCCCCATCGCTCCCGCAGCCTTTGGGCGAAGAAGGAGCGATCCTGAGGCGTAAGCGCCCACGTCGTTTTCGCTCTTATGTAGTCAAAGATCGTCAGGACGTCTCCGTCTGGAAACCGGATCGTCCGCGCTACGTTATCTTCCGGGCCTGCGGCCGGGCCGCTTCTTCTTACTTCGGTGCCGTCGCTCCGCCGGGCTAGGGTGTCGAGGTAATAGACGTGCCCGGGTGGTGATGCGATCTCCATGCGCAGCGTGAACGGCACCGGCCCCGCCGCTTCCACCCGCCATTTGAAATAACGTCCCGCCGAGAAATAAGTCGCGCCTAGCGCTGGATCCACACTGCGGCCCACATTGCTTTGGCACGCGTCGTCCGGGTCATTGAACACCTCCGGCATCGCTCGGGCAGCTCCCCTGGCACCACTGCAGATTGTCGCAACCGTAATCGACGCAGGTCTCACCGCCGTTTTCGTGGCAGTTGCTGTAAGACCCCGGATTACACAGAAGATCCACGCAAGAGAGCGTACCGCTACGAACAGGAGACGTCGTATCCGATCCCCGGGATATTGTCGCAGGCTCGCGCATGCTGCACGGCCGCAACAAGCAGAAGGCTGGCGGCACCGAGGATTGGCAGCGCGAGCTTTCGCCTTGCGCGCACAATTGACAGGCCGACTTTTAACATAAAGTGCGAGCGTCCTTTCCGCTTGGACGACCATAGAACAAGAAAGAGGCTAAGGCAACCTTCTTTCTGGGGTGGGAAAAACCTTCATCCGCCACGCTCGCAAGCGACCGGCGAGAACCACGTGGCGGCCCCGGCGCTAACGGGCCGGCGGATCTACCTGGTGAATTCCCGGTCGCCGGCTCCAGCCCTCGGTCCTGATCCTGACCCCGGCTCCCATCGGGGCCCCTAGCCCCAGCGTTCTTCCGGCGCCAGCTCTGGCGGCGCCGCGGCGCCCGCCACGCGCGCGATGATGGCGTGCAATTGCCGCACGCCTTCGGTCAGTGCCGCCGGACCCGGCTGCAAGATGTAGGTGGAGTTGATCTCATAGATATGGCCGTGCGCGACGGCTTCCAGTTCGCTCCAGCCCGCGCGTCCCCGGATGAGATCCTTATGCACCTTGCGCCCGCACCACGATGCGACGATCGCCTGCGGCCGCCGCGCCGCCACTTCCTCGGCGGTGACCACCCGAGCTTTCGCTGCCGCCTGCTCCGGTCCAGCGGGAAACAGCGGCTCGCCTCCGGCAATCGCGATCAGCTCCTCGACCCACTGGATGCCGGCGATGAGCGGATCGGGCCATTCCTCGAAGAACACGCGGGGCCGAAACGGAAGGCGAGCGGCGGAGGCGGCGATCGCCGCCAGATGCGCCCGCAACTCCGCGATCAGCTCCAGCCCGCGCGCCTCGCGCCCAACCAAGCGCGCCAGGGTCAGCAGCATGGCGAAGATCTCTTCCACGCTGCGCTGGTTGAAGACGACGACGTTATAGCCGCGCCGCGCCAACTCCGCCGCGATGTCCGCCTGCAAGTCGGAGAAGGCCAGCACCAGATCCGGCGCGAGCGCGGCGATGCGCTCGTAATTGGCGCTGAGATAGGCGGAAACTTTGGGCTTTTCCCGCCGCGCCTGTGGCGGCCGGCGCGTGAAGCCGGAGATGCCGGCGATGCGCTCTTGCTCGCCGAGCAGGTAGAGCGCCTCGGTCGTCTCTTCCGTCAGACAGACGATGCGCCGCGGATAGTCCACCCTTCACGCTACGGCGCGGCCAGCGTGAAAAGCAACGTCTGCGTGTACGCGCCCGGAACGTAGTTCCAGGAATCCTGAAAACTGAAATTGCAGGTGACGAGCGCCTCGAACGGCGACGCCTGCCCTTCGACTCCCTGTGCCGCGATTACTGCGGTGGTCGCAAGCGGCGTGCTGCCGCCCTGCGCGCTGATGGTGCCGTCGCCGCTCAGCACCGAACCGCTTGCCGACCAGGCGACGGCGCTGACGGGAATCGTTGCGCCGCCGGCAACGAGATCCGGACCCTGCGCGCTGATTTGCAGCGTCCAGGTCGCCCGGCGCCGGCCGTTGGTGATCGTGACGTAGGCCTGCACCGGGGTCGTCGCGGGAACCGTGGGCTGGAGTGCGGGGTTGGAAGCGTTGAACAGGAGGGCGGTCGGCGTCAGCACCAGCGTCGCCTGGCTGCGCGGCCTCGCTTGCGCGAGTAGCGCCGCGCGGCTCGTCAGCGCCGTCCCGTTGGGCGCGGTCGGCCGCACCGGCCGCTGCGCCACCGCGAGCAGGGGCGCCAGCAAGAGCAGCGGGATGGACGCGATCCTCACTGGCCGTAGCATAGCTCCCGATCCTCGGCTAAAGCAGCGGTCCCGATGGACAGGCGCCGCTCCTGGCCGACCGAACAGGCTCAGTGATCCGAGATCCGCGGCTCACGGCCTGAGTTCGCGTGCGCGGCGAATCAGCTCCGTCGTGGACCACCCCGGCTCGAGCGTCAGGCGCACCACTTGGCCGCCTGCGGCCTCGACCTCCTCGCGTCCGACGATCTCGTTCTCGCCCCAATCCTCGCCTTTCACGAGCACGTCAGGCAGGATCGCGGCAATCAGCGCGCGCGGCGTAGGCGTATCGAAGAACGTGACGTAGTCCACGAACCCGAGCGCATCGAGCACTTCCGCGCGCTCGGCGGCGGGGATGACCGGACGCTCCGGCCCCTTGCCGGCGCGCACGCTGGCATCGCTATTGATGGCGACCATCAGGCAATCGCCGAGCGAGCGCGCCTGTTCGAGCAAACGCAGATGGCCAGGATGCAGCAAATCGAAGCAGCCGTTGGCGAAGACCAGCGCCCGCCGCTCCCGCCGCAGCCGCGCCCGCTCCGCCGCGAACTCCGCTGCGTTGGCGACGATCATCGCTTGACCCTCAAGGCAGCCGCCGCCCAGGCTTCAGCCCCGGTCGCCGCCACGGGCGTTTAGCGGCCGCATCGGCCTCCGCCGATTTCAGCCCGATCCCCGATCCGCAGCCGCCTACGTCCCTTCCTGCCACGATGCCAGATACTGCTCCTGCTCCGGTGTCAACTTATCGATCTTGATGCCGAGCGATTCGAGTTTGAGCCGCGCGACGCGCCGGTCGAGATCGGCGGGGACAGGAAAGACGGACTTTTCGAGCTTGCCCTGGTTCTTGACCAAGTAATCGAGCGAGAGCGCCTGGTTGGCGAACGACATATCCATCACTGACGCCGGATGGCCTTCGGCGGCGGCGAGGTTGATCAGCCGGCCCTCGCCGAGCAGGAAGATCTTGCGGCCGTCGCGCAGCGCGTACTCTTCGACGAAGGGCCGCACGGTGCGCTTGCCGCTGGCCAGCTTCTCCAGCGCCTCGATGTCGATCTCGACGTTGAAGTGACCGCTGTTGGAAACGATGGCGCCGTCGCGCATCTTCTCGAAGTGCTCGCGCGCGATGACGTTCTTGTTGCCGGTGACGGTGACGAAGACGTGGCCGATGGTGGCGGCTTCGGCCATGGTCATGACGCGGAAGCCATCCATCAGCGCCTCGATCGCCTTGGTCGGATCCACCTCCGTGACGATCACGTTCGCGCCCAGCCCGCGCGCGCGGCTGGCCACCCCGCGCCCGCACCAGCCGTAGCCAGCCACGACCACGTTCAAGCCGGCGAGCAGCACGTTGGTCGAGCGGATGATGCCGTCCAGCGTGCTCTGGCCCGTGCCATAGCGGTTGTCGAAGAGGTGCTTGGTGTCAGCATCGTTGATGGCGATGATCGGGTAGCGCAGCACGCCCTGTTTGGCCATGGCCCGCAGCCGGATCACGCCGGTGGTGGTCTCTTCCGTGCCGCCGAGGATCCCGTCGGCGACTTCCTGCCGCTTGCTCAGCGCTTCAGTGACTAGGTCGGCGCCGTCATCCATGGTGATGTGCGGACGGGTATCGAGAGCGGCGTTGAGATGCCGGTAATAGGTGGCGTGGTCTTCGCCTTTGATGGCGTAGGTGGCGATGCCGTACTCGAAGACCAGCGCCGCCGCCACGTCGTCCTGCGTGCTCAGCGGATTCGAGGCGCAGAGCGCGATCGAGGCGCCGCCATCGCGCAGGGCGATCATCAAGTTGGCCGTCTCGGTGGTGACGTGCAGGCAGGCGGCGATGCGCACGTCCTTGAGCGGCTGCGCCTTGATGAACTCCTTGCGGATCAGTTGCAGCACCGGCATGGACTGATTCGCCCACTCGATGCGGCGCTTCCCCAGTTCGGCCAGAGCGGCGTCCTTGACGTCGCCCACTCTTTCCTTAACGGCAGTGCTCATAGTCGGTCCTAGGCTTGCTGCGCCCGCTCGGCCGGCGCGGCGGCGCCGCGCGCGGCGGCGATCAATTCCACGGCCGCCTCGTTGCGGCCCAAAACGCTGATTTGCACCCCGGCCACGCCGTGCTCGCGGCGTTCGCGCAGGGCGGCGATCATCTCCTTGGCGATGGCCAGGCCTTCTCGCTTGGCCGCATCCCCGGCGCTGGCCGCGCGCATCCGCTCGCGAAGGGCGGCGGGCACGGCGACGCGCAACTCGTTCTCCATGAACTCCGCCTGCCGCAGGCTGGCCAGTGGCCACACCCCGGCGATCACGGGTACGCGATAACGGGCGATGGCTTCCAGCATGCGGTCGAGTAGAGCCAGGTCGAAAACCGGCTGGGTGACGATGAAGTCGGCGCCGGCCTCGATCTTCCATTCTAAGCGAGCCAGCTCCTCCGCGGCGTTCGGCGCGCCGGGATTGGCGCCGACCCCGATCACGAATCCCGTCTGGCTGCCCACCGCATTGCCGCCCAAATCCAGCCCCTGATTCAGGTTGTGCACCAAATTCGTCAGCCCGATGGCATCCACGTCGAAAACCGCGGTGGCATCGGGATAATTGCCGAGTTTCGGCGGATCGCCGGTGATCAGGATGACGTTGCGCAGTCCCAGCGCGGCGGCGCCGAGCAAATCCGACTGCATGCTGATGACGTTGCGGTCGCGGCAGCAATAGTGCAGCACCGTCTCCACGCCCACCTTCGCCTGCATCATCACCGCCAGCGCTTGGTTGCTCATGCGCGCACTGGCGCGCGGCCCATCGGGAATGTTGATCGCGTCCACGCCCTGCCGGTGCAGCAGGGCGGCGCTGGACAGCTCCTTGCTGGGATCGCTCCCGCGCGGCGGCAAAATCTCGACCAAGGCGATGAACTCGCGCGCAGCCAGCTTTTGCCCCAGCGCCGAGCGCTCCGCCAGCGGCAGCGACGGCCGCGCCACGGTGTCGGCGGCGGGCGCCGCCGCCACCTGCACCCGCCGCTTGCCCGGCGCCGTCGAGCGCACGTAGTTGCGAATCCACTTGATGTGTTCCGGCGTCGTGCCGCAGCAGCCGCCCACCAGCTTGGCGCCGGCGGCGATGAACTGCCGCGCGTAATCGGCCATGTACTCCGGCGACACTAAATAAAGGTTGCGGCCGTCCACGTTGCGCGGCTTGCCGGCGTTGGGCTGCGCCGCCAGCGGCAGCCGCGTCGCCCGCCCCATCGCCTCCAGCGCTTCCAGCATCGTCACCGGACCGACCGAGCAGTTCAGTCCCACGACGTCCGCGCCCCAAGCCTCCAGCCGGCGGGCGATCTCGGCGGGCGCGGTGCCGTCGAGCGCGCGTCCGTCGTCGTCAATGGTCATCTGCGCCACGATCGGCTGCGTCGTCACCTCGCGCGCCGCCGCCAGCGCCTCGCGCAGCTCGTGCGCGTCGCCGAAGGTCTCGAAGAGCAGCAGATCCACGCCGGCCTCGACCAGCGCCTCGATCTGCTCGCGAAAACACGCCCGCGCCTCCGCGAACGATACTTTGCCCAGCGGCTCGACCCGCACTCCCAGCGGCCCGATGGCGCCGGCGATAAAGGCGTCGGGTGCGGCCTCCCGCGCCACCTTCACCCCGGCGCGGTTGAACTCGGCGACGCGGCCGGTAAAGCCATAAGGCTCCAGCCGCATGCGGTTGGCGCCGAAGGTGTTGGTCTCGATCACCTCCGCGCCCGCCTGCGCGTAGCTGCGGTGAATCTCCGCCACCAGCGCCGGCTGCGAGACGTTCAGCTCGTCGAAACAGCGGTTGATGAAAATGCCGCGGGCATAGAGCTGCGTTCCCATCGCGCCGTCGGCGACCAGCACGCGCTCGGCGATTTCCCGCCGAAAATCCCGCATCCTTGTAAGTATAGTGGACGGTCGACGGCTGACGATTAGCGGCTCGCCGCCGGCGCTGACCGGTCGTCTGGCTCGCTGTTTCCGGCGCCAACGTCTGCCTCGCGCGGCCGCAGCAGCGGAAACAGAATCACATCCCGTATTGACGCCGAATCCGTGAGCAGCATCGCCAGCCGGTCAATGCCGATGCCCTCGCCCGCGGTCGGCGGCATGCCGTATTCGAGCGCGCGCACGTAATCTTCGTCCATCGCGTGCGCCTCCGCGTCGCCGCCCTCGCGCCGCTCGAGCTGCAGCGCGAAGCGCCGCCGCTGCTCCTCGGGATCGTTTAGCTCGCTGTAGCCGTTGGCGATCTCCATGCCGGCGGCGTAGATCTCGAAGCGCTCGACCCAGTCGGGCTCGTCGGGCTTGGCCTTGGCCAGCGGCGAGACCGCCAGCGGAAAATCATGGATGATCGTCGGCTGCCGCAGCTCCGGCTCGGCGATCGCCTCGAAGAGCGCGGTCAGGATCACGCCCGGCTCGGCCACCGGCGGAATCTCCACCGGCGGGTAGCGGCTCTCGGGCGCTTCGCGCGCGACGCGGTTGTAGCGCGCCGCCAGCCGCGCCTCCGCCCGCGGATCGCGCAGCTCCTCTTCGCTCGGCGCCGGCCCGGCTTCCCCCGGCCAAAATTCGCGCACCGCCGCGCGCAGGCCCAGCCGCCGGCAGCGCCCGAAGTCGATCGTCTCGCCGCCATAAGCGACCGCGCGCGCGCCCGTCACCTGTTCGGCCGCCTCGGCCAGCAGCCGCTCGCTCCAATCCATCAAGACGCGGTAGTCGCTGTAGGCCTCGTAGAACTCCAGCATGGTGAACTCGGGGTTGTGCTGCGTCGAGATGCCTTCATTGCGGAAGTTGCGGTTGATCTCGAAGACGCGCTCCAGCCCGCCGACCACCAGCCGCTTGAGGAACAGCTCGGGCGCGATGCGCAGGTAAAGCGGCAGGTCGAGGGCGTGGTGGTGGGTGGTGAACGGACGCGCCGCCGCTCCCCCCGCCAGCGTTTGCATCATCGGCGTTTCGACCTCGATGTAGCCGCGCGCCAGAAACGCCGCGCGCAGCGCCTCGATCAGCCGCGCGCGCCGCAGAAACACCTCGCGCGCTCCGGGATTGACGAGCAAGTCGAGATAGCGCTGGCGGTAGCGCCGCTCGACGTCTTGCAATCCGTGCCACTTTTCCGGCAGGGGCCGCAGGTCCTTGGCGAGAAACTCCAGCGTCTCGGCGTGGACCGTAAGCTCGCCGGTGCGCGTGCGGAACAGATATCCCGCGACGCCGATGAAGTCGCCGAGATCGAGAAGCTTCCAGAGCGCGAAGTCGCGCGCCGGCACGGCGTCTTGCCGCACGTAGATCTGCAGCCGCGCCCCTTGCTGCGCTAGGTGCGCGAAGCCGGCCTTGCCGTGGGCGCGCAGCGCCACCAACCGGCCGCAGACGCGCACCGGCGTGCGCTCGGCCTCGAGCTCCTCCGCCGTGCGCCCGCCGTAGGCGGCCGCCAGCGCCGCCAGCTCGTGGCTGTAATCGTAGCGGTGCGGATAAAGCGCGTAGCCCAGTCCCGCGATCTCCGCCAGCTTCGCCCGCCGCTGCTCCCGGATCGTCTCCTCAACCGTCACCCCGCCAGTATAGAGTCGCGCCGGCCACCCGCGAGATCCGCCCGTCCAACCCGCGCGACGGCTGCGGACCGGCCCTCGCGCGCTCGCCTTTTTCGGTCGCCCGAACCGGCCCTCCGTTCAGGTGCCGGCCCAGGAACGGCATCACCCTCCCGTCCCGTCTCGTTTTATCGCATCATGATGTTTCCCCCGATAACTCGGGAGACTTAGGATGACCATCACCGTGCCGGCTCTCCTCCCAGTGGATCCTAAATCGCCAACGTCCTGCTCTTGCGTACGGTTGCTTCGCACGAAATAGCTCAGCGAACCTGTGTAATGCAATGATCTATTCTTATTCCAAGCGCATACCGCGATGTAAGCCCCTCAACGCCGCTTCATTCCATCGCGACGGGCTGACCGAGAAGGCGATAGAGGACCTTCTGGCATCGAATCCCGGCCTCCTCTTCTCGAATCCGGAGGACGTACTTCTGGTCGGTCGCCAGCGACATGGGTCGCGGCTTCCGGACCTGCTTTTCCTCGACGGCGCACGAAACCTCTACGTCGTCGAGATCAAGCGCGACTCGGCCGATCGCACATGCGTTGCGCAGGTCCAGGAGTACGGCGCCCGACTTGGCGATTGGACGAGAGAGGACTTCGAGAACCTTTGGAAAGGCCTACACCGGAAAACGCCACTTGCCAAAGGCTTGCGGGACCACCTCGGGTTCGGCCTGACTGAGCCGATAGCGAGGAATGTGAAGCTCGTCATCGTCGCCCAGAGCCCCGGTCCAGGTATCGCCGACCTAATCGATTGGCTGCACGAGAATGGCCTGTCCATACACTTCGTCCCATTCGCGCTATACCGCCTCGGCGAACGCCGGTTCTTCGAGATGACCCCCATTCGCGCCAGCCGCGCGGCTCGCGCAGCCTCGAGTAACTGGTATCTAAACACCAATGAGACCTTTCGGCAAGGCTCATCCCAAGACATGTTCCACCAAGGCATCGCGGCACTTGCCGGCTTCGGCCCGAAAGACGGCCGAAAAATGCTGGCCGAACCAGGACCCGGCGCCCGGGTGTTCGCGTATGCGAACGGGCACGGCTACGTTGGCGTCGGCCGCTTCCGCGATGGCGAAGCCCGCACTCCCCGCCGGCCCCTCTGGCCAGAACTTAGCTACGAATATCACCGCGAGGTGGATTGGTACATTCAATTGGGCTCACTCAAGCAAGCCGTCGCCGCCTCGACCGTGCGCAGGCTCGGATTCAAGTGCCCGGCGCGCGGCCGCACCCTGATGCAAATCCGCGACGCCGAAGCGGCCGACCACATTGAGAACCAGCTTAAACGGCGCCAGCGAAGGGAAGCCTGAGCCTGCGAGCGACCACAGGCGTCCCAAACGACAAATCGGCCGGCAAGGTCCCCTGTTCACCCGACGGATACGCCGGCAAGCGGACCAAACGACCTACACCGCCCGCAGCTCTACGCACAGCCGCCCCGCTCCTGCCGGCCGCGGGATTCAGCGTTGCCCGGCGGCCAGCGAGGCGCAGGCCCGGGTTCTGTCCCATGCCATGCACAGACGCGTGGGTTCAAGAGTGATCGTGAAGGGCGCAGTCGTGGAAGAGGACGGCGCGACGGGCGGAAAGGTAGTGGGCCTCGGTGGCGTGTTTGACGTTCTGGAGCAGGCGGTAAGTGGCGCTCATGGCGCCGACGGGCGGGGGCGGGAGCTCGGGCTCGGCGAAGGAATCGGTTTCGGGGTCGGTGTCGTCTTCTTCGTCGGTGGCGGGGGCGTTGGGAGGATGGGTGAGGTAATGGTTGAAGGCGGCGAGGCCGTTGGGATGGAAGCTGAATTTCAGCATGGCCATGGCCATTTTTTGGTCGCCGTTGACGGAGGCGTTGGAGGCGGTGATGGCGAGCAGGGCGGCGTTCATGAAGAGGTGATTGGCGAGGTCGGC
>JAJPKR010000017.1 GCA_021323595.1 Terriglobia bacterium | reverse complement strand
CGTGTCGCCGCCGCGGGCGGACGCCCGACGCTGGCCCCGGATCTGTCCCCGTTTTCAAAAAGATAAATAGGGAAATATCAGGCTGTCCCCTTTTGCAAAGAGGTAAACGGGGAAATATCAGGCTGTCCCCTTTTGCACGCGCCCTTAAAATGAGAATAAGGATGACCGCTTCCGCTCTTTTGGCCGATCTCAACCCGCGCCAGCGCGAAGCCGTCGAGCACACCGAAGGTCCGCTGCTGGTCTTGGCCGGGGCGGGCAGCGGCAAGACGCGGGTGATCACCCGCCGCATCGCCTATCTGATCCGCGCGCGCCAGGTGCCGGCGCGCGCCATTCTGGCGATGACCTTCACCAACAAGGCGGCGGGGGAGATGCAGGAGCGGGTGGCGGCGGCCATCGGCGGCCAGGCGCCGCCGGCGATCTCGACCTTCCACGCCTTTTGCGTGCGCGCGCTGCGCGCCGACTACGCCGCCGTCGGCGGCCGCCGCGACTTCGTCATCTACGCCGAGGACGAGCAGCTGGCGCTGATCAAAGCGATCGCCAAGCAGTTGGGGATCGATGACAAGCAGCTGCCGCCGCGCGCCGTGCTGGCGCGCATCTCGCGCGCCAAGAACGAGGGCCGCGGCCCGGAAGCGATGCTGGAAAAGGCGGCCGACCCGCGCAGCGAGCGCGTCGCGGTGATCTACGAGCGCTATCAGAAGGCGCTGGCGCAGGCCAACGCGCTCGACTTCGACGACCTCCTGCTCGAGACCGAGCGCATGCTGCGGCAAAGTCCGGAAGTGGCGGAGCGGCTCAACGAGCGCTATCAGTACGTCCACGTGGACGAATACCAAGACACCAACCGGCCCCAATACCAGCTCATGAAGCAACTCACCGCACAGCGGCGGAACCTTTGCGTGGTGGGCGACGAGGATCAGAGCATTTATTCCTGGCGCGGCGCCGACCTGCGCAACATTCTCGACTTCGAGCGCGACTTTCCCGCCGCGCGGGTGGTGCGGCTGGAGCAAAACTATCGCTCGACGCGCAACATCCTCGACGCCGCCTCGGCGGTGGTCGCCAACAACGTCGAGCGCAAGGGCAAGACGCTGTGGACGGAGGCGGACGCGGGGGCGGCGGTGGGGCACTATCTGGCGCCGGACGGAGAAAACGAAGCGCTGTGGGTCGCCGACGCCCTGCGCCGCCAGCTCGCCCGCGAGCCGCGCAGCCAGGCGGCGATCCTCTATCGCACCAACGCGCAGTCGCGGCCCTTCGAAGAAGCCCTGCGCCGCTACGATTTGCGGTACAAGGTCGTGGGCGGCTTCAGCTTCTACGAGCGCGCCGAGATCAAGGATTTGCTGGCGTACCTGAAAGCCGCGGCCAATCCCGCCGACTCGGTGGCGGTGCTGCGCATCATCACCACGCCGCCGCGCGGCATCGGCCGCGCCACGCTGGACTTGCTGGAGCGCGAAGCCGCCGCCGCCGGCGCGCCGCTCCTCGCCGCCCTCGCCCGCCTGCTCGACGCCCAGCCCACGCCCCTGCCGCCGCGCGCGGCCGCGGCGCTCGCCGACTTTCGCGAGTTGATGGACGAGCTGCAGCGGCTGGCGGCGGCCAATGCGCGGCCGCGCGAGCTGCTGCGGCTGGTGCTCGAGCGCACCGGCTACGCCCGGCTGCTCGAGCGCGAAGACACCCCCGAGGCGGAAGCGCGGCTCGAGAACCTCGGCGAACTGCTCAATGCCGCCGCCGACTCGGCCGAGCGCGGTGAATCGCTCGCCGAATTTCTCGATCACGCCGCCCTGGTCAACGAGCAGGACGACTACGACGCCGAAATCCCGATCACGCTGATGACCTTGCACGCCGCCAAGGGCCTGGAGTTCTCGACGGTGTTCCTGGTGGGCATGGAAGACGGCTTGTTCCCGCATGCGCGCACGCTCGCCTCGCCGCGCGAGCTGGAGGAAGAGCGGCGGCTCTGCTACGTCGGCATGACCCGCGCGCGCGAGCGGCTGGTGCTAACCCGCGCCGCGTATCGCCGCCGTTACGGCGCCGGCAGCCTGGAGGCCACGCTGCCTTCCCGCTTCCTGCGCGAAGTGCCGAGCGCCTTGATCGAGGACCTTTCGCCGCGCGCCGCCGCGGAAGCCGCCGAGGCCGAACCCGCCGCGCGCGGGCCGCGCTACGTCCGCCAGGGATATTCGCAGGAGGCCGCGCCCCCGGCCTGGCACGCCGCGCCGCCGCCCTCCCGCGCCGCCGCCGGCTTGCGCCCGGGCGTGCGCGTGCGCCACCAGCGCTTCGGCGCCGGCACCGTGCTGCGCGTCGAGGAGGGCGAGGCCGGGGACCGCAAGATCACCGTGTCCTTCCCCGGCTACGGACTCAAGAAAATGCTCGAGCGCTACGCGGGACTGGAGACCCTCGGAGGATGATGACCGCCGGCAAATTTCGCCCCCGGCGCCCGGCGCGCTTGGCGCTGGCGCTCGCGGCCCTGGCAGCGGCGCTGGCGGCGCAGCAGCCGGCGGCGCAGCAGCCGGCGCCCAAGCCGGCGCCGCTCTTCAACAGCCCGTCGAATATCAAGGCCCGCCAGACCGTCGAGCAAGCGATCGCCGCGTTAGGCGGGCGCGCCTACCTGACCTTTCGCGATCGCAGCGGCAGCGGCCGCATCTACACCTTCGATAGCCGCGGCCAATTAGCCGGCCCGGGCACGCTGTTCTGGAGCTTCTATCAATTTCCCGACAAAGAGCGCATCGAGCTGACCAAGCAGCGGGACGACATCTACATCTATAACGGCGTGCGCGGGTGGGAAGTGACCTATCGCGGCGTGCGGGCGCTCAAGAGCGAAGAATTGCGCGAAGCCGCCGATTCGCAGGCGCACTCGATCGACGTGATTCTGCGCACCTGGGCCGCCGATCCGCAAACGCTGATGCAGTATCAGGGCACGTCCATGAACGCCGCGCAGCAGGTGGTGCAGGTGGATTTCTACTCCGCCGCCGGACCTTCGGCCACCGTCTTTTTCGACCTCAACGACCACCTGCCCGCGCGCGTCGTCTGGAAGCGCACCGACCCGCTCACCGGGGTGATTCTGGAGGAATCGGAGACGTTCGGCAATTATCAGGTGTTCGACGGCGTCAACACGCCCATGGTCACGCAGCGCTTCGAAGGCGACCGGCGCCTGCAGCAGCGCTACTACCAAAGCGTCAGCTATGCGCCGCTTCCGCCCTCGCTGTTCGAACCGCCGCCGCCCTCGCGCCGCCGCTGACCGCTGGGCGCGGCGCCCCCAGCCATCCCGAGTGGCTGGCCGGCTCTCCAACCGAGGGGATGACTTCGGGAGTCGAGCAGTGGATCCGGCGGGCCTGGCCGCGGCCGGGCACCGTGCGCAGCGGGCTGGCGGCCGGCTTCCGCAGCTGCGATTGTCTCGGCCTGCCGCGGCGGCGGCGGCCGCCCACCGCCGAAGAGACGGCGCTGCGCAGCTTGGACTTGGCCGGCTGCACCGTCTATGACATTGGCGCGAACGTCGGCACGTTTTCGCTCTTTTTCGCCCGGCAGGCCGGCGGCGCCGGGCAAGTGGTGGCCTTCGAGCCGGTGGAAGAGACCTACCGCAAGCTGGTCGCCAATTTGCGCATCAATGGCGTCGTGAACGTGCGCGCGCTGCGGCTCGCCCTGGGCGCCGCGCGCGGGCAACGGGCGGCGTACGCGGTGGCCGGCGCGGCCGGCACCACCTCGATCGCGACCTCGGCCTGCGCCGACTGCCGCTATCGCGCCACCGCCGCGCTGGAGACCGCGCCGCTCGACGAGGCCGCGGCCCTGCACTCGCTGCCGCCTCCCGACTTCATGAAGATCGACGTCGAGGGCGCCGAGCATGAGGTCATCCAAGGCGCGGAAGGGCTGCTGCGTTCGGTCCGCCCCGCGATCTTCGTCGAGTTGCACGGGCAGGGCGCCGACGGCAAGGCGGACGCCGCCGAGCGGCTGGCCGAAGCTCTCGCGCGCCTCCGCTATGCGATCTATCACGTAGAGACCGGCGCGCGCGTGCGCCCGGGGGTTTTCGCCCCCGGCATCGGCCACTGGCTGTGCCGCCCCAGCTAGCGCGCGGGCCGCGCCCGGGCGCGCCGCTCGCGCGCGCCGGGGGCGCTTGCATTTCCGGCAGCGCCGCGGCAAGCTTGGCGCGATGCGCCAGCCGCCGCCGCTCGCCGCCAAAATCGCGATCGCGCTCGGCTTCGTCCTGGGCACCTGGCTTTTCGTGGACGGAGTCCACCGCCTCATCACCGGCGACTTCGTGCGCATTCACGGCAAGCTGGGGCCCTGGGCGGATCTGGTGCGCTGGCTGGGCGGCAACCCCATGCAGTTCGCGCCCGTGCTGATCGTGCTCGGCGCCGCCTGGCTGGTGGCCGCCAATGTCTATCTCTTCCAGAACTCGCCCGCCAGTTGGCGGGGAATGCTGCTGATGGTGATCTTCAGCTCCTGGTATGCCGGCTTGGCCAGCTTGGCGCTGGTGGTGCAGCTTTGCCTGCTGCTTTGGCCTTCCACACGCGCGGCGCTGGGGCCGGCCGAGCGTGGCGCCGCCTAGCGCGCCGCGGAGCCGCCGGGGCGCGGCCTCACTGCTCGACTTTCAAGACCGCGAGAAACGCCTCTTGGGGAATTTCGACCTTGCCCAGGCGCTTCATCCGCTTCTTGCCTTCCTTCTGCTTTTCGAGCAGCTTGCGTTTGCGGGTGATGTCGCCGCCGTAGCACTTGGCCAGCACGTTCTTGCGCAGCGCGCGCACGGTCTCGCGCGCGATCACCTTGCCGCCGATGGCGGCTTGGATGGGCACCTCGAACATCTGCCGCGGGATGAGCTCCTTCATCTTCGCCGCCAGCGCCCGGCCGCGCTCGTAGGCAGCGGCCTCGTGGACGATGAGCGAGAGCGCGTCCACCGGCTCGCCGGCGACCATGATGTCGAGCTTGACCAGATCCGCGGGCCGGTAGCCGCTGAGGTGGTAGTCGAGCGACGCATAGCCGCGGGAGACGGTCTTGAGGCGATCGTAGAAATCGAGGACGATCTCGTTCAGCGGCAGTTCGTAGGTCAGCATCACGCGCTTCGGGCCGAGGTACTCGAAGGCCTTTTGCACGCCGCGCTTGGCTTCGCAGAGCGGCAGCACTCCGCCCAGCGAATCCTCGTCGGTGATGATGGTGGCGGTGATGATCGGTTCCTCGATGCGGTCGATCTCGCCCGGGGAGGGCAGCTTCGAGGGATTGTCCACTTCCACCATCGCGCCGCCGCGCAGCCAGACGTGGTAGCGGACGCTGGGGGCGGTGACCAGCAGGTCGAGATCGAACTCGCGCTCCAGCCGCTCCTGCACGATGTCCATGTGCAGCAGGCCCAGGAAGCCGCAGCGGAAGCCGAAGCCGAGCGCCACCGAGCTCTCGGGCTCGAAGAAGAAGGAGGCATCGTTCAGGCGCAGCTTCTCCAGCGCATCGCGCAGCTCGGCGTGCTTGTCGCTTTCGACCGGATACAGGCCGGCGAAGACCATGGGCTTGATCTCTTGAAAGCCGGCGAGCGGCGCCGCCGCCGGCCGCTCGTCGCCGGTGATGGTGTCGCCGATGTGGGCGTCGGCCACGCGCTTGATGTTGGCGATCACGAACCCGACTTCGCCGGCGGCCAGTTCCTCGACCTCGACGGTCTTGGGCGTGCGCACGCCGAGCGCTTCGACGGTGAAGGCGAGGCCGTTCGACATCAGGCGCATGCGCTGGCCGCGGCGCAGCCGTCCCTCCATGACCCGGGCGAGCAAGATGACGCCGCGATAGGGATCGAACCAGGAATCGAAGAGCAGGGCGCGCAGCGGCGCCGCGGCGTCGCCGCGCGGCGGCGGCATGCGCTGCACCACCGCTTCCAGCACCTCTTCCGTGCCGACCCCGGTCTTGGCGCTGGTCAGGATGGCGGCGGAGGCGTCCAGGCCGATGACCGTTTCGATCTGCTCTCGCACCCGCGCCACGTCGGCGCTCGGCAGATCGATCTTGTTGATCACCGGCACCACTTCCAGCCCCTGATTCACCGCCAGGTAGGAGTTGGCGACCGTCTGGGCTTCGACGCCCTGCGCGGCATCCACCACCAGCAGCGCGCCTTCGCAGGCGGCCAGGCTGCGCGAGACCTCGTAGGAAAAGTCCACGTGGCCGGGGGTGTCGATGAGGTTCAACCGATAGAGCTGGCCGTCGCGCGCCCGGTATTCCAGCCGCACCGCGTGCGCCTTGATGGTGATGCCGCGTTCCCGTTCCAGATCCATGGCATCGAGCACTTGCTCCTGCATCTCCCGGGCGGTGAGGGCGCCGGTCCGCTCCAGCAGGCGGTCGGCCAGCGTGCTCTTGCCGTGGTCAATGTGGGCAATGATGGAAAAGTTGCGGATGAAGCGGGCGTCCACGGGTCTCTACCTTAGGGTACAGGCTCTTGCGCGCGCGGCGAGCCGCCTCGCACTGGGCGGCCGCGCCCGGGGCGCCGCCTGGGAGCGGCCGGGGACCGGAATCCGGACCCGGGGTCCGGCGCCAGCGGCCAGGCGGCGCGGCGCGGACGGCGCGGCGGCCGCTCGAGCCTTTATTCGGTCACTAATCGCCCGCCTCTGCTGTACCCTGGAGCCTGTAGATTTGCCTCTTACTGCGCCGCCATGGCCGACGTTTCCAAGCGACTAGAGAAGGTTGAAAAGCTCTATGTCAAACAGAAGCCCGACCTGGCTTGGGCGGAGCTGCAGCCCCTGCTGCGCGAATACTCCGACGACGACCAGTTTCTGGACATGGTGCAGGAATTTCTGCTCAGCTTCGAGCAGAAAGCGCGCGTGGTGGAGCTGCTCGGCCAGCGCTTCGAACGCCGCGCCCGGCAAAAGCGCCTGCCGGACGCGCAGACGCTCTTCGACCGGCTGCAATCGCAGCAGAAGCAGCCCGGCAGCCGTTTGCTCACGCTGGCGGCGGTGTACGAGCACCACAAACACTTGCGCGAGGCCGAAACCATCTACCGGCAAGCGGCGGCGGCCTTTCGCGCCGCCGGCAACGAACGGCAAGAGATGCTGGCGTGGCGCGAGGTGCTGCGCCTGAATCCCCGCGATTACTCGACCTGTCTCGAAGTCGCGAACCGCGGCGAGGCAACCGGGGACCGCGACCTGGCGGTGCAGACGCTGGCGACCGCCGCGGAGATCTCCAAGGAAGATCACCGGCTGCTGGAGCGGGCGGTGCGGCTGATGCCGGAGCGCAAGGACCTGCGCATCCGCTACGTGCGCGCGCTGGTGAGCGCGGGCGCGGTTTACGCCTCGGTGGCGCTCAAGGCGATCGAGCCGCTGCGCGAGCAGGCGGCCTCGGATCCGCAAGTGGCGGCGCTGCTGGCCGACGTGCTGCTGGCCCTCGGCCAAGGCGAAGCGGCGCGTGTGCTGATCGAGGCCCGCCTGGGGCCGGACGAACCGGCCTGGCTGGAACGCGGGCTGCGCTGCTTGCAGTTGATGGCGCGCGAGGCCAGCCCCGACGCGGCCGCCTTCGCGCAAAAGCTCGAGCAGCACGGCAACACCGGGGAGCTGGCTTGGCGCATCGCCCTCGACGGCGTGCTCGCCGACGCGCATGAGCAGCAGTTGCTGATGTATCTGGCCGGGGCCTTCGAGCGCACCGAGCAGGCGCCGAAGATGATCAGCGCGCTCTATCAGAGCTTCGATTTGGCGCTCGCCGACCGCCACTATGAGATCGCTGCGGACCGCTTGAAGCGCATCCTCGAGGCCGACGCCTTCGATGCCGCCGCGCCCGACCGGCTGGAACTGCTGCGCGGCCATGTGGACGAGCGCCGCTGGAGCGAGTTGGAATCCCTCCTCGGCAAGGCCTCGCCCGACGAGAAGGAGCCCCTGCCCGAGGAAGCCGCCGACGGCGGCGGCAACGGCACCTCCCTCGATGATCTTTTGCTGCAGGCGGAGATCTTCATCCAATACCAGCTCCTGCCGCAGGCGCGCGAGCGCGCCCGCACCATCGCCCGGCTATATCCGGGCGAAGAAGCGAACAACGAGCGGCTGGCCAAGCTCTACGACGCCACCGGGCTGGCGCCGAGCGCACGCCCAGGCGCCCGGTCCCAGCCACCCGCCGCCGCCCCCGCCCGGCCCGCCGCGCCGTCCGCCGCCGCGCCTGCCGCTGCTCCCGCCGCCCCCGCCGCCGGCCGCACCGCGGCCCCGGCGGCGCCCGCCGCCGACTCGGTGCACAGCTTCGATATCTCGCCGCTGATTCGCGCCCTGCATCGCGAGGCCACGCCGCGCCGCGTCTTCCTCGCCGCCGTCAATCACTTCGCCCAGGCCTGGAGCGCCGACCGCTGCCTGGCGGCGCAGTTCAATTCCGGGCAGCCGCCCTCGAACGTGGTGGAATATTGCGCGCCCGGCGTCAACAATTCCGATCCCGCCTTCGTGGCGCGGCTGCTGACCCTGATCGAAGCCCATATTCCCGCGGCGCCGCCGCGCTGGCTCTGCCTGCCGCGCACCAACGAAACGCCGCAAATCGCGCAGACGCTGCGCCGCATGGGGATCGAGACCCTGGTGGCGCAGCCCCTCGAGGAAGCCGGCAACGTGATCGGCGTCGTGCTGCTCGAGTTCTGCGGGGAAGAGCGCGCCTGGGGCGCGCGCGACGCCCAGGCCCTCTCCGCCCTCGCCGATCAGATGGTGATGGCGCTGGCGAATTCGCGCCTGCGCGGCTTGCTGCGGCAACTGACCGAACTCGACGATCGCACCGGGCTGTTGCGAATCTCCTCGCTGCTGGAGGTGCTGGTGGCCGAATGCGCCCGCGCTCAAGAGCAGAAGTCGCCGCTCACGGTCCTCTGTTTGGAGCTGACCCGCCCGCCCGGGAGCTTCAACAACCCCGAGTACCGCGCCTGGCTGGAGCGCGTGGCGCAGAAGCTCACCGCCTATTTGCGCCCCAACGACGTGGGCGCCGGCTTGCGCCCCAACCAGTTCTTGTTCGTGCTGCCCGACACCGTGGTGCTGAATGCCGCCGCCATCTTTCAGAAGCTGCGCTCGGCGCTGGCCGATTTCGTCTGGCCCGACGGCCAACCGCTGGTGCTCGCCGCCGGCGCCGCGGAAGTCGCGGCGGAAGCGGGATTGGCGGCGGAGGACATCGCCACCGACGTCCTCGACCGCGCCGCGCGCGCGCTGGCGCTGCATCGCGGCGCGCCGCAGCAGCCCGTGCGCGTGGTCGCCGCCAGCCCGTTGGTCGCCATCCGTGATTAGCCCGCCACCGCCCGGCTGGCGGCTCGCGCCGTGCGCGCCCGCGGGACCGTGCCTCGACCGCGGAGCGCCGGCTCCCGATCGGCGCTTTTTAACCGACTAGTCCTGACAACGACTGTGCCCGGATATAGGTAGTGGATTTCTTTTTCATTTTTGGCCTTGACATTCATTGAGGCGGGCTGTATGGTCCTAGGCGTCCGGATCTTACGAAGAACATCCGATCCGTTTAGGGAGGGCGCGCGGCACAGGGCTAAGCCGCAGCGCCAAGAGGAGCAGCGGGCCGGAAGCGAAAGGTGGGATTATGCGTTCGCTTCCCAATGCTGCCCGGCTGACCGTTGTAGTCGCGTCCGCCACCATCCTCTTAGCTTTCCGCTAACCTATAACGCTAGTCCATACACCAAGAACGCGGCGGGAAACGCCTTCGTCCAAAATTCCGACTTTCCGACCGGCTGGCAGATCGGGCCCTTTTACGGTTCGGTGCATTTTGATTCCCACAGCGTCTCGCAAAAGGATGGAAACGGTTATTGCCTCTGGAGCTACGACAACAATTTCCGGTACTACGATTCGGGCGGAACGCTCCACAGTTTTCCGAACGCCTACCTAGCAAGCGACGGACAGACGACCTACCCGCTCCCCAGGGGCACCTGCCACAGCGGAACCCTTCAAACATCGCAGATAGCCCCGGACGGGTCGGGTCTCACCCTTGCCGCCACCGCGAGCGGCGGCATCAATGCCGGCGTGAACGTCACGGCCGAGACGGTAAGGAACCGTCACGGCGACCTGTTCAACGGAATCGCCCATGCCGGCACGCCCGTGTTCGAGGACACCAACGGCAACTACGTGAGCTACTCGAACCCCGTGAGCGGGGAGATCGACTGGACCGACACGACCGGAACGACAGTCGTCAAGGACGTGGTCGAGTCCTCTGGCTGCACAAACCCCATCAACGGCCAAGCGTACCCCGCCTGCGAGGAGATCGAAGTGGCCGAACCCGGCTCGACTGCCTACGCCACCTACCTGCTCGTCAAGGCCAATTTCGCGGTCAACACGGGCGCCGGGTGCGCCGGCATCAGCGATTACTCGGGAACGGTGACGCTCCCCGTCTTTCTCGTCCTGCCGCAGAATTCCAACAGCACGCATTGGTATTACCAATTTGGATACGACTCTGCCGGCCGCCTGAACTCCGCGACCTTCCCGTCGGGCGGCGTCACGACGTTCGCGTACGGCAGCCTCTGCACATATGGGGACGGGTCACCCGCCTCGGTAACAGTGCAGGAAAACGACGGCGAGGGCCACTCGGGGACCACGAGCTATGTGCGTGGCGCCACCGCGAGCGGCAATCCGACCATGACGATCTCTAGGCCCGACGGCTCCTCAACGCTGGTGACCCTGGCCGCCGACGGCAGCGGACTGCCCATCGACGAGAAGACGTACGACACGGACGGCACCACATTGCTGCGCGAGGTCAGCTACACGCTCGCGAGCAGCGGGGGGGCGGAGTTTCCGGCGACGGCGGTCACGTCTTTGAATGGCGTCAAGGTCGCCGAGCGCGACACAACTTTTGACGCCTACGGAAATCTAACGCAAGAAACGGACATTGACTGGGCCGGGGACCCAACCGGCGGCACCAAGCGAATCACCACGATTACGTATTGCTCATCCTGCCCTGGGTACGACCGGCCGAGTGAAGTGAAGATCACCGACGGGAGCGGAAACATTTTCAGCGACACGCAGATCGCCTACGACAACTACAGCAGTCCCTTCACCATGCAGTCGGCCAATTCTTTGCAGAACCACGACTCGGCGTACGGCACGAACAACGCCAACCGTGGGAACCCGACCTCGATCACGCATCGGGTGAACGCGTCCCAGAATCTCACGACCTACCTCGGGTATGACGATGCCGGCAATGTGGTGACGGCGCAGGACGCCAACGGCAATATCCTATCCGCAGTCTTCGGCAACTGCGCGAACGCCTTCCCTTCGAGCATGACCGTGCCGGGTGGCACGGAAAACTTGTCCGTCGAGTGCCAGCGGGGCTTGCTGACCGCCTCAACGGACCCGAATCAGGCGACCAAGAGCTTCGGGTACGACGGCGAGGGCCGCTTGACCTCGACCTCGAACCCCGACGGCGGCGGGGCGACCATCGCCTACAACAGCCCCACCGAAACCGAAATCACCACCAAGATCGACGGCAGCCAAAACCTGGTCCGCTACGCGCTGGCCGACGGCTACGGGCGCCCGATCTTCAGCCAGACCGCGTCGCCATCGGGCGGCTGCGACACCGTGGAGACCGTCTACGATGCCATGGGCCGGCCCGCACAGGTCAGCACGCCCTACAACACCGCATGCGGCTCGCCCTCGGCGGCGAGCGCGTTCTCGGGCAGCACCTTTGACGGCCTGGGCCGCGTTCTGAAGACAACCGCGCCCGACGGCAGCGCCACCACCGACACCTATTCCGCCAATGCCACGGAGGCAACCGACCCCGCCGGCATCAGGCGCATCCTCGAGGACGACGGCTGGGGCGATCTCTGGCAGGTTTGCGAGGTCAGCGGCCAGCCTGGGAGTGGCAACTGCAACTTGGCCGTTGCCGGCAGCGGCTTCTTGACTCAATACGGCTATAGCCCCCTTGGCAAGCTGACG
Source organism: Terriglobia bacterium (assembly GCA_021323595.1). Taxonomy (GTDB): domain Bacteria; phylum Acidobacteriota; class Terriglobia; order Terriglobales; family SCQP01; genus JAJPKR01. The sequence goes on along the minus strand of JAJPKR010000017.1, from coordinate 477 downwards.
AGCGTGAACGAGGGTGGCCAAACCCGCAGCTTCAGTTTCGACTGGCTCGGCCGGATGACGAGCGAAACCAACCCCGAATCCGGCACGACGAATTACACCTTCGATTCCGATCCCACCTGCGGTTCCTCCGCGGGCGATCTCGTCAAGCGGGTGGACGCAATGGGCAACGTCACCTGCTATCAGCGCGACGCGTGGCACCGCGTCACCCAGATCACCTATCCTAGCGGCCCCTACTCCAGCGTGACGTCGCCCAAAACGTTCGTCTATGATGGAGCCACAGTGGACGGCGCGGCAATGGCGAATGCCAAAGGCCGGCTAGCGGAAGCGTTCACAGGCCCCGCTAGCGGCAAAACCACCGACGAGGGCTTCGGCTACCTATGATTGAGTCAAGTCATTTTTTTCTCGCGGTCCGCTGATTGTTGTCCTTATTGGGCGGCGGTTTTCTTTTTCGGCTCGCGGTAGGAGGTTTGAATCTGG
>JAJPKR010000056.1 GCA_021323595.1 Terriglobia bacterium | reverse complement strand
TGCGCGCCGCCGCTTCTCGAAGATGTCGACGCCCGCGATCTCGGCACGGGTCAGGAGGCGGTACCCAGCCGCGGTCAATTCCGACTCCCAGAGTTCGTTCCAACGAGAGTGCGGCAGGGGAATCGGCTCCAGGATGCCGCGCAGCAGCGGGTGATCGACGATGGGGGCGCAGGCAAAGACTCCGCAGCGCTTCGTCGGGAGAAGATGGCGCTCGACGCCATCGGCTGCCAACACCGCCGCGTGCGCGGCCAAGCAAGAGAGGATGACCGAACTCGTGTTGTCCTCGGCCCAGGCGAAAAGTTGCAGCAGCTCCGGCCAATAAGCCTCATGCCGGAGCGAGGGCGTACGCGGCTCGGCGCCGGTCACGATGAGGCCATCCACCGGACGTCCGTTGCATAACTCACTCAGGGTCAGGTAATTCCGCGCGATATGCGCTCGCGCTGTCTCGCCGCGCGGCACGCTCGGCAACGAACAAAAGCTGACTCGGACGGCGCGGCTGCCGGCCGCGCCCTCGAGCAGGTTTAGGAACTGCGCCTCCGTATCGCGCAGCGCCGCGTCAGGCATGTTGTTGACGAGCACGACGGACAGCTCGCCGGATCTGGCCGATGCCGGAGGACGCCGCGACCGCGGGCCGACGCTGCCGATTGTGTTTCGACGGAGCATTCCCGCTTCAGCCGCGGACGGCCGCGGCCCCCGCCACCGCCCTCGTGCTCGACTCCGCCGCCGCCGAGGCCGCTAGGGCTTGATCCAGGTCTTCGAGAATGTCGTCGATGTGCTCGATCCCGATGCTGAGGCGCAGCATCTCCGGCGTTACGCCCGCCTTGGCTTGCTCTTCCGGAGTGAGCTGGCGGTGGGTAGTGGAAGCGGGATGACAGGCCAGCGACTTGGCGTCGCCCATGTTCACCATGCGCATGAACAACTGCAACGCGTTGAAGCAGCGGATGCCGGCCTCATAGCCGCCCTTGACGCCGAAGGTGAGCAGGGAAACGCAGCGATCGCCCAGGTACTTGCGCGCCATCGGATACAGCGGGCTGTCGGGAAAACCGGCATAGCTGACCCAGGCGACGCGCTCGTGACTGCGCAAGAATTCGGCGACGCGCCGGGCGTTCTCGACATGGCGCTCGACGCGCAAGGCCAGGGTTTCGACGCCTTGCAAGATCAAGAAGGCGTTGAAAGGCGCGAGCACCGCGCCGGTATTGCCCATGCCCAGCGTGCGGCATCGTGCCAGATAGGCGGCGTCGCCGAAGCGCTGGGTGTAAACCACGTCGTGGTAGGCCGGTTCGGGCTGGCTGAACTGGGGAAAGCGATCGCGATGGCGGAGCCAGGAGAAGCGGCCGCTATCCACGATCAATCCGCCGATCGTGGTTCCGTGCCCGCAGAGGAACTTCGTGGCGGCGTGCACGACGATGTCGGCGCCGTATTCGATCGGCCGCAACAGAATCGGCGTGGCGATCGTGTTATCGACTACCAGCGGCACGCCATGGCGGCGCGCGATCTCGGCCAAGACCGCGAGATCGGCGACATTGCCGGCCGGATTGCCGACGCTCTCGCAGAAAATCGCTTTGGTCTTGCCGTCGATCAGCCGCTCGGTTTGCGCTTCGTTCGCGGCGAATCGGACCTCCACGCCTTGACGCGGAAAGACATGCGCGAAAAGGGTGTAGGTCCGGCCATAAAGCTGCGGCAGGGAAATGAAGTTGTCGCCGGCCTCGACCAGGTTAGCCAGGGCGTAGTACACGGCGGTCATGCCGGAGCTGACGGCCAGGGCTTCGACGCCGCCTTCGAGCGCCGCGATCCGCTTTTCGAGGACGGCGTTGGTGGGGTTGCCCAGACGGCTATAGATGTTGCCCTCGACCTCGTTGTTGAACAGCGCGGCGCCGTGCTCGGCGCTCTCGAACTCGTACGCCACCGTCTGGTAGATAGGGACGCCGACGGCCTTGGTGGTCGGTTCAGGCCTGTAGCCCTCGTGAATGGCGATGGTCTCGGGCTTCCAGCGCTTGACCGCCGGCTTGCTTTCGCCGCCGGTGGATTGGGTCGAGTTCGCTCGCTGCTCCATGGTCAGAGGAATGCTTGCCGGTCAGGCGGCAAGCTTGTAGCGTTCTTGCAGCACGCACGCGCTCATCACCGTCAGCATGGCAGTATCGTTCGCCGCTCGAGCGGTATCCCCGCCGTCATGTACCTCCTTGATAAAGGCGCGGACCTTTTTTGTATCGAAGAATGGGAGCTCTTTGAGCGTTCCGCCGTTGACCGTATCCTCGACGAATTGGCCGAGTCGGTGATCCCGTTCGAGCAGCACGGGCGGGCTGAGAAAGGCCTGCTTGGGCCGGCGAAAGACCTCATCGGTCACGAAATCGCGCATTGCCTGGCGGAGCACGAACTTGTGCACCGGCCCGCGAATCTTTTGCGCCGGCGGCTGCCGCCGCGCCGCTTCGACCACGTGATGGTCGAGAAAGGGCACACGGCCCTCCACCGAGTGGGCCATCTCCATGCGATCGCCGAGCACGGCGAGCAAATAGTTGGGCAGGCGGGTCTTGGCCCAAAGGTAAAGGGATTGGTTGAGCGGTTCGCGGCCCGCGAGCTGGCCGGCGACATCCATTTCATCGAGCCAATCGGCATCCCGGGGCTGAAACTGGCGGCGAAAATCCTCGGTCAATAGGTTGCGCAGCCGGTTATTTTGCACGGCGGAGATGCGCATCCAGGCGGGCACGAACCCCAGCCGGTCGCGTACGTACGCCAGCGCCGGGCCGGCGCCGTCGAAGGCGGCGTTCGCCGCCTCGCCCGCCGCGGGTTGAGGGTGGAGGTCTTGGCGGAAATGCATGTAGCCGCCCAGAATCTCATCCGATCCCTCGCCAGTGAGCACGACCTTGTAACCGGCGTCGTGCACCGCGCGGCTCAGCAAGAACTTGGCGACGCCGTGCGCATTGGCCAGGAATGTTTCCGCCTGGGCGATCGCGTCGGCGGCCCGGTCGGCGATCTCCTCCTGGCGCACGGGAATCGGCTGAAACAGAGCGCCGGCGCGCGCCGCCATGCATGCGGCGGTGGCGCACTCGTCGTATTCCGGCCGATCGAACGATAGCGTGAAGGCGCGAATCGGGGCGGGATGGTGGCGCGCCGCCAGAGCGAGGATGGCGCACGAATCGATGCCGCCGCTCAGGTAGCAGCCGACCGGCACGTCCGCGCGCAGGCGCAGCCGGATCGCCTCTTCGAGCGCGCCGCGAAACTCCTCGGCCCAGGCTTCGTCGGAGCGCGCCGGCGCGGGTTCGACGGGATAGTCGAAATCCCAATAGCGCTGCAAGGTAATGCCGCAGGCATCGGCGATCAAATAATGTCCGGGAGGAATTTGCCCGATGCCGCCGAAGAGTGAGCGCCGCGGCGACGGCCCGAAGAGCAGGGCGTCATAGACGCTCGCGCCATCCCAGCACGCCGGCACTCCGGCGGCGAGCAGCGCCTTGACTTCCGAGGCTAGGTACAGCGTGCCGTTGTACTCGGCGTAGTAGAGCGGCTTGATGCCGAATCGGTCGCGAGCGGCGAAGACGCGGTGCGCAGCGTCATCCCAGAGGATGATGGCGAACTCGCCGCGCAGCCGTTCCAGGCATCGCGGCCCCAGATCTTCGTAGTAGTGCAGGACGATCTCGCTGTCGGACTTCGTGTTCAGATGATGCCCGGCGGCTTCCAGTTCGCGCCGTTGCTCCTCGTAGCCGTACAGTTCGCCGTTGACGACCGTGTGCAAACGGCCGTCCTCATTCACCAGCGGCTGATCGCCCGTCGTCAGGTCAATGATGCTGAGCCGCGCATGGCCGAGGCCGGCGCGTCCGTCGGAGGAAATCCATTGCCGCTGTCCATCGGGCCCGCGATGAGCGAGGCGCAGCGTGGCCCGGCGCAGGGTTTCGGGGTCCACTGCTTCCGAGGGGTTAAAGATGCCGACGACGCCGCACATCGTTTGCCGCCTTAGACGGCCTGGGCGTTCGCAACGCCTTGGGCGCCGGTTGCGATGGCCTGGTCCATCGCTTCGCGCAGCGCTCGCGCCAAATGAGCTACGAAGGGTTCGACCAGCATGCCGGCCGGATCCACGGGCAAGATAACCACTTTCTGACCGCCTAGGGCGAGCGCCTCCCATTTCAAGCTGGGTTGGCGGATCGCCCGATATTGGCGCGCCGGCCGAAAATCAATCAGCGCGCCGGGATACGGCTTGGCCGCGTATCGCAGGCAGGCCTCGTCATTGGCGCGCCAAACGGCGGCCAAGGCGCGCAACTGCGCGTGAGCGCCGCTCGACCAACGGCCGCGCCACACCTTCCCGCGCAGACGCAGATCGCGCATCTTCGCCTTGAGAAAGCGCGCGCGGCCTTGTGCGTCGAGGCGGAGAAGGTTCGCGACATGAAAATTCACCTGCTCCGCCGTATGCACGGCTCGCCCCCAAAGCGACGGCGAGGACATGAGCCGCCAATTGCTCGTGTCCAACAGCGCCAGCAATGCGACTCGCTCTCCAACCTGGCATAACTGTTGGGCGGCTTCATAGGCGATGGTGCCGCCGCCGCAATACCCGCCGAGGAAATAAGGCCCACGGGGCTGCAGGCGGCGCATCTCGCGTACGTACATCGCCGCCATCTCTTCGACGGTTTGAAGCGGCGCGCTGACGCCGTCGAGCCCCGGGGCTTGCAGGCCGTAAACCGGCTGGTCGGCGCCAAGGCGCAGCGTCAGTTCGCGGTAGATCATCACATGGCCGCCCGCGCCGTGCATCAAGAACAACGGCGGGCGCGAACCTGCCGGCTGCAAGCTCACCAGCGGCGACCACGCCGCGCCGCGCGAGTTCTGTCCAATCAACTCTGCGAGCTGGCGCACCGTCGGTGCGTCGAAGAGGCTGGCCAACGGCAATTTGACGCCGAAGACGCGCTCGATCTGGGCGAAGAGCTGGACGGCGAGGGAGGAGTCGCCGCCGAGGTCAAAGTAGTTGTCGTCGTAGCCGAGGGCTTCGAGCCCGAGCAGTTCGCGCCAAATGACGGCCAGCCGGCCGGCGATGTCAGCCCCGGGCTCGGGTTCGCGCTTGCGGCGGTGCATCTCTCGTTGCTCGATTGCGGTCGCCATCACGCCTTGCGCGCCGGAACTTGGGCGAGCGCCGGGTGCGGCGCCGCCAGCTGGTACCGGAGTCCATCCCCGGCGTCTTCCGCGTAGGCGACGCGCGCCCGCTCGGCGCCGGCGCCTTCGATCCGCCACTCGTTCCCGTCCGCGACCAGGCGCATCGCGTGGCGCTGCCGCCACCAGGCGGCCACGTCTCGAGGGAGCGGGGCCCACATATCGCCCTTTGCGCGCAGTTCGGCTGCCTGTTGGAGAAACGTTGCATACACTGCCCGGGCGCGGGATTCGGCCAGGTAATCCGGATGATTCGAAAAACAAAGCAATCCATGCACCGCGGCGATGGTTTCGAGTTGGCCCTCCCAGATCTTCGTGGAGTAATCGCCGAGGATGTGGAAGAGAATGTAGTCCTGGATTGCCGAGCCTGGCAGTTCCACGAGGTTCCCGAGGAAATAGGGCCGTACCGTGCAGCACCCGCCGCTCTGAGGATGGAAGTGCGCGCCGGTCGGCAAAGACATGTCGTAATCGAATTGAAGCGCATCGAACCAACGCAGGTTCCGGTACAGAACGCCGGAGCGGAATCCGCGCGCGCCCCATGCACGGCCGTACTCATTGATCTTTTTCGCGCGGCGCAAGAACTCCTGGTAGTTGCTGAAGAGGTGTCCGTCGTGGTTGAGATCGTGGACGTTGATCTCAAACCCGCGTTCGCGGATCCGATTCAGCCAAGCGTCGGTCACCTCATACCGCCGCTCCGGAATCACTTCGAACGCCGCCTTAAAGCCCGCGCTCTCGTCCAGATCCATCAGCGTTTCGACGAAGTCGCGGCCGGCGGCCTCCTCGACGTCGTGGGTCATGACCACGGCGTAGGAGTAGCCGTCCGGCCAGAACCAGATGAAAGGCACGCGCTTCACCCCGTGAGCGCGCATGGCCAGCAGCAGCAACTGGTCGAAGATCCGCTCCACCGTGGTATCGGTGGGCCATGCAGGGAAGCGCTGCTTGCCGCTGGTGCCGCGAACCACCGAGCGCTGCAAGTGCTTGCGAACCGCGACGCCCAGAACCGGGCGCAGCGCGTAGTAGACCGCCTCGGCGATGCGCCGCGGCAGCGGCCCCGCGCCGGCGGCATAGCCCACGCCGGGATAGCGCTCCAGCCGCAGGTTGTTGATCAGTTCATCGGCGCTGAACGGCAGCCGGCATTCCCCGTTCTCGATTGCGGCATAGCGCAGGGCATCGTCGTGGGCTTGCTCGGCGTGGCCCGCGGTCTTGGCCTTGGCCACCCGGCCATAGGCAATCGTCTCCGGCCCAATTCGGAAAAATCCAGTATGGGTATGGGACAAAGCCGGATGCAATATCCCGTCAAACCCCTCTGAAAACCGAAAGTGCTCGAATAAAAGGCTTCCCATCAGCGCAACTCCCTGGCCGTGTGGGCAATCATCATGCCAAAAAAGATGTGCGGTCGTGCAAGAAAAGAATGAATTTATTCTTATGGTTGGAGGCCCGTGTGCAAGGCGTTGCAAAGAAAGGTCGAAAAGTTTCCATCAACCTAAATGCCGGTAGAACGCCCTGCCAAGAAATGTCAGCATTGGCGCAGGCAGCCGGCCCAGGAGGGTCGGCCCGGCTCGTTCGACCTGTCCCAGCGTGCGCTTCGCGCCGGTTCGCCGGGGGAAACGCAGATAGGTCAATTCCCGTTTTTCCGCGTTCCAGTTGCCCTTGAAGGCAATCAGACCGGCGTTGCCTTTATCCGACCGTCCGAGGTCAAACCGAGCCGCGCCTTGTCCCTTGCCGGCTTCGATGGCGCGCCAAAACAAGAACGGCATGACGCCCAGGCGATGGAAGCCGGCATCGGAGGCGCCGAATTTATAAGTCAGCGTGTCGCGAAACAATAACGTGACGATGGCCGCGATCGGGCGCCCCTGATGGCGCGCCAGGTGAACGCGGAGGCGGTCTCCGAGACAGGCGGCGAGATTGGCAAACCACGCCTTAGGCTGCGGCGGCAAACCGTGGCGGCGGCGGGTAGCCGCGTGCAGATCGAAGAACTCGCCGATCAGCTCGGGCGAGCGCCCGGAGATGCACTCGAGCCCTGCCCGCTCGGCGCGGCGAATGCGGCGGCGGACACAGCTATCGTCAAAGGTGCGCAGCAAAAGCTCGAGCGGCGGCGTCAAGTCCACGACATGGAAAGCGTACCGGCAATCTTGGTCCCAGGCGCCGTCCGGCGGCGGCGCGAGATCCTCCCAATGGACTGGGCGAATTTCCAGATATTTGCGCTTCTCCTGGGCTGCGGCCGTAATTAACGCGCTCCAGATCGCTCGTGCATCCGCAGCGGGAAGCAAAGGCTGGCAGTGATCCGAAAAGGGAAGCGAGACCAGCCGATCGCCGGTCAGCCAGCTTCGTACGCGGCAAAAGACGACGCCATCGCTCAGCGGCGCGCCTGGAGCGGCGGTGGTAAAGACCACCGGCTCATAGCCATAGGTCCGCCGCAACGCTTCCAGCCAGGCCGGGGTATGAAAAATTCCGGCGTCGGGATGGCGGTCGAGCAATTGACGCCAGCGCGGGTCGAGTAGCGGATCGATCCGCGCCACTTTCAACCGGGCTTGCAGTTGAATCGCCGGCATCATGGCATCGCTCTAGCGGCCTCTTCAAAAGCCGCGCTTGACAAGCAGGTACGGAAGCAATCCGAGTTCCGCAATTCCCGGCAGCGGATCGCGGCCGCTGAAGACGGCTTCGGTATCAGCCCTTTGCACCGACGCCCAGTAATCGCGCAAGCGCTGCAGGCGGCCGCAGATCATCTGCAAGCCCACGGGCAAATCGGTGACCAGGCGAATCCAGCGGACCCCCGGCCGCGCCCGCTGCTCCGCGACCGGCAAGCCGAGCTGATCGGCGTACAGCAGATAGGGAAAGTCCACGCCCGCCGCAGCTCCGAGCGTGTGATAGCCCCACGTACGGCCGTTGACATCGAGCAGCTTGTAGCGCTGATCGCGCGGGTCGCGCTTGAACTCCAGTTCGACCAAGCCGTAGTAGTTGATGTCCCGCAAGAAGCGCAGCGCCAAGTCTTCGAGTTCGGGCGCCTCGACGGTTTCGACATAGGTGCTCGCCCGCCCGAATTCGATCGGATGCTGGCGCGTGCGCCGCGCCGTCATGCTGGCGAGCGCGCGGCCATCCTTGAAGAACGCGCAAAACGAGAACTGCTGGCTGCCGCCGCCGGGAATCAGCTCCTGCACCATCACTTCTCCCGCCTGGACGTGAGCGGCGGCGCGCCGGAAAATCTCGCGCAGCTCGGCGAGGGAATCGGCGCGCCACGCCTTCACATGCGTGGCGTAAAAGAGGTGCTCCTTGATCGCCGGCTTGACCACATAGGGCGGTTCGGCGGTAATGGTTTCGAGTTCCTCGACGTGCTGGAGGTACCAGGTAGCCGGCACCGGCATGCCGAGGGCCTGCGCTTTCCGGTAGGTATTGCGCTTGTCCCACAGCCACTGCACCGTATCCCAGGCCGGCGTCGGCACGCGAAAGAACTCGCTGAGCTCGGGCCGGAAGCGTGACAGCGCCGCCACCGTCTCGTCGCGCGTGGGGTAGAGAATCCAGCCGCGCAGGCCGTGACGCTGGCCGATCTCGAGCACGGCTTGGACCGCCTCGCGCTCGTCGCGCAGGCTGGGCACGTGCTCGGCGATCTTGGTGTAGCGCGAGAAGCGCGCGATGGAGCGCTCGTCGTCAATGACGCACACCGGCACCCCCCGCCGCCCGAGGCTGCGGACGATGCCCAGGCCCTGGTAATCGCCGCCGATCACCACGGCCCCCGCCGTGGTCGCGCCGATGGCTGCCGCCGCCGGTTGGCGCGTGGCCGCCACGCTCATACCGTCGCCGCCGCGACCCGCACCTGCGCGCGCGCCTGCCGGCGCTGCATGAAGCGCAAAACTGCCGGTCCGGCATAGCGGGTGCCGGAGACGAACTGCATGATCGGCCCGAAGCTGCGCACCGCCGGCGCGCCGACGATATGCAGTCCGGGCACCGAGGTCTCGAGCCCCGGGCCGAGCGTGGGATAGCCGTTGACGCGCTCGATCCGCTCGAGCAGCGCGGGGGCCCAGAAGCCGTAGCGGGCGATATCCACGCGATAGCCGGTGCCGAGCAGCACGTGATCCACCACGCGCTCGCTGAAGTCATCCAGCCGCACGTGGACCTTGCCCCCCTGCTCGCGGGCCGCGATCACGTGGCGGCCGAGCCGGATCGGCACCGATTGGAGCCGCGCCACCAGCCAGCGCGCGCCGGCCGGCCGCACCGCGCGCTTCCACAGCTTGTCGCGGGTGGAGCGCGGCAGCAGGTTGAAGAGCGCCGGCCGCGCCAGCAGCTGGCTCAATCCCGCCGGACCCACGTCGGTCGGCGCATAAAGGACCTTTTTGACAACCGTACCGAGGCGATGGTGCAGCGTATAGGAGAGGAAGCCTTGCAGCCAGTTGATGTGATTCGCCCGGCCGATCACCTCGACTTGAGCCCCGCTCTCGTGCAGCAGCGCGGCGGATTCGAGCGCGCTCTGCCCGCTGCCGACGACCAGCACGCTTTGCCCGGCGAAGCGCGCCAGGTCGCTGTGCTCGGCGGTATGCGAGGCCAGCTCCGGCGGCAGGCCGTCGAACTGCGGCGGCCGGCGCGCGAAGCCGCCGATGCCGGCGGCGACGATGACCCGCCGCGCCGCGACCGTTTCGCCGCCGTCGAGCGTAAGGCGGAAGCTGCCGTTGACGGCATCGAGGCGGCGCACGGTGCGCCGCTCGACGTTGGGCACGGCGCGGCGCTGGTACCACAGCCCATAGCGCACGAACTGCTCGAGCGGCGCCGGATAGGGCACCGGCTGGCCGTCCTCGCGTCCGAAGGCGGCGAGGCCGAGCGAGTCGCCCGCCGAGGCCGGCGCGGCGATGTGCGTCGCCGGCCAATTCGACCGCAGGTACATGCCCCGCGGCATCTGCGTCTGCCAAAACGACATCGGCTCGCCGAAGATGCGCACCTCGAGCCCCGGCACGGTGCTCAGGTGCGCCGCCAGCGAGAGCCCATACGGCCCCGCCCCAAAGATGGCCACGTCACACATGGGTGTTCTTGCCTCCCCAAAAAAAGAGCGATTTAGCGATGTATCGCATCGTCTTTCAACAGGATGATGACGCCCGCCCGGCGGCGGCGCGCGACGGCTCGACCGTGCCGGATTCCCGCGCCACGGGCTCCAAATCGGCGGCGGTCTTGGTCTCGCCGGCGCCGGCCTCAGGCGGCGCTATCTTCGATCCGCGCCGCTGAAAGGCGCGATCGTAAGCCGCCAGCAGATGCGGTATCGAGTACTTCCAGGCCAGTTTCTCGTCCACGCGCCGCCGCCCTAGCGCGCCCATCTCCTCTCGTTCCTTGGGATGGTCTAGGAGCCATTGAATCTTTTCGGCGAAATCTTGAATCCCGGCGCGCGGGTCCGCATACAGGGAAGACTCGCCCGCGCTCACCCGGCCCTCCCGCGACTCGAACTGCACGATCGGTTTCGCCAGCGCCATGTATTCCATGATCTTGATCATGGTTGAAATGTTGTTCATCTCACAGGGCTTGTCGGGATTCACGCAAACATCCGCCGTGGACAAGATCTCCAGCATTTCTCTGTCCGGCAGCCGCCCCGTGAAGGTCACCATATCGGCTAAGCCGAGGGCGCGCACTCTTTCACGCAAGGATTCGAGCGAAGGCCCGGCGCCGACGCAGGCGAAATGGGTATCCAGCCTTCCCGTTCGCTTGAAATGGGCCGCCGTCTGCACCAACAGGTCCAGGCCGTCTTGCTCGGCCATCACGCCGACATATCCGACCAGGAATCGCTTCCCTTTCCGCCACTGGGGATTTAGGGGCAGGCGCTTGACCCGGTCGAGGTTCGGCCCATTGCGAACGACAAACACTTGCTCCGGTTTGCGGCTTCCTCTCTCGATTGCCAGTTGCCGGTAGCTTTCGTTGGTGGCGATTACCACATCGCTGAACCAATAGGTCAGCCGCTCGAGCCAAACTTGAATCCGATAGGCGAAATCGCGCCGTTCGTATTTCGCCCAGTACAGCTCGGGCGAGGCATCGTGATGATCGAAGATGTACTTGACCCCGAGCAATTTGAACGGCGCGGCCACGAGAAAGATCGTGTCGGGCGGATTGCAGCCCTGAATCACCTGGAAGCCGCGGCGAAGGTAAACCCATACGGCGAGCGCGAACTCCAGGGGCAGCGCGGCCAGGTATTCGACGAGGTAGCTGAAGCGGCCCAGGCCTTCCCGCGGCGCCCAGTGCCGGTAAATGTGAACGCCTTCGATCGTTTCCCGCCATTTCAACTTCCGGCGCGAATCGCCCGGGCAAATCACCGATACCTGGTAGCCGGCCCGGCGCAGCGCCAGCGCTTCGGCCCAGACCCGCGGATCGGCCGGAACGGGCGAGTTCTCGACGATGATGAGCACTTTGCGTGTCACGGCGCCTCTCAATGCACTCGAGATGGATCTGCACTTCCAGACGAAGCGGCCGCCGCCACGGGCTCGGACGGCGCGTTGGTGCGCAACCAATGCTCGAAGACCACCAGGCTGAACAGGAGCTTGTGATAGTCCCGCCGCCCGGCTGCATGCTCCGCGTGGAGCTTCCGAACTTCCGCGGGACGAAAATACCGGTACATGGCCGACTGCTCGTCGTTGAAGACGTTCGCCATCGTTCCGCCGAGGGCGTCGCGAAACCAGCCGTCCACCACGTTGACCGCGAAGCCGCGCTTGGGCCGGCGCACGATCGCGGCCGGCAAGAATTGCCGGCAGACCTGGCGATGCAGCCACTTCCGCGACCCGTTCCGCACCTTGAAGCTTGCGGGCAGGCGCTCGACGAACTCCACGATGTCTTTGTCCAGGAAGGGAACTCTCAGCTCCAGGCTGTGCGCCATGGAGAGCTTGTCGGCGTACATGAGCAATTCGTCGGGCAGCGTCGAGCGCACCTCCAGAAATTGCAGCCCGCCCAGTTCGTCGGTCCCGTGCATCAGCGGCAGCAGATCCGCCCAGCACTCGCGCAGGCTCTCGGCGGTGTCTTCCCGCAGCACGCCGGGCTGAAACAGGCCGTCCACTTGCCGGGCCGGCAGCAGGGAAAGGATCTGCTCGTAGCGCCGCACGCGATCGCGCGTCGCGAGCGCGTAGAGTCCGCGCTGCAGCGCCTCGTTGCGCGGCAGCCGCGCGAGCGTCTTGGCCAGGGGTGTTCTCACCCAGCCCGGCAAGCCGGCCCACGCGCCGGCGTAGCGCGCGCCCAGGTGCCGCTGGTAGCCGCCGAAGAGCTCATCGGGTCCCTGGCCGACGAGGCCGACTTTGACGTCTTGGCGCGCGCGCCGGCAGACGAAATACATCGGCACGATCGAGGACGCCGCGATCGGCTCCTCGAGCGCCCCGACGATGCTGCCGAGCTCCTGCTCGAAGAGGCTGCGCGAGATCCTGACGCTGGTGTGGCGGGATTCGAGAATTCGCGCCGTCTCTTCCGCGTCTTCCAGCTCGTCATCGGCGAAACTGGTGCCGTAGCCGACGGTGAAGGTCGGCCAATTGCGGCCGCAGCCGTTCATCAGCGCCAGCAGCAGTCCGGAGTCGATGCCGCCGCTGAGCAGCAGGCCGACCGGCACGTCGCTCATCAACTGGCGCCTGACCGCTTGCTGGTAAAGCCGCAGCAGCTCCTCGCGCGCCTCGCCCGCCGACTTCGGCGGCGCGAACGGTTTCGGCGCGAACTGATACCAGCGGCTCACGCGCCACGCGCCGTTTTCGGCCACCAGCTTGGTGCCCGGCGCCAGCTTGCGCACGCCGCGCAGGATGGTGTGGGGCGAGGGCGTGAAGCGATAGCGCAGGAAGAGGCTCAGCGCCGTGGGATCGACTTCGGCGCCTTCGGGCATGGCCGCGCGCACGGCGCGCATCTCCGAGCCGAACCACAGCGAGCCGCCGCCGGCGCGGTAATACACGAGCTTGATGCCGAAGGCGTCCCGCGCCAGCAGCAGGCGCCGCCGGCGCGCGTCCCAAAGCGCCAGCCCGAACATGCCGTTCAGGCGGTTCAGGACTTGATCGCCCCATTGCTGATAGCCGTGGATGATGACCTCGGTGTCGCAGCGCGTGCGGAAGACATGGCCGTGGGCCTCGAGTTCGCGCCGCAGATCCGGGAAGTTGTAAATCTCGCCGTTGAAGACCAGCCAGACCGACTGCTTCTTGTCCGACATCGGCTGATGCCCGCCGGCGAGGTCGATGATGGAAAGGCGGCGAAACCCCAGGCCCAGCTCGCCGTCGAGGTGAAAGCCCTCGTCGTCGGGCCCGCGATGCGCGATGGAGCGGGCCATCGCCTCGACCGTGCGGCGCGCCACCGGCGCGCCGCTGCCGAAATTGAATTGTCCGCAGATGCCGCACATCGGGGGTCAGCTCCGTGCCAGCAAAAAGCACAGGCTGCGGAAAAGCTGCGCCTGCGCCCAGCGGAGCATGGGCACGTCGTCCCAGCCCAGGAGCAGCTGCCGCGAGCGGAACGCCCCGCTCCGCTTCTGCCAGCGGCCGAGCAGGTCCTCGACTACGCCCGGCAGCAGGCGGTCGAGGGCCGGGAACCGGCCGTGCAGCAGCACCGCCAGATTCAAGAATTCGGCGTAGTCGTAGAGTTCGCGGCGATAGGTGATCAGCCGCGGCGGCCGCGCGAACGGCCGCGGCAGGCCGGCGGCGTCGAACAAGTTGGCGGTGTAAAAGGCCACGCCGCGTTCAATCGCCGCGCCCGCCGTTCGGCTGCCGGTCAGAGCCTCGATCCTGGCCAGCGCCTTCATCACGAAGCAGGTATGGAAGTGGTCCACGAAATTCCGCTGCCCGTCCTTCGCGTAGGGCCAGGAGCCGTCCGGATTCTGCGCCTGAGCCACGAAGTTGACGTAACGCTCCGCCTTGGCCAGGTACCGCTCCTCGCCCAGCTCCAAGCCCGCTTGGGTTAGGACAAAGGCGCGGTAGGCGCTGGCGTTCACGACCAGGCAGCGGTCGTCGGGCGCCGGCGTGTAGCCGGAACTGGCCGCCCCGGGGCCGGTCTCGAGATCGCGGTAATCCGCGAAGCAGTGATGCGCCACGGATTCCATGATCCGCCGCCAGCGCGGATCGTGATCGAACGCATAGACCTGCGAAAACGCTTCATAGGCGTAGGGCGTGGTGGTGATGAGCGGCGTGCCCGCCCAGATCGTGCCGTTGAGGGTCTCCCAATGAAAGGGATAGCCCCAGCAATAATCGCGCTGGTTCGGGCAGCGCGTCTCCTCGAGCACTTCGAGGAAGTGCCGGGCGCGCTCCCAATGCCTGCGCTCGCCGCCGCTCGCCGCCAGAAACGCGAAGCCCATGGCGAAGTGCGCGTCGGCGATCGGGAAGCGCTGCTTCTTCCAGAAGAAGCGGCGCGCCGCCGGCGCCAGCGCCTCGCACGCCACCATCGGCGCGACGGCCAAGGTTCCGAGCTTCGGCCGGCGATAGTACAGGCGCTTAACCGCGCGCCCGGCCGGGCTGGCATAGACGGTCTGAAAGTCGTAGGAGGTTTCGCCGAACCGGTCGAGCCAGGCGGTGAAGCGCTCGACCGCCGCGCCTACTCGCCGGGCGAGTTCGGGCCCGAGAACTTTGACCGCGGCGGTTTGGGTTGCCATGCTAGCGCTCTCCCAGCGTGAAGGCATCGGGCTTGCGGCCGCGCGCCAGCGCTGCGCAAATGGCCCGCAGCTTGGCCAGTTGTTCGCGGCGGTGGAAGCGCATCAGCTCCCGCGACACCGGCCGCGGCAGCCGCCGCAGCGCCGCCCATCCGTAGCCCAGCCCCAACGCCAAGCCTCCGACGACGTACGGAGGCCGGACAGCCCGGTACGCCACGCGAAAGGCTTGCCACAGCGGATGCCCGCCCAGGTAGTAATCTTTTTGCCCGTAGGAAAACATGGCCGCCACCGGCCCCCTCTCGGCGGTTCCCAGGCGGCGATGGTGGAAAAATGCCCGCTCCCGGTAGGACCGCGTCTCCCAGCCGCGCATGCGCGCCGTAGTCACCGCGATCCAATCCAGGCCGCCGGCCGGGTTCGGAACGTAGCCGCCGATCTGCTCCCAGCACGCGCGCCGGAAAAGCTGGCACTGGCCGGCCACGTACCGGGAACCTTCGAAGCTGTCGCGGTCGGAGCTGTAGCCGCCATCTTGGCGGAAGATCGTGCCCGCCACGCCCAGTTTGGGATTCGCGGCGAAGCGCTCCAGCAGAAACTCAAAATGGTCCGGCTCGAAGGAGATGTCGGCATCCAGATTGCCGATCACCTCGAAGGGCAGGTACCGTACTCGCTCGTAACCCGCCGCCAGCGAATGGGCCTTGCCGGCGAAAGTGCGCTCGGCGCGCCGCGGCCGCGGCAGCAGCTCGATCCAGGGATTGGCCGGCAAATAGCGGCTCACGATCGCCGCGGTGTCGTCGGTCGAGCCGTCATCCACGATCACCCATTTCAGCGGCCGCACCGTCTGCGCAGCCATGGAGCCGAGCGTCTTCTCGATGAAGGCGGCCTCGTTGCGCGCCGGCGTGATCAGCACATACGGCGGCAGGGCGCGCCGGGCCGCGCTTGCCGCCGCGCTACCAGCAGATGCCATCGTAGCGGCCATTGCTCGCGGTCTCGCCGGCGATGCGCACGAAATCCACGAGACACTGCCCGTCGCGCAGTCGGTTCGGGACGTTTTGGAACTCAGGGTCGTGGTTGGCGATCACCACCGTTTCGGCGTGCGCCAGCACCGCCTCCACGCTCTCCAGCATCAGCTTCGAGATGTGGGGGATATGGTTGAGAATGAAGTCGCGGTTCGCGCCGACCAGCCGCGCCAGGCTCACGTTGCGGTCATAGAGGCGCACGTCATAGCCTTTGCCCGCCAGGCGTTCGACCACCTCGATCACCGGGCTCTCGCGCAGGTCGTCGGTGCCGCCCTTGAAGCTGAAGCCGAGAATGCCGACGCGCTTGCGGCCTTTTTCCATGACGAGCTGCGTGCCGCGGGCGATCTGAAGCTCGTTGCTGGGCAGGATCGCGCGCAGGATGGGTAGGTCGAGGTCGCGCTGCTTGGCGGCATAGGCCAGGGCGCGCAAGTCCTTGGGCAGGCAGGAGCCGCCGAAGGCGAAGCCGGGCTTGAGATAGGCGCTGGAGAGGTTGAGCTTGCGGTCCTGGCAGAAGATATCCATCACCCGGTGCGCGTCCACGCCAGCGTGCTTGGCGAAGTTGCCGATTTCGTTGGCGAAGCCGATTTTGAGCGCGTGCCAGGCGTTGTCCACGTATTTGACCATCTCCGCCGTGCGCAGATCGGTGCGGATCAGGGGCGCATCCAGCTTTTCGTAGAGGGAAGCCACGAGGTCGCCGCTGGCGCGGTCGATTTCGCCGATGACCGTCTTGGGCGGCGCTTTGAAATCGGCCACCGCCGTGCCCTCGCGCAGGAATTCCGGATTGCTGACCACGCCGAAATCGGCGCCGCAGCGCTTGCCCGAATGTTCCTCGAGAGTGGGTATCACCACGTCATGGATCGTGCCCGGCAGCACCGTGCTGCGGATGGCGACCGTGTGCCGGCCCGGCTTGGCTGAGATCGCCGCGCCGATCTGCTCGCACACGCGGCGGATATAGCGCAGGTCCAGGTTGCCGTTGATCTGGCTGGGCGTCCCGACGCAGACCAGCGACAGCTCGCTGGCGCGCACCGCCGCGGCATCGTCGGCCGTGGCCCGCAGGCGGCCCTCCTGGACCGCGCGCGCCAGCAGTTCGCCAACTTCGGCCTCGATGATCGGCGACTTGCCGGCGTTGACGAGATCCACCTTGGTCTTTGCCGGATCGACGCCGATGACCTCGTGCCCGTCGCTCGCCAGGCACGCCGATGTCACCGTGCCCACATAACCCAAGCCAAAAACGCTGATCTTCATTTAAAAAGTGTCCGTACCCCTCCGGCCCGCCGGCTACTACGCCGATGCCGCTCAAGCTGGGAGGCCATTCGCAACCTCAGTCGCACGCCGACGCTTGACCGGCGGCGACTCCCGGCACCGCCGGCAACCGGCCCAGGCGGGCCAACGGCTTCGGCGAGGGAAGTTGTGGCTTCGGCCCGCGGCCCGCCACCCACTCCAAAATGCCCGTAATTTTTCGTGCCTTGGCGTCCCAGCTGAACGCCTCGCGGGCGTAGCTCATTCCCCTCTCCCGCAATCCTCGAACCAAACTCCTGTCCTCCGACAAACTGGTCAATACTCTCTCGATTTGGGCAATGACGTCGGTCTCGTCTGTGAGAGGCACGGCGAAGCCCACGCCGGGATGCACGTTGTCGCCCGGACCGCCAAAATCCGCGACGACGGGCACGGCGCCCGCCGCGAGCGCTTCGACCACGACGGCGCCGCCGAACTCATGCACGGACGGATAGACGAACACGTCCGCCAACCGCAAACGCTCCAGGACCTCCGAATGGGCTACTTCACCCAGGAATTTCACGCCTGTTGCGATGCCGAGATCGGCCGCGAGCTGGTGCAGCCGCTCCCGATCCGGGCCGTCGCCAACGATTGTGAACGACGCAAGCCGTTTTCGTATCAGGCTGGCCGCCGCCTTGAGCGCCAGGTCACACCCCTTATAAGGAACTAACGCGCCTACGAAAATCAGTTTGAGCTGGTCGCTCTCCGCGTCCTCTCGGCGGCCTTCGCCGAAGGCCCATTCGCTCAGCCCGTTTTCTGGGACGTAAAATAACTTGTCGCGGTGCGCGGCAAGCTCCGAGAACGTGTGCGACGAGCCGGCAATAATCGCCTTGGCGTGCCGGATCGAGCGTGCGAAGGGCAAGAACCGGTAAAAGCCTCGCAGGGGCGACACCCACTGTTTCTGGCGCTGGGCCTGGCTGAAACCCGGCGGCCAGGGCAGCCCGCCGTTGAGCGGCCCGACGACGTACGGAATCGGGCCCTTGCGGAGGAAAAATGCGAAGGGGCTGGGGCAAACCGTGCTGAGCGGCAAAAGCCGCAGGACCACGTCAAACTCGCCCGCGGCAAGCCTTCGCCGGAACTGCCGCCACGCCCGCCACTCGAACGCCAGCGAGATGGGGACGACGAATGCAGTCAGCAACTGGCTGCGGAAGTTGAACTTGAAGATGCGCCGCAGCGCCCAATTCTGGAAGCGGTCGAGCCATGGCATGGGCACGATCTCGACTGAGCGGAAGGGGCCGTGCGCGCGGCGCACTGGCGCCTCGCTGTCCGGCCGCGTGGCCAATACAACATCGTGCAGGCGGGCCAGCGCCTCGGCCTGGCAGTAACCCTCCAACGGAATGGTGATGCTCTCGGGATTGCAGCCTGGCGCCAGCACCAGGATTCGCAAGCGGTTCATCGAGTCAGGTCTCGGATTTTTCCAACAAACCGGCGCGCCGCCGGGGCACTGCTGCCGCGGCGACCTCGGGTCGGAGCTTGCCGGCGTTCAGTTTTAGATATCGTGGAACGGAAAGCGGCCGCTTTCCACCTGGCTTGCCGCACGGCGCACTGTCCCAAGGCACCGTTCCCATCCGGTATCCGGTCACTCGTCCCGAACGGGGCAGTGAGCCAGTAGACCGCACCCCCCTCCTACGGCGAATATCTGATTGCGGGCCCGGGTTTGTTGGTAGAGTATGGGCAAACCGGTTGCGCCCCGGCGCTCGCCAGAATGGGCGGGCGGTTCGATTCGCCGCTTCGCGAGGGAAGAGACGAGCTGGAGGGTTGCAAACGTGAAAACGCGAATCTGCATACTTGCGATTCTGATCGCTGCTATGGCCGTCGGCCTCATCGGCCAGACGACCACACCATGGTCCGGCATCATCGCCCCGAGCCGCGCTATTGATTGGTCCCAGGCCGGGGTGCCGGGCGGCATCCCCACTCGCACCACGATCTGTGCGACGATCGCGCCGGAGGGCTCGGCCTCCGCGCCCGTCGCGCCCACCGACGTCGTGAACGCGATTGCCAGTTGCCCCGCCGGCCAGGTAGTCTTCCTGGAAC
The DNA here is from genome assembly GCA_021323595.1 of Terriglobia bacterium. Lineage (GTDB taxonomy): Bacteria > Acidobacteriota > Terriglobia > Terriglobales > SCQP01 > JAJPKR01. The sequence continues at coordinate 114,383 of JAJPKR010000056.1, read as the reverse complement.
CGGGCAGCTACTATTTTTCCAGCGGCATCGACTTCACGAACCACAGCAATGTGACTTTACGCGGCGCGGGCGCCGACCAAACGCTGCTCCATTTCTCCGGGACGACGGGCTGCACAGGCTTCGGCACGGACCTTTGCATCAGCAACGGCACCACGACCTACTCCGGCGGGGGCTACACTCAGGCCAACTGGACTGCAGGCTATGCGCCGGGCACGACGCAGATCACCCTGGACAACACCTCGGGGATTGTTGCCGGCCATACACTTCTCATCCTCGACCAGCTCAACGACTCGAACACCGACAACGGCGGCATTTGGATCAACGATACCCAAGGCGTGGCGGAGGACGACAACCCGAGCAACGGCTATCGTCCGGGGCGTTCCCAAGAACAGGTCGTGCTCGCCACGGCCGTGAGCGGCAATACCGTCACGATCTCGCCGGGCCTCTATATGCCCAACTGGCGTGCGTCGCAGTCGCCGCAGGCGTGGTGGTCCAAAGCCGCGGTGATGGGAGACGGGATCGAGGATCTCTCGATCGATAACGGCGGCAACAATGGCATCGGCATCGTTTCCGGTTACGGAAACTGGGTCAGCGGCGTCCGCAGCATCATGGGCGGCATGCAGCACGTGCTCCTTTATCTCAGCGCTCACAACACGATTCAGAACTCCTATTTCTACGGCACCAAAGACGCTTCGACGGAAAGCTACGGCTACAACGAGTCTGGCGGTTCCGACAATCTCATCATCAACAATATTTTTCAGCATATCGTCGCCAGCGTACTGACGGGCGGAGCCTCCGTGGGCACCGTAGTCGCCTACAACTTCAGCATTGATCAATTTGACTCGGCCGCGGGCGTGAACGCCTACATGATGGGCGCGTACCAGCCACACTCGGCCGGCGAAGCCCTGTGGCTTTTCGAAGGGAACGTGGGTGATCAGTTCGCCGCCGACGACACGCACGGAACCGGTTATCTTTACACTCTCTTTCGAAATTGGTTGGAGGGCTGGGATCCGGCCTACACGGACACCAACGATACCGTCGCGGTGGCGATCGATACCTTCCACCGTTATTTCAACGTGGTCGGCAACGTCCTTGGCTGGGCCGGGTACACGAAGACCTACCAAATCGCGGCGCCAGCAGGCACGAATCAGGATCTCGTCTCCGAGATCTACAACCTCGGCTGGAGCAACTACGCCGGGTTCAACGTGACCGACGTTTTGACGTCCACCACGCTGTTTCGTTGGGGTAACTACGACGTGGTCAACGGCTCGGCGCAGTGGAATCCCGCCGAGGTGCCGGCCAGTCTCAGCCAGCTTGCGAATCCGCTTCCGACGACGCAAACGCTGCCGGCCTCCTTCTTCCTGAACTCCATGCCCGCGTTCTGGGTGACTCCTTTCGGCACGCCGCCCTGGCCGGCCATCGGCCCGGATGTGACCGGGGGCGATTCGCACTCCGGCGGCTTTGCCAACGCGATTCCAGCCGAACTGTGTTACCAGCACGCCACGCCGGACCCGGACTATCCGGCTCCGACGGCCGGCACGCCGGTTCTGGTCTTCAACGCCGGGAAGTGCTACGGCCAGCCGCCCGCGCCGCCCAGCAACCTGACCGCGACCGTTCAGTAAGCGAACACGGCTATCGGGCCAAGCTGGGCCGGCAAAAGATTTCGACGGAGCGCTCTCCACACGTCTCTAGGCGCGAGGCCATCTCTCCCGCGCCGACCCATCGTGCGAGAGCGAAGCCGGCGCCGCAGTCGGCGGTGTAGTTGAAGCCCGCCCTGCCGTCTTCGGCTGTGAGGAGCTTAATGCAATCCTGAGCCTCGCCGAGAAACTCCGGCAGATTAGCCTCGAACGAGAGCAGCGGCACCGGCCTCCCGAGCCCGCTAAGCACCGCGAACTCGTGGCCCTCTACATCGATCTTTATATAGCGTGGCAGGCCGAAGCGGTCCACCAACTCGGCAAGCGTGGTCACTGGTACGCGGACCGTACGCTCGAAAGCGAAGGGGCCGCCGCCCGCCCGGCTGGAGTCCCGGAGCAGCGTACCGGCCCATTTCTCGCTCAGCGTGTTCACGGCGGACCCTGGGCGATCAAGGAACATCTCGGCTTCGCCGCGAGTGCGCCCCACCGCCTCGCAGACAATGGTGAGGCGCGGCTTCCGAAGCCTTAACTTGAAAAATTTTTCCTTGAGTATCGCGCAGCTCGCCTGGTCAGGCTCGACCGCCACCACGCGGGCGCCGAGCCGCAAAAAAATCGCACACTTTTCGCCGACGTTGGCCCCGACGTCGAAGATCAGGTCCTCGCGCGAAACGGCTCCCAGAAGTCGCCGGTAAAAGCGCTTTTCGTTTCGCCTGCTCTCCCACTGGCGGGGAGAACGGAGCAGCCAGCAGAGATCGTAGGCTCGCGACGCCCGCAGCCTGTGATGGATGCCGAGACCGTCGAGAATCGACCCGAAATTCACCGGATTGCCTCGCGCCCGGCGGCATTCAGCGCCCCGCAGCCATGGCTTTGCAACATCCGGATGGCAACGGCCCGCCAACTGTAGCGGTCCTCCGCCCAGTCGCGGATCCGCGCTCTGACGCCGCGCTCCGCGCCGATAACGCCGGCGTCAAAACATCGCTCCACGGCTTTCGCGAGGGCTTCGGCGTCGCGCGGCGGGCAGAGGCCGCCGGTCTGCCCGGCGATCACCTCTTCCGGCAAGGCTCCGACGCTGGTGGCGACTGCTGGCAGACCGAACGAGTAGCCGAGCACGAGCACGCCGCTCCAGGAAATATCGGTGTACGGCAACACCAGCAGATCCGCGGCCTTGAAGTACACCTCTGTGTCTTCGTCGCGAATGAATTCGAATTTGGCCATGACCCGCTCCGCGCGGCCGGTCGCGCGGATTTCGGAGTTGATCTCCGCCAGGTAGGCCTCGTCGCCGAAATGCGGCGCGCCAGCGATCACCAGCCGGTAGCGCCGATCGCGCCGTGCCAGGACGCCGAACGCTCGCACCAAATACTCCAGGCCCTTATACGGGCGGATACTGCCGAAGAAGAGGAGCGCGCGATCGTCGGCTGCGAGGCCCAGCCGGAGTCGCGCCTCCTCCCGCGTGAGGCCGCTTTGGGGCGCGGCGTTATTGATTCCGAAGGGAATCACGGTCACTTTCTCAGGAGCGATGGCAAATTGCCGGCATAGATCTGTCTTCATGCCCTCGGTGTGGACGAAAAGGCGATGCGCGAGCCGGTATTGGATGCCAAGCGTGAGCCGATTCCAGCCGGAGTCGCGGCCGTCCCGGCGCGCCTGGTTGATGTTATGCGCGGTGACCACGATCTTTTTCCCTAGCGACCGATAAAAGATCATCAGCAGGGTTCGGTCGAGCGTCTGGAACTTGTTGTTCCAGAGGATGTGAAAGATGGTGGGCGTGGCGGAGGCTGCGTAGCGCACAAGCCGCCAGTAATAGACCAAAACCCTGCGGATTTTCACGGCGGAGGCCGCATGGGCCGACTGGTCGCCGCGAAGGTTGAGGAAGCGAATGCCCGGAGTCGAATGGAACTCGGGGCAATCGAGCTGATCGCTGCCGACGATCTCGACCTCGGCGCCGGCGGCCGCCAGCGCCAAAGCGAGCCCGTAGGTGTATGGCTTGTCGAAGCCTCCGGTCAGGAGGCTGACGGCCGGCGCCCGCCGCTGCGGCTCGCCGCCCTCGGTCTCCTCGGCGTTTCTTTCCTGGACTTCCGCCGGATTCATGCGTAGCACACCGGCACGAAGTCCGCGTGGCGTTCGCCGGCCATGGGCGGGCGCTGGGGGCACTCCGCGGTCGGCCAGACGCTGCGATCCTCCCACGCGTACAGTTGGTATTTCTCGGGAAACTGCTCCGACGACCATACCTCCACGCGGGCGAACCGCTCTCGGTACCGATCGAAATAGTCCCGCCCCGGCGCGCGCACGTGCCCCGCTTCGTGGGGGTTGGGCGCGGCATACTCGATCGTTCGTTCGCAGACCACCGGCACGGGCAGCACCGCGATGCCGCCGGCGCGCAGCACCCGCCGGATCTCGGCGACCGCCTGGCGGTCCTCGGCGACGTGCTCGAGGACGTGCGAGGCGAAAACAAAATCGTAGCTGGCATCGGCAAAGGGCAGGCGGCGGATGTCGGCGATATGGTCCACGCCGCGCATCTCGATGTCGGCGGTCTCATACCGCCCGAAGCGCGCGGCCAGGCGGCGCCGCAGAAATTTCTCCGGCGCGAAATGCAAGGCTTTCAACCCGGCGGTGTCGCGCTCGGCGAGGATGCGCTGGAGCACGAGCGATTGCAGCCGGTGGCGCTCCAGCGCCCCGCACTGCGGGCACTCCGCGTGCCGCCGCACGCCGGCGAAGCCGGTCACGTCCATGAATGGCCCGCGATAACCGCAAACCGGGCATTCGAAGCGCGGCCGCGAGCCATGGCGCGCACGGAAAACCTGCGCGTACCCGGGCATGCGCCGGATGAGGGCGGCGGGCCTCACGCGGGCACCTCCATCGCCTGTGCCTGCGCGGCCGGGGACTCGAGCGGGGCGCTTTGCGCCTGGCAGACGATTCTCGCGGCGCAGATTACGGCGAGCAGCAGGAAGATCCAAGCCATACTGAGCATGCGAAACCCGGCTTCCGTGATGTTGTAGATCGCGAGCGCGGCCACGTAACCCAGCATGAGCCGGCCCGCCATCGGATTGAGCGCGAACGCCCTCACCGCCCGGCGGTAGGCGCCGACCAGGATCCCGATAATGAGCGTGAGTCCGACCATGCCCACCTCGGCATAAACCTCGATATAACCGTCGTGAGCTTCGTTGGCGAACCCGCTGCCCTCGAAGTGAGGCAGGCGCCGGGATACGGCGAGAAGATTCGGCCCGGTCCAAAAACTCTCGAAACCGACGCCTACAATCGGGCTGAGCGCCGCCTGCGCCAAGACGCCGTGCCAAATCTCGGTCCGGCCAGTCAGGTCGGACTTCCTACCCAACTCGTGCGTGACGGCTCCTTCGGCGCCCAGCCAAAAGGCCAGCAGCCCGCCCACGAGAATGAAGGCGACGATCGCGTGCACCATCGCCGGCCGCCGCATCATCGGCAGAAGCGTCGCCAGAATCAGCGCGCCCCCAAACAGGGCCGCGGAAATCGAGGTGGCCGAGTGGGCCTGCTGGAGCACGAAGACGGCGACCACCAAAATCGCGAACTGGGCCAGGAGCCGGCGGCGCCGGCCCGGCGCGAGCTTCTCGGAAGCCAGGCTCAGCACCTGCCACAAGGCGCCGAGCGCGAGCAAGAAGGCCACGGCGCCGAGAATGTTCTTGTTCGTGGTGACTCCCACGTTGGTTGGCGCGCCGCTCCATGGATCGAAGCTCCGCCCCAAGGCGGGGAAATAGCGGATGAAGAGAATCGAGGCTGGCAGCAGCAGAATCGCGGTACGCGAAAACAGACGGCGGAGGGCCAGCGCCAGATCCGGTTCGGTCGCGACGACCAGGACCATCGCCAGATCGCCAAGGGATTTCACCCAGCGCTTCGCCGCGACATCGGCGATGTTCGACCACAGCACGCTCGCCAGGCAATAGCCAAAATAGATCAGGACCGGCCAAGCTTGGCGCAGAACCGCACCCGCGAGCCGGCGGCGGCGCCAGACCACCACGAGCCCAAGCGCCAGCAACACCCCGAAGACGGCAGCGTCGGCCGGCGTGCCGTCCATGATCTGCTGCTGCATGGAGACCGCCGGTTGCATCCCCAGCCACATCGTGACCGGCCGCGAGCCGTTGATCAGCAGCCAAAGAGTCGGCAGCCACAGCGCCTTCGACGGCGTGGCCCCGCGCTCGCGATCGAGGTAGAACAAGCCGAGCACGCCGGCGGCCCAAACCGTGAGCGCAAGCGACGGTGACATAAGCCTAGCGCGCGGCCAAGGCGGCTCCAGCGGCCGCGTTCTTGGCTCCCGCGTCCACGAAGAGCCGGTGGAGCAATTCCAGCGACAGGAGGCGATGGATTTCGTCCGTGTAGTTGCGATCCCCCTTCAAGTGCCGCCGGACGATCTCCTCGACGGCCGCCCGGTTCACATAGGGGCGCGCGAGCGCGGCGGGATCGAGCAGCACGTCCTGCACATATCGCCGAAGGGCGGTGCGAAACCAGATGCGGAAGTGATAGACCTTGTGGCGGCCCAGCCACAGCCGCTCCAGGCGCAGGGGAGCGAAGGCGTGATCCACCGCCGCGACCCACTGCGGCATGCCCATGTCGTAGGCGTACTCGGCTTTGAACGTGAATTCGAGATAGAGGCGTTGGAGCGCGCCGAGCAGCCCGCGCGCGCCGAGGCCGCGGTCCGTGCGCAGCCGCCCGAGAACGGGGCTCATCTCCCGGATCAGCCGCGGCCGCGGGTCGGCGGCGTCCGCCGGCGCGCGATAGACGGCTTGCACCACGGCGTTGTCGAGATAGGGCGAGCGCACGGCCAACTGCGTCTGCTCCAGCCCCAAGACGCCGTAGTGGTGCCAGGGCGACTGGCGGAAAGCGATGAAGGTCGCCGGATGCGACTGGCGGGCGTTCGCGTAGGTCTCGCGGGCGGTCCGCGCCTGCGCCATGAACTCGCGGCTGAAGATCGGAGCCGCCGGTTCCTGCGCCTTGAACATCACCGCGCCGTTGATGATTTCGCTTCCGTAGGTTCCCACCATCCGCACCGGCGCGATCTTCCGCGCTTCCTCGCTCACGTACAGGTCCGGCGCGCGACTGGTGTCCACGCCGCCTTCGGTGAGATAGAGCGTGCGCTCGGCGTAATGCGCAAAGCGGCCGAGAAACTCGTCATCCACGGGGATCGTCGCGTGGGTCTGCCCGCAGAGCGCCGCCACGCGGCGCGCCAGCTTGACGTCTTGGTTGTCGCGGTAGGCGCTGCCGTAGGTGTAGCAGGGCAGGGCGCCGGGTGCGGCGCGGCGCCAGGCCATGATGATGCGGGTATCGAGCCCGCCCGTGAGCGAGACGGCAATGCGCTCCCGCCCCTCGAAATAGCGCGGCAGCGTCCCTTCGAAGGAGTCGCGCAGCAGCCGGTAGTACGCCTCTTCGTCGAGCGGCTCCTGTTGCTCCCATTCCTGCGGCTCGAAATAGGTCGTCTTGGCCGCCAGGCGCCCGCGCTCGAACCGCCACGCCGAGCCCGGCGGCAGAACGCCGATGCCGGGAAACAGCGTCCGGTTCTCGAGCACGCAGCCGCAGGCGATGTACTCGCCGAGCGCGCGAGGATCGAATTCTCGCAATTCCGGCCGCGCCGCCAAAATCGCTTTGGCCTCGCAAGCGAAATAGAAGCCTTCCGGCGCCTCATGGAAGTAAACCGGCTGGAGGCCGTAGCGGTCGTTGAAGAGAATCGCCGTGCCCCGCCGCGCATCCACGGCCAGCCCGTGGAAGCGGCCGTTGAGCTGGCGCGGGAAGTCGCCTTCCTCCTCGTACCGGTGCACCAAATAGTCCGGCCCTTCGGATTCCACCGAATGGCCGCGCCGGCGCAGTTCGCCTCGCAGCCCGGGATCGGGGAACTCCTCGCCGGCAAAGAGCAGCGTGATCTCTCCGGTCTCGTTGCGCAGAGGCGGGGTGTCGGAGAACGAACGCTCGCGGGCCACCCAGCCCGCCCGAACGCCGGCGTTCGGTTCGCTCCACGCGCCGGAGCGGTAGAAGGCCTCGTGCCGCAGCTCCGCCTGCATGGCCTCCAGCTCGCCGCGCGGCTCGCGGCTCCCAATCGGGCGGATGATGCCGAAGAGCCCAGGCATGTTACGCAAACACCGCCTTATAGGCGGAATCGGCCAAGGGCGAAACCTGCCGCAGGCGGTCCACCCCGACCGTCAGAAAGTAGGTGCCCAACAAAGCCGCGGCGAAGGTTGCAAGCAGGCCCGTCAAACCCAGGCCGGACCTGCCCCAAAGGTGTTCCAGCACTTGCAGGATGGCGATCTGCACGATATAGCCGACCAAGGAATAGCGCCCGAAGAACACGATCGGTCGGCCGGCGCGCAGCTTTACGATCGCGATCCCCAGCGCATAAAGAGCCGCCAGGGTCAGCGGCACCCCGACGACCTGCCAGACGTAGGGAACGCCCCAAACGCCGATGGCCGCGGCATAGCCCGCGTAGGCGATGGCTATGACCGGCCATCGGCGAGCTAGGAATCTCTGGATCGCCGGCAGCGGCAGCGCGCCCAGCACCGCCCCCAGGAGGCCGATCGCCAGCAGTTCGAGATTGACGTTTGGCGCCCCGCTCAGCGAGAGAAAACCGGCGAGCAGCCACGCTCCTACCAGCGCCCAGCCTATCGGCCGCCGATCCCGCCGGCACAGCAAGACCAGCGGCGCTAGGGCCAAGAGCAGATAGCCGATCGGCACCAGGATATGGAACGCCGCGAGCTTGGCGTTGCCGGATTCGGGCCCGTTCCCAGTGACCCAGATGTCGTACAGGGCGCTCGCGTTCAGCCGCTGCAGCGGCAAGTGCAGCCAGAGCGCCGAGGCCGCCATCCTCGCCGCGTTGAGCGCCACGAAGACCCCGAGCAGCTTGAGCCCCCGCACCAGCAAGCGGCTGGCGATGCGGCCGCGATTCGGGTACTTGGAAAAGTAGATGCTCGATACGATGAATCCGGAGATGCAGATGAATGACGGGGTAAGGAACCGCAGGTACACGAAGATCTCGCCGAACGGCGAGATGAAGATGCTCCACCAATGGTAAAGAACCATGAACAGGATCAGGGCGCCCTTTACGAAATCCAGTTCGGGCAGCCGCGCCGTGGCGGCGGCGCCGGTGGACGCTGCGGGAATCGGCCGAGCAGCCAGCGTTGACATAGACTTGGTTCCTACAGGGGCAAGGGACGCCGCGCCGGGCGTCCAGACGCGACCATCTACGCCGATTCCACCGCGGCGCCGAAGCGGCGCTGGTACCAGGCTGCGCGCAGCGATCGCAGGGGCGCTGCGACCCCTTCCGGAATCCGCTCTTTCAAGCTCCGGTGAAGTCCCAAGCGGAGCGCCAACGCTCCCCAAGGCGTGAGCGGGACGTAATAGCGAGGTACGTCCATGCGGACGAAACCGTTCCGCTCCTTGAAATCCGCAAGGCTGCTTTGCTCTTTTCTTCCGTACGCGTAGCGGGCGTACGTAAGATACCGAATGCCGCGGTCGGCGCACGCGCGCACCGCGGCAGCGACCAAGGCGTTGGTCGGCGCCTTTTCCCGGTGTGCGATTAAAGAGAGGATGTGCATCAGTCCTGCCTGCGTGCGAGTCTGATCAGCGACGAGTTTGACGAAGCCGATCAAACGGTCGCCATAGAACGCTCCGAGGAAGATGCTGTGCTCGGGAAATGTGGCGCTCATGCGCCGCACGGCATCCAGGCCTTTTCCGTAGTGCGGAAACCGCCGTCCCTGGCGGATCGGCGTTTCGTTGTAAATCTCCCAAATGCCCTCGACGAGTTTTTCATTGAGCGAAACCTCGCGGACTACGACTCCCTTCTTCGCCGCTTGCTTCGCCTTGTTTCGCGCCTTGAAGCCGATCTGCTTGTTCCACCATTCGTCGAAGGTCGTGATCGGCAGCGCGGCGAAGTTATCCATCTCGTATGGGTACGGGTAGCGAATGCTCGAATCCGGCAGCGGCTGTAAGAAGGTGAAGAGGTCCGCGCCCCGTCGGGATGCCCGCAGGGCGCGCACCGCAGCTTCTGGGTCGCTGAGAAACAAAAAGTCGTCGGCGTCCAAGCGGGCGATGCTCACGAGCGTGCCTCGCACCTGAATCGGCCGCGAGTCGAGTAAGGGTGGCCGCATAATTTCGCACGTGTCCATCAGGATCTAGAGAGACGAGGCTTCGGCCGCGGGCCGCGGACCCAGGCCGATCGCATAGCGCGCCAGTCCGAGAAACCGCCGCACGAACCCGGCGTCCAGGATGGTGGCGGCGATGGTGTAGGCGGCCGCGGCGGCGGCGAGCACCGCCGCCAGTGTTTGCCAGGCGGCCAAGTCCGCGGGCAAGCTGCGCCGCACGGCTGCGCTTGCCGCGATCATCAGAGCCGTGCAAATGGTGGGATAGGCGAAGGGCCGCAGAAAACTCCCCAGGCTGGTTCGCAGGATGACCCGCGCCACCACCACCGTCTGGAGCGCGCCGAACGTGAAGAGCGTCGCCACGAGCGACCAGGCGACCGCCGTCGGGCTCCAGCGCATGGCGAGCACAATGCCCCCCACGGTGAGCAGCGCCAAGACGATCTCCAGGCCCAAATAGAGTCCGGTGCGCCCGGAGGCGAGCAGCACGGGATAGGCGAAGCCCAAGGCGATGAGAACGCAGCAGTACGCCGAGAGCGCCCGGAGCATCGGCGCCGCGATGAGCCACTTGGGGCCGACCGCCAGCAAGATTGCCTCTCGCGGCACCAGCGCCAACCCTGCGAAGAGAGGGAAGCCGACGAAGCAAGACCACCGGCAAAATTCGGCGATTGCGGCCCGGAATCTGGGCAGGTCGTCTTGCAAACGCGAAAGCGCCGGCAGCGTGACCGCCTGCATCGCGCCGACGGTCGCGTATTCCAACGTGCGGGACAGCTTGCCCGCCAGCGAATATGCGCCCACCGCGACCGGCCCGAAGGCGTAGCCGACAAAGCCGGTGTCGGAGCGGCCGGCGAAGAACCAGACCACGTCTTTCGCCGCCACCGCCAGCGAAAACCCATAGAGATCGCGCGCATGACGGCGCGAAACGCGCAGGCGCGGCCTCCAGCGCGCGGCGATCAGCAGCCAGGAGGCGCCGAAGGCGGCGCCGGTGATCGCCTGGGCCACCAGGCTCCAAACCCCCCAGCCCAGCAGCGCGGCGCCGATGCCGACCGCCGCCCCGCCGGCGGCGTTTGCCACGTTCGAGAGCGCTACCGGCCGAAAATCGAGCCGCCGCGACAGCACCGCGCTCGAGACCGAACCCAAAGCGTTGATCGGCAGCACCAACGCCAGCCAGGCCACCACCGGCGCCAGGTCCGGCGTCTTGAAGAGCTCCGCGATCGGCTTCGCCGCCGCCACCGTGCCCCCCGCCAGGAGCAGCGCGGTCGCCAAGCCGAGCCAGAACGCGGAGTCCAGGTGCCCGGGCTCGAGATCCTGGCGCTGGATGACGGCCGCGCTCAGGCCCTGGTCCACGAAAATCTGCGTGAAACTCAGGTATACCCAGCCGAGCGCCACGATGCCGAAGTCGCGCGGGCCGAGAATGCGCGCCAGGATCGCATACGCGGCGAGGGCAACCAGGCGGCTGCTCCATTGCGCTGCGCTCTGCCATGCAGTGCCGCGCGCGACGGCGTGGCGCGTGTCGCTCACAGCGCTTCGGCTCCCAGCCGGCTGCTCTCGCGCGGCACGCCGGGGCATCCGGCGAGCCGCCATAGCGCTCTGTCAATCCGCCGCCGCAGGGCGTGCTTGGCCGCGGGCAACGCGACCTGCGCCCTCCTCACCCCCTTCGGACCCAAAAACGGGCGAAGCCACGCGTACTTCCAGCAGGGCTGCGGGAGCTTCAGGACGCCGCCCAGGCCGGCTGCGGCCGCTTGCGCTTTGGCAACTAGGTCCATCCGGCAGGGGAAGAAGGACACGAGCCAGTTCTGGAGGTATGTGACGCAAGCGGCGCGAGCGCGCGGGCCGTCGTCGAGCGAGCGCAGGTAGCCGATGGTGAGCTCCATCGAACGCCATTGCGCCTCCATCTTGCGGTCGGAGAGGCCGACGTGGCTGAGGCTCGCCGGCGCAGCACGATAGTACACCTTGGCGCCCGCTATGAACTGCACGCCGCGGCTGGCGAGCAGGACGCGCGCGAAATATTCGCCGTCGTCATCGCCGAGGAGGGCGGTGTTCCACGGGCCGGCGGACTCGGTCAGCTCGCGGCTCACGAGCCAGCAGGCCGTTTGCAGGTAGGTGTCGTGCTCGAGCTTGCGCAGGAGCCACTCCGCCGGCGTAAGGTCCTCGTACAGCGGATTGGGCGCGAACTTGGCCGCCGCGGCCCGGTACAGGAACCGGCCCCAGGCGCAGGACAAGAGCATCCGGCGATCGCCGGCGGCCAGCGCCGCGCGCATTTGCCGCGCGATTTTATCCGGCGAGAGCAAGTCGTCGGCGTCGAGCCACTGGATGAACTCGCCCCGGCTCAGCTCGAAGAGCCGGTTGCGCGTGGCCGCCGCGCCCCGGTTGGCTTGCGTGAAGACGCGCACGCCGCGCGGCTCGAACGAGCGCGCGACGGCGAGCGTGTCGTCCTTCGAGCCGTCATCCACCACGACGACCTCGGTGCGCGGCCAGCTTTGGGCCAGGGCGGACTCGATTGTAGCCGCCAGCCACTCGCCCGCGTTGTAGGCGGGAATGAGAATCGAAACGAGAGGTTCCATCGGATGCGTTGCGCCGCGAACCGAAGCCGCGGCGTTAGCCGCGGGCGGCGGCGGCGGCGAGCGGTTCGGCCTCGACCGCCTTGCGCGGCGCCAAAAAATCCGCGACCGCGCCGGCGACATGCCGCAACTGCGCCTCGGTCATTTGCGGAAACATCGGCAGCGAGACGATCTCCGCCGCTGCGCGCTCGGTGATGGGCAGATCGCCCTTGCGGTAGCCGAGCGCCACGTAGGCCTTCTGCAAGTGCAGCGGAATCGGGTAATGGATGCCGGTGCCGATGCCGGCCCCGGCCAGGTGCTGCTGCAAGCCTTCGCGGTCGGCGACGCGCACGACGAAGAGATGAAACACCGGGCGGCTGTTGTTGGGCACGTGCGGCAGCGTCAGCGCCGGCGCCAGCGGCGCCAGCAGTTGCTTGTAGCGGGCGGCGTGCTCGCGGCGCGCTTGGTTCCAGCCGTCGAGGCGGCGCAGCTTGGCCGCCAGAAAGCCGGCCTGCAAGGCGTCGAGGCGGCCGTTGTAGCCCTCGATGTCGTGGTAGTACTTCTTCGCCTGGCCGTGGTCGCGCAGCATGCGCACGCGCCGCGCCATCTCGTCGTCGCTGGTGGTGACGGCGCCGCCTTCCCCGCAGGCGCCCAGGTTCTTGCCGGGATAGAAGCTGAAGGCGGCGAGGCGTCCCATCGAGCCCGCCTTGCGCCAGCGATTCTCCGCCTTGGAGAAGTATTCGGCGCCGTGCGCCTGGCAGGCGTCTTCGATCACCGTCAGGTTGAAGCGCTCGGCCAGCTCCAGGATCGGATCCATGTCGGCGCACTGGCCGAAGAGATGCACCGGGATCACCGCCGTCACCGGCCGGCTGGTGCGGCGATGGATGGTGCGGCGCACGCGCGCGTCGAAGACGCACTCGCGCTCCAGGAACTCGCGCAGCCGCCGCGGGTCCAGATTATAGGTGCGCTCGTCGATCTCGATGAACTGGGGCCGCGCCCCCGCTTGCGTGATCGCTTCCGTGGTCGCGATGAAGGTGTTCGCCACCGTGAGCACGAGGTGCCCCTCGGTCACCCCCGCCGCCAGCAGCGCGAAGCGCAGCGCGTCGGTGCCGCTGTTGACCGCGATCGCGTGCTCGGCGTCGCAGTAGGCGGCGAAGTCGTGCTCGAAGTCCGCCACCATCGGCCCGCCGATGAAGCCGGCGCTGCGCAGCACGGTGCGGGTGACGTCGAGGAGTTCGGCCTCCATTTCGACGTGAGGAGCGACAAGGTCCACGAACGGAATTTGCGATGGCAGGCTCATGAGTTCACCTTTGTAGAAAGAGGGATCGGGAATCAGGGATGCGGGAACGGGGGGCCGGCAACCGGGATCAGGGACGGGCGGCGGCCGCAGCCGCCGGGCGCTCGCCCGCCTGGAGATAGCGCAGCACTTTCGCGGGATTGCCGGCGACGATGGCGTTGGCCGGCACGTCGCGCGTGACCACGCTGCCGGCGCCGACGATCGCGTTCTCGCCGATGGTCACGTTGGCGAGAATCGTCGCGCCCGAGCCGATCGAGGCGCCGGCCTTGACCAGCGTGCGCTCGACCTGCCAATCGGCTTCGGTTTGCAGCCCGCCGCCGGCGGTGGTCGCGCGCGGATAGGAATCGTTGATGAAGACCACGCCGTGGCCCACGAAGACGCGGTCCTCGATGGTCACGCCTTCGCAGATGAAGGTGTGGCTCGAGATCTTGCAGTTGGCGCCGATCGCGGCGTTCTTCTGCACCTCGACGAACGCCCCGATCTTGGTGTTATCGCCGATCGAGCAGCCGTAAAGATTGATGAATTTGGCGAGCTTGACGCCGGCGCCCAGCCGCACGTCCGGCGCGATGCACAAATACGTTTCCATGGGATCGGAGGTCAGAAATCGGATTTCAGGAGCGAAGCGCCCCGCCTACAGCTCCACCAACCGTCCCCGCTCGCTCAGGGAGCGGTCGGCGGCCTCGAGCATGCGCACGACTTCGAGCCCGGCGCCGCCGTCGTTATGCGGATTCTTGCCGCCCTCGATGCAATCAAGGAAGTAGCTGAGCTCGGTCGAGAGCGCTTCGTTCTGCTCGACCTTGGGCGCCCACATGTCGCCGGAGCGATAGCTGACCAGCAGTTCGTAGAGGCCCTGGCCGTTGGCGACCTGCACGCCCTTGTCGTAGACCTTGATCTTCTCGTCGGCTTCGAGGTCGTTCCAGACGACCATCTTCTTCTCGCCGCCGATCAGGGTGGTGCGCACCTTCACCGGCGACAGCCAGTTGACGTTGATGTGGGCGATGACGTTGCCGGGAAAATAGACCGTCATGTACGCCACGTCGGCGTGCCCGTTGAGGTGCTGTTCGCCGGTGGCCACCACCGCCTGCGCCTTCGCGGCGATGAGGTGGCTCATGATCGAGAGATCGTGCGGCGCCAGGTCCCAGAGGACGTTCACGTCGTGCTGGAACAGCCCCAGGTTCACCCGCGTCGAATCGTAATAGAAGAGCTTGCCGAGCGTGCCCTCATCGATCAGCTCGCGGATCTTGCGCACCGCGCCGGTGAACAGGAACGTGTGGTCCACCATGATGCGCAGATTGCGGCGGGCGGCGAGCTCGATCAGCTGCTCGGCTTGCGCCACGGTGGAGGTGAAGGGTTTCTCGACGAAGACGTGCTTGCCGGCCTCGAGCGCCGCCTTGGCCAGCTCGAAGTGGCTCCAAACCGGCGTGATGACGGCGACCGCATCCACGTCCGGCGAGGCGATCAGTTCCGCTGGATCGTCCGTCAGCGGCACGCCCGGATTATCTTGCGCGGCGCGGCGGCGCGACTTCTCGCTTTTATCGCAGATGCCGGTCACCTGCGAGCGTTCGAGCTTGCGCAGGTTGCGGACGACATTCGGTCCCCAATAGCCGTAGCCGATGACACCAAAACGAATCATGGAGCAACTCCAATCAGGATTGCAGGTGGTTCGGGAAGGACGGCGGGGGGGGGAACCGTCGCGAAAATCAATAGGCCGGCGCCGCGGCCGGCGCGGGCAGGACGGAGCGGAAATACGCGATGGTCTGAAGCAGGCCTTCGCGGGCGCCGACGCGCGGCCTCCAACCGAGCAGCCGTTCGGCGCGGGCGATATCGGGGCAGCGGCGGCGCGGGTCATCCTGCGGCAGCGGCTCGTGCCGCATCCGGCTCGAACTGCCGGTCAGCTCCAGCACCAGCCGCGCGATGTCCCCGACCGTCATCTCTTCAGGGTTGCCGAGATTGACCGGCCCGCGCGCCTCTTCGCCGGGAGCGAGGTAGAGCATCCGCACGATGCCTTCCACGAGGTCGCTGACGTAGCAAAGGCTGCGCGTTTGGCTGCCATCGCCGTACACGGTCAGCTCCGCGCCCGCCAGCGCCTGCACGATGAAATTGGAGACGACGCGGCCGTCATGCGGGCGCATGCGCGGCCCGTAGGTGTTGAAGATGCGCACGATGCGCGCGTCCACGCCGTGGTGGCGGCGATAGGCGGCGGTCATCGCCTCGGCGAAGCGCTTGGCTTCGTCATAGACCGAACGCGGGCCGTTGGGGTTGACCTGTCCCCAGTAGGTTTCGGGCTGCGGGCTGACGTCGGGATCGCCGTAAACCTCCGACGTGCTGGCCAGCAGGAAACGCGCTCCCTTGCGCCGGGCGAGCTCGAGGGCGTTTTCGGTGCCGTGCGAGCCCACCCGCAGCGTGGCCAGCGGATGGCGCAGATAATCGGGCGGGCTCGCCGGGGAGGCGAAGTGCAGCACGGCATCCACGGCGCCGGGCACGTCGAAGGGCTCGCTCACGTCCTGTGCGGCGAACTCGAAGCCGGCCCTTCCTTGCAGCAGGGCGACATTTTCCGGGTGCCCGGTGATCAAGTTGTCCAGGCAGAAGACGGCGTGGCCCTCCGCGAGCAGACGCTCGCAGAGATGGCTCCCCAGGAATCCCGCTCCGCCGGTGACGACAACGCGCATGCTGGGCTCCGAATCCTGGCGCCGGCCTAGCTGGCCGCCTCGGCCAGGGCCGCCCCCAGGCTTTGGCGCGCGAGCAGCGGCGCCGCCGGCTCCTTGCCGATAGCGAAGTAATGCAGTCCGTGGGCGGTGATGACTTCGCGCTCGAGCATGTTGCGGCCGTCGAACAACAAGGGCCGCGCCATCGCTGCCGCGATGCGGTTCCAATCGAGGTACCGGAATTCGCTCCACTCGGTCAGCAGCAAGATCGCTTCGGCTTCGTCCGCCGCGGCGTAGGGATCGTCATGGAAGCGAACGCCGCTCAGCTCCTGCGCCGCCTTCTCGCGCGCCTGCGGATCGTAGGCGTGCACCTGCGCGCCTTCGGCCTGCAGCCGGCGGATGATCGCCAGCGCCGGCGCGAAGCGCACGTCGTCGGTCTCTGGCTTGAAGGCCAGGCCCCACACGGCGAGCTTCTTGCCGCGCAAGGTCCAAAGCTCCTTTTGCACCTTGGCCACGAACTGCTCGACGCGGCGCGCGTTGATATTTTCCACTTCCTTGAGCAGCGCGAAATCGCAGCCGAAGTTTTCGGCGATGCGGACGAACGCCTGCAGATCCTTGGGGAAGCAGAAGCCGCCGAAGCCGATGCCGGGCCGCAGAAACGACGGACCGATGCGGCGGTCGCTGCCCAGGCCTTCGACGACCTTGTCGATGTCGGCGCCGGCCGCCTCGCACAGATCCGCCACCATGTTGATGAAGGAGATCTTCATCGCCAGGAAGGAGTTGGAGGCGTGCTTGATCAACTCGGCGCTGTTGGTGTCGGTCACGATCAGCCGCGGCGGCGCCTGCTCCGGGCAAGCGGCATCGGTATGGACGGGGCACGCGAACGTCTGATCGAGCAGCGGCCGGTACACGGCGGTCATCAGCTCCCGGGCGCGCGGGCTCTCCGCGCCCACGACAATCCGGTCGGGATGGAAGAAGTCCTCCACCGCCGAGCCTTCGCGCAAGAACTCGGGGTTCGAGACCACGTCATACTGCAAGCCGTTGCGCGAATAGGCGCTCAGGTGCTTGCGCAGCCGCTTGGCCGTTTGCACCGGCACGGTGCTCTTCTCGACGATCAGCCGATAGCCGCTGGCGGTGCGCGCCACCGCGCGCGCCACCGCCTCGATCGCGGAGAGGTCGGCTTCGCCGTTGTCGCGCGGCGGCGTGCCGACGCAGATGAACAGCACTCCCTCGCTGGCGATCGCCGCCGCTGGCTCGACGAAGCGCAGCCGGCCGTTCCGGCGGGCTCGCGCGACGATGCCTTCCAGCCCCGGCTCGAAGAAGGGCAGGCGCCCGGCTTCCAGACCGCGCAGCTTGGTTTCGTCGTTATCGGCGCAAAGCACCTCATGGCCGATCTCGGCCAAGCATGCGGCCGTCGTGAGGCCGACGTATCCTGCTCCCATGATACTGATCTTCATGACGCGTTCCTTTCGTGGATGGTGGCGCTTCAGTACGCGCCGGTGCCGAAAATGACGGCGATGGGGGTGCGAAAGAGTATTTTCAGGTCCAGCCACAGCGACCAGTTGCGGACATAGCGCAGATCGAGGCGCACCATCTCTTCGAAGGCGGTGCGGCTGCGCCCATAGACTTGCCACAGGCCGGTGATGCCGGGTTTGGCCTCGAGCACCCGGCGGTGATGCCAGACGCTGTATTTGTCGGCTTCGTAGGGGATCGGCGGCCGCGGCCCGACCAGCGACATCTCGCCGCGGAGCACGTTCCAGAACTGCGGCAGCTCGTCCAGGCTGGTCTTGCGCAGCCAGCGGCCCGCGCGGGTCACGCGCGGGTCGTTCTGGATCTTGAACACCTGCGGGCCGCCGCCATTCTCCGGCAAGCTGCCGTTGATGAACTTCTCGATATAGGCGCGGTGGATCGCGGGATCGTTCGCGACGTGCATCGAGCGGAACTTGAACAGCAAAAAGGGCCGGCCGAACTGCCCCAGCCGCTGCTGGCGGAAGAGCACCGGCCCGCGCGAATCCAGCTTGATCGCCAGCGCCGCCAGCGCCAGCACCGGCGAGAAGAAGAGCAGCGCCAGCGCCGCGCCGACGATATCGATGGCGCGCTTGGCGATCCGCGCCGCCCGCTGCTGCTTGCGCTTCGGCTCCAGGTCGGGATAAAACGCCGCCGTTGCCGGCCGCTTCTCCGCGTGCCAGGGCTCGGGGAAGAAGTGAAAACTGAAGCGCACCGCGGCCAGCTGCTCTTCGGTAAGGAGCGGCGCCCAGGCGGCCGCGATGCGCTGCTGCACTGCCGCCTGCAAGGCGGACGGCGCGGCACCCTCGATCTCGGTGTAAATGACCCCCAGCCGCGTCTCGGTCTGGTGCCAGCCGAGAAAATCCGTCTCCCGCTTGCTCGCTTCCAGCGCCGCCACCAGTTGCTGCGCGCGGCGCCGGTCCTCGAAGAGCCCGGCGCCCTCGAGCAAGAGCAGCAGGAAGGGGCGATTGCTGCGTTCCGCCCGCTTGCGTTCCCAGCACAGCAGGCGCAGAAACTCGGGTTCCGGCATCGGCCCGGCGTGGACGGAGAGCTCCAGGCGGGGCCCGGCCTTGGTGGTGGACATAGTTTGTCTCGGGAAAGCAGACCGGCGTCGAAGCCCGTGCGTCAGGGTCTCGCGCGCCGGCTGCGATGCTCAGTGGATTCGGTTAACTTTGCGGAATCTGAACCGTGACGTAGTTCGAATAGGCGCTTTCGACGCCCTGGGCGTTGATGGCCGTGGTCGCGTAGTAATAGGTTGCCCCGGCGGTGACGTTGCTGTCGCGATACTGGGTGGCGGTCACCGGCGCGGCGTTCAATCTCGTGAACGGCCCGTTCTGGCTGGTGGCGCGATAGACGTTGTAGCCGACCACCGCGGAAGGGCTCGCCGTCCAGTTCAGCAGCACGGAGTGCGTGGAGGACGCGGGCGGCGGCGGCTGAACCGTGGATGCCATATGAGCGCTTCCACCGCAGCGCACGGTGGGCAAGGCCAGAAGCGCCGCGACTACAATCGCGGGCCACACCCCTTGCCTCCAGGCGCTGGCAACACGCCGTCGGAACCACAGCCGCACGGTCTGTGATTGTACTGCAAATTCATACTTTTGCTATCGGGGAAAGTACCTTAGAAAAGCGGCTCGACGTCGGCGGCGTTCACATCTAGGACGATCGAGCGCATGATCATTTCGATCGAGACGATCAGGCGCGCCCGTCCCTGCTTTCGCAGCAGAATCCCTTCCAGGCCTTCCAGCGCGCCGCGCACCACGCGCACGCGCCCGCCGACCGTTAAATAAGGATGCGGTTCGGCGTGAATCCCATTGGCCAAGCGCATCCGTAGGGTCTCGAGCTGTTGCTCGGGAACGGAGATCGCCCGTCCCCCGGCGCTGACCAAGTACGCCACGCCGGCGACGGTCAGCACGCGCAGGCGCTCCTCGATCGGGATGCGGACGAAGATGTATCCGCTGAAGAGCGGCAGCTCGACTTCCGCCGTGCGGCTCTGCCAGCGGCGCACCGTGCGGCACAGGGGCAGGAAGTACTCGATGCCCTTGCCGGCCAGCTGCTCGGCGACGGTCTTTTCATGGCGGGAGCGGGTGCACGCGGCGTACCACTGCGCCCCTCCGGTAGCCGGGGCGGGTGGTTCGAGGCCCGCCCACTGCGGCGTTATCGCCGGCACGCTGCTCAAGGTTTCCCAAGTGCTCATAGATAGCTTCGCCCCGTCACTTCAGCGGCAGAGTGACCATAGCCGCGGCGCCGGGCCGTTCGCTTGCGCGAAAAGCTGCGCCTGATCTCGATTCGGCCTCGGTGTGCCGGTGCCGAAGCAGCCGACAAGCGCGGAAGCCGCGCGCCCCCTCTGGCGTGCCGGCCTCCGCTGGGTAGGAATTGGCGCAACCAATCCCCGTGCCCCCACGAAGCGGGCGAGAACGAGCTCTTCGCCCGTTCCCGACTTTGTGCTCCCGCGGCCGCTCTCCTCCAGCGAGCCGCTACCAAACCTCAGCCGTAAACCTTCGCGGTCCCAATCGGGCCGCCTCCGCCGCCGGCCTTCACTTCGCGCCCTCCGGCCGCGGCGAATAGTAGTAGCGGTACGGCGAATAATCTTGGCCGTCGGAGCGATCTACGGCGTTCAGCACCGTTCCGATCAGCTTCGGCTGCAACAGTTCGGCGGCTTGCCGCACCAGCGGGTAGGGAGACACCCCGGCGCGCACCACCAGCACCGCCGCATCCACCAGCCGAATCAGCACTTGCGTGTCGGCGATCGGGCTCAGCGGCGCCGAATCGATGACCACCAGGTCGTAGCGCGCGGCGCAGTCGGCGATGAGCTCGCGCATGCGGCCGCGATTGAGCAGTTCCACCGAGTGCTCGAACGCCGGCTTGGTGGGCAAATAGTCGAGCCGCGGATGCAGCGGCACGATCACGTCCGTGAGGCGGTGTCCGTTGCTGAGGCAATCGGTGAGCCCCGCGCGAATCTGCTGCCCGAAAAAGGCGCTCAGGCCGGGGCGGCGCAGATCCGCGTCCATCAACAGCACCCGCTTGTCCTCCAGCTGGCTGAAGCTCATCGCCAGGTTGGCGGCGGCGAAGGTCTTGCCCTCGCCGGCGACGGCGCTGGTCACCAGCAGCGTGCGCAAATTGCGTTCGCGCATTATCAGCTGCAGCCGCGTTCGCAGCACGCGGCATTGTTCCCAGGCGAAAACACTGCTCTGCGCGTCGCCGGGCAGCGCCGGCACCGCGACCAACTTTTCCGGCGTCGAGGGCAGCCGCAGCGCCGGCACGATGGCGTCATCGCCGCCGGCAGCGGGGGCCGGCGGCGTCGCCGGCACCGGCACCAAGGCGAAGGGCTCTTGTTTGCGGCGTCCGAACATGCCTAGAACCTCCACCCCAGCGCCCCGGCGCTGTGCAAATACCAGGCGACCCCGCCGCCCGCGGCCAGCACCGCGAAGCCGAGACTGGCCAGCGCCAGCGTGACGCGCCGCCGCCGCAACTGCGCCTGCTCGGCCCGGCTCAGCACTTTGGGAAAGGTCGCCAGCAGCGGCACGCCCAGGTAATAGGCCACGTCGCGCTCGTTGCGCAGGCTGGGGTCGGCGAATTCGCGCGCCGCCGCCGCGCCGGCGCCGGCCACCACCGCCGCCAGCAAAATCGCCACCCCCAGCTTCAGGTAACTGGGTTTGTCGGGCCGCGAGGGCAGGTTCGCGGGATCGATGATGCGGAACTCCTCGCCCTCCGCCTGCTGCTCCATGGCGGCGGCGATCGCCGCCGCGTTCTTTTTTTGCAGCAGCGACTCGTAGTTGAGCTTGGCGATGTCGAAGTCGCGCTGCACGCTGTTGAGCCGCGCTTCCACCGCCGGCTCCATCTCCACCCGCCGCTCGAGTTCATGAATCTTGGCCTCGATCGCCCTTTGCTGGCGCGCCTGCCAGGCGGCGTCTTGGTCGAGCGTCGCCAGCTCGCCCTTGATCTGCTGTTGCGACAGCCCGTTCGGCCCCGGCGCCACCGGCGAAGCCTGGGCGGTGGCCGCGATCTGCTGCTTGAGGGCGCTGATCTCCGCCTTCAAGCGCTTGACGTCGGGATACTCCGGCGTGTCGATTTGCTCGAGGGTGGCCAGCTTCGCTTCGTCGGCCTGCAGCTGATTGGCCAAGGGCGAGGTGGGCGCGGCCGTTTCCGCGGCGGGCGAAGCCAGCGCCGCCAGCAGCGATTGCAGATACGTCCGCTGCTGTTGATCGCGCGCGACGGCGCCCTCGGCCGCTTGCAGCGCCGCCTGCTCCTGGCCCAGCTGCTGCAAATTGCTCGCCTGCTGCTCGGGCAGGCTGCCCATGTATTGGCTCTTGAGCGCCTCGAGCTTCGCCGACTGGCCTTGCAGCGTCGCTCGCGCCTTGTCCAATTCGACATCGATGAAGTCTTCGGTCCCTTGCGCCTGCTGCTGGCGCACGCGCAGGTTCTCTTCGATGAAGAGATTCGCCAGCTCCTGCGTCACTTCCTGCGCTTCCTGCGGGCTGCGCCCCTCGTAGGCGATGGTGAACGCGCCGCCATCGCGGTCGGGTCCCGTCCCGGTGTCCGTTTGCGACAGTTTGGCCAGCGTCGGGCCTTGAATGTCGTCGCGCATCCGCTGCACCAGTTCCATCTCCGTCCTGCGGCCGCGCAGCTCTTGATACAGCCCGTATTTCTGGATGATGCCCCACAGGCTCGTGCGGCTGAGGATGGTCTGGCTGATCGAGCTCAACAGATCGTTGATGTCGCTGCTCACCGTCGGTTTGACGAAGTCGGACGGCACCTTTTGCCCCTCGACCAAGATCAGCGCCTGCGACAAATACAGCCGCGGCATGCGCCGCACGATCAGCCCTCCGGTGACCCCGACCGCTAGAAAGGGCAGCACCGCCCACGCCCAGCGGCGGCGGGCGATGCCCAGATAATCCGCGAGACAGTTCGGCGCGCGACGGCGCAACGGCGGCTGCAACTTACGCCTCCTCCTTCATGCGCGCGGCCGAGGGCGTGCGGTGCGGCGGAATCCCCGCCTCCTTGATCTTGTAAAGCAGCGAGCGGTAGCTGATCTTCAGCGCGCCGGCGGCCTGGCGGCGGTTCCAGTTGCTCGCTTGCAGCGCGCGCAAGATGAACTTGCGCTCGATCTTCGCCACTGCCTCGCGGGTGACGTCTTTCAGCGAGCAGGCCCCGTTCGGCACCGGCAGGCCTAGGTCGTCGTTCGCTTGCAGCAGCTCGGAGATGATCACTTCCTCCGAATCCAAAATCACGTAGCGCTTAATCAGGTTTTCGAGTTGCCGCACGTTGCCCGGCCAGGAGTGGCGCCGCAATTCGCTCATCAGCACCGATGACAGCGGCATCGGCCGGCGCCCGTATTTGCGGCTGTAATGCATCAAGAAATACTCGACCAGGCAGGGAATATCGTCGCTGCGCTCGCGCAGGGGCACGAGCGCCACCGTGACGGCGTTGATGCGATAGAACAGATCGCGGCGGAACCCCCCCGCCGCCATTTCTTCTTCCAGATGGCGGTTGGTGGCGCACACCACCCGCACGTTCAACTGCCGGTCTTGATGCGAGCCGATGCGGTTGAATTGCCCATCTTGCAGCAGGCGCAGCAGCTTCGCCTGCAGCATCGGATCGAGGTCGCCGATCTCGTCCAAAAACAGCGTCCCGCCGTCGGCCATCTCCACCCGTCCCGGCTTGGAGAGCATGGCACCGGTAAACGCGCCCTTCTCGAAGCCGAACAGCTCGCTCTCCACCAGCGTGCCGGGAATCGCGGGACAGTTCACTCGGACGAAGGGGCCCGCAGCCCACGGCGAGAGGCCGTGCAGCAGCGTGGCGATCAGTTCTTTGCCCGTGCCGCTCTCCCCACGGATCAGCACCGGGATGTTCGCGCCGGCGGCCTTGGCCACCGTCTGCCGCACGATTTGCATCGCCGGGGTGCTGCCAAAGATGACCTCTTGCGGGGGGAGTTCGGAGGTAATCAGCGGGGGATCAAGGATTTCCCTGGCCATGACTCTGTCCTTAGGAGCAGCTTCAGGGCCAAACCCCTCCCTTCGTTCGGGAGCGATTTCGCAAGATGAGAAATCACAAATGCAAGCAGTTGCGGATGTGGCCAGGGGAGGTGACGAATTGTGTCCCCCCGGTTAGGGAAAAACCCTTGCCCAAACGGGAAAACATTTTCCGTCGCGGGAAGCCTGGATTTAGTATTCTCGTGCGCCCGAAGCGGGCGCGGCCGGAGGGATCAGTTTGCCGGAATACTCACCGTAACCTGATTAGAATAAGCACTTTCCACGCCCTGCGAGTCCACCGCCGTAGTCACGTAGTAGTACGTTTGACTGGCTTGCACCTTGCTGTCGGTGAACGTCGTTTGGGTGACGGGCGTCGAGTTGACCAACGAATAGGGCCCGCCCGAGGTTTGGCTGCGATAGACGTTATAGCCGGCCGCCTGCGACGCGCTCGCCGTCCAGTTCAGCACCACGCTGTGCGAGCTGCTGGGCGGTGGCGGTTGCGGAGCAGGGCTGGAACTGATCGAGGAGGTGCCCCCGCAGCCGATGGCAAACGCGGTGCCCAGGATTAAG
This sequence comes from Terriglobia bacterium, assembly GCA_021323595.1. Lineage (GTDB taxonomy): Bacteria > Acidobacteriota > Terriglobia > Terriglobales > SCQP01 > JAJPKR01. Next base: position 90,138 of record JAJPKR010000056.1, on the reverse strand, counting down.
ATCGCACTCGCTGCCCAGCGGCGCCAACCATTCCGAACCATCGTATCGTGGCGCATAGTGCTCCCATGGTGACAGGGCGCTGGGAGTCAAAAGAACTCGGCAGGAGCAGGGAATTGGCGCAGTCGCCGCTGCCTGTCCGCGGCTGGTCTTTAGTGCCGCTCACGAGGACAAGCGGCGAGCCGCCAGGCCGCGAGGCCCAACGCTTGCAAGAGGACCTCGCGGCGAAACACGATGATTTGCCCCTATCCTAGTGCCAATGTCTAATGTGGCCAATCCCGCCGGTTTCGCGACGCATGCGCCTAACGCATTGAGCCGCCGCCACTTGGCTTACTTCGGGTTTTGGCTGGTCGCGAATCTTGCGATGCTGCCGGCGCTATTGCGCCTGGTGCGGCTCTCGCTCGGCGAGGACTGGTGCTCGTACATAGTGCTGATCCCCTTCATCGCCGCATGGCTCATCTATTTGCGGCGCGCCGAGATCTTCATTTCGGCGCAACCGGCCTGGCGGGGTGCGGCGGTCGGCGTTCTGGCGGGAGCCGCCCTCATCCTTATAGGTTTCAGGCTCGACGCCGGTTATGGAAGTACTTTGCTGGGCCTCGGCGTAGCCTTGGTCTGGACCGCAGGATTCTACGGATGCTATGGCCGGCGGGCGGCTCGTGCCGCGCTCTTTCCGCTGCTCTTTTGCTTTCTTTTCGCGCCGCTGCCCTTAAGCAGCGTCAATCGCTTGATCGTGTGGCTGCAAGCCGGTTCGACCTGGCTCTGTGTCGTAATGTTTCATATAGTGCGTGTGCCGGTGTATCGGGAGGGCTTTGTCTTGGCTCTGCCTGGTGTCACGATTCGCGTTGCTAAGGAGTGCAGCAGCATTCGTTCCTCCGAAGCCTTGGCGATTACCGCACTGCTTGCCGGGTACTTGAGCCTGCAGTCACCCGGACGGCGCGCGCTCTTGGTGCTGATTGCCATCCCGCTTTCGGTGTTCAAGAACGGCGTGCGCATCGTCACGCTTACGCTGCTGTCGCTCTACGTCAACCCAGGCTTCCTTTACGGCAGGCTGCACCACGAGGGCGGCTTCGTCTTTTTCGCCATCGCCGTTGTGCTGTTGTGGCCAGCGCTGATCTTGCTCGCCCGCGGCGAACGCCAACCGGCCCCGTCCGGACGTGCACGCGCGGCAGCATCGGCGCCGGGATCCTCTGGCGGCCAAGCGCCGTAATCTGACCCGGACGCAGCGCTCGAGCCGTTCAAAAAGTGACTTGGCGCAGGTATTGGTAATCTTCGGTCAGCCGCCGGCGCACTTGCCCCGCTTCCTCTTCGACATAGTAGCGTTCCACGTGATTGGCTGCGGCAGCCCGCAGCACCGCCGGAATGTCGATGATTCCCGTGCCGATCGGCACATCTTCGTAGTCGTTTTCAGTGGGATGTGCGATGCCGGGCTTGGGCCGGACATCCTTCAAATGCAGCAGCTTGATGCGACGAGCGTAGCGGTGCAAGTAGCTCACCGGCCGCGCGCCCGCGCGCCGGCAATGGCCGATATCCAACTCGAACCAGACACGCTCGGGGTTGGTGCGCTGGATCAGCAGATCGAGGGCCGGTTCGCCGCCGAAGCGTACGAACTCGACCGTGTGATTGTGATAGCCGAGCCGCAGCCCGGCGGCATGCAACTGCTCGCCGAAGCGGTTGAAAGCATCGGCCAGACGCCGGTAGTCGTCGGCGGTACGGCGCAAGTTGTCGTCCACCCAGGCGCACACGACCCAACCCGCGCCCAGCGCCTGGGCGTTTTCGATCAAGCTGGGCATCTGCTGGTCCAGGGCCCGATAGACGGTGTGCATGCCGGTCGCCTTGAGGCCGGCCGCGGCCAGCAGCGGCTTGAGTTGGCGTGCGTTGACGCCTTGCGGCTGCCAGGCCTCGATTTCGATGTAGCCGATGCCGCGCACCATCGCCAGCGCTTGCGCGGGGTCGTGTTGCATACCATCGCGAATGCTGTACATCTGGACGCCGTAGGGTCCCGCAAAGTGCCGCGCCGCCGCCCACGCCGGCGCCGCGAGCACGGCCGCCGCGCCCGCCGCCAATCCGCCCGCGAATTGCCGCCTTGTCAGTTGAGTCATGGCGCCCGTATCGTATCACACGGACTTACAACCGCCGGCCTGCATCGCGTAGCCGCCGCGCGCCATCCACGCTGCGCACCGCGCGGGTACAGGGAAGAGGCGTCCCGCGCCAGCGCTGCCGCGCTGACAACTTCAGGCGGCTCACACGGCAGGCCGGCGTGCGGGACCTGCCGACCCTAATCGGATTCTCGCGGAACTCGGTAAAGGCACCGAGTCATCTTGGGCCGGCCGCGGCGAACCCTACGCCTCGGAGCCAGCCCCGGCCGTCCGCCCGGAGAGCGTTTCCCAGCCGCGGCGGGAACGATGCCAATAGATCAGCGCGCCGGAAAGCGCCGCGATCGCACAAAGCCCGGCTCCCGCTACCCATTGCTCCAATACCAGCTTGCCGATGCCGAACAGTGCGCCGTAAACCAGCGCACAGCCCAGAATCCAGTCGAGGGTGTTCGCGCCGAGATCGCGCACTGGAGTCACTTCCGGCGCCTGCCGGGCGATACGCTTCCAGCCGAGCGCCGACGGCCGCACGCGACGGTAGAACGCGAGCAGCTTGCCGTCGGCTTCGGGCCGGGTCAACACCGTCGCCGCGATCCAGACAAGCGTCGTGATCCCGGCCGTGATCAACGCCGTGGTCGCGAAGACTACCGAGTCCGAGCCCGAGATCGTAACGCGCAGGCCGTCGGGGATGCCGGCGCGCAGCGCCGCCGGCAGCCATTCGGGATGCAGGTAGACGGTCACAGCAAACGCGCCGATCATGGCCGAAATTTCGCTCCAGGCATTGATGCGCCACCAGTACCAACGCAGCAAATAAACGCCACCGGTGCCCGCGCCGAGTCCCAGCAGCAACTCCCATGCCGATTCGATCGAAGCGATGTGCGCGGTCGCGATGCCGGTCAAAATCACCAGCAGCACGATGGCGACTTGGCCGGCGAAAACGTAATGCCGCTCGCCCGCCCCGCGCCTGAGGAACCGGCGATAAAAATCATTGATGATGTAGGAGGCGCCCCAATTGAGCTGCGTGCCGATCGTGGACATGTACGCGGCCAGGAACGCCGCGACCATGATGCCGCGCAAGGCAGGGGGCAGGAAATCGCGCAGCACCATCACGTAGCCCTGCTCGGGCTGGGCGGCGAAAGCCGCGCTTGGCGCCAGGCCGCCGTGGGGCGAGTAGACGGCGATCGCGACCAAGCCCGTGATGATCCAGGGCCAGGGCCGCAGCGCGTAATGGGCGATGTTGAACCAAAGCGTGGCGCCCAGCGAGTTTTTTTCATCCTTGGCGCTGAACATGCGCTGCGCCACGTAGCCGCCGCCGCCGGGCTCGGCTCCGGGATACCAGCTCGCCCACCATTGCACGCCGAGGTACAGCGCGAACGTGATCGCCGGCAGCGTCCAAACCGCGTTGGACGCCCAACCCATGTGAAACGACGGCAAAAACGCCAGCAGCGGTCCGGTCGTCGCTCCCGACTGCCGCATCGCCCGGCCGACGATATCGAGCCGGACTTCGAGCGCACGCATGCCGCCCAGCTTCGCCACGGCCACCCATGCCAGCACCACGATCATCGCCATCTTCAAGATGAACTGGAACAGGTCCGTCACCAGCACGCCCCACAGGCCGCCGATGAAGGTGTAAAGCCCGGTAAAGGGAATCAGCAACAAGACGCAGATCAGCAGCGCGGTTCGCGCCGGTGGTCCGAAGGCATAATGCGCAATCACATGGCCGCCGATCGAGAGCGTCAGCACCTTGCCTTGCGCGATGGCATCGCCGAGCAGGACCACGATGATGTCCACCATCGCCTTAGTGACCCAGCCCAGAATCAAGACGTTCATCAGAATGCCGAGGTAGAGCGCGCGGAAACCGCGCAAAAATGCCGCGGGCCGTCCGCCGTAGCGCAACTCGCTCAGCTCGACGTCGGTGAGGATTTCCGCGCGCCGCCAATAACGGGCGAAGAAAAAGACCGTCATCATCCCGCTCAGGCAGAGCGACCACCAAAGCCAATTGCCGGCGATGCCGTTCTTCGCGACCAGACCGCTGACCAGAAGCGGCGTATCCGCGGCGAACGTGGTGGCCACCATGGATGTGCCCGCGAGCCACCAGCTCACTTCTCTCCCGGAGATGAAGAATTCCTCCGTGCCGCGGGCGGCGCGGCGGCGGTAGTAAACGCCGATGGCTAAGTTGATCAGCAGATAGCCGGCGATCGCCGCCCAATCGACCCAGGTGAGGAACATGTGGAATCAGGCACTATAGCAGCGCCGGCGAGCGCCTTGCGCGGGGCAGTGCGCAGACCCGGGCCTGCATGGGCTCAGCTTCCCGCCGGCGGCGAGGAACTTGGCCTGTTAGCATGAAGGCATGGGCGCCCGCGCTTCGCTGTTCCTCTGGCCGGCTGTGCTCGCTCTCGGCGCTTCGCTCTCGGCGAGCGCGCCGGCCTTCGCCCGCCTGCGCGCGCCCGCCTGGCTGGGCCAGCGCGGCTACGAATACACCCGCGATCTCGTGGCCTTGGGTCCGCGGCCGCCCGGCTCCGCGGCGCACCGGCGCATGGAAACGTTCATCCTCGACCGCCTGCGGCGCGACGGCGCGGAGATCGAGTCCGACCGCTTCACCGCCGCCACTCCGCGCGGCCCCTTGCCCGAGCACAACATCATCGCCAAATTCGGCCCGAAAGCAGGCGGCATCTGGATCGTGGCCAGTCACTATGACACCAAGTTCCTGCCGCGCTTCGTGGGCGCCGACGATGGGGGCTCGAGCACGGGCCTGCTCCTGGCGCTGGCGGATGTGCTCAAAGAGCAACCGCCCCAATCGCCGATCTGGCTCGTCTTTCTCGATGGCGAAGAGGCCGTCAACAAGGAATGGACGGATACCGACAGCCGCTACGGCAGCCGCCATCTCGCGCAGAAATTCGCCGCCGAGGGGCTGGTCCCGCGCATTCGCGGCCTGATCTTGCTCGACATGATCGGCAACAAGGGTGTACAGCTCGAGCGCGATACGAACTCGACGCCCTGGCTTCAGGATTTCGTGGCCTCGGCGGCCCGGCGGCTGGGCTACTCGGCCTCGGTCTTCCAGATCTCGGGCGCCATCGACGACGACCATCAGGCGTTTTTGCAGGTCGGCATTCCTTCGGTGGATCTGATCGATCTCACTTACAAGTACTGGCACACGCCGCAGGACACGATGGATAAGCTCAGCCCGCGCAGCTTTCAAATCGTCGGCGCCGTCACCCTGGAAACTCTGGCCCTGCTCGAGGCGCAGGGCTAACGCCGCGTCCGGCCGGGCCTTCCCCTTCGGCGTGGCTGGCCGAACTAATCGCCCGTGATGGTCAACCGGTCGGCCGGGCGCCGATGCAGGAAGCGGAAAAGCAACCAAAGGGCGACGAGGACCGCGATGCCGATGGCGACGCCTTTCAGCGCATTCCAGTAGATCGCATCAAGATGGCGCACCAACCGGCGGCCGAGCAGCATCGCCAACTCCGTTTCCACGAAGTAGCGAATCCCGCGGCCGATGCCGACGGAGATGCTGAAGCGATTGCGCGGAACGTCGATTACGCCCGCCGAGATCACGAAGGGAGCGTAAGGAAACGGCGGCGGCAGCACGGCGGCGATCCCGACCGGCAAGGCGCCGAAGCGCTGCGTCCAGCGCAGGACCCGGCCCCGCAGCGCTTCCGGCAGGCGCCGTTTCAACAACTCGCCGCCGCTCTTGTTGCCGAGGCGATAGGTGAGCCTTGCTCCCAGCACCGAACCCAGCGTCGCCAGCAATGCCGACGACACCGCCCACTCCCAGCTCGCTTTACTGGCGACGAATAGGATCAGGACCAGATCGTTGATGCCGGGCAGCGCAAACAGCAGGGAACTGTCGAAGAAGGCCAGGCCGAACACGCCCGCCAGCCCCAACGACTGCGCCAACGCGATAAGGACCTTGAGTTTCACCCGCTCAAGCCGTTTCCGCCGCAGCCTTCTTTTGCCGCCGCCGTTCGCGGCGGTCCTTGCCGAAAACGTAGGCGACGCCAATGCTCACCCCATAGAGCAGCAGCATCGGCGTGGCGAACACCAGCATCGTGGTGATGTCGGCCGTAGGCGTAATCACTGCCGCCACGACGAAAATCGCCAGCACCGCATAGCGGAAATTGCGCAGCAAGAAGCGCGCGTTCACGATTCCGAGCAGCGAAAGAAAGAAAATCAGCGTGGGCAGCTCGAAAACCAACCCTAATCCTAGAATCACCGTCGCGAACAAATCGAAGTATTCGTTGATGGTGACGAAAGGCTGAAACCGGTGCGCGTAGCCGACCAAAAAGTCCAGGGCGATCGGAAACGCGTAGCGGTAGGCGAACACCCCGCCGATAATGAACAGCGCCGAGGTGCAGAGCACGAACGGCACCACATATCGCCGCTCCCGCTTGTAGAGACCCGGGGAAATAAAAAGCCACACCTGGTAGAGCACCCAGGGCGAGGCCAGGAACAGCCCCGCGATCAGCGCCAGCTTGATGTAGAGATTGAAGGGGTCGATCGGATTGAGGTACCCGAGCTTCTGCCCGGCCATGCCATGAGCCGCAAACGCTTTCAACAGCGGCTTCTCCATGAAGCCATAGATTCGATCGGCGTAGGCGAAGCAGAGGCAAAAGCCGACGATGACGCCGACGGCCGCCAGGAAGATGCGCCGCCGCAGCTCTTCGAGGTGCTCGAGGAACGACATCGTCCCGCCGAGCACTTCATGCTGCGTTTCCGGAGTCGCCGGGGTTTGGACCTCTTCGGGGGACATGGACAATGGGTTTCGGCCGCGGCTGCGGCGTCAGTCCTTGAATTCGGTTGCGCCGGGCCAGGGCTCGGAGGGCGCGGCCACGGTGCCCGGGACGCCGCCCGGGGGCGCGCTTGCGCTTTCGCCCGCGGGCGCTTCCTCGCCTGGCAGGGAGGCGTTAGCTTCCGATTCCGCGGCTTCGAGCGCCGGTAATGGCGGCACGGCGGGCGTGGGCGTGAAGGTCACGTCGGATTTGCGGGCTTGTTCCTGCAGCTCCGCATTGCGAATCTCCTCTTCCAGGGAGAAGCGAAACTCGTTGCTGGCGCGCCGCAACTCGGCCATGGTCTTGCCGACGAGCCGCGCGATTTCAGGCAGCTTGCGCGGCCCAAAGACGAGAAGAGCCAGCACGAAGAGGAAGATCAGCTCGCCGAAGCTCATGCCGGAACGCCTGCTTTGATCATAGACCACTACGGCCAGGTCACGGCAACTCGCAGCCGCTCCAGGGATAGGGTCGCGCCGCGGCGGGGCGGGCGAAGCCAGGCCGCTGCCAGGCGGCTCTCGCGAGCCATTTGCCTGGCAACCGAAGAGCTAAGGCAGGCCTTCGGAGTGAAGATCACCCCTCCAGGGCGGCCCCGTTTCCAGGCGAAAATGCCCTGTTATACTGCCAGTAAACCGGTTTTCTCATGACCAAGCTTCGCAGCCTGCTCTTAGTTCCGCTGGTGCTCGCGGTTTGCGCGATTCTCGGCGGCATCTACGGCCCGCAAGTGGCGGCACGTCAGAGTGGCCCGAACGGCGACGACCAAATTCGCGCCGATCTGCGCGATTTCGCGCGGGTTTACGCCTTGGTTCAAAGCAATTACGCGGTGCCGCTCAATCCCGATCACGCCATCTACGACGGTGCGATCCCGGGCATGTTGCGCACCTTGGACCCGCATTCGAGTTTTTACGATCCCAGCCAGTTCGCCCGCATGCGCGAGGATCAGAGCGGACATTACTATGGCGTGGGCATGACGATCGTTCTGCGCGGCGATCGCGTGATGGTGCAAATGCCGTTCGAGGGCACGCCCGCTTACCGGGCCGGCTTGCGGCCGGGCGACATCATCTATGCCGTCGATGGCGTCTCGGCGCTGGGTTTGCCGCTCGATTCGGCTTTGGATCGCGTGGCCGGCATGCTCAAGGGGCCGGCGGGCACGACGGTTCACCTGCAAGTTCTCCGCACGGGGCATCCCAAGCCGCTGCAGTTCTCCTTGGTGCGCGCCGAAGTCCATCACAAGAGCGTGGATTGTACCTATCAGCTCGCGCCCGGTGTCGTGTACATCCATCTGTCGCAATTCATGGAGACCAGCGCCGATGAGATTCACGACATCATCCAGCAGTACGGCGGCGAGCACCACATTCGCGGGCTGGTTCTGGATTTGCGCAGCAATCCCGGCGGCTTGCTCAGCCAGGCGGTCGAAATCGCCGATCAATTCCTGGCGCGCGGCCAGTTGATCGTGAGCCATCGCGGGCGCAATTCGCCCGAGCAGCGCTACTATGCCACGCGCGGCAACGGCGGCGCCGACTTCCCGCTCGTCGTCCTGGTGAACAATTTCACCGCTAGCGCGTCGGAAATCGTATCGGGTGCGATTCAAGACCACGACCGCGGCCTGATCGTCGGTCAGACCACGTTCGGCAAGGGCTTGGTGCAACGGGTCTATACGCTGGGCGACGACACCGGTTTGGCGCTCACTTCCGCCCATTACTACACGCCCAGCGGCCGCTTGATCCAGCGGCCTTACGAGGGACTCTCGCTCTACGACTATTATTGGGCGCGCAGCCAGCCCCCCAATGACCATCGCGAGGTCCGGCTCACCGACAGCGGGCGAACGGTTTACGGCGGCGGCGGCATCACGCCCGACGTCAAGCTGCCGCCGGTGTATTTGCAGGAGTTCACGGGCGAAGAATTCCTCGGGGCCAACGATTTTCAGAACAATGTGCTCGATCGCAACGCGTTCTTGGACTTCGCCGACTATTACCTTGCGCGCCACGAGTCGGTGCCCCGCGATTGGCAGCCCGGCGATGAAATCGTCCAAGACTTCGCCAAATTCCTCGCCACCCAGCACATTCCGTACACGGCCGAAGACCTGAAAGCCAACGCCGAGTGGATCAAGCTGGAAGCGGGATCGAAGATCATCACCAGCCTCTACGGGCAGAATCAAGGCCTGGAGGTGCTGCTCAGCCACGATCCCGAGGTGCAGAAGGCGCTGGCGCTATTGCCGCAAGCCGAGGCGCTCGAGCAGCACGCGCGCCAGATTCTTGCCGAGCGCCAGAGCGCGAGGCTCCGCTAGCCAGGACTACAGGCTGCGATGCCGCGGGATCGCCCCGCGTCCTGCCGTTGAATCGCGTAGGAGTCTGAATCGAGCCGGCCGACCGCCAGCCGTGCAACCCGGAGCGGAGCGGACGAGCCACGCGTCCGTCCGGTGCGCTCAGCGAAAAGCGCGCAATGACCACGGGCCCTATCGCGGGCGCGCGCGCAGGAATGCGGCTGATCGGCGGTTTAAGCAGGCTGCGGAGGGGCAATGCCGGGCGTACGTCCCGGCTCGGGACGAAGCACTTCTTGCGGCTTGCCGCCTGCCGGCGGAGGTTCGCTGGGCTCCGGACGAGTCAGCGGCGGCAAGGCCTTGCCTTCGATCACCAACTTGATCTCGTTGGCGTCGAGGGATTCGCGTTCCAGCAGGGCGTCGGCTAGGCGCTGCAACGCGTCGCCATGCGCCAAGAGGATTTCCTTTGCCTTCTCGTAGCCCTGCATCACCAACCGCCGCACCTCCTGGTCGATGCGAATGGCGGTGTCCTCGGAAAAATCACGGTGCTGGGCGATCTCCCGTCCTAAGAAAATCTGTTCTTCCTTCTTGCCGAAGGTGAGCGGCCCCAACTCGCTCATGCCCCACTCGCAGACCATCTTGCGCGCCATATCGGTCGCCTGCTCGATGTCGTTACCGGCGCCGGTGGTCATTTGATGCATGTACAGCTCTTCCGCCACACGGCCGCCCATCATGACTGCCAGCCGCGCTTCCAGGTACTCGCGCGAATAGGTGTGCTTATCGTCGGTGGGCAACTGCATGGTCACGCCCAGCGCCATGCCGCGCGGGATGATGGTGACTTTGTGCAGAGGATCCGCGTTCGGGACCATCGCCGCGACCAGGGCGTGGCCGGCTTCGTGATAGGCGGTATTGCGCTTCTCCTCGTCGGAGATCATCAGCGAGCGCCGCTCGGCGCCCATCAGCACCTTGTCCTTGGCGCCTTCAAAGTCGCCCATCGTGACCGTCTTGCGGTTATGCCGCGCTGCGTTGAGCGCGGCTTCGTTGACCAAATTGGCCAGGTCGGCGCCGCTGAATCCGGGCGTGCCGCGCGCGAGCACCGTCAGATCCACGTCCTCCGCCAAGGGAATCTTGCGCGCATGCACCCGCAGGATGTCTTCCCGCCCTTTGACATCGGGCCTCGGCACTACGACGCGCCGGTCGAAGCGGCCCGGCCGCAGCAGGGCTGGATCGAGCACATCCGGCCGGTTGGTGGCGGCGACAAGGATTACGCCCTCGTTGCTTTCGAATCCATCCATCTCTACCAGCAATTGGTTCAGCGTCTGTTCGCGCTCATCGTGCCCGCCGCCCAGCCCGGCCCCACGATGGCGGCCCACGGCGTCGATCTCGTCGATGAAGATGATGCAGGGGGCGTTCTTCTTGCCCTGCTCGAAAAGATCCCGCACGCGGCTTGCGCCCACGCCGACGAACATTTCCACGAAATCCGAGCCGGAGATGGAAAAGAAGGGAACGTTCGCTTCCCCCGCGATGGCCCGCGCCAGCAGCGTCTTGCCCGTACCGGGCGGCCCGACCAGAAGGACTCCTTTGGGAATGCGGCCCCCAAGCTTCTGAAACTTCTGGGGTTCCTTCAAAAAGTCGATGATTTCGCGCAATTCTTCCTTGGCTTCATCCACGCCAGCGACGTCCTTGAACGTGACCTTCTTCTGCTGCGTGGAAAGCAATCGCGCGCGGCTCTTGCCGAACGACAGCGCTTTGTTCCCGCCCGTCTGCATCTGCCGCATGAAGAAAATCCATAGGGCGATGATCAACAGGAACGGGACCGAATCCCAAAAAATCACCGTCCAAGAGGTGCTCGACGCCGGCTTGATCGTCACCGACACGCCCTTGTCATTCAGCACCTTGTAGAGGTCGGGATAATTGCTCGGAATCGTAGTCGTGAACTTTTGGTGATCTTTGAAATCGCCGTGGACTTGATCGGCGTTGATCGTGACGTCGGCGATCTTGCCGCTCTGCGCGTCGGCCATGAACTCGGAGAAGTTCACGTTCTGCTCGCGCGCTTCGCCCACCCCGGTGCGCATCATTTGCCACAGGAGGGCCGCGGCGGCGATCATGACCACCCATAGCACCACGGTTTTGATGGTGGAATTCAAGCGTCTAATCTCGTGATCCGACGGTTCCCGGTGTACTCAATTAGATGTTCGGACTTCGCCCAGGTTCCGGCCTCGGCAGGCTCGGAGCGTCATTCCGGCTTCAGCGGAGATAGGCCCTTCGAGCCATTATAGCGTACTGTTGGCACGGCGGATCATCGTGAGTTTCGGCCCCACCACAAGAGTTAACCCCGGTAGGCTCACGGACTTGACCGATCCAGTCGCCACGGTGCGGGCTTGCTCGAGCACCGCTTCGATGAGCGGAAAATCCAGCCGCCGCAGGTCGCCTTTGACCCGCTCCAGGCCCGCGCGCAGGAGCCTCCGTGCCAGGGCGGCGGGCAGGGCCGCCAGCTCCGCCGTGGAGCCCTCCACACCGCCGGCGCAAGGCCGCCAAAAGCGGGAGGCAAGCACTTCGATCTGCTGGCGCCAGTATTCCTCCTCCTCGCGCGCCAGGGTGGCGAGACGCGCCAGGACGCCGGCCACGTTGGGGTTATATTCTCGCTCCAACTGCGGCAACAAGCAGTGGCGAATGCGGTTGCGGCGCAACGATGGGTCTAGGTTGCTCGCGTCCTCGCGCCAGCGCACGCCCTGGGCGGTCAGCCATTGCCGCAACGATCCGCGCCGGCAATCGATCGCGGGACGCAAGAGGCGCCCCGGCCCCAGGCGCGCCACCGGCCAAATTGCGGCGAGGCCGCGCGTGCCGCTGCCGCGCAGCAAGCGAAACAGCACCGTTTCCGCCTGATCGTCGGCGGTGTGGGCGGTGGCCACGCTGTCGGCTTCCCCGGCCTCGAGATAGGCCTGGAAGAACTCCAGCCGCACCCGCCGTGCCGCCTGCTCGCGGTTGCCGCGCGCGGAGGGTAACTCATCGGCGCGGCGCAGGGAAAATGGCAAGCCCAGGCGAGCCGCCCACTCGCCCACGAACGCCGCATCTTCCCCTGAATCGGGCCGCAGCCGGTGATCAAGGTGCAGAACCGAGAGTTGCAGGCCCAAGGCCGGCGCCAGCTCGTGCAAGGCCAGCAGCAGGGCCAAGGAATCACCCCCGCCGGATACGGCGACGCCGATGCGATCGCCCGGCGCGCTCATGTGGTGCCGCGCCATGGTCGCGCGAATGAGAGTCAGTGGCGACGGCATCCCGCGCAATCCCACCCGCGCTTACGGCTGCGGGGCGGCCGGCTGGCCGGCGCACGCCGGCAAACATTGGAGACAGGCCACCACCTCTTGCGGCGACGCCAGCCAGAACGCCGCCGCAGTGGGGCGGTCGTCCCATCCATCCCGCTGCGCTGGCGAGGGCGGGCCGACATGGACGCCGACCAAACGATCGTCGGCCAAGGCAAAGACGTCTTCGTCGGTGGCCTCGTCGCCGAAATAAACCGCCAGGTCACAACGGAGCCGGGCCCGCAGCCCGAGCAGCGCTTGGCCCTTGTTGTCCGCGGTGCTGGGCAGCAGCTCGGCAATGCAATTGCCGGGCACCAGGCGAAATCCGCGCTGCCCCGCCAAATCGGCTGCGTAGGCCAGCACCGCCGATTCCCATTGCGGCGCGCGCCGGTAATGCACGCCCACCGACCACGGCTTCACTTCCAGCCACGTGCCCGGCCAGCGCGCCAGCATGGGCCGCAATTCCTCGGCCAGCCGCGCAACCCGCTGCGGCCCGTCGCCGCGGCGTTCTGCGGCCTCGCGGTTGCGCGCCGCCGTCAGATCGGCCTCCTGGGCGGAGGGAGGCCGCGCGGGCGGCAAGATTTCATTGCCGTGCCCGCCGAGATACCATGCGCCGGGCACCGGGCAGCGCGCCACAAGATCGGCGAGCGATCGCCCGCTGACAATGGCGACCTCGAAGGACGCCGCGGCCGCCAACGCCGTCAGCGCCGCTTGCGCGCCCGGCACGGGGGTGGCGGCATCGGGTTCGGGCACGATCTCCGCCAGCGTGCCGTCGAAATCAGTGGCGACGAGCACGCGCCGGGCGCCAGCCAGCTTCCGCCGCCAATCCACGCGAGGGAAATTGGCCTTCGGCGAGGCCGCCCACAGGTGCGGGACGATGGGCATCGAAATCATGTTGGCGAATTACCCGCAGAATGTCACGGGCCCAGGCGCCGACATCGTAATTGGAGACGCGCCAGCGCAAGCGCCGCATGCGTTCGCGCCGCTCGGATTCGGGCATGCTCAACGACATAGCAATGGCGTCGGCAAAGCCGTCAGTGGCGTAGGGGTTGATCGAAACCGCCTCGTCGAGATCGCGCGCGGCGCCCGTGAATTCGCTCAGCAGCAGCACACCGTCGTCGGGCGCCGCCGCCACGTATTCCTTGCTGACCAGGTTCATGCCGTCGTGCAGCGAGCTCACGATCAGGGCGTCGGCGGCGTTATACCAGATCCAGACCTTCTCGGGCTCGAGATAGGTGTGCATCGGCTTGATCGGCGTCCAGCCGTTGCCGGCCAAGTTGGCGTTGACGCGGGCGACGGCCCGCTCCACCGCCGCTGCGTAATCGCGATAGGCGCGCACGGTAGTGCGGCTGGGGGTGGCGATTTGCACGAAGCTCACGGTCTCGCGCAGCGCTGGATAGCGCTCAAAGAGGCGCTGGATCGCCTCGATGCGCTCCAGAATGCCCTTGGAATAGTCGAGCCGCTCCACGCTCAGCACCAGCTTGCGGCCGCGGCCATGCAGCTCGCGGAGGCGCGCCGCTTCCCGCTGGGCCTCCGCCCCCAGCACACTCTCGCGAATGCGGCGAAAATCCACGCTCAAAGGAAAGGCCGCCACCGCCGTCGCCCGCTCCTCCAGCACTACGCGGTTGCGCTCGCGGTCCAATCGCGCCTGCAACTCACGGTCCACGGTGTAAAGAAAGTTGTTGCAGTGATAGGGCAGGTGGAAGCCGAGCAGGTGGTTGCCGAGCAGCCCTTCCAGCAACTCCTTGCGCCACGGGCAGATGCGGAAGGCCTCGGGGTTGGGCCAGGGAATGTGCCAAAATTGCGCGATCAGCGCCCGCGGGCAGCGCTGCCGCAGCAGCCGCGGCAGCAGCGCCAGTTGGAAATCTTGGATGAAGACAATGGCGGGGCGATCGCCGATTTCATCCGCCACCGCTTCGGCGAACAGCTCGTTCGCGCGCACGTAGGCGCGCCACCAGTGTTCCTCGAAGCGCGGCTTGTGGTAGGCGATATGGCATAGCGGCCAGAGCGCCGAATTGGCGAAGCCGGTGTAGAAGTCCTCGTTCAATTTGGCCGGCAGAAAGAGCCGGCGCAGCTTGTACTGCACATCGGGCGGGTTTTGCAGGACATGGCCGCGCCGGTCCACGAACTCGCGGTCGGCGTCGCCGCTGGAGGCGGCAATCCAGGTCCCGCGCGTCGCTTGGACAATGGGCTCGAGCGCCAGCGTCAAGCCGCTGGGCGGCTTTTCCACGCGGACTTCGCCGTCGCGGCGCACGTGGGAAAAAGGCTGGCGATTGGAAACGACGACAAAGCGGCGGCCTTCGAGCGACGTGACTTCTTGCAGCAGCGGACTGCGCACCATGCCGGCCATTCCTCCGCGAGTCGAGTGCGACCTGGTTCATGATACCCCGCGCCGCCCGCGTTTCGCGGTGGCGGTGGAAGCGGCCGCTTGGGCTGCGCGCCGCGCGCCGCCGCAGGTAGATTAGATACATGCCCGCCCCCGCCGTGACCAAACGCCCCGCGCGCCGCCGCTCGCAGCGCGCTCCCCATGCCAGCGCCGGCATCGTGATCGAAGCTGTAGCGCCGGCGGTGGATGACGGGCGCTTTCCGGTCAAGCGGGAAATGGGCGATCTGGTCGTGGTCAACGCCGATATCTTCAAAGAAGGTCACGACGTGCTGGCAGCGCGCTTGCTCTATCGGCCGGTGAGCGGCGACGGCGAGCGGAAATGGCAGAGCGCGCCCATGCATCCGCTCGGCAACGATCGCTGGCGGGGCGAGATGCGGCTGGAGCGCGTGGGCGATTACGAGTTCACGATCGAGGCCTGGGTCGAGGTGTTCGAGACCTGGCGTCGCGACACGTTGCGCAAGCGCCAAGCCGGCCAAGATATCACCAGCGATTTGGCGGAAGGGGCGGCGCTGCTGCGCCGCCTCAAAGCCCCGGCGGAGCGCGGGTTGCGGTCCGAGTTGCGGAAGTTGCTGCGAAGGGTGGCGGCCGGCGGCGCCGCGGCGGAGCTGCTGCTCGCTGACGACACCGCGGCGCTGGCGCGCGCCTGCGCACCGCTGGCCCCGGCCGCGCGCTGCGCCCGGGTTTATCCGCTGGTTTGCGACCGCGTGCGCGCGCGCTTCGGCGCCTGGTACGAGATGTTCCCGCGCTCGCAGGGCACGGTGCCGGGCCGCAGCGCCACGCTGCGCGAGGCCGAGGCGCGCCTGCCGGAGATCCAGGCCATGGGCTTCGACGTGCTTTACCTGACGCCGATTCACCCCATCGGCCATACCCATCGCAAGGGCCGCAATAACTCGCTCGTCGCCGCCGCCGGCGATCCCGGCAGTCCGTACGCCATCGGCTCGGAGGCGGGCGGGCACGACGCCATCGAACCGGCGCTCGGCACGCTGGACGACTTCGATCATTTCACCGCCGCCGCCGCCGCGCACGGGCTTGAGATCGCGCTCGATTTCGCCATCAACTGCTCGCCCGACCACCCCTGGGTGCGCGAGCATCCGGAGTGGTTCTTTCATCGGCCCGACGGCTCGATCAAGTACGCCGAGAACCCGCCGAAGCGGTACGAAGACATTTACCCGCTCGATTTCCACTGCGCCGAATGGGAGGCGTTATGGCACGAACTCGAGCGGATCGTGGAGTTCTGGATCGGGCACGGCGTGCGCATTTTTCGCGTGGATAACCCCCACACCAAGCCCTTCGCCTTCTGGCAGTGGCTGATCGCGCGCGTACGCGCCCGGCATCCGGAGGTGATCTTCCTCTCGGAGGCGTTCACGCGGCCGAAAGTGATGCACTACCTCGCCAAGATCGGCTTCAGCCAGTCCTATACGTACTTCACCTGGCGCAACACCAAGTCGGAGCTGACGGAATACTTGGAGGAGCTGGCGAACGGGCCCGGGCGCGATTACTTCCGGCCTAACTTTTTCACGAATACGCCCGACATCCTGCCGGAGATCCTGCAGCGCGGCGGTCGCCCAGCCTTCCTGCAGCGTCTCACGCTGGCGGCCACCCTCGGCCCCAGCTACGGGATCTATAGCGGCTTCGAACTGTGCGAGAACCGCGCCCTGCCGGGCACCGAGGAATACGCCAACTCGGAAAAGTACGAGTACAAGGTTTGGGACTGGGACCGCCCCGGCCACATCAAGGACGTTATTGCCCGCGTCAATCGCATTCGCCGCGAGCATCCGGCGCTCTGGCGCTTGGACGTCCGCTTCCTGCCCGCCGACAACGACCAGATTCTCTTCTATGCCAAGCAGGATGCGGCGGCGGGCGACCTGCTGCTGATCGCCGTCAACCTCGATCCGTTCCACGTCCAGAGCGCCTTCGTCGACCTGCCGCTCGAAGCTCTGGGGCTGGGGCCGGAGGAGAGCTTCGAGATCGACGACCTGTTGGGCGGCTACCGCGGCCGCTGGCAGGGCCCGCGGCAATGGGTGCGGCTCGATCCGGCGGTCTGTCCCGCGCACGTCTTCGCCGTGCGCCGCGGCGGAGGGGCCTGACCGGCGCCCGCCTGCTGCTAGACTAAAGCACGGCGCTATGCATCTATCCCGCGAGTACGTCGGCTATTTGGCGCGCGAAGTGACCCATCGTCTCGCCGACCGTCATCTCATTTCCGCGCCCAATCTGGGCGCGGTGGCGGAGTGGGTGCTGGCCGCGATGAACGAAGAACTGGGCGTCGAGGACCGCATCAACGAAGAGGCGCGGGCGATCTTGGCGCAGCATGAAGCCGATCTCCAGCGGCTCGGCGCCTCCTACTCCGAGGCGTTCAAGAAGATCAAGGCGGAGCTGGTGCGCAAGCACAAGGTGGTGCTCTGATGCGGCTGTCGCGCGACAAGGTCAACAAGCTCTCGCACGTCGTGGTCGAGCGCCTCGCCGAGCATCCCGAAGTTCATTTCGCCGACGATCGCAACACGATTCGGTTGGAAGTGCGCAAGATCCTCGAGGACCTGCTCCATGCGGAGGAGAAGATCGACGCCGGCGTGCGCGCCAAGATCGCGTCGCAGAAGCGGTCCATTCTCGAAGGTTCCGGCGAGTGGGATATTTTGTATCGCAAGTACTATCAGGAGGAGCTGAAAAAGCTCGGTGTCTGAGATGAGCCAGCCCCCGACGCCGCCGCGTATCAAGGTCGTGGTCCGGCCCGATTACCGCGACAACTACGCCAATTCCGTTCAGGTGCGGCCGAGCACCTGGGACTTCTTTTTCCAATTCGGCACCATGGACCAGAAGATTCCCGACGAGATCGAGATCCATATGGTGCAAGGCATTTACCTCAGCCCGCAGCAGGCGAAGGCGTTGCTGGGGCTCTTGCAGACGCACGTCGCCAACTACGAAAAGGCGTTTGGCGAGATCCAACTGACGCCGGCGCAGGGCAACGATCGCGTGCAGTAAGGCGCCGTGGCGCTCGTGGCATCCTCGACCGCGCCGGGTGTCGGGGCGCGGCGCGGGCGCCGCCGCGCTTGGACCGGCGCGGCGCCGGGATTGATCTACCTGGCGCTGCTGGCGGCGCACGCGCCGCTGCTGCGGCTGCCGTATTACTGGGATGAAGCGGGCTATTTCGTGCCCGCCGCGCTCGATCTCCTGCGGCACGGCTGGTGGATTCCGCATTCGACGCTAGCCAACGGCCATCCGCCGCTGGTGATGGCGGCGCTGGCGCTGGCGTGGCGGGTGGCGGGATTTGCGCCGCTAGTCACGCGGGCGACGATGCTGATCTTCGCCGCCGCCTTGGTCTGGGGGACGGCGCAGCTGGCGCGGGCGCTGTATCCGAACGCGGCCGGCGCCGGCGCCGCCGCCGGGGTGCTCGTCGCCGTGGTCCCGCTGGTCTTCGCGCAGGCGACGCTGGCGCAGCTCGATCTCGCGGCCGCGGCCTGGATCGTCTGGGCGCTGGCGGCGCGCGCGCGCCGGCGCCCGTGGGCGTATGTCGCGTGCAGCGCCGGCGCGGTGCTCACGAAGGAAACGGCGCTCCTGGTCCCGGCGACGCTCGCGATCCTCGATCTCTATCGGGAGCTTACTCGCACCCGGCCGGACGCGGGCGTTCCCGCCGCGGCGGGAGCTGCGCCGCGTTTTCTCGCGGGAGATGGAGCGCCAAGGCTCCGGCGCCTGGCACGGGCGGCGGCGCCGCATCTGCCGGCCGCGGCGGCGCTTGCCGCCTGGCTCGCCTATTACCATGCCGCGACCGGCTACTGGATGGGCAACGCCCAATTTCTCGGCTTCAATCTCGAGTCCACGCTTTCGCTGCCGCGCTTCCTGATCGCGCTTTATTTACATAGCTGGCAGCTTGCGGGCTATGGCGGTATGTTCGCGCTCACCATCCTGGCGCTTTGGGCTTGGCGGCGCGGGCGGCGCACCGCGGCGGATGACAAGCAGGCGAACGGCGGCGCGGCGGTGCCGCCGGCGCGCGAGCTGCGGCGCGAAGCGGCGGCGCTAATCGCGGCCTACCTCGTTTTCCATGCGCTGGTCGGCGGCGCGGTGCTGGCGCGCTACTTGCTGCCGGCGCTGGCGCTCTACGTTGCGCTGCTGGCGCCGTGGCTGGCGCGGCTGCCGCGGCCGCGGCTGGCGATCGCGGCCTGCGCGGCGGTGCTGGTAGCCGGATGGTTCGTGAACCCGCCGTATCCGTTTCCCTACGAAGACAACTTGGCCTATGCGACGTTCATCCGGCTGCACCGGCAGGCGGCTGCGTTCCTCGAGCGCAATGCCACGGGCGAGCCGGTGATCACCGCCTGGCCGGCGACGGCGGAGCTGAGCAATCCCGACCTCGGCTACGTTCGCCATCCGCTGGCCGTGGCGCCGGTGGCGAACTTTACCGCGGCGGGCTGGGCGGGAGTCGAACCCCGGCCGGGCGAAACGGTCTATCTCTATTCGCGGGAATACGCGCCGCGCGAGAATCTGCTGCGCTGGTTCCCGTTCTGGCGGCGCTGGAGCGGGCGCTACTTCCACCACCGATCTCCGCTGCCGCCCGCGGCCTGGCTGGCGCGCTGGCATCTCCGGGTGGAATTCCGCGCCGCCGCCCGCGGGCAATGGATTATGATTGCCCGTCGTTGAGCGTGTCATGGCCAAGCGCATTGCTCTGATTCCCGGCGACGGCATCGGCCCCGAAGTCATCGCCGCCGCGCGGCGGGCGCTGGAAGCGGCGGCGCCGGGCGCGCTGGAGTTCACCGCGCTCGATTGGGGCGCCGAGCGTTACCTGCGTGAAGGCCGCGGGATGCCGGGCGACGGGCTCGAGACGCTGCGCCAGCATGACGCCTTATTGCTGGGGGCGGTGGGGGATCCGCGCGTGCCCGACAATCGCCATGCGGTGGAGATCCTGCTGGGCACGCGCTTCGGCCTCGATCTGTACGTCAATTTCCGGCCCGTGCGGCCGCTGGCCGAGCGGCTGTGTCCGTTGCGCGAGATCCCGGGCGCGTCGCTGGACTTCGTGGTGATTCGCGAGAACACCGAGGGCCCGTACGTCGGCATGGGCGGCAACTACCAGGCCGGCACGGCGCAGGAAGTGGCGACCGAGATTGACTTGAACACGCGCCGCGGCGTGGAGCGCGTGTTGCGCTTCGGCTTCGAGCTGGCGCGCTCGCGGCCGCGCCGCCGCCTGCACATGGCCGACAAATCGAACGCGATGCCGCACGCCGGCGGGTTATGGCAGCGCGTTTTCGCCGAGCTGAAGCCGCAGTACGCGGAGGTCGCGGCGGCGCATCTCTATGTGGACGCGATGGCCTACCAGATGGTCCGCGACCCGCGGCAATTCGACGTGATCGTCACCAATAATTTGTTCGGCGACATCCTCACCGACCTCGCCGCCGCGCTGCAAGGCGGCTTGGGGATGGCCGCCAGCGCCAACTTCAATCCCGGCCGTCCGCCGGCGCTCTTCGAGCCGGTGCACGGCTCGGCGCCGGCGCTGGCGGGCAAGGACCAGGCCAATCCCATGGGCGCCATGCTCAGCGCGGCGCTCATGCTCGACCATCTCGGTTTGACTGCCGAGGCGGGCCGAATCGAAACCGCGGTGGCTGCCGCGCTCGCCGCGCGCGAGTGCACCGCCGACGTCGGCGGGACGCTCGGCACCGCCGCCGCGACCGAAGCGATTCTCCGCCGCTTACGCTCTTAGAAGGCCTTCCAGCCTGGCACAACAGAGGACAGGAAGATATGAGTCTAAGCCACTGATGGGCTGGACCTTACACCGGATGCCGAGGCCGAAAAATGTGTGCCACCACTTTGGGGGGGGTGCGGCGTTGGACTGTGGCTCGCGGCTGTGACTTTGGGCGGTCATGACTCTCAGAGATACTTGGATTCCTGTCCTGGCGGACCCTTTTGCGGCCGGGACACACAATCAGCCCGATAGCGAAAGCGCCGGTTTGAGGATTGTCAAGCCGTTTGGGAACCATGGATGTTTCCCCCGCCGCCCGGAGCGATGTTTCTCGCGCGTGTTTAGGGGCTTTTGCCCTGAAAACGAACGCAGCCGGACGTGCCGCTGCGACCCTACCTAAGTAGGATTCAGAATCTCTCGCCAGAGTTGCCTGGCGCAAGAAGCATTGCGGAGATTGGGCGCCGGGCGGCGGGAAGGGGCGCGGCGAGCTGCGGGGGGACGCGACAAACACGGATCGTGCCACAAAGGTTTCCGCACCTTAATGTTGCCGAGACGGGAACGGCGCTGCGCCCCGCACGCGCTTGCAACGCGTTTCTACCCCCGGTTGGGGGATGGCAGCGGCGCGGATTGCCGCTGGGGCGGTTCGCCCGCTCCTTTGCCGGCCGCACGGATCGCGCGACGCGAGCTGGCGAGGTTCGAATACGCGAAGCGATCGGTCACGCCTGAATATGGTTTGCCGTTGACCTCGACATAGGGATACACGAAATAGTTCAGCGGAGGGCCGGCCTGGGGCGGACTGAGAACGAGGTCGCGGCCGCGGGAAAATTCGACGCGGTCGGAATCGAGATGCCCGAACAGGAATGACCGCTCGGCGGGATTGAGCCACGCCTCGGCGGCATCCACCGGAATCCAGCCGCGGCCGGGAAGGTAAAAGTCGGCCCAACAATGGTAGCCGGGCACCGGCCCCGCCGCCGCGTTCGTGGGAATGGCGAAACCGATCTCGAAGCGCGCCGGAATTTTTTGCGAGCGCGCCATGGCGATGAACAGGGAATGGAAGTCGGTACAATTGCCGCGGTGGGCGTTGCAGGCGTAAATAACGTCGCCGCGGCCCCAGCCCTGTCCGGACTTATCGTAGCGCATCGTCTTCAGAACAAAGTCGTAGATGGCGCGCGCCTTGGCCAAGGTGCCCGTTTGGCCGCCGGCAACCTGTGCCGCCAGTTGCGCCGGGATGCCGGTAATCGGGACCAACTTATTGGGTTCGAGCGCGCGCTGGAGCGCGGCCGTCGAGGGCGGATCGGGCGGCGCGCCGCCGGCGCGCGGCTCACCGCGCAGGTAGCGGGTGACGCGGTAAGCGATGGTCGCATGGTATTCCCCCATCGCGGCGCGGGGGATGGCGGCGTAAAGCATATGATCGCCGTTCACGGGTTCGACGCGCGGCGTTAGCGGGAGCGTTCCCGTGATCGAAAGCACGCGGACCCGCTGCGAGGGCGTATTGGCGGCTTCAGGAATCCAGACGCGGACGCGGCTGCCGGGCTTGATGCCGCGAATGTGCACCGCGTAGGTGAATTCGAATGCGCGCGACGGCGCGGGCGGCCGCGCCGCGGCGCCGGCGGCCGGCGAGCGCCCGCCTGCGCTTCCGAGCGCCGCCGCGCACAGCGCGGCGAGCGCCGCCATCGCCATCGCCGCGCGCGCCACGTTTGCTTTCCCTTGCATCTTGGACTCCGCGTGGTTCGATTGAGAGCGCCGCCGGACCGGATGGGTTGGACCGGCCCGCCGCTGCGTCGTTCCGCGGCGCCTACACGGTAGTGTACGCCGGGCCTGGGCACTGACGACCAGCGCAACCCGCGCGAGCCAGAACGCACGATGCCATTGGAGACGCGCGATATGCGGGCGCACGGCAGGCAAGCATGCCTGCCCCACG
Source organism: Terriglobia bacterium (assembly GCA_021323595.1). Classification (GTDB taxonomy): domain Bacteria; phylum Acidobacteriota; class Terriglobia; order Terriglobales; family SCQP01; genus JAJPKR01. The sequence goes on along the minus strand of JAJPKR010000056.1, from coordinate 67,760 downwards.
GAGGATTGGGCGTTTGGGTTCGGGGAGGGCGAGGCGGCGATGAGGCGGCGGCAGGCGCGGGGCGCGGCGGGCGCGCCTATGCTAGAGGCATGCGCAGCGATCTCGCCGAGCCTTCCGCCGAACGAACTTACGGCTTCGTGATCGGGGGCGAACTGGCGGCGCCGGAGAAGCGCGTGGCGGTGCGCTCGCCCTACAGCAGCGACGTGGTCGGCTGGACGGGCGAAGCCACGGCGCTGGAGGTCGAGCGCGCGCTCGCCGCCGGCGCGGCGGCGCGGGACGCGATGGCGGCGCTGCCGGCGCACCGCCGCCGCGACGCGCTGCTGGAGCTGGAGAACGCCCTGCGGCTGAACCAAGACGAGCTGGCGGCGCTGATGGCGCAGGAGGCGGGCAAGCCGCTGCGCGACGCCCGCGCGGAGGTGCGCCGGGGCTTGCTGACGGTGCGCACCGCCGCCGAGGAGGCGACGCGCATCGGTGGGGAAGCGATGCCGCTCGACGTCGTGGCCGGCGCCGAGGGGCGGCTGGCGATCACGCGGCGGGTACCGCTGGGGCTGATCGCGGGCGTCACGCCGTTCAATTTTCCGCTCAACCTGGTGCTGCACAAGCTGGCGCCGGCGCTGGCGGCGGGCAATGCCATCGTGATCAAGGCCTCGCCGCGCACGCCGCTCACGGCCCTGCGGCTGGGCGAGCTGGCGCTGGGCTGCGACTGGCCGCCGGGGGCGGTGAATGTGATCAGCGGCGGCGCGGCGCCGGTGGAGGCGATGCTGGCCGACGAGCGGGTGGCGATGCTGAGCTTCACCGGCAGCGCCGCCGTCGGCTGGGGGCTGAAGACGCGCGCCGGCCGCAAGCGGGTGACGCTGGAGCTGGGCGGCAACGCCGCGAATATTGTCCACCACGACGCCGACCTGGCGGAGGCGGCGGATAAGCTGGTGCGCGCGGGATTCGCCTATGCCGGGCAAAGCTGCATCTCGGCGCAGCGGGTGCTGATTCACCGCCGGGTGTATGCGGAGATGAGCGAGCGGTTGGCGGCGGGGGCGCAGGCGCTGCGGCTGGGCGATCCGCTGGATGAGGCCACCGACGTCGGGCCGATGATCGACGACGCGGCGGCGCGGCGCGCGGAGGGCTGGATTCGCGAGGCCACGAGCGCGGGCGCGCGCCTGCTGTGCGGCGGCCACCGCGACGGCGGCTTCCTCGAGCCCACGATTCTCGATCGGGTGCGCCCGGAGATGAGCGTCTGCCGGGAAGAGGTCTTCGCGCCGGTGCTGGTGCTGATCCCGTATGAGAACGTGGACGAGGCCATCGCCGAGGTCAACGCCAGCCGCTTCGGCCTGCAGGCCGGCCTGTTCACCCGCGACCTCCAATTCGCACTCGCCGCGTTTCGCCGCCTCGAGGTCGGCGGCGTGATCGTCAACGACGCCAGCGCCTACCGGCTCGATCCTATGCCTTACGGCGGGGTCAAGGAATCGGGCTTCGGCCGGGAAGGACTGCGCGCCGCCATCGCCGAAATGACCGAGCTGCGGCTGATGCTTTTGCACGGCTAGGGAGCAGCGACCGGAGATCCGAGACCGGGGTGGGCGGGCGGCGGGGGGCTACTGCGCGATGACGTCCATGAAGGAGCTGACGGAGAAGACCGCGCGGCCGGCGCCGGGGTCGCCGTAGCCGGGCGGCACGGGGAGCTTGTACTTGGCGTGGGTGTCGCGCCAAGTTTCGAGCAGGCGCAGGTGGTACTCGAGCGGAGCGCCGCCGGGATTGGCGCGGCCGAGCGGGGTGAGCGGCTCGGGGCACCAGGTGGTGAAGCGCGGAGCGACGCCCCGCGACATGAAAAACTCCAGTCCCTCGGCGGTCGAGCGGATGGCCTCGTCCACGGTGGCGAAGCCATAGGGCCGCGCCATCTCGATGCCGCCGACGAAGTTGGGAATCACGTGCGAGGGGCCGAAGATTTCGGCGGCGTCGAGAATGCGCCGGTGCCATTCGGCGCGCCCGACGTAGCGATCCTTGCCGGGGCAGATCAGGCTGAACAGGCGTGCATCCCAGACCTCGAAGTTGGGGTGGTAAATCTGCGCGCCGGCCTCTTTGAATCGCCGCGCCTCGTCCTTGGGCAGCGCCTGCGCCACGATCTTGCCGATCCAGCGGCCGGGGAAGCGCGCTTCGATGGCGGCGGCGTATTGCGCGTAGAACTCGGCCTCGCGCTGGCCCTTGAGCTGGGAAGTGATGCTGCCGCCGGTGAGGGTATAGGCGCGGCTGGCGGAGTCGGTGGCAGCGATGATCTCCATCGCTTCCAGAATTTCGGCGACGGATTTGACGCCGGTGTAAGGGCGGCCGGCCTTGACCTGCTGGCGATAGTTTTCGTTGATGTCGCAGAACTGGCACTCTTCCTGCTGGCCGAAATACTGGCAGACGCGGAAGACGGTGAGATAAACGAGATAGCCCCACTCGATGGTGGGCGCGATCTCGATGACGCGTTTGCCGTTGCTCAGGGTCTTGGTGTAGTACTCGGGCACGGGCGGCAGGCGCACGCCGGCCAGGACCTCATCTTCCAGCTTGAGCACGGGCGCGTTGTCGGCATCCACATCCACGCAATAGGGCGAGTCGGGGTTCAAGCGGACCGAGACGATGGTCGGGCGAAAGCCCCAGGGTCCGCCCTCCAGCCAAATCTCCTCCGGCGCCGACCAGTGCTCCTGGTTCTCCATGGCGGCCAGGGGCACGAGGTCGAAGGAAAAGATGAAGTAGGCCTTGCTCTTGGCGCGAGCCGCCAGGCGCAGCGCGGCCGGCGAGAACGCCACGCCGCCGCGGAGCAGGTCTTCCTTGACGACGCATTCGGGCGGCAGCGACGGATGGGCCGCAATCGCCGCCTCGACCAGGGCGCGCCGTTCGCTGGTGTTAACGTCCACTGGTTTCCATGATACGGGCAATGGTGGGATCGGCGATTGGGGAAGGGAAGCAGCGCCGAGGCGGCAGGCGCAAGCGGCAGGCAGGAGTGCCTGCCCCACGGAGTTGATGCAGCAGCTCGGGCCCCACGGGGCTCACCTCGTGATGCGCCCGCGGACGGCGAGCAGGGGACCGCTGGCGCGCAAAACAAAGCGGGCGGCCGGCGCGAGGCGGAGGGGCAGCGACCGCCTCTTGCTACAATTTCGGCTTGGCCGCGATGGAAATTCTCCTCTACAACACGCTGACGCGCCGTCTCGAACCGCTCGTCGCCGGCGATGGCCGGCGCTTCCGCATGTACACGTGCGGGCTCACGGTGTACGACTACGGCCATATCGGCAACTACCGGACCTTCGTCGCCGTGGACGTGCTGCAGCGCTTCCTCGCCAGCCAAGGCTTCGCGCTCGAGACGGTGATGAACATCACCGACGTGGATGACAAGATGATCGAGCGGGCCCGCACCGCCGGTCATAGCGTCGCCGAACACGCTGCCATCTACACGCAGGCCTTTCTCGAGGATTTAGGCCGCCTCGGCATCCAGCCGCCGACGCATCTGGCGAAAGCTACCGACTATGTGCCGCAGATGGTGGCCTGGATCGAGCGCCTGGTGGACAGCGGCCACGCCTATGCGAGCGACGGCTCGGTATATTTTCGCGTCGCGAGCTTTCCCGCTTACGGGCGGCTATCGGGCAAGGACCTGGGCGGGCTGCAGGCGGGCGCGCGCGTTGAGAGCGACCAATACGAAAAGGAAGAGGCGCGCGACTTCGTGCTCTGGAAGGCGCACAAGCCCGGCGAGCCGAGCTGGCCCAGCCCGTGGGGTCCGGGGCGGCCGGGCTGGCACATCGAGTGCTCGGTCATGTCAATGACGCTGCTGGGGGAGAGCTTCGATCTGCACGCCGGCGGCACCGACTTGATTTTTCCGCATCACGAGAACGAGATCGCGCAGGCCGAGGCGGTGACCGGGCGGCCGTTCGTGCGCGGCTGGATGCATGTCGAGTTCTTGCTGGTCAACGGCGAGAAGATGTCGAAGTCGCTCGGCAATTTCTTCACCTTGCGCGATCTGCTCGATCAAGGCTATCGGGCCAGCGCCGTGCGCTATCTCTTGGCCTCGGTCCCCTATCGGCGGCAGTTGAACTTCACCCTCGAGGGCTTGCAGCAGGCGGCGGCGGCGGTGGAGCGGCTGATGAGCCTGCGCGACCGGCTGCGGCAGGGAGGGCTGGCGGCCGGAGAAGATGCCGAGCTGGCGGCGAAGATCACCGCCGCGCGCGCGGGCTATGTCGCGGCGCTGGCGGATAACCTCAATACCGCCGAGGCGCTGGCGGCGATCTTCGAATTGGTGCGCGAGGCCAACATCGCGCTCGACGCCGGCCGCCTGCGCGCGGCGAACGCCACGGCGTGCGAAGAGCTGCTGCACCTTTTCGATCAAGTCTTCGCCGTGCTCACCCTGGCCGAACGTGAGAAAATGGAAGCAAGCGCAGGCTTGGATCCGGCGACGATCGAAGCGCGGCTGCGCGAGCGCGACGAGGCGCGGCGGCGGCGCGATTTCCGCCGCGCCGATGCGATTCGCGCCGAACTCGACGCGGCGGGCATCGCGATCGAAGACGTCAAGGGCGGCGGCAGCCGCTGGCGCCGCAAATGAAGCATGCGGGAGAGCATTCGAACTCGCGGAGAGCGTGAGCGGCGCGACCAGCGCCGGCGGCTCGGCGCTTCTGCCGCGTCGCGGTCCGGCTTCTTCCTCGCGGTACGGCGGGGCCCGTCCCTCGCGTTACGACCGCGAGCCGCCCTGCTCCCGGCGGCGGCGCGACCGAGCCTTTTCGGCTCGGACTAACTCTCACCCGGCGGCCGTCCCTTTTTCAGCCCAGATCGTTTCGATTGCCAACGTTTTCCGCTCCCCATCCGTGCCGGGAGCCGCGAGGTCACTTTTCATGATTTCCACCGAGACGCAAGCCACGCCCCACATTCGCACCGAACTGCCAGGACCCAACGCGCGCCGCGTGCTGGCCGGCGATCGCCAGTACATCTCGCCCTCTTACACCCGCGACTATCCGCTGGTGGCCGCGCAGGGCCGCGGCATGAAGGTCACCGACGTGGACGGCAATGAATTCCTCGACTTCAGCGCCGGGATCGCGGTCTGCTCGACCGGGCATTGCCATCCCGAGGTGGTGGCGGCGATCCAAGCGCAGGCGGCGAAGCTCATTCACATGTCGGGGACCGATTTTTATTACGAGCAGATGGTGGCCGTGGCCGAGGCGCTGTCGCGGGTGGCGCCGATGCCGGGGCCGCACCGCGTTTACTACGGCAACTCCGGCGCCGAGGCCAACGAAGCGGCGATCAAGCTGGCGCGGTATCACACCGGGCGGCAGTCCATCATCGGCTTCTACAACTCCTTCCATGGGCGCACGATGGGCGCGCTTTCGCTGACCAGCAGCAAGGTCACGCAGCGCGCGCGCTTCGCGCCGCTGGTGCCCGGTTTCTTTCACATTCCTTATCCCGATCCTTATCATCCCTTGCACGGCGCCGCCGACGTCACCGCGGCGTGCCTGGAAGACCTGGACCGGCTGTTCCGCACCACCACACCGGCCAACGAGGTCGCGGCGCTGTTCTTGGAGCCGGTGCAGGGAGAAGGCGGCTACGTGGTGCCGCCGGCGGAGTTCTTGCGCGAGCTGCGCAAGATTTGCACGCAGCACGGCATCTTGCTGGTCGTGGACGAGGTGCAATCGGGCTGCGGCCGCACGGGCAAGATGTGGGCGATCGAGCACTTCGGCGTCGAACCCGATATCGTGACCAGCGCCAAGGGCATTGCGAGCGGCATGCCCCTGGGCGTGACCTTGGCGCGGGCGGAGCTGATGGATTGGAGCGCCGGCGCCCACGCCTCGACCTTCGGCGGCAACCCGGTGTGCTTGGCGGCCGCGCAGGCGACGCTGAAGCTGCTGGCCGGGGGCTTGGTGCGCAACGCCGCCGAGGTGGGCGCCTACGCGCTGGAAAAGATGAAGGCCTGGCCGCAGCGCTACTCGCTGGTCGGCGAGGTGCGTGGATTGGGGCTGATGCTCGGGATCGAGATCGTCTCCGATCAGAAATCGCGGACGCGCAACGGCGAGAGCCGCAACCGGCTGGTGCAAGCCGCCTTCCGACGGGGGCTGCTGATTCTCGGCTGCGGCCCGAACACGATCCGGCTCATGCCGCCGCTGATCTGCACGCGCGGCGACGTGGATACCGCGCTTTCCATTTTGGAAACGTGCCTGGCGGAGGAGGAGAAGAAGACGGCGGGGAAGCTGCCGGCGTGATCTATCCTGCCAGGGATCGGCGATCGGGAGCAGGGAGCAGCGGAGCGGGGCCGGGGCGGCCGGCGCCGGGATGATGGCGGGCCGCCGGGCGGGCACGATGGGTGAGTTGAATCCACTGCGCGCGGTGACCGGGCGGGGACGCCCGCTGCCTTGGCGCGCGCGATGCCGTCTGCGGCTGGAAGCGTGGGCGGCGCGCCTGCACCGGCGGCCGGTGAATCCAGAGCATCAACTGGGCCGTTTGGGCGAGGAACTTGCCTACTGGTTCTTGCGGCGCGAAGGTTATACTATCGTGGCGCGCAACTATCGTCTGCCGCGGCAGGGAGGGGAATTGGACCTGATCGGCCGCGAAGGCGAAACGCTGGCGTTTGTCGAGGTGAAAAGCCGCGAACGGCGGGGCCAGTATTCGGCGCTGGGCGCGGTGGATGGGGATAAGCGCCGCCAGTTGCAGCGGCTGGCGCGCGCCTACCGGCAACGGATAGGTCATGATGGGCCGATACGTTTCGACGTCGTGGCGGTGTACGATGCGCGTGGCCCCCGTCCCGAGATCGAGTTGCATCGGGATGCGTTTGCGGCGGACTGAGCGGGCGCCGCGCGGCCGCGCCGATTAGGAGAACGAAACGATTCGTGCCTGAACTGCGTAAAGACCCGATCACGGGCCGTTGGGTGATCATATCCAGCGATCGCGCCCGCCGGCCCTCCGATTTCGCCCGCGAAAAAGCCGAAGCTCATCCGGGCGGCGGCTTCTGCGCTTTCTGCCCCGGAAACGAGAGCAAGACGCCGCCGGAAATACTGGCATACCGCAGCAACGGCTCGGGCCCGAACACGCCGGGGTGGTCGGTGCGCGTGGTGCCGAACAAGTATCCGGCGCTGGGGATCGAGGGCGACCTCAATCGCCAAGGCGAAGGGCTGTTCGACAAGATGAACGGCATCGGCGCGCACGAGGTCATCATCGAGACGCCCGACCACTCGAAGACGCTGGCGATGCTGCCGGAGAAGGGCATCGAGGACGTGCTGTGGGCCTTTCGCGACCGCATGCTCGACCTCAAAAAAGACCGCCGCTTCCGCTACGTGCTGGTCTTCAAGAACCACGGCCTCGCCGCCGGCGCTTCGCTCGAGCACACGCACTCTCAGCTCATCGCCCTGCCGATCGTGCCCAAGGAGATTCGCGAGCAGGTCAACGGCGCGAAGCATCACTTCGACTACAAGGAACGCTGCATCTATTGCGACATCATTCGCCAGGAACTCGAGGCCGGCACGCGCGTGGTCGCGGAGAACGACGATTTCGTGACTTTGTCGCCCTACGCGCCGCGCTTTCCCTTCGAGACTTGGATCGTGCCGAAGCAGCATGAATCGCGCTTCGAGGACTCGCCCACGCACGCCTTCGAGAACCTGGCGCGGGCGCTCAAGCTGCTGCTCGCCAAGACCGATTCGGTACTGGAGAATCCGGCCTACAATCTGGTGCTGCAAAGCGCGCCGCTGCAAGAGCCCAGCAACGCCTATTACCACTGGCACATCGAGTACATGCCGCGGCTGACGAAAGTGGCGGGCTTCGAATGGGGCAGTGGCTTCTATATCAATCCCACGCCGCCGGAAGAGGCGGCGCGCTTTCTGCGCGAAGCCGAGATCGAAGTCGCCGTACCCGCCTAGCTTCCCAAGACAGGCCCTCGGTGCGCCGCCACGCGCGGTGGGCGGGGCGATAAGCTTCGCAGGGCTTCGTTCTCCCACCCCAAGGCGCGCTGCTGCGCCTTGGGGTCCCCGGGCTCGCCCCGCTCCGGCGTGACTGGCTGGCAGGGACGCGCCCTGCGGAATTTCGCGGGCCTTCTCTCGGCGCTTCGCTGCGCTGCGCGTTCCCCCTCGATCTCGGCTGGCTGGATTTACAGCGGTGGACTCGGGGGCTGCCGCCGTAGCGCGGACTCTCAACTGTGCGCGGGCCGCCCGTCAAAAGCCTGTCTTTGCGAGATAAACCTGGGCGTGGCCGTTGTAGCTGCCGGGGAGCAGATTGTCGGAAACGCAGAGAAACGCCACATAATGGCCGTCGGCGCTGATGGCAGGGTCGTCGCAGTCCCCGAGTGACGGCATCTGATGCGGGCCGACCGAGACCCAGACGGTGGCGGGCGTACAGGGCGGGGCGGCGCCGGCGCAAGTGTCGCGCACGAAGATGTCTTTCTGGTTGCCGGCCGGGCCGATCTGGCCATAAACGAGATTTGTCGCAAGCGAGGCGTAGGCGACAAAGCGGCCGTCGGGCGTCATCGAGAGGTCGTCGCTGCCGGCGTTGGGCGGCGAGCCATCGACACCGACAGGGATGGGGACTGTCTGCGGCTGGCAGCCCGCGGTCGCGCCGGTGCAGGTGTCGCGAACGTAGACCATGCCGATCTTGCCTGGGTTGGGCGCGATGGCGGTCTCGTTGCTCTGCATTTGAAAGGCCACGTAGCGGCCGTCGGCGCTGACGGCGGAGCCGCCAATGAAGGCGCCTGCATCGGCCCGTTCGCCGGCGTTGGATAGGTCCGCCCGCACGGTCGAGGCGGAGCAGGGTGGTGGCGCGCCTAGACAGTTGTCGCGCCGGAAGATATCGTTGACGGACGCGGTATTCGCATCACCGGGGACCAGGTCCGTCGAGTCCGACTGGAAAACCACGAAGCGCCCCGTCACCGCAATAGTCGGGTACCAAGCGTTTTCGTTGCTCGCCCCGCCGGAAACCGCCGGGGACGCCAGCGCCGTTGTTGGCACGCAGGTCGTTACGGCACCCAAGCACGTATCACGCCAGAAGACTTGGCCATCTGAGTACGCGATGAAGCGGCCGTCGGCACTCAGCGACGGCGTGCCGCCCCCCTCGGCGGGGGCGTCGCCGTTGGCTGGGGATTGCATAGTCGTTTGCGGAACGCAGCCGGGGGGGCCGCCAACGCACGTGTCGCGAACGAACACGTCAGCTCCCAGCGACGGCGGCCCGGCCACGGGGTTCGTGCCTGGCACGATGTTTGTTGCCAGGGATGCGAAGGCGACGTAGCGCGCATCCGCGCTAATCGCGGGCGACTCGCTACCAGCGTCGGCGAGCCCGCCGCGCGCCGCGACGGAAATTCGGATCGTCGAGGGCGTGCAGGGCTGTGCAGCGCCGGCGCAGGTATCGCGCAGGTAAATGTCGGGCTGTCCGATCCGTGAGCCGACGACCAAGTTGTCTGCGTTGTCCTGAAAGCCGACGTAGCGACCGTTGGCGCTAATTGCCGGTGGCCAGCCGCTGTCGTCGCCATCGGCGGGCGAGCCGTCCGGAGCGGCGCTGATGAGCGCGACCACCCCGGCGCCGGCCTGCTGCGGCGGATCGACGCCGAGCGAGACTGGCGCCGATTTGACGCCCGTGTCGGGATCCAAGACCGCGATCTGAACGGCGCCAGCCTGCGCAATGTAGCTAGCGGGCACGGGTGCGGAGAGCCCAACGTAGTCGCCCGGAGTGCCGTTGGTGTCGGCCTCGGTGGAGAGTTGCGTTCCGTTCCAAAGAAGAACGTCGTTCGGCTTAACGTTCGCGACATCTACGAGTAGGTTAAAGCCGCCGGTGCCCGCGATCAGGTAATGCGGAGACACATCGCTGATGACTGGTACTGCGCGCGGCCGGCTGCCGCCGCAGCCGGCCGAGATCGCGATCAGCGCAACAGCCAGGCACGCCGCCACGGCCCTCATCGGCAAGCCACCTCATAGGCGCCGCGGGGCCCCAGCACCAGAGCGCGCCGGCCGTGCACGGCGATGCCGGAGCTGGGGAAATCGACACCGCTGGTAAAGAGGGAGCCGAGGAGCCGGCCGGAGGCGGGATCGAGTGCCATAAGCTCGGTGTCGTTGACGAGGAGAACGCGACCGCAAAGGGCGAAGTCGAGGACGGAGCCGCCAAGCCGGCGGCGCCAAACGGGCCGGCCGTCCGCGAGGCGCAAGGCATAAACGAAGCCGTCGCCCGAGCCGGCGAGTACTACTCCGTTTCGGACCAGCGGCGGCTCGGGGAAGCCGGCGGAGCCATGCTTGCCGCGGAAAACCCAGCGCTCCCGGTCGCGCCGGTCGAAGGCAACGATTGAGTTACCCAGCGTATCGGCGGCGAGCACTAGTCCCCGTGTCACGCTCGGAGCGGCGCCGAAGCCGCGCCGTTCGCCGGCCGCGCCCACGCTCGCGCGCCAGATCGTGGCGCCGGTAAGCGCGTCAAGCGCGCAGAGCCAGGCGCGGGCGCTCGTCGGGCCTAGGCTCTCTTCCCCGGCAGCGTAAAGGCGGTCGCCCGCCACGGCGACGCCCGCGACGAGGCGGGGCCCGGACGCGCCTCGTATTGACACGTGCCAGAGAAGCCGGCCATCCGCCGCGCGAAGCGCGTAGACGCTTCCGCTCCGGTCGCCGAAGTAAAGCCGACCCCGCGCCACTGTGGCCTCCCCGAGCGACGCGTCGGAGGACGGCTTGAACCGCCAGGCCTCTCGGCCCGTTGCTTCGTTCCATGCCGTCACGCGCGCTTCGACCGCAATCACGTTGCCGCTCGCGAGAAGCAGCGAACGAGGGACGGTCTGAATTGGCTGGCGCCAAGCTACCTTCCCCGCGGCATTCAGCGCGGTTACCTGCCCCGCGACGCCGAACCAGTGCAAGCGATCCCCGGCGGGCACACCCTGCGGCGGCACGCCGCCGTCGCTCACGTGGGTGCGCCACACCGTGCGCAGCGCGTATGGTGCGTTGGCCCGGGTCGGCGGGATCGCAGCGCGCGCGAACATTCTAGCTGCCCCCGCTCATGCCTGAGGCCGACACATGGAAATCCGGAGTGGTGAAAGGCGAGCTCCAGCTGTACGAAACACTGATGCTGTAGTCCGTCCCGCCCCCGTGCAGCTTCGAGGTCAGGGCCACGGTCGAGCCGGAAACGGAGGCGCTGACCGGCATGCCAGCCCCTGCGCCATTGATCGCATTCGCCAGTGCCTGGGCAACGGCCGAAGACGTGCTGTTGCCGTATTTGCTGGCGCCCGCCGCGACCGTCACGCCCCCGACCGTCACGTAGATGTTCTCGCTCTCGTAGACGGTATAGCAGTGGTACGGGCAACCCGATTGCGTCGAGGCCTCGTAACCGCTGACGGTAAGGCTGCCGCTGCTGGACGTGCCGCCCGTGCCGCCCTCGTAGACGGTCAATGTTTGCCCCATCACGTTGACGGTACCGGCGAGGTTCGCGCTGTTGCTGTTCGGTGCAGCCAAGAGGTAGAACCCGGCGCTGCCCGTGCCCGTCTGGTTCGTGGTGCTGAGCCAGCTTGCCTGCGGCAGGGCCGTCCATACGCACTCGTCGTTGCTGGTCGTCACGCTGTCCCAATGGCCCGACGAGTCGCCACTGTCCGGCTCATAGGCGGTGCTGTAGCCAAGCGAGTAGGTACATTCCCCGGCCTGATCAACTTCGGCCGAGGCGCTGGAGACCCCATTAGAGACGGTCACATGTGCCCGGCGCGGCGCGGTGGTGACGTTGGCGGCGTAGGTGAAATTGACATTGGCGCTTGAGCTGCCGTTATCAGCGCTGAGGGTCAGCCATGGAGAGTCGCTGACGAGCGACCACCCGCAACCGGAATCGGCGGCGACACTCACGGAACCGCTCCCCGAGCCAGTGCCGACGCTGGCGGGGTTCGCGACGATGCCGAAGGTGCACGAAGCCTGCGTCGGTACCTGGAACTGCTCGCGCAGCGCCGAGTCCAAGAACGTGCGCGACTTGTCGCTCCGCGTATTGCCCAGATGGGAATCCCCGTTGGCGATGATGTACTGCGCCGCGCTGGAGTAGGGATACGATTGGCTGCTGTTTGGAACGATTCCGTCGCTCGGGCCACCAACCAGGAAGTACCAAAAGAGGTCGATGTTGTTCATGTCGTTCATGATCGTCATGTAGTAGTCCGCATCCGGGAGATCGCCAGAAGCCCAGGCTTCTACGTAAAGAATCTGAACGTAATCGTAGAGGAATTCGGTGAGCACGGCGACGTTCCGGCCTCCGCAGGGCTGATCGGGCGCACAGAGGAAGTCGCCGGCCAGGCGCATGGGCATCCAGCGGATGTCCGGTTCACTCGTGATCCCGACCTGAGTGAATTTCTCGGTCTGCGCGTTCAAACTTTGCAAATAGCTGCTGCCGGGCACCAGATCCTGCAGCGCGGGAATCGCGGAATAGAGGCCACCCCATGTCAGCCAAAAGCCATCGGTATATCCCGCCAAGGTTGCGATGAAGCAAAAGGTTTGATTGATGGTCTGTGGCGTACAGCCCAGATCGTCGAAAAGAGCGCTAGCGAGCTCACCGACACCCGCGGCCGCGGCGCTCACGCCCGTAACCGCCAGCGGCGCGCCCTGTTGCGGCGAGTCGAGCGTGATCACGCCCTTCATTGGCGTGCTCGTGCCTGAGAAATACTGAGCTGCGGAGCGCGAGATCAGGCCGCCCTGGCTGTGACCGATAAGGATGGTGGCCGCCGGCAACCCGTACGACGGTACATCGTTCTCGAGCTGGGTCGCCTGGTCGGCGAGATGGTCGGCCCATTGGAGTTGCGGGATCAACACCGTCCCGAGGCGGAAATCGTCGGCGAGCCATGGGTACATCCGGTCCCACGTGGACGGGCTGCTCCACAGGCCGTGCTGGAGAACGAGGCCCTGTGATCCGCCGAAATTGTAGCTTTCGGTCGAGCCGCTGGGCAGAGAGCCGGAGCCGCTCGGGCTGCCGGTCGTCGCGGCCGGCGGCGTGCTGGAGGTATTGGCCTCGTTGGCACGGTTTTGGTCGGCGGTGGCGTTGTCGGACCAAGTGACGTTCGATACGTTGAAGATCACGCTCACGCTCTCGTTGGGCTCGTTGGGCGCAAACTTGACGCGGTACAAAACGTAATTGCTCCCAGAGGCGGCATAGTAGTAGCCGACGGTGCCGCCGCTGCCTGTCGTTATCGGCGCCGACACTAGGTAAGTGCTCGGAGAGCAGGGCCCCGCGCAGTCGGCCGGCTGTGCGTACGCAGTTGCGCCCCGCGAGGAGGCGAAATTTTGAACATTCGTGAGGATTATGCCGACCAGCACGGAAGCGGCTGGATTTTCGCCGAGGTACTGGAGCGGCACGGGAAACGAAACGCTAGAGTTGGGCGCGGTCAGCGGGAGGAGGTTGCCTCCCCGATCGAAGACATAGATCTGACCGCCGGCCAGGCGGATCATGCTGACATCGCTCACGTCGGCTTGGGTCGGGTCCTGCTGCGTCCCGGTCGGCCACATCTCAGTCACCAGTGCGCCGCTCGAGTCGTAGCCGGCCTGAACGTGGTAGGTTGCAGCCCACGCGAGGGGGACGGTGGTAGAGCTCGTGCCCGTGGCGGCATTGTAGATCGGCGACGAGGTAGTCACGGTCGTCGAGCCCGAGACGGAGAGATCGAACAAAACGTAGGTGTCCGAGGAACTGATCCCTGTATTGGCGGTGAGTGCGGTTTGCGCGAGGCTGGCAAGTGCAAGAGCGAGCGCCGCGAGCAACGAACGGGTAAGCCGTTTCGTATCGTGGGGTAGGGAGGGCATTGCTGATTCTCCTTTCTCGCCACCCCGGGCCGGGCTGTCGGAGCAGAATTACTCTAGTAGATTGGCTTTGTCAAGAGCCCCGAATGGGTGGCTGTAATGAATAGGGGCAGGGCCAACTGGCAGGAGATTCTGGGTTGGCGGGGAATCGAAAGGAAAGCGCTTGATCGGTCGGGCGACTGGGGGCCGCCTCTTGACACGGCGCCGTTGCCGGGGGTCGTTCGGTGCGCCCGAAGCGTATGGCGGCGGCCCCCAGGTCCACCACTGAAAATCCAGCCAGCCGAGATCGAGGGCGAATGCGCAACGAATCGCCGGGAGAAGACCCGCGAAATTCCGCGGGGCGCGTCCCTGCCAGCTAGTCACGCCGGAGCGGGGCGCGCCCGGGGACCCCAAGGCGCAGCGGCGCGCCTTGGGGTGGGGGAACGAAGCCCTGCGAAGCTTATCGCCCCGCCCGCCACTTGGCGGCAGGCGCGCGCGACGCGCCCGGTTATTGCGGCAAGGCGCGCCGCAACCAGCGCTGAAGGATCGCCGCCTGGAGCGGGCCGGGATCGGGCAGGAGCTGCAAGCGAAAGGACCGTTTCTCGCCGGCCGCCAGCGTCAGTTGCGCTTGCCGCCGGACGCCATCGCGCGGGCAGCGGACGCCGACCGCTTGGCCCGCTTGGCCGCGAGCAAGCAGCGCGGCGGGCCGCTGGCGGCCGGCGCGGCGGCGCAAAGGCGGCGGCGCGGCGATCAGGCGGCGGGCGCGGCGGCGGGCTTGCGCGCGCGAATGAAGGCGCTGGCGAACTTGCCATCCACGAGCGGCGCGACGCGGTCCGCATCGAAGCCGGCGGCCGCCGGAAGAGGCCGCGCGCTTTCTGCGCGAGGCCGAGATCGAAGTCGCCGTACCCGCCTAGTTTCCCGGACAGAGGCCTCGGTTCGTCGCTACGCGCAGACGGCCGCGAAGCGCGCCTTGGCGCGCGTCACGCCGTCGCGCGGCGCGGCCGGCCGGCTGCCGCGAAGGTCGCGCCGCGCTCGGTTTGGCGGCGGCGCGGCGGTTCAGGCGAAGGCGAGGAGGCGTTGCAACTGCTGGACCGCCGCGGGGATTTCGCGCGTCGAGGAGCTGCCGAAGCCGAGGATAAAGCCCTGGCGGCGAGCGCGGCCGAGCGAGGCGGGCGAGAGCGGCCACAGCCATAAGCCTTGCTGCGCGGCGGCGGTGGCGAGGGCGACGTCGTCGAACCCGCGGGCGGCGGCGAAGGTCACGGGCAGATGCAGGCCGGTTTCGGCGCCGTGCAGCTCGATGCGATCGCCGAAGGCCGCGCGCAAGGCGGCGACGAGCGTGGCGCGGCGTTCGCGATAGCGGGCGCGCATGCGCTGGATGTGGCGGGCGAAGTGGCCGTCGGCGATGAAGTCGGCCAGGACTTCTTGATTGAAATAAGGCGGACAGATGTCCATGGCGTGGCGCACGGCCAGGAAGCGGTCGAGCAAATCGGGGGGAAACACGACGTAGCCCAGGCGCAGGGCGGGGAAGAGCACTTTACTGAAGGTGCCGACATAGAGCACGCGCGCGCCGGCGTCGAGGCCTTGCAGCGACGGCACCGGCTGGGTGCCGTAGCAGTATTCGCTGTCGTAGTCGTCCTCGACGATCCAAGCACCGGCGCGCTGCGCCCAGGCCAGCAACTGCATGCGGCGGGTGGCGCTCATGATGGCGCCGAGCGGGAACTGGTGGGAGGGGGTGACGTACACCAGGCGCGGTTTGGGGCAAAGGCGCAGGCCGGCGGCGACATCCAGCCCTTCTTGGTCCACGGGCACGGGCACGAGCCGGCAGCCGGAAGCCAAGAACACGTTGCGGGCGAGCCAATAGCCCGGCTCCTCGATCCAGACCGGCGCGCCGGAATCGCAGAGCACGCGGGCGATGAGATCGAGGCCGTGCTGCGAGCCGCCGACGATCATGATCTGCCCGGGCTCGCAGCGCACGCCGCGGGCGGTGCGCAGGTAGGTGCATAAGGTTTCGCGCAGGCGCGGCAAGCCGAGGGGATTGAGCTGTTGCAGGGCGCCGGCGCGGGGATTGCGGGCGTGGCGCAGCGCCAGCCGTCCCCAGACGGCGAACGGCAGATGATCCACCGCGGACTGATGCAAGCCGAACGGGCCCCAGCCCATGCGCCACGGCGCCCGTTCGTAGTTGGGGACGAGCGTGGCGCGGCGCGCCAGGCGCCGGCGGGCGGGCGGCGGCGGGGCGAGCGGGGCGCCATAGGCGCCGGTGATCTCGGGCAAGGTGCTGGAGACGAAGGTGCCGGCGCCGGCGCGCGCCTCGAAATAGCCCTCGGCCAGCAATTGCGCGTAGGCATCCAGCACGGGAATGCGCGAAACGCCCAGATCGGCGGCGAGGCTGCGGCTCGAGGGCACGCGCTGGCCGGGCCGCAGTTCCTGACGCAAGATCGCGGCGCGCAAGCCGTCGCAAATTTGCCGGTGCAGCGGCAGGGGGCCGCCGCGCTGCACGGCAACGACCGGCATCAGGCCGTCCGAGGCGGTGCGCATGTCACGACGATTATAGTGGCTATGTCCGTCGGCTAGCGACGCGGCCACCGGAGCAGGCCACTTTGCGAAGGAAGGGGCGCGAGGAAACAGGCGTCGAGGCGCGCCCGGGCAGGCGGGCGGGGCGTTGCGCAGGTCGCGGGCCTGGGCGCGGCGCTTGCCGCTGGGTAGCGCGAAAGCGCGCGAAGTGGTTATTGCCGGCTCGGGTGAGCCGGTTTACTGTCGCGCCATGATGTCGCATCCGAGATTGTCGCGGTGGCAACTTGCCGCCTTGGTGCTGCTCTTGGCGCCGTTCCTAGCCTTCGGCGGCGTCGCGGGAAAAGGCAAGCCTAAAGCCAAGAAAAAGAGCACGGTGTATGTGTGCAGTTGCCTCGGGGTTCGTTCCTGCGCCTGCATGACCGAGGCGAAGACGCCGGGGCCGTGCGCCTGCGGCACGCAGGGCGGTCCGCCCATGAAGGCGGTCGCCTGCGACAGCGCTTGGGCCAAAGCCAATCGCGACGCCCTATCGAAATAGTGTCGGGCCGCGCCGCCGTTCGCGCGCCGGTGCGATAGGCGCGCCCGGGACGCCCGCGAGCCGCGCCTTCGGCAGGCTAACTTCCCGCGGGGAGATCGCGGGCGCGGACCCGGCGCGCATGCCGGCTTCGCTCCGGCGCACGGCGCATTTGGGGAGCTGCGGCGCGTGGGCTGGCATGGGCGCGGCGGGAGCGAGGCGCAAGGCATTCATCGCCGCCGGGCGCGCGGGAACCGCCGCGGCGATGATCAGGCGCTCAGGCGCTTTGGTGCGCGGGTGCGCGGAGGGCGGCGCGTCCGCCCGCTTCCGGGGCGCGGGCGGCGGCGAGCGCCCATAACCCTCCCCACAGGGCCACGGCAATCAACAGACTCGACCACTCGTCCGGGTTGTGAGGCCGCACATGCGGGTAGAGCCCCAACACCCGGGGAAGATGCAGCGTGACGACCCAGAGGGCGAACATGCATCCAGCGCCGCCGGCGCCCCAGGGCAACAGGAAGCCCGAGGCGATGCTGACCCCGGCGGCGATGAACACCAGACCGAACAGGACCACCCAGAAGGCATGCGCCGGCAGCCACGCCGGGACCAGCGAGGCGATGGGCGCAAGCGCCAGAAAGTGATCCACCCCGAATACCACCAGGCAGAGGGCGAGCAGATAGCGGGCGGCGCGCTCGAGCAGGGAAGGGATGGCGGGGCTCGGCAGCAGCGCCGCCAGCGCCGCCAGCGCCAGGGGTTCGAATAAACCGGTGCGGGCGGGGACACTGGCGGGGTAATGCCAATACTGCGGCAGGTCCAAAATGAGCGCGCAGAGCAGGAAGAGAGCCCCGAAAACGTAAGCGCCGCGGCGGCGGGTGCAAGCGTAGAGCATGGCAACGCCGCAGGCTACGAGCGCCGTGCCGAATAGGTAAGCGAGGAGGGGATGGGCGCGGGGCAGCCAGGGGATCACGGGCAACCAGCGAGCCTGCGGACCGAAGCCGCCCCCAGCGCCGGGAAGGGACACGACCACGAGCGTGAGCACGCCGAGCGCGATCACGGCCAGGGAAAAGATGGCGCGGCCGGCGCTGAGAGGAGCACCGGCCGCGCCCCGGATCGGAACAGCTTCCGGAGGAGGTGAGATGGAGGTTTCCATCTACTTAGCGATCAGGAGGTCGCGTTTTGGCGCGACATTGGGCTCCACGATGCCGCCGAACTCTTGCCGCGGCAATATCCAGTTTTGGCGGCTTCGAGATGGCCACCGGGCGCCGGGCGGGTGATGGCGGCGCACGGCTGCGGGCGCGGCGACTGCGGCAAGGCGCGCCGCAACCGGCGCTGAAAGATCGCGGGCGGCGGAGCGCGGCGGCGGCGCAAAGGCGGCGGCGCGGCGGTCAGGCGGCGGGCGCGGCGGCGGGCTTGCGCGCGCGAATGAAGGCGCTGGCGAACTTGCCATCCACGAGCGGCGCGACGCGGTCCGCATCGAAGCCGGCGGCGGCCAGGAATTCACCGGCATCGGCGGCGCGATAGACGCGCCAGGGCTCGACGGCGGCGTCAGCAAAGCCGGCGGCGGCGAGCTTGGCCAGGTAGTCGTTTTCTTCCAGCGCGCCGGCGACGCAGCCGATCCAGAGCTCGACGCTGCGCCGCAGCTCTCCGGGCACCGCGCCCCGCGTCACCACGTCGGAGACGGCCAAACGGCCGCCCGGCTTGAGCACGCGAAAGGCTTCGCGCAAGACGGCATCCTTGTCGCTCGAGAGATTGATCACGCAGTTCGAGATCACGACATCCACCGAGGCGTCGGGCAGGGGGATCGCCTCGATCGTGCCCTGGAGAAACTCGACGTTGGCGAGGCCGGCGCGCCGCTGGTTCTCGCGCGCCAGCGCCAGCATCTCGCCGGTCATGTCCAGGCCATAGGCCTTGCCGCCCGGGCCGACGCGACGGGCGGAGAGCAGCACGTCCATGCCGCCGCCCGAGCCCAGGTCGAGCACGACTTCGCCGGGCTGGAGCGCGGCCAGCGCGGTGGGGTTGCCGCAGCCGAGGGAAGCCGCGCGCGCCGCCCCGGGCACCGCCGCCGCCTCGGCCTCGGAATAGAGGTTGGAGGTGATGGGATCGGCGCAGCCGCAGCCGGCGGGCTGGGAACCGTCGCTCGCGACGGCGGCGGCGATGGCTCCGTACTTTTGGCGTATGGTGGCGCGCGTCGCGCTCATGGGCAGACCTCCGATATTCGCCTGGACGAATACAGATCGAGCGTATAGCGGGCGTGATATATTTGTCAAGCCAAATATATGGAGCCAGGCTTGAGCGAGTTCGCGGCGGTGCTGGCGGCGCTGGCCGACCCGACCCGGCTGCGCATTTTGGCGCTCTTGGCGGCGGGCGAGGTGTGCGTGTGCGACATTCACGAAAGCCTGCAAGTTCCGCAGCCCAGGGCCTCGCGGCACTTGGCTTACCTGCGCCGCCGCGGGCTGGTGCGGGGGCGCCGCCAGGGGCTGTGGATCTATTACCGCCTGGGAAGCCCGCGCGATCCGGCGCTGGCGGTGCTGGTGGAGGCGATGATCCGGGAAGCCGGGCGCCGTCCGCAGGCGCGCCGCGACGCCACCCGCCTGCAGCGGCGGACCGGCGGCCGCTTGGCGCGCAGGCGCGGCGAAGATGCCCTTCGCCCCTCCCCGGCAGACGCGGCGCGCGGGCCCGCGGCGGCGGCGGGTTTGGGCGGTCCAACGGCGAGCGGGCGAGACGAGCGCGGTTGAAGGCGCCGGAAAGGCGGCAGCCCGGAGCGGCCCCGGAACACGGCGCGATGAAAACGGCGGGTCAGCGGAGGCGCTGGACCAGCCCAGGCCGGCAGCGAACGGAACCAGCGAAACGCGCCGCTAACGCCAAGTCCGAAATCGGGACCTGGATAAGACCGCTCCTCTCATCGCAGCCTTCCGTATTCAGCCCTGGCTTGCACCAGGACGGGGATGTCAGGGTCGGCGTTCTTCCACAGCGCGAAAAAGTCCTGATAGGCGGCGCGAGCTTTGGCTGTGTCACCCTGCAAGCCGTAAGCGCGAGCCAGGCTCAGATGGGCGAGCGCGCCGATGGGTTCGTTCACCACGATGCCGCGATGGTCGAGGATTTTCTGGAACTCGGCGGCGGCTTCTGCGCCGCGATGCGCAGCTAGATAAGCTTCGCCGCGGACGTAGACGGGATACATGGCGGTCCAATGGGGAAAATTGTACGTCGTGTGCCCGAGCTCATAGCGCGCGGCGGGCTGGAGATCCTCAAGGGCCCCAGAAGCATTTCTCCGGCTGAGTGCCAGTTCGGCGCGGAGCGTCGGCAGGTAATTGAACTGTACGAGCGTGTCGTCCGGGAATCTCTTGTTCAAGTCGCCGGCGAGGGTTTGCGCTTGCTCGCCGCCGCCGGCGTATGCGAGCGCGAGCGCGGCGCCGTAGGGCTCATCGTGGCCTTCCGGGTCCTTCATGGCCGCAGCGGCCAGGCGTCGCGCTTCGCCGGCGTTGCCGAACAACGCTTCGCGCAGAGCCGACATGGCGGCGTACGTCGCAGCGGCTTCCTTTCTTCCCGACCGTTCGGCGGATTCCATGGCCTGGCGGGAAAACTGCCGCGCCTTCCTGAGCTGGCCGCGGTATGCGGCGGTATCGCCTTCCAAGGCCAGAAGCTTATCCTCGACTTCCATCTTGCCCACCGACTGTGCAACCTGCCGCGCCATCCCCGCTGCATCGTTGCGCAGAAAAGCGATCTCGTAGAGGCCCGCAAAGTAGAAAGGGCTGCTTAGTTTTCGTTCGAGAGCCTGCTGATACGCGGCCCTCGCGTCATCGAGATGGCCCAAGGCAATGTCGTCGAACATGAGGAATTGATAGGCGAAGGCACTGTCTGGATTGAGGCGCACGGCTTCTCTGCCTTCCGCAGCCGCCTGCTCATAGTCTCCAAGGGCCGGATAAATGGCCGCCGACAAGTAAATATGCGGCATCTCCGCGCGGGGATAGGCCTGAATCCACAGCTTGCAGGCTTGTTCAGCCGCTTCGAAGTTCCCTGTGGCCTCCTTTTGGAAGACAGCGGAGATGAAATACTTCTCCGAGTCGCTGGTTTGGCCGCGCAATTCGTAGGCCTTTCGGGCGTAGCTCGCGGCGTTGCCGGATTCTCCGACATCGGTGGATTCGATGGCCAACCAGGCGTAGGCGAGCGCGAATTTCGGATCCAGTTTGATCGCGCGCTCAAAAAACGGAATTCCCGCGTCGCCCCCGGTCGTGGTGTCAAGCCGGAGGCCCAGGGTGAAGGCTTTGAGGGCCTCGAGCGACGGCGTCGTGGCTTGCTCAAGGGGAGTATTAAATTTTTGAACCGTGCCGATCGACTCGCCCAGCCGGTTGCGAATGTCGGAAGCCGTCTTTGCCAGAGCGTCGAGCACGTGACTTTTGTCGCTCGCCTGAGCCTCCGCGCTCGCCAGGGTCTCGCCGCTAGGGCAGTTGACGGCCTTCAGCGTCAGCAGGTACCGCGTGCCAATCTGCGCGATCCAGCCTTCCAGGTCGGCCGCACTCCCGGTGCGCTGGCAGATTTCGCGCGCGACCTCGGGCGTGAGCTTCGCATCCGGCTTTCGATCCATCAACTGCAAAGCCTGTCCGATCCGCTGATCCGAAATCACGCTCAAGAAAGGCGACTGATCGAGCTGGACGGAAAGTCCCTCGCGCAGGGTGCCATCAAAAACCGAGTCCCCGGTCGTGTTGGTGAAGTCGGAGAGAACAATGGTGTCCTTGTCGGTCAAGGCCGGGGCCTTGCGAGGGAACAGGAACCAGCCGGCGCCCGCCAAAGCAACCGCCAGACCGACGCCGGCCGCCCAGGGCAACGGGCTGCCGGTTCGAGCATGATGCGCCTTTGCCGGTGTCGCAGCCCCGCGTCCGGAATCGGTGTCGCGTTTAAGGCGCTGCAAGTCGGCTCGAATTTCCGAAGCGGACTGGTACCGCAGGTTGCGGTCCTTCTCCAGACACTTGCCGATGATCCGTTCGAGCTCCGGCGAAACGCGGGGATTCAATCGCACGGGGTCCACAGGCGCGCGATTCAATATGGCGTCGAAGCTCCTGGCGGTGGTGTCTCCGTGGAAGGGAGGCACGCCCGTGGCCATCTCGTAGAGAACAGAGCCGAACGAAAACAAATCCGTGCGCGCGTCGAGCTGTTTGGCCTCGATCTGCTCGGGCGACATATAGTCGACGGTGCCGATGGCCACTCCCGATGCCGTCAATTGCTCTTCGACCGATACGGTAGGCGCCTCCGATTGCCGGACTCCGCCCGCGAGGTTGGGCAGCGGCGTTATCTTGGCCAGCCCAAAATCGAGGATCTTGGCGTGGTTGCGATGGGTGATGAAGATGTTCTCCGGTTTGATGTCGCGGTGAATGATTCCTTGCGAGTGGGCTGCCTCCAAGGCGTCGGCAACTTCGATGGCGAAGTGCAGCAGCTCGCTGGTTTCGAGCGGGCGTCCCAGGATCCGGCGTTTGAGCGTGGTTCCGTCGAGATACTCCATGGCGATGAAAAGGCGATCCCCATGTTGAGCGATTTCGTGGATGGTGCAGATGTTCGGATGGTTGAGGGCGGACGCGGCGCGCGCTTCGCGACGAAAACGCTCGAGCGCCTGCGAGTCGCCGGCGAGATCGTCTGGGAGGAACTTGAGGGCCACAAAACGGCCGAGGTCGGTATCTTTGGCTTTGTACACCACGCCCATGCCGCCGCCACCGAGCTTGCCGAGAACCCGGTAATGCGCGAGGGTCTGTCCTTCAACCGTGCGCGGGTTCGGGTCCGGCGTCGAATCGCCGGCGAGCGCGGCCTGGCGCGCGGCTACTTCGATTGCGGGTCGTTGCAGGAAAGTCCCCGCTTTTTCATCGGACGCGAGCAAGGAGCGAACTTCGGTTTCCAGCGCTGAGTCGCCTCCGCAAGCCCGCCTCAAGAACGCCTGTTGCTGATCGGGCGGCAGCCGCAGCGCCGCTTGCAGCAGATCCTCAATCCGTTTCCATCGTTTCGGATCCATTCGGTGCTCCGAGCGTCAACTCGCGATGCAGCCAGGCGCGCGCGGTCCTCCAGTCGCGCATCACAGTGATCCGCGATACTTTGAGCACTTCGGCCGTTTCCTCGGCGTTGAGCCCGCCAAAGAAGCGGAGTTCCACCACGCGGGCTTTTCGGGGGTCGATGCGGGCGAGCGCTTGCAGGGCGTCATCGAGCGCCACGAAGTCTTCCCGGCGGTCCCCGCCCACGACAGCGGTGCCATCCAGCGAGACATGCGCGATCCCAGCACCGCGTTTGAGATTGTGGCGCCGGGCATGATCCACTAGGATGCGCCGCATCAGCTGCGCGGAAACGGCGAAGAAATGGGTCCGGTTCTCCCAGCGCATGCGCTTGCAACCCGCAAGCCGCAAATACGCCTCGTTCACCAGCGCGGTCGTCTGCAGACTGTGCCCGCTGCGCTCGGCGCGCATGTAATGGCTGGCCAAGCGGTGCAGTTCCGCATAAACGATCGGCGTCAGCTTGTCCAGAGCACTTTCGTCTCCATTGCTCCAGGCTTGGAGCAAGACGCTGAGCTGCCCTTCAGGAGACGTTTTCACCCGAATTCGCCGCAATCGGCGCCCTTTCTGGGGGGATCGGAATCGCAGGGATTATAGATCATTCCGCGGCGACTACGCCATGGCGCGCGGTTGATACGTTTCACCGGTCGTTTGCGCCTATCTGGACAGGGCGTTTCCTGGAAAGCGCGTGCGAGCCTACGGGTCCGAATGCGGAAGGCCGCGTCGCGCGCCACGGGCGCGCCCATGTACTCGCAAAGGAGGCGACATGAAATTCACTCTTATTCCACGGTCTGTATGGATGTCGAGATTGACCGTGCTACCGGTATTGGCTGCAGCCGCGCTGACGGCTTCTCTTGCTTTGGTTCCGGGCGCTCGGGCGGCGGGGACCGCGGCCCACGTATACGTCGTCACATTTAGCGGCGAGTTCGGCACGGTGAACCTTTCCAACGGCGTGTTTCGCCAAATCGGCCCGAACACGCCCGAAAGCCTGGGCGGTTTGGTTTGGGCGAACGGCACCCTATACAGCTTGGTCACCGGCGGGAACAACGCCGGCGATCTGGTCACAATCAATCCTGCGACGGGCCAGGTTACCGATATTGGCCCGACGGGCTTGGGCGCCGACGCTTTCGGCCTGGGCGGAGTCGACGGGCGTCTCTACCTCACCGATTTCAACGTGGGCGGAGGCGTGCAGAATCTCTATTCCGTCAATTTGGCGACGGGCGCGGCAACGCTGATCGGGCCTACGGGCGTCCCGGCCGATCTAGTCGCTCCGTTCACGATTATCAACAACAGCTGGATCGTTCTCTGCGACGAAACCATCACCGGCGTGGACGGAAAGCTCTACGTGACCTACGACGAGGTCGCCTTCGATCTCAACCGTCAAGATTCAACCTACTTAAATGAAAGAGCCCTTATACCGGCGGCGCTCTACGAGGTCGACCCCACCGGCGCAACGACGAAGATCGGACCCACAATATGGAACGACGATGGGGCAGCGGAGGTGGGTGGGAGCACGTATCTCTTCAGCGTCGGGATCAAGGCCTGGACCAACAAGTCCGGACTTCTTTCCGCGTCGCAGGTACTGACAGTAGATCTGGGCTCGGGCGATACCACGCCGGTTAGCAGTGACGGCACGGCGGTCTACGTAACCCAGGGAGAAGGCGTTGCCGGAGCCGCTCCAGTCCAGCCGTGAACGAGCTTTCGCTCGACGACACGGTGAGCACTGCAGTGGAGAGGGCAGAGCTTGGAATCCTCTGCCCCTCATGCTCTCGTTGGCTGCGGTTGGCCGATTCCACCGGGCGATGGCGCTTCGCGTGCGGGGGCGCGGCTGAGCGGGTCAGTGGAGACGCTTGACCCAGCCCAGGTCGGCGAATCCGTTGATGATGAACTGCACGGCGATCGCCACCAGGATCAGCCCCATGATGCGCGTCATGATGCGGATGCCGGTCTGACCGAGGGTGCGCGCCAGGCGCTCGGCGCCGCCGAGAATCACGTATGCCAGCCACGAAGTCAGGGCGATGGCGGCGAAGAGAATCACAACATGCCACCAGCCCTTGGCGTCGCCCATCAGCACCATAACATCGGCGATGGCGCCCGGGCCGGCGAGCATGGGCATGCCGAGGGGGATGATGCTCGGGTCCTCCTTGTGCGCGTTTTCGGCGGCTTCTTCCGGCGTCTGCTTGGTTTCCGAGCGCCGCGCTTGGAGCATCTCCAGGCCGATCCCGATCAAGATGATGCCGCCGGCGATCTTGAAGGCGGGCAGAGTGATGCTGAAGAGCTGGAAGATTAGGGCGCCGCCGGCCGCGAACGCGGCGAGCACCAGCGCGCAGGTCCAGGCGGCACGGCGCGCGACGCGGCGGCTCTCGGCGCGATCGGCGGGCGCGACCGAGAGAAAGATGGGAATCACGGCGAAGGGATCGACCAGAAAAAAGACGGAGCTGAACGTGACTAGAGCCGACTCGACGATCGCGCGCAGCAGGGCAGGCATGAAGAAGAATGCCGGGAACCGAACGATTGTGCCACATCGCGAGCGGCAGCCCATCACGCCCGGCCGGGCTCGTATCAGGCGGGAATGCCGGGCCCACGGGCGTGACCCAGGCCCAAAACCCGCAAATATCAGGCTGTCCCCTTTTACGGGTTAGTAAAAGGGGACAGCCTGATCTGCGCCGGTTTACTGCGTGGTTTGCGGCGCGAGCGGCGCCTCGGGATCGCCGGGCGGAATCGCGCCGTGGCGGTGAGAGCGTCCGTGAAAGACACTGCGCACAATGAGATACAGGGCAGGAATAAAGAATAGGTTGAGGATCGTGGCCAGCAGCATGCCGCCGAACACCGCCGTGCCCACCGAATGCCGTCCCGCGGAACCGGCGCCGCTGGCCACGACCAAGGGCAGGATGCCGAGCATGAAGGCGATCGAGGTCATCAAGATCGGCCGCAGGCGGATGCGGCCGGCTTCGATCGCCGCCTCGACCAAGTTCAGGCCGCGGTCGCGCAGTTGCTCGGCGAACTCGACGATCAGGATCGCGTTCTTGGTCGAGAGGCCGATGAGCATGACCAAGCCGATCTGGCAATAGATGTCGTCCTGCAAGCCGCGCATCGCCTGCGCGCCGAGCGCGCCCAGCAGCGCAGCCGGCACGGCCAGCATGACGATGAAGGGCAGCACCCAGCTCTCGTATTGCGCCGAGAGCGTCAGATAGACGACCAGCAACCCGAGCACGAAGAGCAGCAGCGCCTTGCTGCCGGACTGGATTTCTTGCAGCGCCAAGCCGGTCCAGGCGAAGCTCATGCCCTGCGGCAGCACGCGACGCGCCAGCGCCTCCATCTCCGAGATCGCCTGGCCGCTGCTGTAGCCGGGGGCGGCGCTGCCGTCAATTTCGGCGGAGCGGAACAGATCGTAGTGATTGATCACCTGCGGGGCGGCGGTATTTTCGATCTGCACCAGATCGCGCAGCGGCACCATCTGGCCGTTGCCGGAGCGGACATAGAACTCGTTGATGTCAGAGGCGCGATCGCGGAAGCGGGCCTCCGCCTGCACGTAAACCCGGTAGGAGCGGTTGTTGAAGTCGAACTGGTTGACGTAGGCCGAGCCGAGATAGGTCTGCAAGGCGGCGCTGATATCGTTGATCGGCACTTGCAGCGCCTTCGCCTTGTCGCGATCGATATTGACCTGGATCTGCGGGTCGTTGGCGGTGAAGCCGCTGAACATGCCGGTGAGCTTGGGATCGCTGCGCGCCGCCCGGATCAGCCCCTGCGCGGCGGCGTAGAGCTGCTGGGGCGTGGCGTTGCTCTGGTCGAGCACTTCGAACTGGAAGCCGCCAAGGGAGGCGATGCCGGGAATGGGCGGCGGCTCGAAGGCGACGACGGTGGCGCCGGGGATGCCGAACAGCAGCGGCTGGAGACGCGCCACCAGCGCGTGGGAGGAGTGCTGCGGTCCCACGCGCTGGCCGTAGGGCTTCAGCCGCACGAAGACGAGGCCGGTGTTGGAGCCGCCGCCGGCGAAGCTGAAGCCGGTCACGGCGAAGGCGCCGAGCACCTCGGGCTGGCGGCGCAGCAGCGCCATGGCCTGCTTGGCGACACCGCCGGTATAGCTGAGCGAGGCGCCCGGCGGCGCTTGAATGTTGAGGATGATGTAGCCCTGATCCTCGGTGGGGATGAAGCCGCGGGGCACGGCCAGGAACACGAAGTAGGCGGCCACGAGCGTGCCGAGGAACGCCAGCGCCGCCACCCAGCGCCAGCGCGCCACGCCGTGCAGCACGCGGCGATAGCCGTGCGTGAGGCCCTCGATGCCGGCCTGGATGAACTTCCAGAACGCCGCCTTCTCGTGATGCTCGCGCAGCAGCAGGGCGGCCAGGGCCGGCGAGAGCGTCAGCGCATTGAAGGCGCTGATGGCGATGGAGAAGGCGATGGTCAGCGCGAACTGGCGGAAGAGGATGCCGGTGGTGCCGGGAAACAGGGCCACGGGCACGAAGACGGCGATCAGCACCAGCGAGGTGGCGATCACCGCGCTGGTCACCTCGCTCATGGCGATGGAGGCGGCGCGGTGGGGCTCGGTGACGCCCTCGGAGATGTGGCGCTCGACGTTCTCGATGACCACGATGGCGTCATCCACGACCAGGCCGGTCGCCAAGACGATGCCGAACATGGTCAGCGTGTTGATCGAGAAATTGAACAGGCGAATGAAGGCGAAGGTGCCGATCAGCGCCACGGGGATCGTGATCGAGGGGATCAGCGTGGTGCGCCAATCCTGCAAGAAGAGGAAGATCACGACGATGACGATGATGATCGCCTCGAGCAGCGTGATCAGCACGTCGCGCATGGATTCGCGGACGACCTCGGTGCTATCCACCGCGGTGATGTAGTGGAGGCCGGGCGGGAAGCGGGGCGCGAGCTGCGCCAGGGTGGCGTTGACGCCCTGGGCGACGTCCATGGCGTTGGCCGTGGACAGCTGCTGGATGGCCAGGCCGACGGTGGGAACCCCGTTGTATTCGAGGTTCGAGCCGTAGTTTTCGGCGCCCAATTGCGCGTAGCCGACGTCGCTGAGCTTGACGATGGTGCCGTTCCGGTCGGTTTTGAGGACGATGTTGTCGAACTGCGCGGGATCGGTGAGCCGGCCGGCGGCGCGGACGCTGAACTGGTAGGCCTGGCCGCTGGGCGCGGGCGGCTGGCCGACGGCGCCGGCGGCGATTTCGACGTTTTGCTCCTGCAAGGCGGCGATGACGTCGCTGGCGGTGAGGCCGCGGCCGGCCAGGCGCAGGGGGTCGAGCCAAATGCGCATGGCGTAGGTGCGCTGGCCGAAGACGACGACGTTGGCGACGCCGGGCACGCGCTTGAGCGCGTCGGTGACGTACACGTCCACGTAGTTGCTAATGAAGAGATTGCTGTATTGGTTGTGGTCGGAGTAGAAGCCCAGCACCTCGAGAAAGCCGGTGTTGGCCTTGGTCACGGTCACGCCGGTCTGCTGCACCACCGGCGGCAGCAGGCCGGTGACGGTGCTGATGCGGTTCTGCACGTCCACGGCGGCGAGGTCGATGTCGCGGGTGACGTCGAAGGTGCAGGTGATCTGCGCCATGCCGGAGTTGGAGCTGCTGGAGGTGATGTATTGCAGGCCCTCGGCGCCGTTGATCGCCTCCTCGAGCGGCAGGGTGACGGCGGACTCCACCTCTTGCGCGCTAGCGCCGATGAAGTTGGCGGTGACGTTGACGGTGGGCGGCGCGAGGTTGGGGTACTGCGCGACCGGCAGCGTGGGGATCGAAACCGCGCCCGCCAGGATGATGATCAGCGCGCAGACGCTGGCGAAGATCGGCCGGCGGATGAAGAAGTCAACGAACATGAGGCCGCCCGCTAGCGCCGCGCGCCGCCGCCCGGCGCGCCCGCGCCGCCCGGCGGCCCGGTCATCGGCAGCACCGGCATGCCGTGGACCAGGAACTGCAGCCCCGAGGTGATCAGCTTGTCGCCGGGCTTGAGGCCGGAAAGCACGACGTAATCGTTGCCCACGATCGGCCCGACTTGGATCGGCACCTGCGCCGCGGCGAAGCCGTTGCCGCGCGGCTCGGCCAGAAAGGCGAAGATCATGCCGTTGAGGCGCTGCACGTCGAGCACGGGCACCGTGATGCGGGACTCGACGCCCCAGACGATCTCGGCGGTCACGAACTGCAAATTGCGCAGCCGCCCCCGGTCGTCGGAGACATCGGCCTTGACCAGCACCGTTTGCGTGGCGCTATCCACCTGCGGGGAGATGAAGTTGATGCGGCTCTGCGCGACCACGTTGTCGTCGGCGTCGAGCAGCTTCACCGGCAGGCCCGGCTTCAGCCGGGGCGCTTGCTCGACCGGCACGTACACGTAGACTTGCAGCGGCCCGGGCTGATCCACCGTCGTCAGCGGCGTGGTGTCCTGCACGAGGTCGCCGACGTGCACGGGGATGTCGCCGACGATGCCCTCCATGGGCGCGGCGATGTGGTAATAGGCGAGCTGGACCTGCTGCTCCTTGACCTGCGCGTCGAGCGCGTCGAGCTGCGCCTTGGCCGCCTGATAGGTGGCGCGCGCCTGGTCGAGGTCCTGGCGGCTGGCGACCTGCGCTTCGTAGAGGGCTTCCTGGCGCCGCAACTGCTGCAAGTCGTAGGCCACGGTGGCGGCTTGCGCGTCGCGGGCGCTGATTTGGCTGCCGACGGTGGCTTGCTGCTTGAGCGGATCCACCAGCATCAAGAGCTGGCCGGGCCGCACGAGATCGCCGGAGCGCACGGCGATGCGGCGGATGTAGCCGGAGACTTGGGAGTAGATGGTGGCCGAGCGCCGCGACTTGAGCGTCGCGACATAGCGCGAGCTTTGCTCCACCGGCCGCGCCGCCAGCGTCGTGACCGCGACCGGCATGGCGCGCATCGCGCCCGCGCCGGCGGCGTTGGCGGCGTTGGTGCCCTTGCCACAGCCGACCAGCGCCAGCGCCGCGGCAACTAGCGCCGCGCCTGCCCACACTCCCCCATGCGCCCCGCGGCGCCGACTTGACCGCTTCCCTTTCACCATGCTGTTACGATCGAGCCAGGGCAAAGATTGCTTGCGCGACCGGTCTTTTCAGGTTATCAGATGAATCGCAGGCGAAGGCGTAAGCCAGAGTACAAGAAAGTGAGCGAGGTCAAGCGGCGCGCGCGCCGGCAAGTGGGATCCCCGCCGGCGACGCGAGTCGCCGACCGGCAAGCGAAGCGCCGCCGCCAAGCGGAGCGGCCCAAGCACCCGGTCAATCTCGTTCGCCGGCCGGAGCCGAACGACTGACGGCCGCGGCTTCCCGCGGGCAACATTCGCCGAGCGGAATCGGGCTGCCGTGCGGGCAGGCGCGCGGGTGGCCGAGAAAGCTGCAGATCCGCGCCGTCGCCTCGGGGCTGAGAATGTGCTCGAACTTACACGCTTGCGCCTGCACCTGCGCCTCATCGTGTAACTCCAGGGTGTCGGAGAAGAGCAGTTCGGCCAGGCGATGGCGGCGGATGATGTCGCTGGCGCGGCGCTCGCCTTCGGGCGCCAGCCGCCAGCCGAGTCCGTTGGGCGCGATCAGGCCGGCTTGGCGCATGGAGTCGAGCGCGTTCGCGAGCGGCAGCGGGCCGGCGACGCGAATGTTCTCGGCGATGGCGGGCTCGTGGTTCTCGCGCAAGATCCAGAGCTGTTCGAGGATCTCGTCCCACTGTTCGTCCTGGCCGGCGGTGAGCCAACTGATGTCGGTGATGCGGCCGTGATGCAACTGCACGCGCCGGTCGGCGAGGCTGGCGACGGTGGGATCGTGGGTGACCATGACGATGGTCTTGCCGGCGGCATGGGCGCGGCGCAGCAGCTCGAGCACGCGCAGCTCGTTGTCTTCGTCGAGATTGCCGGTGGGCTCGTCGGCGAGCAGGATGGCCGGATCGTTGATCAGCGCGCGCGCCAGCACCACCCGCTGCTGCTCGCCGCCGGAGAGCTGCGCGGGCAGGTGGCGGGCGCGGTCGGCCAGCCCGACGGCGGCCAGCGCCGCCTCCGCCTCGGCGGCATCGGCCAGGCTATGGAAGTACTGCGCCAGCATGACGTTTTCGAGCGCGGTCAGATAGGGCACCAGATGGAACTGCTGGAAGACGAAGCCGATGGTTTCGGCGCGAAAGCGCGCCAACTCGCGGGGTGACAGGGCGGCGAGGTCGGCGCCGGCGACGATCAAGCTGCCGCTGGTGGGGCGCTCGAGGCCGCCGACGAGGTGCACGAGCGTGGTCTTGCCGGAGCCGGAGGGCCCCATCACCGCCAGCCATTCGCCGGCTTCGACGCTGAGGGCGACCGAATCGAGCGCGAGCACGCCGCGGCCGCCGCCGGGGTAGCGTTTGCTGACGTTTTGCAGGTCAATGGCGACCATGGCGGCGCGGCGCTTACTCTCCCTTCAAAATTGTAGCGGGCGCGGCGCGGCGCACCACCGGCCAGGGGACGAGCGCGGCAAGGGCGGCGAGCGCCAGGGTGGCCAGCAGCGTGACCGCGAAGATGCGCGCGCCGGGAGCGAGGGGCACGCCGAAGACGGCAGCGGCGATCCCGGCGGCGATGCCGCCGCCGAGCACGAAGCCGGCCAGCGCCGCCGCCAGCCCCAGCGCCAGCGCTTCCAGGGCGAAGAGGGCGAAGACGCCGGCGACGCGGGCGCCGAGCGCGCGCATAAGCCCGAATTCCCGGCGGCGCTCCAGGGCGGCGCTGGCCAGCGCCGCGGCGAGGCCGAGGCCGAGCGTCAGCAAGATCAGCAGGGTGGTCGCGACCAGCAGCGCATGGGTGCGCAGCAGAATGCGGCCCTCGGTGGCGGCGATCGGCCGCACCGGGCTGACGACGGCGCCGGGCAAGGCCCGGCGGAGGGCGGCGAGGGCGGCGGTGATCGCTTCCGGGCCGCCGCTGACGCCGGCTTCGAGGGTCGAGATGCCGGGCTCATCGGCCAGCGCCTGCAAGTCGGCGAGCGGCACGAAGATCTGGTTGTCTTCGGCGGCGCCGCTGGCGACGGTGCCCGCGATCGGCCAGGTGTGCGCGCGGCCGCGCAGC
This sequence comes from Terriglobia bacterium, assembly GCA_021323595.1. Lineage (GTDB taxonomy): Bacteria > Acidobacteriota > Terriglobia > Terriglobales > SCQP01 > JAJPKR01. Next base: position 36,021 of record JAJPKR010000056.1, on the reverse strand, counting down.
CGGGCGGTGATCGTGCCGACGGCGGGGAGGGCCAAGGCGCGGGCCGCGCGCGCGCCGATCCAGGCGCCGCCGGCGCGGAGGGCGGCGGGGCTCGCGGGGGCGACGGTCCAGGTGGGGTTGAGGCGGCGCAGGGCGTCCCAATCGGCGCCGACGACCACCAGCTCGGCGGCGCGGGCGCCGCCGGGGGCGAGCGCGGGGCGCGCAGGGGCCGCAGTCACGCGCGCGACTTCGACCAGCAGGCCGGCGACTTTGACGCCGGGGCCGAGGACGCGGGCGGCGCGCGCGGGAGCGGCGGCGGGCAGGAGCACGCCGCCGCCCCCGGCGGTGACCACGATATTGGCGCCGAAGCGGCGAAATTCGCCGCTGAGGTCGCGGCGCACGCCGGCATAGAGGGTCAGCAGGGCGGTCAGCAGCGTCGCGCCAAGTCCCAGCGCCACCAGCGCCAGGCCGACGCGCGCCTTGCGGCGCGTCAGCGCCGCCAGCGCCAAGCGCGCCGTCGTCAGCCGCGGTGGCAGGTGCCGGCTCATCGTCGCGCGCCGGCTCCTACAGCTCGCCCCGCAGCAGCAGCGCCGGCTCCAGGCGGGCGGCGCGGCGCAGGGCGGCGGCGCTGCCGGCGGCGACCACGGCGGCGGCCAGCACGAGGATCAGCGGCAGCACGATCCAGTTCCAGCCCACGCTCATCTCCAGCACGCCGCGCGCCAGCCGCGCCGCCGCCCATTCGCCGAGCGCGAAGCCCGCCAGGCCGCCGATCAGGCCCAGCACCGCCGCCTCGGCCAAAAACAAGCCGCTGATCGCGCCCTGGCGCGCGCCGAGCGCGCGCATCAGCGCCATCTCGCCGCGCCGCTCGACCAGCGTGGCGCTCATCGCGCTGGCGATCGCCAGGGCGCAGGCGGCGAGCGCGCACAAGGTGATCAGCAGCATGAGCAGATCGAGCTTGTGCAGGATCACGCCTTGGGTTTCGGCCACCGGCCGCACCGGATGGACGGCGCTGCCGGGGAAGTTGTCCTGCAGCTCGCGCGCGATGGAGACCGCGTAGGGCGAGCACATCCAGCGCTCGGCCTCGGCGGGCGGCAGCAGGTTGGGATCTTGGCGGGCGAAGGCGTCCTCGGGCTTGGTGATGGCGCTGACGAGCACGTCGCGAACCTTGCCGGGCTCGCCGGCCAGCGCCTGCGCCGCCGCGAGCGGAGCGATCAGGGCGTCGTCTTGGCCCGCGCCGGTGGCCACGATGCCGGTGATCGCCAGCGCCTCGGAGCCGTGCGCGGTGCGCGCCAAAACACGATCGCCGGCGCGCAAGCCCAGCCGCGCTGCCAGCGTCGTGCCGGCGAGCGCCTCGAGCGGCGCCGCCGAATCCGGCTGCGGCGCGGGATCGCTGGGCCAGCGGCCGGTCACGCTCCAGGCCGGTTCCAAGCGCTCCAGGCCGGTGCGGAACGGATGCGCGTGCCCGGGAATGGCGATCGCGCGGTCGAAATAGGTGCCTTCGAGCGTCGCCGGGACGGCGGCGCCGCCGGCGACGGCCACGGTGACGGGCACGAAGAGTTCGGGGGCGAAGGCGGTGATGTTATTCGCCCAAAAGACTTGCTTGATGCGGCCCAGGTCGGCCTCGGCGAGATAGGCGCCGGCGCCGGCCGGACGCAAGTCCACGCCATTGAGGTCGAGCGGCACGGTGTCGGCGGCGGGCTGAATCAAGATGTTGGCGCCATAGGCCGAGAGTTCGCGGTTGAGCGCGTCGCCGGCGCTCACGCGCAGCGAAAGCAGGGCGGTGACCACGGTCATGCCGGCGACGATCGCGGTCAGGGCCAGGATTTTGCGAGTGCGCTGCCGCGCGAACGCTTGCCACAAAAGGCGCCGGAACACGCAGGATCTCCTCCCTTATTTTCGGAACAGCCCGGCCTGCGACGCCAGCGCCGCCAGGCGGATTTCGACTGCGCCGTTGCGCAGCTGGTAGGCCAGCGGCACGGGATTGCAGCCGCCGATCGCGCCGATCGAGGCGATGTTGATCGGCGAGTCGCAGTTGCGGCAAACCACTTGGCTGCCCTGCTGATAGTAGCCTTTGGCGCCGCAAATCTGGCAGGCATCGAGGGCGACGGCGAGCGAGCCGTCGGGACGGCGAATGGCAAAGAAACGCACCGCGCCTGCCGGCGTGATCGCCTCATAGCGATGCAGGTAGCCGTCGCTGATCTTGGCCGCAGGAATCGTCACCAGGCCGGCATGCGCCTCGACCGGCGTGGCGGGCGAGAGGGCGCGCGCGCTGCGCGCATAGACGTATTCGCCGGCAAACGCGACCATGCACAGGAAAAGGGTCGCATAGGCCAATCCGTGCCAGAGCCGCTCGCGGCGCGCGCTCCAGGCGAGTTTGCGGCGCTGCGCCGGCGAAAGCGGCGGCGCGCCTTCGCCCCCGCCGCCGCCGCCGGCGGCGACCGCGACGGCCACGCGCGAACGCGCGGCGGCCGCGGCGGCGTGTTTCTCGCGCAGCAGCAGGATTCCCGCCAGGCCGAGAATCACGATGAAGAAGAAGAAATCGTTGCGCACGATCGGCCCCACCAGCGCCATCTCTTGCCGCGACGAGGGCAGCACGCCGGCTTCGGAAAGTTCGTGGACGCCGGTGACCAGGAGCTGGGCGGCGATGAAGATCAAGATGACGCTGGTAATCCGGAAGAAGCGCCCTAGATTCACGCGCACGCTGCCCTTGATGAAGGCGATGGCGAATAGCACCGCCAGCGCCAATCCCAGCACGCCGCCGAACCAGGCGAGCAGGGAACTGGTGCTGAGCGACACGGCGGAGAGAATCAGCACCGTCTCCATGCCCTCGCGCAGAACCATGAAAAAGATGAAGAAGAACAGGCCCAGGACCGAGGCGTCGAGCAACTGCCCGAGCTTCTCCTCGATCTCGCGGCGCAGGTGCTTGGCGGTGCGGTCCATCCAATAGACCATGGTGGCGACGAAGATCGCGGCCACCAGCATCAGCCAGCCCTCCATGCGGTCATCCTCGTAAATGTGCAGCCGGGCCAGGACGATGGCGCCGCCCAGGCTGACCAGCAGCGCCGCCGCGAGCGCGGCGTAAACCACACGGTTGAGATCGCTGCGCTCGATCTTGCGCAGGTAAATCAGCGCGATGGCGACGATCAGCGCCGCTTCGATGCCCTCGCGGAGAGTGATTACAAATTGTTCGAGCATGAGGTGGTCAGGGTTCCCGGCATGGGGCGGATGAATCTTGACTTAAAAGTACATTTTCAACGTTAACCCAAGCCGGCGTCAATCTAAAGGATGGCAGAGCCGGCGCTTCCGGCGCACGCCGACCGCCACCCGGCGGCGCCAGATCTGCACCGGCCGCCGAGGTCCCGGCCCGAGCTGGGACTCGCGGGCGGCGTGGGAGCCGAGCCGAGCGCGGCCCGGCGAGAGGGCCCGAGCGAGCGGGGAGCGCGGGGACGGCGCGGAACGAGCGCCGACGAGACGACGAAGCGATGCGGCGCCTAGCGCTCCGCTTCGGCCGGCGGCAATCCGGCGTCCGGCATTTGGCGATTCGGGCGTGCTTGCGCGCCGCTGCCGCCGCCGCTCATCGCCCGCAGCAGCCCGGCGGCGAGCAAACAAAGCACCACGAAATCGGCGCCCTTGAGTTGCAGCCAGTGCTGGGCGCGGCCGCCGGGGACGAGCGGGATCGCGCCGGCCAGGATCGCCGCCGACGAGCACAAGCCGCGGACCGCAGCGGACGCAGCCGTCCGGCGGGCGAACAGCCAGCCGAGAGTGAGCGCGGGCCAGAGCAACACCACCAGGTCCTTGACGTGCGTGAACGGGGCCAAGATCGGCAGCAGGCAAAAGGCCGCGGCCACGCTCGTGGGCGCGGCGGCGGGTTCTCGCCGCGAGCGCGCGAATCCCAGAAAGGCGAGGTAGGCGGCCAAGTCGAGCGGCAGCCAAAGCCGCGTGATGGCGGGATCGGAGAACGGCAGGGCGCGCGTCAGAACCCCGCGCAGCGACTGGTTCGGGAACCAGATGGTGCCGGCGTGCAGCGCCGTCGTGGATTCTTGCGCCGCCCACTGGCCGAGAAGGTGCAGGTTGCCGGCCCAGCCGAAGACGAGGGCAGGGGCCAGCGTCAGCAGCAGCGCGACCGCAATCGCCACGGCGGCCGGCCGCCGGCGCCGGGTCGCGAGCCAGTAGGGAACGAAAAACAGCGGCCAGACCTTGACGGCGATTGCCAGCCCGAGCAGAGCGCCGGCAAGGGCCGGACGCCGGGGCGCGAGCAGCAAGGCGGCGGCGCAGAGCGCGACGATATAGAACTCCACGTTGCCATAGCGGAATTCCAGCACCAGATAGGGCGCAAGCAGCAAGATCGCCGCCAGCCAGGCAGGCGAGGGCGCGAGCGCGCGCGGCCAGCCGAATTCGCGGCCGAAGGCGCGCGCGAAGGCCAGCAACGCCGCGGCCTTGCCCGCCAGCCAGATCGCCGCGGCGGCGGCGACCGGCAGCAGCGCGAAGGGAAAGAAGAACAGCAGGAATACCGGCGGGTAACGGTAGTACATCGGCCAGCCCAGCCCGCTGTGCGGGCCGTAGATCGGCCCGTGCGCGCGCCAGGCCAGCACGGCGTGGCAATAGACGGGGAAGTCCACGCTGCGGGCGCCGATGCGCAGCCCGAGCGCGAAAAAGGCGGCGATCGCCGCCGCGAATGCCGTCCATTCGACGGCGGTGGGCGCGCCACGCCCGGCGGGTGCGGCGGGTGCGGGAACTGGGGCGGCGGGGGCCAAGGGATCGCGACGCGGGAGCGGCGTCGCTCGATTATGCCAGTGCCGCGGCGCGCCGCCCGTTCCCGGCGCCGCGCGAGGAGCCGGGGGCAGCGGGCGTTCTCCCGGCGTGGCGGGCCGGCCGGCGGCGGCGGCTAGGCCGGCGCGGGCGCGCCGCCGTTCTGACCGCGGCGTTTGGCGATCAAGAAGGCGCGGATCAGCGGGTCGAGATCGCCATCGAGCACGCGCGAGACGTCGCCGATCTCGGTCTTGGTGCGCGTGTCCTTGACCATCTGATAGGGCTGCAAGACGTACGAGCGAATCTGGCTGCCGAAGTCGATGTCGAGCTTGGTGGCTTCGATCTTGTCGGCTTCGGCGCGCTTTTTCTCCAATTCGTGCTCGTAGAGGCGCGAGCGCAAGATCTTCATGGCCATGTCGCGGTTCTTGTGCTGCGACCGCTCGTTCTGGCACTGCACGACGATGTTGGTGGGCAGATGGACGATGCGCACCGCGGAGTCGGTCATGTTCACGTGCTGGCCGCCGCGGCCTCCGGCGCGGAACGTATCGATGCGCAGATCCTCGGGGCGGATGTTGATCTCGATGCGATCGTCAATTTCCGGGCTGACGAAGACGCTGGCGAAGGAGGTATGGCGGCGCTTGGCCTGATCGAAGGGCGAGATGCGCACCAGCCGGTGCACGCCGATCTCCGATTGCAGCAAGCCGTAGGCGTACTCGCCGGAGATGGTCACGGTGGCGGACTTGATGCCCGCTTCTTCGCCCTCTTGCCGGTCGTTGACGGTCACGGAAAAGCCGTGCCGCTCGGCCCAGCGGATATACATGCGCAGGAGCATCTCGGCCCAGTCTTGGCTTTCGGTGCCGCCGGCGCCGGGATGGATCGTCACGATGGCGTTGAGCGCGTCATTCTCGCCATTGAGCAGGGTCTTGGTTTCGATGGCCTCCAGCCGCGCGCGCAATTGCGCCAGGCCGGCGGCGAGATCGCCCGCCACGTCCTCGCCTTCGCGGCCGAGTTCGAGGAGGGTGGCCAGGTCCTCGACTGCGCGCGCGAGCTGGCGGTCGTCATCCAAGAGCTCTTCGACGCGCTTGCGAGCGCGGGTGACGGCAAGCGACTGCTCGGGCTTGGCCCAGAAATCGGGCTGGGCGATCTGGCGGTCGAAGGCGGCGAGTTGCTCGGCTAGGCGCGGGGCGTCAAAGATACACCCGGATATCGTGGGCTTGGGCGCGAAGGGCTTGGAACTCGCGCTCTTGGTCGTCGAGCAGGGCGCGGACGGGAGTGCGGGTCTCGTTCATATCTATTAGACGAAACGGACGGGCTCCGGGGCTCGCGGCCGCCGCCGGCGAGCGACGCCGGCGGCGCCGCAAATCACGATCAGGAATATTGTACCGGCGAGCGGCAGCCAGTCGCCATGGCGCGTATAAAAGGTCGTGCCGGTGCGGGCCGCAAAATTGCCGCGCAGCACGGCGCGGCGGTCGAGCGGCAATCGGGCGACGACGCGGCCATACGGGTCGATGATCGCGGTGATGCCGTTGTTGGTGTCGCGCAGCAGCCAGCGCCGGTTTTCGATGGCGCGCATGCGGGCCATCTCCAAGCCTTGCGGGCGGGCGGAGGAGCGCCCGTACCAGCCGTCGTCGGATAAGTTCACCAGCCATTGCGCGCCGCGGGCGACCTCGCGGCGGGCGAGCTGCGGAAAAATCGACTCGTAGCAGATCAGCGCGGCGAAGCGCGCGTCGGCGGCGGCCGGAGCGGCGCCATAGCGGAAGAGCACGGCTTCGTGACCGGGAACGAAGTCGCCGGCTTGGACGAGCAGCTTGCGAATGCCGCCGAGCCGCTGCATCCAGGAGGGCAGGGGCACGTATTCGCCGAAGGGCACGAGGTGAATCTTGTCGTAGCGCGCGCCGGGTGTGCCGTCGGGCAAGACCAACTGGGCGGCGTTGACCGGGCGCTGCGCGCCGAGCGGGGCGGCGGGATCGAGCAGCGTCGATTCGCCGATCAAGATCTCGCCGCCGCTCGCCCGCGCCAGGTCCGCCAGCTCTTGCCGCAAGCCCGGTTCGGCGGCGTAGTCGAGCGGCGCCGGCTCCTCCGGCCAGAGGATCAGCGGCGGCGCCGCTGCCGGCGCGGGCGCGGGCTGGGAGATGCGCGCCAGCTCGGTCCAATAGGCTTGGAGGGAAGCGCCGGTCCAGGCCGCGTCCACGGAGGCGTTGGGCTGCACCAGAACCGCGCGCAAATTGGCCGGCACCATCGTCGGCGGGTCGTAGGGGAACGACGCGAAGCCGACCACGACGGCCCAAACGATGAACGGCCAGAGCAGCGCGGTGCGGTAGAGGGTGCGGCGGGCGAGCGCCAGGTCGGCGATGATCCAGGCCAAGAAGGCGTTCTCGAGCGCGATCAAGAACCCGGCGGCATAGACGCCGCCGACGGTCGCCGAGAGCATGAAACCGGCATGATCCACGCCGGCGTAGCCGATCAGGTTCCAGGGAAAGCCGCCGAAGGGAATATAGGTGCGCAGCCATTCGATCGCCATCCACAGGGCCGGCAAGGTGAGCCAGGGCACCGGCACGCGGCGGGCGAGATGGAAGCCAAGCCAGCCGAACAGGGCGAAGAAGGCGCCCATCAGCAGCACGAAGAGGCCGAGGATGAAGGCCGCGAGCGGCGCGGGCACGCCGCCGTAGTAGTGGACGGCGTGATAAATCCAGGGGCAGGTGGCGCCGAAAAAGATCACGCCGGCCAAATAGCCGCCGGCCAGCGCGCGCCGCGAAGAAGCCGCGCGCAGGCAGAGCAGCAGCAGCGGCACGAGCGCGACCCAGCACAGCCAGTCCCAATCGACGGCGGGGAAGCACAGCGCCAGCAGCAGCCCCGCGACCGCGCCCAGCTCCAGGCATTCGCGCCAGCCGAGCCAAAGCTGCGCGGCGGGGGCGGTGGCGAGCCGGCTAGGATGAAGTGGCGTCGAGGTCATCGCCGCAGAGCCGTTTTTGTTTTGGTCGTCGCATGCCCGATCGCGGCCGCGGCGCCGGGCGGCCGCCGGCCGGCCGCCCGCGGCCTTGCAAGGAAGGCAGCGAGGGCAGGCGGCGTCCGGGTTCATTATGCGCCATGAGCTGCATAGATCGTGCAGCCGTATGGCACCGCGTTGCCTGGGCGGCGATGGCGGCAGGGCGCCCCGGCCATGCCGCCGCCAACCGCCGCCGGGCGGCGGCGCCGCGGCAGACCTGCGCCGCCGGGCGGCGCGCGCCGCGTGTGCATAATGGCCGCATGGACCTGGCCGCCATACAAGCCGAGCTGCGCGCGCGCAACTTCGACGCCTGGCTGTTCTACGACCATCACCATCGCGATGCCATCGCCTACCGGCTGCTGGGCCTCCCCGCCGATCTGCTGGCGACACGCCGCTGGTACTACTTGATTCCCGCGCAGGGGGAGCCGCGCAAACTCGTGCACCGCATCGAAGCCGGCCATCTCGACACCCTGCCCGGCGGCAAGCGCGTTTACTCTTCGTGGGAAGAGAACCGCGCGGGAGTGCGCGACCTCGTGGCCGGCTGCCGGCGGCTGGCGATGCAATATTCCCCCGACAACATGCTGCCCACGATTTCGCTGGTGGATGCCGGCACGGTGGAGCTGCTGCGCAGCTTCGGCGTGGAGGTGGCGAGCTCGGCCGATCTGGTGGCGCGCTTCGAGGCGGTCTGGACCGCGGCGCAGCTCGAGAGCCATCGCGTCGCCGGCGCCGTGGTGGATGAGGCGATCCAGGCCGGCTTTCGCGAGATTCGCCGGCGCCTGAGCCTCGGGCAGCGGCCGAGCGAGAGCGAGATCCAGGACTTTCTGACGCAGCGCCTGGAGCAGGGCGGCTTGCTGGTCAACGAGCCGCCCATCGTCGCCGCCAACGCGCACGCGGGCGATCCGCATTACGAGCCGCGGCCGGGCCGGGCGGCGCCGATCGGGGAAGGCGATCTGGTGCTCTTCGACGTGTGGGCCAAGGCGCGCACGCCGCGCGCCGTCTATTACGACGTGACCTGGATGGGGCTGGCCGCCGATCGCGCGCCGGAAGCGGTGCGGCGCGCCTTCGCGCTGGTGCGCGACGCCCGCGACCAGACCATCGACTTCGTCCAGAGCGCCATCGCCGCCGGACAAACGATCCACGGCTGGGAGGTGGATCAAGTGGCGCGGGGCACCATCGCCAGCGCCGGCATGGGCGACAAATTCGTCCACCGCACCGGCCACTCGATCGGCGAGAGCGTGCATGCCAACGGCGCCAACATGGATAACTACGAGACGCGCGACGAGCGCGAGATTCTGCCGCACACCTGTTTTTCCATCGAACCCGGCGTTTACACCGAGAGCTTCGGCATTCGCTTGGAGGTGAACGTGTACGTGGGCGAGGGCAGGGCCGAGGTCACCGGGCCGGTGCAGAACGAATTCGTGCGGATTTGACGCCGCGGCGGGGCGGCGGTAGCACGGCAGCCGCGCGCACGTTCATCGCGGCCCGCCGCGCGGAGCCGCCCGGCGGGGGCTTGGCGCCCCGGCTAACTGCCCCTGCCCGCCGCCTCGCGACCATGCGACACTAGAAGGCGAGCCGTACCCTTGAGCCGCGCCATGGCCACCTCCGAAACCCCCACCGCAACGCCCGTAGCGGAGCCGCTGACGACGGAGAACCGCGCCAACTGGCTGGTGGTTGGGTCCTGGCTGGTGCCGGGCCTGGGCTTTTTTCTGCTGCGCAAATGGGTTCGCGGCGGGCTGGTGCTGGCCTGCGTCGCCGGCATGTTTTTCGTGGGCTTGGCGCTGCAAGGCTCGCTCTTCGGCTTCAACACCGCCAACCTGCTCGATATCCTGGGTTGGGTGGGGGATTTGTGCAGCGGCCTGCTGTATTTCGGCACGCGCATCGCGGGGGGCGGCTTGGGCGATAAATTTCTGGCGATGGGCGATTACGGCTCGGCCTTCATGATCTCCGCCGGCCTGCTGAATATTCTGGCGGCGGCCGACGTGCGCGATGTCGCGCTCGGGAGGAAGCGGTGACGCTCGCGGCGGCGGCGGCGCTCGTGCTGTCGCATTTCACCGCAGTGATCCTGTTTTCGCTCTTCGCCTCCGTCGTCTTCGCCATTACCCTGCGGGAAGAGTTGCGCGAGCAGATTCGCTACGGCGTGATGTGCTTCGTCTATTTCCTCGCCGGCACCTTCCTCGCCGGCTGGGTGCTCTACCTGCTGAACCCGCACTGAAATTCGCCGTGCCGTTGCCGCGCCAGCTTGGCCGGGAACCCGATGCGCCATTCGATTCGGAACAAATTGCGCGTCCGGTCGTACTCTCCCTTGAGCGCCTGCACTGGGGGATGAGACCGGTATGAAAGAACTACGCCTGATCGCGCGGCGGCTGGGGCGCGCGCCGCTCTTCACGGTTGTCACCCTGCTCACGCTCGGCATCGGCATCGGCGCGAACACGGCGGTGTTCAGCGTCGTCGAAAACGTGGTCTTGAAGCCGCTGCCGTATCCGCATCCCGAGCAGTTGGTCGGAGTGTGGCAGACGGCGCCCGGGGTCGGCATCGTCGATCTCAACATGTCGCCGTCGAATTATTTCGTTTTCCGCGAGCAAAATCACAGCTTCCAAGACCTCGCGCTCTACACCGGCGATTCGGTGAGCGTGACCGGGCAGGGAACGCCGGAGCAGGTTTCCGCCCTCGACGTCACCGACGGCGCGCTGCCGATCCTGGGCGCGCGGACCCTGATCGGGCGCGTCTTTACCCGCCAAGACGATCAGCCGCAGGCGCCGGGCACCGTCGTGCTGAGCTACGGCTACTGGCAACGCAAGTTCGGCGGCGACCCCGGCGTGCTCGGCAGGACCTTGATCGTGGATGGCAAGCCCCGCCAGATCATCGGCATCCTGCCGCGCCGCTTCCGCTTTCTCGACATGAGCGACACGGCGCTCTTCCTGCCGCTGCAATTCGATCGCAGCCGCGCGCACTTGGGCAACTTCAGCTATCAAGGCTTCGCGCGGCTGCGTCCGGGCGTGACGCTGGCGGCGGCCAATGCCGACGTGGCGCAGATGTGGCCGATCGTGCTGCGCAGCTTTCCCGCGCCGCCCGGGTTCAGCAAAGAGCTGTTCGAGAACGCCAAGATCGGCCCCAACCTGCGGCCGTTGCAGCGCGACGTGGTGGGCAACGTCGGGCAACTGCTGTGGATTTTGATGGCCAGCTTGGGGTTGGTGCTGCTGGTCGCCTGCGCCAACGTGGCCAACCTCTTGCTGGTGCGCGCCGAAGGACGCCAGCAGGAATTGGCCATTCGCGCCGCGCTCGGCTCCAGCCGCAGCCGCATCGCCGCCGAGCTATGGCTGGAGAGCTTAGTGATCGGGCTGCTGGGCGGCGTGCTGGGGTTGGGCATCGCCTATTTCGGGCTGCGCGCGCTGGTGGCGGCGGCGCCGAGCGGACTGCCGCGGCTGGAAGAAATCGGCTTGAACGGCGCCGTACTGGGGTTCTGCCTGGCGGCGGCGGTCTTTTGCGGCTTCGTTTTTGGCGCCGCGCCGGCGCTGCGCTACTCCGGCGCCCGCACCGGCACCGGCCTGCGCGAGGGCGGCCGCGGCACGAGCGAGAGCCGCAGGCGCCATCGCCTGCGCAATACGCTGGTCGCGGTGCAAGTCGGGCTGGCCTTCGTGCTGCTGGCGGCTTCGGCGCTGATGATCCGCACCTTTCGCGCGCTCAGCGACGTGCCGCTCGGATTCGCCCAGCCCAAAGACGTCCAGACTTTCCGGGTGTTCATTCCCGAATCCGATACCCATGACGACGTCGCGGTCATCCACAAGGAGCAGGCCATCCTCGCCAAGCTCGAGACGATTCCCGGTGTGGAATCGGCCGCGATGGGCACCGAGCTGCCGCTGACCAATAACTACAGCCAGGATCCGGTCTTTGCCGCCGACAAGACGTACGCGGCGGGCGCGATTCCCCCGCTGCGCCGCTTCAACTACATCTCGCCGGGCTATTTTCATGCCTTGGGAATTCCCATCGTGGCGGGCCGCGATTTCACGTGGCAGGAACTCTACGGCGAGACGCCAGTCGCGATCATCTCGGCGAATTTCGCCCGCGAATACTGGGGCGGGCCGGCGCAGGCGCTGGGCAAACGCATTCGCGTGGGCACGCTCGACGACTGGCGCGAAATCGTCGGCGTCGCCGGCGATGTGCGCTACGACGGCGTGGACCAGAAGGCGCCGTCGGCCGCTTATTGGCCGCTGCTGACCGCGCGGCTCGAGAGCACGCCGCTGCTGGCGCAGCGCTCGGTGGCGTTCGTTCTGCGCACCCCGCGCGCCGGCTCGCAGGCGTTCTTGCACGAGGTGCGGCGGGCGGTGTGGTCGCTGGACGCCAACCTGCCGCTGGCGAGCGTGGACACGCTCCAGGTTTATTATCGGCGCTCGCTGGCGCGAACTTCGTTCACGCTGGCCATGCTGGCCATCGCCGGCGCGATGGCGCTGCTGTTAGGCATGATCGGGCTCTACGGCGTGCTCGCCTATTCCGTGCTGCAGCGGCGGCGCGAGATCGGCATCCGCATGGCGCTGGGCGCCGAGCCGCGCGCGCTGGTGGGGATGCTGCTCGGCCAAGGATTGCTGCTGGCCGCGATCGGCGGGGCCTGCGGCTTGGCGGCGGCCTTGGCCGCGACCCGGCTGATGGCCTCGCAGTTGTATGGCGTGAAGGCGACCGATCCCACGGCGTATGCGGCGGCGGCGCTGTGCTTGGGCCTGACGGCGCTGCTCGCCAGCTACCTGCCGGCGCGGCGCGCCGCGCGCGTCGATCCCGCCACCGCCCTCCGCGCCGAGTAGCCGCGCGCGGCCTCCGCGCCGCTCCCGTCCGCCATTTTTCCCCCGCGGCATTGACAGGGACGGGCGGCTGCGGCTACGTTGCTTTTTCCGCATCGGAAAACGGCCATGAGAAAACTTTTCGATTTCGAGTCCAGCGCGCAGCGGTACACGGCAGACGCGGTTGCGGTCTGCTGCTTCGATGCCCGCATTCGGCCCGTTACCAGCGAGTTCTTGCGGCGGAACGCCCTCGTGCATCCCGACATGGTGATCGTTGCCGGCGGCGGCCTAGCCCTTTCGTCTCCTCGCACCGAGTTTGACCGCGCCTTCGTGATGGAACAGGTGCGGCTCGCGATCCAATTGCATCGGGCGGGCCGCGTCATCCTGATGAGCCATGCCGACTGCGGCACCTACGGAGGCCTGGCGGCATTCGACGGCGACCGCGCACGCGAAGCGGCGCACCATGGCAGCGAATTGTGCCGCGCTTCGGCGATCGTCAGGACCGCCTGCCCGGGGGCGGCGGTCGAGCGCGTTTTTCTCACATTCGATAGCGTCCTCAGCGTCGACGACCAAGAGTGTGCGGGGCACTAGAGCTTCTCTTATCTCAACCGCAAGTCACAAATCCCTTGGCGCCGCAAACGGGCTTCGCGCCGCGCACGGCGGCCAGCCTGCCCGCGCGGCATTGACAGGGACGGGCGGCTGCGGCTACGTTGCTTCTTCCTCGTGTCTTGGATCTTCAATCGCCGCGAGTTCGGCCGCCGCCTGGCGGCCGGTGCGGTGCTGCCGGCCCTCGCGCGGCCGATTCGGCGGCGGCTCGCGCCCACGCCCGCGCCCGCCGGCGCCTGGCCCGAGGATGCGTACACGCCCTTCGGCTATCTCGACAATCCCTTTCACACCTGGGACCTGCATCGCAGCGGCAACCTGCGCTCGGCGCCGGCGATCGGCTTCGGCTTTTACTATCCCGCCGGCCCGGGCGGCTATTTCGATTTTCAGCACGACGCGATTTACCAGGCCTTGCTGCGGCTCGGCTTCGTGCTCGACGGCCGGCTCTTCTTCGACAGCGAGGACTTCGCCCCCGACCAACTGACGGCGCCGCACCACAGCCATTTGCTCTTCACCTATGCCTTCACGGCCGGGGATTGCGCCGCGCAGGCGACGTTCCTGCAAGTCGGCGAAGACACGCTCGCGGCGCGAGTGCGGCTGCGCAACCGCGCCGGCTCCGCCAAGACGCTGGAGGTGCTGGCCGTCGCGGACTTCCAGCACGGCGCCGCCGATTGGTGGGGACGCGACGGCTTGAGCGCCGGCCACGATCCCGCGGCCGGCGGCGGCGGGGACGCCGTGTGGATCCGCTCGTTCGCCGCCGGCACCTACTGCCGCCTCGGCGCCGACCGCGCCAGCGCGGGGCATTGGCTGGGCGCCGACGGCGCGGCGCTGCGCGCCTGGCTGGCGGCGCCCGCCGCACCCGCGGCGGCTCCGGCCGCGCTCGCCGCCACCGCGGCCTCCTACGACCCGCAGCCGATGCGCGCGGCGCTGCGCTACCCGCTGGCGCTCGCTCCCGGAGCGGCCGCCGAGACCTGGATTTGGCTCAGCCGCGGCGCGAATCGCCGCGCCACCGCGCGCGTCTGGCGCGCCGCCGCGCCCGCCGCGCCCGCCGCCGAGGCCGCCAAGCGCGCCGAGGACGACGGGTTTTGGGCGCGCGCGCCGCGGCTCGAGGGCGATTGGCCGGCGCATTGGCGGCGCGGCTGGGTCTATGACTTCGAGACGCTGCGCATGATGGTGCGCCGCCCGCTCGGCGCCTACCGCCATCCCTGGGATGCGATGCAAATTCAAGCGCCGCGCAACGTGCTCGCGGAGACCTCGCTGGACATGTGGGCGCTCAGCCACGCCGACCCGGCGGCGGCGCAGGCGGTGGTGCTCGGGCAGTTCGAAGATGCGATCGAGCCCAACGTGCCCTGCATGCGCGAGAGCGGCGTCATGAACATGGTCGCCGCCGACGGCAGCGAATGCGGCACCTCGATCGCCTGGTGCTATCCGTTCTTCTGCATCGGCTCGATGGCAAGGCGGGGCGGCGGCCGCGCCTGGCAGCGGGCGCTGTACCCGTATCTCGCCGCCTTCGTCCGCTGGACGCTGGCGCATCGCACCGACGCCGCCGGCTTCATCGTCGGAAAGTGCAGTTGGGAGACGGGCATGGATGCCTCCTCGCGCTTTCAAATCAAGCAGCCGACCGGCGCCGAAGGCATCGAGTTCATCCGCATCGTCGAACTGCAGGCCGCCATGGCGCACGCCGCCGGGCTTTTGGCGGAGTGGGCCGAACCCGCCGGCGACGGCGGCGGCCGCCCGGCGTGGCGGCGGCTGGCCGCCCGCTACGCCGCGTTCACGCAGCAGCTTTGGAACGGGCGCGACTGGTTCCAAGACTTCGATACGCGCGCCGGCCGCACGATCGTGCCGCCGCCCGGCCAGCGCGAGATCGGCCAATGCGCGCCGATCTTTCTCGGCGTGGCGCGGCCGGCGCAGATCGCGGCGATGAAGCCGCTGCTGCGCTGGTACCGCGACCATCCGCACTATTACCTCGAGTGGTCGTCGTTCGTGCTGCCGTACTTGGAATCGCTGTGGCGGGCCGAAGAAGACGAGCTGCGCGCCGACGTGGTAAACGACATCGCCGACCGCATCTACACCTCGATGGATCGCCGCCAGGCGGCCGCGCCCGACGGCCGCCATCTCGGCTGGCCGGGCGTGAGCTGCGAGATGTGGGGCATCCACGGCGCGACCGGCGGCGAGGGCTACGGCTGGGGCGCAGTGCTGCCCGCGCATATCCTGCGCAATCTCGCCGGCTTTCGCGAAGCCGACGCCGCGGACCGGCTGTGGCTGGCGCCCAATTTTCCCGCCGCGGTCGCCCTGCCCGGACGCGAATACGCGGTGCGCAACCTGCTTTTTGGCGGCGACCGACTGAGCGTGCATTATCGTTTTCGCGATGCCGGGCGGCTGGACGCCGCCGGGGAATGGCACGGGGCCACGCGCTGCCGCCAAGTGCTCGACGCCGCGGGCGCCCCGCTCGCCGGCGCCACGGTGGAGGGCGCGCGCTTCGCCTGCCGCTGCGCCAACCGCCAGCGCTTGCAGCTCGTGCTCGCGCGCGGGCGCGCGGCCGAAGGAGGAGAGGCATGAAACGGCGAGCGTTCCTGCGGGCGGCGGCGGCGGCGCCGATCGCGGCGCGCGCCGCCGCCTGGGCGCAAGCCGCCGGTGCGGGCGGCCCCGCGCCGAGCGGCCGCATTCCGCGCGGGGTCTACCGGCCCGGCCGCATCGCCAACGAACAGACGCTTTGGCTGCCGGGCGAAAGGGAAGCGCTGGCGCAGGCGCCGGCGGTGCGCGCGGTTGGCGATGATACGGTCACGCTCGCCAACGGGCGGCGGCTGGCGGTGGGCGAGAGCAGCGACGGCTGGCAACTGGCCGCCGTGCTCGGCTGGCTGAACGGCATCGCCACCGCCGTCTTCGAAAAGCACGCCGCGCATCGCGGCGTGATCGCCTACGTCACCGCCGACGGCGAGATCGCGCGGATTCCCAAGTACATCGGCGAGCTGGCGAACATCCGCCCGCGCCCCACGCAGACGCCGCACATCCGCCTGGAGCGGCCGGAGCGCTACCGGCCCGGTCCCGACCTGGCCAGCGATTACATTTTGGGCTCGGAAGAAGACCCGTGCTACGAAAACGTCGCCGCGCTCGGCGCCGAGCTGATCGGCTGGACGCTGGTGGCCAACGAGCAGGCCGGCCCGCTGGGCTCGCTGTGGCTCGAGGCCGACGGCCGCTCGCGCCAATTCGGCCGCGATCCGCAAGCGCTTTGGGCGCCGGACATGACCGGACGCCTCTTCGAGCCGGGCCGCTTCCTGCCCTCGGAATACCTGTACGACTACACGCCCGGCTACAGCAAGCGCACGCTGCTGGGCGGCTATCTGCCCGCCGCCGACATCGGCGTCTGGAACCCGCGCTATCAGACGGGCTACGAGGTGATGATGGTGCTGCCGCCCGGCGCCGAGAGCCGCCCCATCGCCCGCATTCGCGCGCAACTGCCGGCCGGCGCGGCGGCGGTGATTCCCGCCGGCGACAGCAACACCGCGCCGGCGCGCGCGCCGGGCCGTTTCGTCGAGCGTTACTGGAACGGCGATGCCGGCGCCTTCTTCACCGCGCTGGTGGGCATCTGGAATCACTGGCGCGAATTCTTCGCCGCCGGCATGCAGGCGGAGATTCCCGACGAATGGCTGGCGAACGCCGCGCGCGCCGGCATCGTCCTCAGCCGGTGCAGCTATCGCGGGCTCGAGCCGACCTATCAGATCGGCGAAGGCGCCTACACCAAGATTCCCGAGCGCAGCCACGCGCTCTTTCCGGTGGCGCACTATGAGTTCGTGTGGGCGCAGCAAGTGTGGGGATTGACGGCGGCTGCCGACCCATACTTCGAGCATTACTTGCACCACTACGTGCTGCCGAACGGCGACTTCGTTTACAACACGCAAGACCAGGTGGAAGCCCCGCTCGATCTCGGCGTCTTTCTCGAAAACTCGGCGCGCGCCTACGACTACACGCGGGACTTCGCGGCGCTTGCGCGGCGGCTGCCGGTGCTGCGGCGCATGGCGGGGCAACTGATCGCGCGCTTCGAGGATTCGCGCCGGCGCTTCGCCGCCTCCGATCGGCGCTACGGCTTGATCTGGGGCTCGCCGGAGGCCGACAACGGCGATCCCAACGACGACACGCCCGAGTCGCATCCTTACTATTACCAGAACGCCGCCTGGGCGTGGCGCGGCTTGACCGAGCATGCGCGCTGCTTGGCGCTGGCGGCGCGCGAGCACGGCGACGCCGCCCTCGCCGCCGAGAGCCGGCAGATCGCCGCCACCGCCGCCGCGCTGCGCGCGGCCCTCGAACGCTCGCTGGCGCAGACGCTCGCCGCGCGCGATGCGGCGATGGCGCAGGCGGGGATCACGCCGTTCACGCCCGACGACACGCGCCGCGCGCCTGACGAGCTCTCGAGCTACGAGAACCATCGCTACATGATGGATTGGTGGACCGCCGACTGGGGCGACGCGGCGCTCGACGACGGCCATTTCCGCCATCGCGCGCTGGCCGGCCAGCAGATGCTGGGCATGAACCTCGACGGCGATTATCCCCGCACCTCCAACTTCATGGAGCACGGCACCTTGGCCGGCCGCATCCGCCAAGCCGATTACCGTCCCTTTCTCATGGCGCTCTACGGCAATCTCTGCTACGCCATGGACTCGGGCAGCCGCTACGCGCCCGAGGACGCCCTGCTGCCCGGCAACTACCCGGGCGAAGGCAGCCCGTACGCCTGGTCGGCGGTTGTCAACAGCACGCTGCAGCCGGCGATGGGGCTGCGCTGGCTGCTGTGCTGGGAGGAGCACGACCGGCCGGATCGGCCGGGCCGGGTGCATCTGCAGAAAGCGGCGCCGAAGCATTGGTTCGAGGCCGGAGAGACCATCGCCGGGCGCAACTGCCCGACGCGCTTCGGCCCGATCGCCTGGCGGACGCAAGCGCTCGCGACTGGCGGCGGCGGGCGCCCGCGCTGGCGCGTGCGCATCGAAGTTGCCTCCGCGCCGCCGGCCGAGATTGTCGTTCATATCCATCCGCCCGACCGGCGGCCGCTGCGCCGCGCTTCCGCGGGCGTGCTGGGACGCGACCAGGTGACTCTGGCGCCCGCGCTCTTCACCCCCGGCCAGCCGCTCGAGATCGAAATCGAGTAGCGCTGCACGGCTATTCCCCCCGAATGGGGAGGAGACCAGCCCTTTCCAGAGTCTTGCCGGACCAAACGAATAAGTCGTTCTCTGTCTGTATTTTACTGGCTCTCTCGAGGTCCTGCTCAAGCTCTGAAAATGGTCTCCTGGTCGGAAGGACAGGTCCCGAAACGTGGAGAAAGCGCTGCATATTAAAGGTTGCGCCTTAAGTAGGATTCAGCTTCCAGCGCCAGAGTTGCCCGGTGCGGGAAGCGGGGCCGGGGATCGGGGAGCGCGGAGCGGCGTCTTCGCGCGGAGCGCGGAGAGCGGACGGATGGGGGGGCCGATGGAGGGCGGACGGCAGAACGGCGATGGATCACGGGCATGGGCAGCGGGGACAGGGAACACGGGCCGGAGATCAGGGAAGCGAAGGCACCACGGCATGCACGATCCATTCCGGGCGGAGATGTTAAAATCAAGCTACTCTCTTCGTAGTTGGCGCCGCTGCCGCGCCCCCCGGCGGCTGGCAAGGATTTTCCGCGTGCCCCAGTTCAGCGTCAGAGCCCTCAACGAGCGCGGCCACGTGCTGGAACAGCGCGAGAGCGCGGCTTCGGAAAAGGAGCTGCGCGAGCGGCTGATGCAGCAGGGCTACCTGGTCTATTCGGTGCGCGCGGAGTCGGGGATTCTGGACGGCTGGCGCCGCCGCCGGGCGCGGGTGCGCAACGACGTTTTTCTCACCTTCAACCAGCAATTCATCACGCTGATCCACGCCGGCTTGCCGATCCTGCGGGCGCTCGAGCTGCTGGTGAAGCGGGCGCGCGACGCCAAACTGCACCAGCTGCTGAGCGCAGTGCTCGAGCGGGTGCGCGGCGGCGATCTGCTTTCGGAGGCGTTCCGCCGCCAGCCCAACATCCCCGAGATTTACACGACGACGCTGATGGCCGGCGAGCGCAGCGGCAATCTCGAGGAGGTGCTCTCGCGCTACACGCAGTACCAGCGGCTGGCGCAGTCGGTGCGGCGGAAGCTGGTCAGCTCGCTGATCTATCCGTGCTTCCTGCTGGTGCTGGTGCTGGTGGTTTTGACCTTCCTGGTCACCTTCGTGGTGCCGCGCTTCGGCCAGCTCTACAGCTCGCTCAACGCGGACTTGCCGCCGCTGACGGTGGCGATGCTGAACATCGGGGAGGGCGCGCGGCATTACTTTTGGGCGTTCGTGCTGGGCCTGATCGCGGTGATCGCCGGGCTCTCGCTGCTGGCGCAGCGGACCGGATTCGGCCAGCGGCTGGACGCGCTGTTCCTGCGGCTGCCGGTGGTAGGCGATCTGTGGTGGAAGTACCAAGCGGCGATGCTGGCGCGCACGCTGGGCACGCTGCTGCAGGGCGGGATTCCGCTGGTGCCGGCGATGGAGACGGCGCGCTCGGCGCTGCGCAGCGCGCGCTTGCGCCACGGGCTGGGGAAGGCGACGCAGCAGGTGCGCGAGGGCCAGGCGCTCTCGGAGACGCTGGCGAAGCACAACGTCCTGCCGGGGCTGGCGGTGGAGATGGTGGAGGTGGGCGAGGGCACGGGCGCGCTGCCGCAAATGCTGGCGAGCGTGGCGGAGTTCTATGATGAGGACTTGAGCACGGCGCTGACGACGCTGTTGTCGCTGCTCGAGCCCGCGATCCTGATCGTGGTGGGCGGCATCGTGGCGCTGGTGCTGATCTCGCTGTATCTGCCGATCTTCTCGCTGGGATCGCGCATCCGGGGGTGACCATGGCTTCTTCGACGCAGACCCCCCTGCCCGCCGGCATCGCCGCCGCGCCCGCGGCCGACCCCGGGCAGGAGGAAGCGCGCGCCCGCGATCTGGCGCGCCGCTATCACTGCGAGTTCGTGGACCTCAAGGACCACCGCATCGATCCGGCGCTGTTCCGCAGCGTGCCGGTGGATCTGATGTTCCGCTACAACTTCGTGCCGCTGGCCGGCGACGAGCACTCGATCACGGTGGCCATCGCCGACCCCAGCCAGCTGATGATGATCGACGAAGTCGGCCTGCTGCTCAACCGGCGGGTGAGCATGCGGGTGGCGACGCTGGCGCAGATCGCCGAGATTCTCAAGAAGACCGAGCAATCGCAGCGGGTGCTCGAGGAAGCGACCGAGGCGTTCACGCTGGATGTCATCCACGAGGACGAATCCGGCGACGAGACGATCTCGATCGAAAAGCTCACCGCCGGGCCGGACATCAGCCCGATCATCAAGCTGGTGGACACGACCATCTTCACCGCGCTCGAACGCCGCGCCAGCGACATCCACATCGAGACCGGCGACAACGAGGTGACGGTCAAGTACCGCATCGACGGCGTGCTGCATCCGGCGATGGCGCCGATCGCGCGCGAATTCCACTCGCCGATCATCTCCCGCATCAAGGTGATGAGCGAGCTCGACATCTCCGAGCGGCGGGTGCCGCAAGACGGGCGCTTCCGCGTGCGCTACAAGGGGCGCGCCATCGATTTCCGCGTCTCGATCATGCCCAGCATCCACGGCGAGGACGCGGTGCTGCGGGTGCTCGACAAGGAGGCGATGAGCGAGAAGTTCCACAACCTCACGCTCGACGTCGTGGGCTTCGATCCCGCCGGCCTGGCCAAGTTCCGGCGCTACATCCGCGAGCCCTACGGCATGGTGCTGGTGACCGGGCCGACGGGCAGCGGCAAGACCACGACGCTCTACGCGGCGCTGAACGAGATTCGCAGCGACGAGGACAAGATCATCACCATCGAGGATCCGGTCGAGTACCAGCTGCGCGGGGTGACGCAGATTCCGGTGAACGAGAAGAAGGGGCTGACCTTCGCGCGCGGGCTGCGCTCGATCCTGCGCCACGATCCCGACAAGATCATGGTGGGGGAGATCCGCGACACCGAGACGGCGCAGATCGCCATCAACTCCGCGCTCACCGGCCATCTCGTCTTCACCACCGTGCACGCCAACAACGTCGTGGACGTGATCGGCCGCTTCCTGAACATGGGCGTCGAGCCGTACAACTTCGTCTCGTCGCTCAACTGCATTCTGGCGCAGCGGCTGGTGCGGATGATCTGCCCGCGCTGCAAGGTGGCGAAGCGCTATCCGCGGGAGACGCTGGAGGCCTCGGGGCTGAACGGGGAGTGGCTGACGCGCGACTTCTTCGAAGGCGCCGGCTGCCTCGACTGCGCCGGCACCGGCTTCCGCGGCCGCACCGCCATCCATGAGCTGCTGGAGCTGACCGACACGGTGCGGGAGATGATCCTGGCGCGGCGCCCGAGCTCGGAGATCCGGCGCACGGCGCGGCAAGAGGGCATGGTGTTTTTGCGGGAGTCGGCGCTGGAGAAGGTGCGTTTGGGGGTGACGACGCTGCGCGAGATCAACAAAGTCACCTTCATCGAGATGACGCGCTAGGCGGAAACGATGGGATTTGCCTGGCCAACCCGTTCGACTGCCGCCGCCGGCCGGCGGCGCGCGCCGCTGGCGCGCTGGCTGGACTCGCCGCCGCCGCGGGTGGCGGTGGAGATCGGCGGCGACGCGGTGCTGGCGGCGCGGGTGCGGCCGGGCGAGCGCGGGGCGCCGCGGCTGGCGCAGACGGCGCTGGCGCCGCTGCCGGCGGGCGCGGTGGCGGCCGCCGCCGCCGAGCCCAACGTGCGCGACGCGGCGGCGCTGACGGCGGCGCTGCGGCAAGCGCTGGAGCGCGTGGGCGGCATGGGCCGGGAGGTGGTGCTGCTGCTGCCCGATCTGGCGGCGCGGGTGATGGTGCTGGAGTTCGAGGAGATTCCGCGGCGCGCCGAGGATCTGGCGGCGCTGGTGCGCTTTCGCCTGCGCAAGACGCTGCCCTTCGATCCGGAGAGCGCGGTGCTGGCGGCGGAGGTGGTGGAGGGCGGCGGGGAGCGCGCGGTGCTGGCGGTGGTGGCGGCGCGGGCGCGGGTGGAGGAATACGAGGCGGCCTTGGAGGCGGCGGGGGCGCGCGCGGCGCGGGTGCTGCCCGCCGGCTTGGCGGCGCTGATGGCGGCGCGGGAGCTGGGGCACGGGACGCTGCTGCTGCGGCATGAGGGCGGGGCGCTGACCAGCGCCTTCGCCTGGGAGGAGGCGCCGCGACTGTTCCGGGTGCTGCCGGCGGCGCCGGCGCTGGCCTACGAAGACTTATATCCGTCGGCGGCCTACTTCCGCGATTTCTACGAGGGCCGCGGCGAGGCGGCGGGCTCGCGCCCGCGCATCGCCGGCTTCGGCGTGCCGGCGGAGCTGCTCGAGCGCCTGCGCCGCGACTGCGACTGGGCCGAGGTCGCCGCCGCGCCCGCCTGGCCGGGCTCGCTGCTGGCCGAGGCGGAGGACGGCGAGCGCTTTCTCGCGGTGGCCGGCGCCTTGGCGGAGGGCGGGCAGTGAGGTTCACCGCCAATCTCGCCCTGCAAGCGCGCGAGAACCGCCGCCGCGTTTGGATCGTCTGGGGCGGGCTCTTCGCGCTGGCGTTCGCGGTGCTGCTGGTGCTGGCGGTGGACATCACCGTCAACTGGCAGGCCGCCGCCGCCGTGCGCCGCCGCAGCGCCGCGGTGGAAGCCGAGCTGCCGGCGCTGGCGGCGCAGCGCGCGGCGCTGGTGAGCGCGCTGGAGCGGCCGGGCATGCGCGATCAATGGGATCGCGCGCGCCACCTGAACGAGCTCATCGACCGCAAGGCCGTCTCCTGGACGCGCCTGTTCGAGCGGTTGGAGGCGCTGATGCCGGCGGAGGTGCAACTGCTCTCGATCGGCCCCAGCCGCGGCGGGCAGGACATCCAGAACGAGGTCACGATCACCATCGCCGCGCCCAGCATTCCCGCCGCCTTGCCCTTCGTGCAAAAGCTCGAGGACGCCGCCGACTTCGCCGCGCCGCAAGTGCGCGCGGTGGCCGACCGGGAGGGGCAGGCGCAGACGCCGGGAGCGCCGGTGCGGCTGCAAATCACCACGCAGTATCATCCGCAGCTGGGCCCGGCCAGCTATTTCGGCGCCAGCGGCGCGGCGGCGAATCCGGCGGCGGCGGCAGGGAGGGCGCGATGAAGCGCGGCGGCAATCGTCCCTTGCGGCCGGCGCTGCAGCGCGCGCTGCTGGTGTGCGCGGCGCTCGATCTGATCCTGTGGGGCCTGCTGGTTTCGCCGTGGAGCCCGTCGCGGGTGCGCGCGGAAGCGCATCTGGCGGCGGTGGCGGCGCGCTCGGCGACGCTGCACGCGCAGCTGGCCGCGCTGCGGCGGGTGGAGCAGCATCTGCTCGCCAGCCGCGCCCAGGCGCAGCAGGTGCTGGCGGGCATGCCGCGGCAGCGCGACGCCGACTACCGCTGGCTGCAAGAGCTGCAAAGCATCGCCCAGCGCGCCGGCGTGCGCACGGGCGCGATCACGTTCCAGCCGGGGCGGCAGGCGGATTTCGATCTGCTGCCGGTGCGGGTGGAGGTTTCGGTCAGCGGCGATTACGGGGCGCTGGTCCGCTTCATCAACGGCGTCGAGCGGTCGCCGCTTTTCATGATCGTCAATGAGGTGGATCTGGGCTCCGAGCGGCAGACGCAGAGCGGCGGATTATCGCTGGGCATCCTGATCGAGGCCTACGAGCAGGCGCCGCCGGGCGCGGCGGCGCCGAAGAAGGGACCGACGGCATGAGCGAGCCGGCACTGGCGCGGGGCGAGCAGCGGCGCGGCGTGAAGATCGCGGCGCTGGCGGTGCTGCTGGTTGCCGCCGGATTCGTGATCTGGAACGAGACCCAGGACCGCGGCGCGCTGCTGCCGCGCTTCACCGCGGCGGCCGGCGCCGGCCAAGACGCGGCGGTGCACAAGCTGCTGGCCGAGCCCGACCCCGGCTTGCATCTCGACTATCTGGCGCGCGTGCGCGCCATTCGCTATGGCGGCGCGCTGCGCAATCTCTTCCAGCCCGCGCCGGTGGCGCCGGCGCCCGGCGATCCGGCGCGCGCGGGCGGGGCTTCGGGAGCCAACGGCGGCGCGGTGCCGGCGCAGCCGGCGGGACCGGCGCCGCCGCCGCCGCTGCCCTTGAAGTTCTACGGCTATGCCGTGGAGGGCGGCGCCAAGCGGATCTTCCTGCAGATGGGCGACGACATTTACCTGGTCAGCCAGGGCGAGCTGGTGGCGCACCGCTACCGCATCGTGCGCATCGACAAAGCTTCGGTGACGGTCGAGGACACCGCGGACCAGCGCACCGAGGCGCTGCCCCTCATCGTCGGTTGAACCGTGCCCGCTGCCGCCATTCCGGGCCCGCCTGCGCGCCGTGGCCGCGCCCGCACCGGCGGCCGCCGCGGCCCGGCCCGCGCCGCCGAGCAGGCGGGCTATGCGCTGCTCGTCATCCTGCTGCTATTCAGCCTGCTGGCGCTGGCGATCGCGGCGGCGGTGCCATCCTGGACGACCGAGATCCGGCGCGAACGCGAGCAGACCGAGATTGACTATGCCCGCGAATACGTGATGGGCATCCGCCGGTACTATCACAAGTTCGGCACCTATCCGCCGAATCTGGACCAACTCGAAGAGACCGACAACCAGCACTATTTGCGGCGCGCCTGGCCCGATCCGCTCAGCAAGGACGGCAAATGGCGGTTCGTGCACCCCGGCGATATCGAAGTGCCGCGGCCGCCGGGCGCGCAGCAGGGCACGGGGCTCGAGGATTTGATGCAGCCGAACGCGCCGGGCGGCAACGCACCGGCAGCGCCGGCGGCGCCCGGCGGCGGTTTCGGGCAGAACCCGATCGGCGGCGGGATGGGGGGAGCGATGCCCGGCGCGGTGCCCGGAGCGATGCCCGGCGTGGGCGGCGGGGCGGCGGGCGGCCTGGGCGGCGGCGTGGCGGGACTTTTCAGCGGCAGCCCGGGCAGCGGGATGAGCGGCGGGATCACGCCCGGGGCCGGCGGCGGCGCGGCGGGACCTTTCGGCGGCGGCCCGAGCAGCGGGATGAGCGGCGGGATCACGCCCGGCGGGCCCGGCGCTGGCGGCGTCCCGGTGGGCGGCGCCGGCGGGATCGGCTTGCCGCCGCTGGCGCTGGGGGCGCTGCCGCCGCTCGACGGCGACGTCGTCGGGTACTTCATTTTTACGCCCGCCGCCGCCAAGCGCACCGGCGAGCTGATCGGCGCGCCGATCATCGGCGTCGCGAGCCGCAACGACAAGCCGGCGGTGCACGCGTTTCGCGGGCAGGACCGCCCGAGCGACTGGGTGTTCGTCTACGATCCCGCCGCCGACCGCCGCGGCATGGGCGGCGCCGGCGTCATGCCGCCGCAGCCCGGCAGCCCCATGCCCGGCATGCCGGGATCGCCCGCGCCGTTTCCGCCCGCGCCGACGCCCATCCCGCAGCAGCCGACCGGCCCCGGCGCCGCCGCCCACTGAGCGGGCCGTTGAAAAAGGCGTTTCGGCGTGAAGGGGGGGCTTCGCCTTGGCTCCCGATCCCTTTCGATCGGACAGGCAGGGATGCCTGGCCCACGGTCGGATTCACGGCGGCCTCCGAGCGGGCGGACGTGGATCGGGAAAGCGCTGTATTGCCCTCCCGGCAAGCGGTGCCTATGATTCGCGCATGAAAGGAGGGCCACATGCCCAAACTCAGGTTTTTCGGAGTTGCCGTAGCGGCAGCCTACCTTTTCTCCTTGCCCGGATCCGTGCAGGCAGCGACCCCGCCTGATTCCATCGTGCCAGCGCGCACGCTTAGCATCTCCGGTAACGTCGTCGTTGCAACGAGCGCGAAGCGGCAGTGGGTCTTCATAACGCTTGCGCCGCGGCATCCAGGCCTGCCTCTGGCGGGCGCATTCCGGGCGCAATACGCGAAGCCTTTACCGTCGGCGTTTCGGCTGATGGGGCCGGCCCGAGTGGACTGGACCCAGGGGCCCGGCAGTCCCGCGCCGCTGTCGGTACTGGTGGTTCCCAAAGACGGCCAGCCCATCCTGTTCGAGGTGCGGGATGTGTACGCGGGCCCGACGCCGCCTGGTGTGATCGTCGAGCGGCCGGTCGGAATCGCGCACTATGAGTGGAAGCCGGACGATCCGACTGCGCCCAGGACCAGCGCGGCGTTTATCAAAGCCTCAACGCCGGTCGCCGAGTGCAGCGGGGCGTGCGCATCGGGGGGACAGGGATCATCGCAGTGCTCGTCGGCGCCGGAGCCGCAAGCGGATTGTTCGGTGACCTGCCAGACTGGATATTACGCGTGCTGCAACGGGACCGGATGCGTGTGCTGCACCACGGCACTGGTCCTGGCCGGCCCTTCGACTCAGCGTGCCGGGGCGAGGAGGTGCAAGCCCGGCGCGAGGGGCGCGTCAAGCCTTTTGCTTTTGAGGAACTAGCGCCGAGGGGGATTTTGACCGGAGTTCAGCCGGCGCTGGAGGACCCGCGGCGCGGAGGCTGGGGATGAGGGTGACCTGCCCGCGCGGCAAGGGCAGGTGTGGGGCGGTATCGCCACGAGCGTTGGCGGGGCGGATTCCTGTGCGGCGGGAACCGCGCGGGGGGGCGCGGCCGCCGACCTGCGCTAGAATGAAACGAGCATTCGCCCGCGGCGGCGAGCGCGGTTTCCCCGCCATCCGCGCCCTTAGCTCAGTTGGATAGAGCGTCTGGCTACGAACCAGAAGGTCGGGAGTTCGAATCTCTCAGGGCGCGCCATGCTCAGCCGCGGGGCCGCTGCGTCAATGCTTCCGTGCTCGCCGGGCTGGGAGCGGCTTGGGGACAGTTGGGAACAGCTTTGCCCGGGCGGCCGTGCCGAGGTGGGCGGATTCAGGGCCGGGGCGCGGCCGGTTCCTGAGCGGCGAGAAGCCGGTCCAACTGCTCGAACTGCTCGCTCGCCCCAGTGGCGCTCCCGGAGGCGATGGCGTCATCGAGGGCCTTTTTCGAAGGATAGAGATCGCGCATGACGAGGAGCGTCTGGGCGCCCCTTTCCTCGAAGGTCACCGTAGTGATGGGTCCGGGCTGCTCGCCTTCGTCGTTGGTCCAGACGAGGCGCTTGGGTGGGGCGACCTCGAGATAGCGGCCGAAGAACGTCATCGGCGTTGGGGCGGCGGGGTGGTTGAAGACGAAGCGATACGTTCCGCCGGTACGGGCATCGGCCTCGCACGAGACGAAGGAGATGCCGCACGATTTCGGCACCCACCAGCGCTGGAGCAGCTCGGGTTTGGTCCAGGCGCTGAAGACGGCGTGCGCCGGACCGGCGAAGGTGCGGGTGACGACGAGCTCACGATCGGACGCGCGTTCGACGAGTGTTTCGTTCTTCGCCGCGCCGGCATTGTTTTCGCCGGTTATGTCCATGGGTCGTCTCCTCCTGTTTTCATTGCTCGGCGCGGCTGCCCAGGTCGGGAAGGCCCGCGGCGAGGCGGCGGCGCCTCTCGATCCATTTCGCCTCTTGCTGCAGCGCGCAAGGGCCGAGCTTGCAGGTGCGCGCGCGGCCGTGACGCCATAGGAGCGGCGAACACAATCGCCATCGCCACCGCGAGCGCTGCGTCGAGCGGGGGTGCTTACCGGTTCGAGCATCGCCTGGGGTATTGTCGCACAATTGTGTAGCGGGTCCCCCTCGCGCCTCTGTGTCGGGGCACAGGAACCGCGCCGGACGCCAGATCCAGTTCTCCGGCAGGACGAAGTTAAGAATGTTTGGCGGCGACGCGGGCAGCAATGGCTGTCGCCGCTTGCCCAATGTAAGCTTGTGACTGCGGAGATTGATTGATCAACCCGGAGAACTAAGGTGCGTACCGACATCGCTCTGTCGATTGTGACCGTCATTGCGACGGTGGTGCTCGCTTGGACCTCTTGGGCTGCGCTGCGTGCAACTGTGCGCCAGAGCCGTGAGGTGGTCCGCCGCGAGCACCTGCGAAAGTTGCAGGTGGGGGCGCTCGCGGAGCTTGAGGGTGCGTTCCGGGTCTTCTGGGGGGATGTGTTCGAGGGAATCCCAGCTTTGAAGTATCGAGAGCAGAGCGATTCTGACAGACTGGGCGCTCCTGCCAGGTTCGATTTTGGGCACCCGCTTCGCAATGAATTGGAGTGTCATTTCGGAGGGCTGTGGCGCGCTATCTGCGACCTGAAGGAAGACTACGATCGCTTCACGGACGGGCTTTTCGACCGTGCAGAGCGCACCCTATCCCAATGGGCCCCAGACCGGGCCAACGGCGAAGACCCGCGCTGGAAGAGTCCGATGCTGGCCTACTTGTTCACGAGGGCACTGCAGACGGCTGACGATTTCAACGATCTCAAGCCGTCCTGGCCGGTATCGTTTGAGGGAAAGCGCTTCTATCTGAATATCCTCAGGCGTGTCGACCCGGACCGAAGCCTCACAAAGTGGGCGAGGCAAGAAGTCGAAGCGTTGTGGCCGCGATATGACGCGTGCAGGGCGCAGTTCGCGCTGGCGCGGGAGCCCGTTACGCTGCAGGGAAACTGCGATCTGGTTGGTGATCACTCCTAAGCGCCGTGCATCGGCTTTAGCTAGATGGGCCGAAGCTGATTCAAGGACGGCGCCCGTTGGGTTCGATCAAGTGCCGGCGCAGGGGTGCCGGGGAGCGCTCCCAGCTTTCAATGAGGGGCATCAGCGGCGGCCGAAGACCGCGCGTCCCGGTTCCTCGCCAAGGCTCTGAACTTCACCCGGGTCGGCGGCCTCGCGGAACCGTTCCGCCAGCTCCATGAAAGGTTGGCGTTGCCGTCCCGCATGGCGGAGTCCGTCCTCCGCCAGGGAGGCGAGCACGCGGCTGACGCTCGAATTCTTGGCGCGAGTCATGGCCTTCACGCGCCGCGCCGCGCCGGCGGGCAGCACGCAGAATGCGCACTAGCACATGTGGGCAGTTTGAGGGGAGGCCGCGGGAGGAGCGATCCCGGCGAAAAGAAGGATCCGATCAGTTCCCGGATCGGCGATGCTGGGGAAGGTCTTAAGAGCCTTGCGCGCCTGGGAAAGCGGGCCAGTCAACGCCGCGCGCAGCAAGGGGAGCAGTGCGACTCGCCTAATTGCGTCTGTTCGCATCAACTGGGGACCAATCGCTATATTGTTATGACATGAAGACGGTTCTTAGCTTCTTGCGACCGCCGGCTGTCCTGAGCCTTAGCGCTACCGCAGTCGCGGCCGGTCTTGGACTGGTTGGCGGGACAGTGTACCCTTTCGAGATGCGACCCAAATCGCCCGGTCGTTTCAACGCTGCAGCTCTCTACGAAGCCCTCGACCAACAGCGGCGCACTCGTGGCATGTCGTGGTCGCAAGTGGCAAAGGAAATCGGAGTGAGTGTCCCCACGCTCACACGCACCAGACTTGCCGGGCGGATGGAAGTCGATGGCATGCTGGCGATGGTCCGATGGCTCGGGCGCACTGTCGAGAGCTTCACATTCGGCTACAAGGAGCCTTAAGCGCGCGCCGGCGCGAGGATTGAAACGCGGATGCTGAGAGGGCGGTAGGGAAGAAGTGCCAGCGCCCCGGGGCCTCACCGGTGCCTGCATTCCGCAGACGAGTCCTCCCGGGACTTACGCTGGCGATCCCCAGTTTACTGAAAATGTATGGCAATTGTATTCTCCGGTCCCGTGGGCAGTAAGAACCCTTCTTCGCCGCCCGACGAGACGAAAGAGTGTGCCCCATTTTGTGCCCCTTCCTGTCCGGGCCGGCTGCTACCGTCTGTCTGAGGCGGTTCGCCTCGGCTAGGACGCCATCGCGCGGGAAGCCGACGCCAAGCGGGAACTGCCGCCGCCTCGGCTTGGCAATAGAGGTTGGAGGTGATGCGGTCCGCGCAACCGCAGCCTGCGGGCTGGGCGCTCCGCGGTTGCGACGGCGGCCGCGATGGCCCCGTACCTCTGGCGTGTGGCGCGGGTCGCGCTTGCGGGCGGACCACAGTCGTCGTGCATGAGATTCGTCGGCAGGGCCGCCGGCGGGGCTTGCGGGGAATGCGCTTTCCCCGGAGTCCTGGACGATTTAAGAGATGTTGCGGAGGCCGCGCCACTCCTGCTGGAGCGGGGCCTTGAGCACGCAGAAAGTGACCGGCGCGCCCTGCTCCAGTCCATGCACGCCGAAGGGGACCGTCAGGCGCCCGACAAGAGTCGCGGACGAGAACATCCAGGCGACGTCGGACGGTTCGTAACCCAACATCAGCGCCTTGGTCGCCGCCACGTTCCCAGGCAGCCAGTACCAATCGCTTAACTGGGGGCTGACGACTAGAGGGAGCGACTTCTTGTCGCCGTAGATCTGCAGCGCTCGCGGGATGCGGTAAAAGGCCGAAATCATGATCGTTCCCGTGCGCTTGGAGCTGGGCAGGTTGCGGTAGATCGACTGGACTTGGTGAGAAATGCTCTTCCATCCGACACTGTCCGCGAAGAGCTCATTCTTGGCGTCGAGGCCGAGGATCCGCCCAGGCGGGGTGATGGGAAGCGTGAGCTGCGCGAACGTGAGCAACTGGAGCACGCAGGCAGCCGCGACCGCGACCCTGTAACCCAGGCGCAGCCGCGGCCGCCGGGCGCGGCCGATCGCCATGAGCCCCTGAGCGAGAGCGATCGGAACAGTGCCGACGGCGTAATAGGATTTGCCCACGAAGAGGAAAAGGATGAGCGGGAGAAGGCAAGCGATCCCGATGGGCCGCAGCGTGGCGCTGCGGAACAGCGACACCAAGCCCGCCACCCAGAGCGGGAGCAGGAAGAAAAGATAGACCACGATTAGGAGCAGGTTCGGGCCGAAGCCGCCGCCGGAGCCCTGGTGATGGGCGGTGTAAATAAGCGACGGAAAGCCTTTCTGCACCTGCCACGCCAGGTTCGGCGCCCGGATCAGCAGCGCGACGGCTGCCGCGATCCACGGATATCGCGTTCGCAGTTCGGAACGCAGTGAGGGAGTCGCCAGGATGGCGATGGCGATGGCGGCCGCCAGCGCTGCGATCGTGTACTTGACTTCAAGGCCGACGCCGAGCGAAATGCCTAAATAGATCCAGTGCCTGGGCCGGCGCTCCAGCACCAGGCGCAAGAGGCAATAGAAGGCGACCATCCAGGTCACCTCATCGAACGTGACCGTATGGTAGACCCAGTTGGCGCCCAGGAAATAAGGCGCCGTCACCGCGATCGCCAGGGCGAGAGCTTGCAGGCGAAGCGAGCCGCCCAAGACCCGCACGTACACACCCGACAGCACCACCATGAACGCGCCGAGCAGGGTGGGAAGCACGCGGAGAGCCCATGGGGTAGCTCCCAGGAGAGCAGTCTCTAACCGCGCAAGCAGCGCCACGATCGGCGGAAAGTCGACGTAGCCGAGCGCAGGGTGGCAGCCGCAATCGAGATAGTAGAGCTCGTCGGTGTGGAAGCCGAGATTGCCGTTCGTGGCAAGATGCACGATCAAGACAACTGCCGCCGGGCCCCAAAGAGATAGACCGCATGGAGGCGCTCGCGGGTAGCGGCCCGGTTTGCGTCGAAAAGAGCGGAGGGCATTTTCCCCGGCGAAGGCAGGGTTGCTTCACGCTGCCGCGGCGACCGGCCGCGCGGAGTCGCCACGACGCGCAGGCGTTGGCCGCCGCGCAGGGAGGCGATGGCGCGTGCAAGGGGGCGCGCAGTTTACTCAGCCAGCGTGATCCTGGCGCCGGTGGCCGCCGACAACTTTTCGAGCACCTCCGGGAGAGTTCCTTGAATCTGCAGCGGAAATTGCGGCACCGGCGTGCCGCTGACGGCAAAGGCCCGGCCGGTCTCCTCGCTGAGGGTGTCCAGGACTTCCGCGAGGGTCGCGGCACGGTGGATGCAGACGTGGATGGCGCCGGGCGAGACTGGATGGCGCACGAGCACCACTGAATTTCCCATACGCACGAAGAGCGAGGGGTTCGCCGCCATGCGCGTGAACAGGTCAGGGTTCGGAGCAGGAATGCCGAGCTTCACGCCTGGGAGCTGGGTCAAGAGCGCGACGGCCTGCCAGAAGGTAGTTCGAATTTCAGAAGGTACGAATTGATCTGCGCCTGCGAGGACTATCACCCGCGGGGTTTGAATCGTGATATTCGACAGCTGATCGGCGGCGGATTGAACCGACGTTCCGGCCGGCAGGGTAATCAAAGCCGGAGCGGCTGAATTGCAATTGCAGCCGTCGCCGGTGCTGCAAATGCAAGTGCAGCCCGGTCCCTGGCAATTGCAACTGCACGGTCCGCTAATGCCGTATCCGCTGCAGTTGCAATCAGCCCCTAACTGGGTCCGCCCGGCCGGGGCGGATGAGGTCTGAGCAGCGAGAATCCAGGCGGAAAAAACCACGCATAGCGCCAGCCCAAGCGCACGTCGAAGAGCCAGCATTGCACACCTCCTTGGTTGCCTTATATTCCGGCCGTCCGTTTGTGTCAAGCAATGTGGTTAGCGGTTGCGGCTGGGCGCGGGCGCGCGGGCGAGCCAGTCCTTAATGCGGTACTCGAGCACGGCGCCGGTGCTTATACTCTCGCCCGCCCAGC
This sequence comes from Terriglobia bacterium, assembly GCA_021323595.1. GTDB lineage: Bacteria > Acidobacteriota > Terriglobia > Terriglobales > SCQP01 > JAJPKR01. The sequence goes on along the minus strand of JAJPKR010000056.1, from coordinate 3,491 downwards.
GCCCGCGCATCACGCCGTGGCTGTCGAGCAGAATGAACGTCGGATATGCGTACACGCCGAAAGCCCGCTGGACTTGGCCATCACCGTCCCAATATTGCGGCCAGGTCATCTTGTGCGCGGCGGCGAAGCCGGCGCCGGCCGCCCGGCTCTCGTGGGAATCCACGCTCAGCAGCACAAAGCCGGGCTGGTTCGCGAAGTGATGCCAGACGGCCTGGAGCGTCGAGACCGACTCGCGGCAGGGCGGGCACCAGCTTCCCCAAAAGTCCAAGAGCACGACCTTGCCCGCCAGCGTTTGCAGCGACAGCTGCGTGCCATCGCTCAACACGGCGTGAAAATCCGGCGCGCGGTTGGCGAGGCCCAGGTCGGGATCGGTCAGGTAACCGCGCGCCAGAGCGCTCATCGGTCCCTGCGGGGCGAGGCGCAGGCAGGCCTGCGCTTGCGCATCGGCCTGGGCAAGCCGGCCCTCGCGCAGCAGCGCCGTCGCCAGATCGAAGTGCAAGACGGGATCGCCGGGAGCCAGCGCCAGCGCGGCGCGCAGGTTCGAGTCGGCGGCGGCGAGCAAGCCGGGGATATGTTTCGAAAACGCGTCGCGCCATTGTTCCGCGGCCGCTTGCTTGAGGTCCAGGGCGCCGGCCAGCGCGAGCACTGCCGAGCGCTGCGCCGGCGACGTTGCCAGCCGCAGCGCCGCCGTGCATTCCTTCTGGCCACGTCCGAAGGAGCCCTGCATGCCGTCGGCATCGGCCATGCCCATCTCGCAGACGAGGACGTCGGCGCCGGGCAGCTTGGCGGCGCGGCTGTATTCCTTGCGCGCCTCGTTGTAGCGCTGCTGGGCCATGGCGGCGCGCGCGGCGGCGAGCGCCGAATCATAGGGCGAGGGCGCCTGCGCGGCCGCCCCGCATGCGACACCGACCACCAGCAGCAGGATCAGCGCACGCTTCATGCGGGCATCATACCTCACTTAGCCATCGTTACTCACTACAAGACATAGCTGGGCGAGCCGGCGCCGGTCCCAGGCTGGCAGGCAGAAATGTCTGCCCCATGGACGACGCGCGGGTCCCGGGTTGGCAAGAATGGCTGCCGCGCGGACGCAGGAGCGCCTGCCCCACGCACGCCGCGTTCGGGTCTCGTGATGCAGGGGGGAGCAGGGTACCATGAATTCATGGAGCGGCCATTAGGGGTCACCATTTTGGCCGTGCTCAACTTCGTCGTGGCTGCGGTCATGGTGGGCGCGGGCGCGGCGTTTTTGGCGCGGGGCGCCACCGTGCTGCGCGCGGCGGTGACGCAGCGCGTCCTCGGCCAAATGGGCGCAGGCGGCCTGTGGCTCATGATCGCGACGTCGGCCGTGCTGGCCTTGATCATGGGCGTCGGGCTGTGGCGGCTGAAGGACTGGGGCCGGCTGCTGATGCTGATCTTCTGCATCTTTGGGCTGATCACGGGCGCGCTGATGCTGGTGGCGCAGCTCTTTCATTTCGTGCCGGTGCTGGTCGCGCTGCGCGCGGCCACGGTGGCCGTTTATTTCCTCATCGTCCGTTACCTGCTGAAACCGACGGTCAAGGAAGTCTTCAGCCAGTAAGCGCCCGAGGCTTAGGGCGGTGGAGGGCGGAGCTTGGCTCGGTTCGGCGGCGGGACGCCGGCGGGCGGTGGCGGCGGGACGCCGGAAGCCGGGACTCAAGCCCCTGAGGTTCGATGGGCTGGCTACGCCAGGCTAAAGTCCAACTCTTCCACCTCGCCTGGGGCTGGTGGAAGCCCTTGAGCCCGCGGCGGCATCCAACGTCGCCATGCCCATTCCCCTTGCCTCCGCGGCCGCTCGCCAGCGCTGGCTGGAGCCGATCGCCGATCGTTTGCAAACCGCCGTGCGGCGAGGCCTCGAGAGCCTGGGGCCGAGGCGCGACCGCATCGAAGGATTTCTGCACGGGCAGCCGCTCGGCCATCCCCTGCACGTGATGCTCACCGACGTGCCGCTGGGCGCGTGGACGACGGCGGCGGCTTTCGACGTGCTGCACCGGCTCACGCGCAAAAACGAGTGGGATTCGGCGGCGCGCGGCGCGATCGGCGTCGGGCTGCTGGGCGCGCTGGGCGCGGCGGCGGCGGGACTGGCGGATTGGTCGCAACTGAGCGGGGAAGAGCGGCGCGTGGGGCTGGCGCACGGCTTGATGAATCTCGCCGGCGTGGGCTTGATGGCGGCCTCGTTCGCGCGGCGCGGACGCGGCAAGGGGCGCCTGGCCGGGGTCGCGGGTTTTGCATTGGCGATCGCCTCGGCGCGGCTGGGCGGCGACTTGGTCTATCGTGCGGGCGTCGGCGTGCGCGCTGCGGGACGCGAGCCGACGATCGCGCCGCGGCCCACGCGCGAAGCCGCGTAACGGCAATTCCACGATGGCGCGCGCTGTCGCCGCCGGCACCGGCCGGGGCGAGCGCGGCGGGGCGCGGAAGCTGAGCGGCGCGCGATCTCGGCGCCTTGCGCCCGGCCACCCGCGGCGAGGGCGGGCGCGGCGACGTCTCCGGCGCGCCGGGTGCTAAGCGGTCCAGGTCCAGTCGCGAATCGCCGGCGGATCCTCGAAGTGCTCGCGCGCGTAGGCGGCGGCCTCGCGCAGCGCCGCGTCGCAAAGGCCGATGAGCTCGTCGCGCCGCGCGCCCGCCGGCATGGCGCGCCGCAGCGCTTCGGCGGCGAGGTGGAACCGGCTCATTTCGTTCAGCGCCACCATGTCGAAGGGCGTGGTCGTGGTGCCTTGTTCGATGAAGCCGCGCACGTGAAAACGATCGGCATTGGGCCGGCCGTGGACGATCTCGTGCACGGCGCGGCGGTAGCCGTGGAAGGCGAAGATCACCGGCTGCGCGGCGGTGAAGAGCTCGCGGAAGCGCTCCGGCGCCATGCCGTGCGGATGGGCGTCGGGGGTGAAGAGGGTCATCAGGTCCACGACGTTGACGAGGCGGAAGCGGAGCTCGGGGGCATGGCGGCGCAGCCATTGCGCGGCGGCGACGGTTTCGAGCGTGGGGATGTCGCCGGCGCAGGCGAGCACGAGATCGGGGTCGTCCTGGCCGCGCTCGCTGCCCGCCCAGGACCAGGTGGAAGCGCCCAAGCGGCAATGTTCGGCGGCGGCCGCGGCGTCGAGCCACTGCAACTGCGGCTGCTTGTCGATGACGATCAGGTTGACGTAGCTGCGGCTGCACAGGCAGTGCTCGGCCACCGACAGCAGGCAGTTGGCGTCGGGGGGCAAATAAATGCGGGCGACGCTGCCGCGCTTCGACAGCACGACGTCGATCAGGCCGGGCCCTTGGTGACTGAAGCCGTTGTGATCGTTGCGCCAGCAGGTGGAGGTGAGGAGCAGATTGAGGGAGGCGATGGGCGCGCGCCAAGGCAGGTGGCCGGCGGCCTCCAGCCACTTCGTGTGCTGCACGATCATCGAGGCGGCGATCATCGCGAACGCCTCGTAGGTCACGAACATGCCGTGGCGGCCGGTGAGCACGTAGCCTTCGAGCCAGCCCTCGCACAG
>JAJPKR010000035.1 GCA_021323595.1 Terriglobia bacterium | reverse complement strand
TGCATTCTGGTGACAGTCCATTCGATCCTCTTCCTTGAAGCCTTCGGTTTGGTCACCATCAGCTTCTCCGATCCGGGTCGAGTGGACAACCTATTGAAACTTCACAGTTAGTTCCTCAACCTCTTGGACGCGCGGCAGAAGATCGCCGCCTGGCGCGACGATTACAACGAGCAGCGGCCGCACAGCAGCTTGGGTTACCTCACGCCGGCGGCCTTCGCCGCGCGGCAGGCATTATCCACGCGGTTTGCGGGGCCAGGGGCCTCAGACGCCGGCCCCTGGCCCCACACCCCCATCCCCGCTCGAACCGGGGCGGATTCGGGGTGAGCGGCCCCCGGAAAACTGATACAGAGCGAAGGTGAGTTTCGGCAGAATCATCCGACAGGGAGGATTGTGCCAGATGAAGCGAAAACGGTACTCGGTGGAGCAGATCACGGCCGCGGTGAAGCAGGTCGAGATGGGCATGCCGGTGGCGGAACTGATTCGGCGGATGGGCGTCTCGGAACAGACGTTCTACCGCTGGAAGAAGCTCTACGCGGGCCTGGAGGTCGACCAGGTGCGGCAGTTGCGGCAGCTCCAGGAAGAGAACGGCCGGCTGAAGAAGGTGGTGGCGGAGCTGACGCTGGACCGTGCGATGCTGCAGGACGTGCTAAGAAAAAACTGGTAAAGCCCTCGCGGCGCCGCCCGGTCGTGAGCTACCTGCGCGGCGGGTACGGGGTGAGCGAACGGCGGGCCTGCCGAGTGGTGGCGATGCCGGTCGGCACAAACCGATACCAGAGCCGCAAGGCTCCAAGGACAGAACTGCGGCTGCGGATCCGGGAGCTGGCCAGAACCCGGGTCCGGTACGGGTATCGCAAGATCCGCATTCTTCTGATCCGCGAGGGCTGGCACGTAGGCAAGAAGCTGGTGTACCGGCTCTACCGAGAGGAGGGGCTGGCGCTGCGGTCGCGGCCGAAGAAACGGCGCGTGGCCGCGCAGCGCCGGCAGCGGCCCCGGGCGGAGCGCCCCAACCAGATATGGAGCCTGGATTTTGTTTCCGATCAGTACAGTACCGGAGGCCGGTTTCGGGCCTTCACGGTGGTCGATATTTTCACGCGGGGATGCCTGGCGATTGAAGTTGGCCAGAGTTTGAAGGGAGACGACGTTGTGCGGGTCCTGCAAAGGCTTCGGCGGCAGCGAGGAGCGCCGCAAGCGCTGTTCTGTGACAACGGCAGCGAGTTCACCAGTCAGGCCCTCGACCTGTGGGCCTATCACTGTCAGGTCACGATCGATTTTTCCCGGCCGGGGAAGCCGACGGACAACGCGTTCGTCGAGAGCTTCAACGGCACGTTGCGATCGGAGTGTCTTGATGCCCACTGGTTCTCAGGGCCGACCGACGCGATGCGCCTCATCGAGGACTGGCGGCGGGAATACAATGGGAGTCGTCCTCACCGGGCGCTCGGCGAGCGATCGCCCGACGAATTTATCCGTGAGATCGCGGCTAGCCGCGATCTCACGGCTGCAGTACCTGCCGGAAACTAACCGGAGAGCTGTATCAGAAAAAGGGGACCGCTCACGCCAAGGCCGGCTCGCAAGAGTCCAGGGATATAGACCGGGCGCTGAAAGCTCTCGGAAAGCCAGACCAGAAGAACGGCGTCACGGTTTCCATCGTAAAGGGGAGCCAATGGCGCATCGACACCGGGACTCGCAATGGGCAAACAACGATAACTGTGGCAATCAGGGGTGTCGAGCGTGGGCTCGTGTCCGCAGGAGCGACCAGCATCGCCAAGGAGGAAGCAGGTCTCCTTGGGCACGAGGCAACTCACGCCGCGGATCAGCGCACAGGCGGATTGCCTATGAACGGGCGTGAAGAGCTGGCGACCGAACACAGGGCGTTCACCACTCAGGGCGAAGTCGACGAGGCTCTGCAATACAAGAGTGTTTTCGGGCTTTGGTCGCCCTCAACCGGGCTCTCGGAGAGTGCCATTGATAACTACGCGAAGCGGTCTCTCTCCATCTGGTGTCAGGAAGGGGGCAACTGTCAATGAGAGGACAGCTTTGGGGTGTGCTCTTGGCGGTTTTCGGCATCTTGTCCACGGCGATGCCTGCCTTTTCGGCGGGTTCAACGGCCAGCGCGCCCATTTCAGTCTGTGCGCTTTTGAGCCAGCCTTCAAAATATTTGGGGAGCGAAGCATGGGTGCGAGGGCGGATGGAATTCGCGCCGCCGGATTTTGGCCTCACACTTCAGGGATGCGACAGAGCGGTGCCCCTCACCTGGAGCGAAACATCCCCTTTTCAAAAATCCACCGGGAGGAGGGCATTGGATGTCGCGCAACAGGAACTCTTTAAAGCGTTCACCGGAGCAGATCGTTCTACCTCGGTGATGGTGACCATAGCCGGAAAGCTCCGGCCAACGGGTAATGGCCGATATGAGTTTGAGGTGACGCGATTGGGATCTATCACCATCAACTTCTTGAAAATTGATCAGCGGAGGACGGGACCAGTCAACGGATCGAATCGCTCGAGAAAACGGTCACTGCGGAAGGCGGCGCCGAGGTACGTCTACGATCCAGCCACCCTCAGCTAGGGCGTTATTCGAGGCCAACTGCATTTCCAGAACGCCTCGCGTCATGAACCCCGACCCACCCGGCGGGCATGTGCTCAATCCCCGGCAAAGCTCAACCGCCCAGTGGCTCGTGGCGCCCCATCCCGCGCCGCCGGCGCTGAGCTTCGACGCCAACAACCGCATCGCCGCCGGCGTCGGCTACGACGCCGCGGGCGAACTGACGAGCGACGGCACGCACACCTATCAATACGACGCCGTGGGCAGGCTGACCGGCGTGGATGGCGGCGCCACGGCCAGCTACGCCTACAACGCCCAGGGGCAGCGCGAACACACGGTGGTCAACGGGGTGACGCGCGAGTACGTGAGCGGGCGCGCGGGGGAGGCGCGCACCGTCTTCGCCGGCCCAAGCCAGTTGATCGAGGGCAACGTCTACGCGGGCGGCCGCGACCTGGCCACCTACGCGGGCGGCACGACCTACTTCGACCACGCCGACGGGCTGGGCACGGTGCGGGGGCGCAGCAATTTGAGCGGCGGAGTGGTCGAGGCCTACACGTCACTGCCCTACGGCGGCTGGCTGAACCAGGTCGGCACCGTCAGCGCCTTGCACTTCACCGGCAAGCAATTCGACGGCGAAACCTCGCTCACCTACTTTTCCGCCCGCTTCCAATCCGGCTACTCCGGCCGCTTCATGACCCCGGACTGGGCAGCTCGCCCCAAGGCAATGCCCTACGCCAACGTCGAGAACCCCCAGTCCCTGAACCTCTACACCTACGTCCTCAACAACCATGTGACAGCAACCGACCCGGATGGGCATTGGTGCGTGTTCGGCAAGCTCGGCACCACCTGCGCAACCCCGGCTCCGCCGCCCGTGGCAGCCCCGCCTGCGCCGCCAATCGCGGAGCTGACGACCAGTATCCACGGAAACACAACCACCTTCCAGTCCTATAGCTCGAACGGCGGCGACAAGGAAGTTCAAATCCCAAGCCTGGTCAAGGTCGACAGTCACGCCAAACCTGGTGCGGGCGGTCCGTTCGAGAGCACCGTTGTCGGGGTAAGCAATCGCCATGCCGGCGATCCGTCATACGGACCGGCTGGTGCTTTTATCGATGTGGGAGATCCGCGCGGACGCGACATCCACGGTGGTGGTCATTCGCTTGGCCCACACGCGTTTGACCCTTATCAGCAGCTCAGGCCGACAATGGGCTGCACCCGAGCGTGCAATGCAGACGTTATCCGGCTCGGCAGCGCCATAGAGCAGTTCCAACACGAGCACCCACAGGTGCAAATCCCTTATTTGAGGATTTGGAAGTGAGGGGCCCATGGACATGCCTCGCGGCTGCGGTCGCGCTTCTATTTGGTTATAGGCCTCCCGTCCGGCAAGGCGCCTTTGCGCGAATCCCTGCTATGGCGAGCGCGAGCCATAGAGGCGACGGTTACTCCGGACCCGCGGCGCTAGGACCCTTCAAAATGCGCGGCAAAGCAGGCGGTGTCCCGATGCGCTTGCTCTGGGCCGCGACTGGAAAACCGGCTCTCCCGCGCGGCCACTTTCTGTGTTACCGTGATGACGCAAAGCCAGCTTATCTCGTTATCGAGCGCGCGACGGATGATCCTAGCTTCTCACGGGGGGTTTCCATCAGCGCCGCGCCTAATTGTTTCGGCAAGAAGATAAATCAAGCCAGCGGCTTTGAGAATTGGAAAACGGAAAAGGGAATCGGCATTGGGAGCACCCTGCCGGAGCTCCTCAGGGCTTACGGGCATCCCTCTTCGGTGGACACCGACCCGCGCGACTGGACTGTTTATTTTCCGGGTGGGCGCCGTGCTAAATCAACCCGAAAAATCATGGCCGACAGGCGGATCTACATCTACCAGCCACAGCCGGGACCGGCGGACCTGAGCGAAGCGGAAATCGGAGTTGCGCACGGCCGGGTTGCATGGATATCGTTGTACCGAGATGAATGAATAGCCCCCTACACCAAAACGGTCTTTCGGCCGGAGCGACCGATCGTCTCGGCGCCCGCTTGGATGTACAGGCGGAGGCCTGCCCTACGCCGGACACGCGGGTCCCTGTTGCAACTGGCGCGCAGGACTTTGTTGAGTTGTCTCGTTGGGGCTGCTATGGCACATGCACCAATCTATATGGTGCGAATCTCCGCGGACGGCCGTGTGTTGTGGAATGGCCGAATGTTCGTGAATGCGCGCGGCGAACGCCGCGCCCCAATCAAGGCGGAGGAAGCCCGCGTTCTTCTTGAGCGGTTTCGCACGCCGCAGTTCTGGTCTCTGTGTGCTTCTTACACACGCGGGATTAGCGACAGCAGCACCATCGAGACTCACGTCGAAATCGCGGGCCAGAGCGAAACCGTGTCGAATTACGCCGACTCAGCGCCGGCATGGGTTGCAGACCTTGAGGACGCAGTTGACGAAGTGGCGAACACGCATCGTTGGAGGCACGGCGATCCAAAAAACCGAATCCCTCACGCACATCTTCAACGATGGTCACGCCGCTGATGCGCGCGGCGGAGCACCGAGATGTGGTATCAGTAGCGGCAACGACCAGGCTATCGACGCCGCACACACGAGGGCACGCATATCAGTGAGATGGAAGACCCCGAGGTTCGCAGCCGGCCAGCTAAGCGACTTATCAGGTGAGTACCGTGCTTACCAGACATCAGCTTGGCCCGCATCGGCACTGGCTGCCTCGTCGCTCTCCTTCGATCATGGCAAGTACGAAATCTGGAACAGCAGTTGGAAGGCCGTCGATGACAAAACGCTGACGAACTACATCACTCACGACTACAAATACTCAAATGGGCAGACCTATCAAGAGACCACACCACATGATCCATGGCCGGAGAAGTGCGGCGACACGAAGACGAACAAGCAGATGTGAGTGATCGGCGTTATGGTGGCGCTGTTGTGTGCGTCAGCAGCCGCACAGCAGACAAAGCCTGCGCTGCCTAGCATAACCTCAGCGGTAGTTCCGCTGTATCCTTCCATCGCACGTGCTGCAAACGTTGAAGGGGCGGTGCACGTAAGAGTCACGACAGACGGGCATCGTGTGGCGGAGGCTCATGTTGAAGACGGACAAAAAATCCTAGCGAATGCTGCCGAGGCGAATGCTCTAACGTGGCAGTTCGCATCGCATGAACCGACGACGTTCACCGTGACCTATCGCTATAAACTCGGAACCGATCTGGACGCTCACGAAAACAACCCACGGGTTCTTCTCCAGTTGCCGAGTGAAATCGAGATCGACGCCTCGCGACGACCGCCAATCTTCGATTCGCCCGCAGAGCTGGGTTACTTCAGCCCGAGCGTATGCGAGTTAGTGGCGGATGCAGAGAAGCACGCTGGCAAGCCGGTCGCAGTACGTGCGGTGCTGGCGAGTGGGAGTGAGTGTGCGATCGTCCGTGATGATACGTGCCAACCCGCACCGGGAAGCGGAAAGCTGGTGCTTGCCACGTTGGCGAAGAGTACGACTCCAAATCTCCGCTTGCCAAAAGACTCTCAAAGCTGCTCAAGAAGAGGCAGCAGGCGCAAGTCACAGTGATTGGAAGGTTCGATGATCCGGGTCGTGGCGTCGGTAACCAAAGCTGCTGCCGCTATAGGGTGGATGTGCAACAAGTCTTGGTCGTTGACGAGGTGAAACCAACTACCGCAAACACGGCGCTTCACGAATCCGGACACTTGATGAACTCCAAGAATGCGAGTGAATCGAACAACTAGCGACAACACGCTGATCTGCTCCCCCTAGGCGCTAGTGCACGAAGTGTTCAAGGAGATAAAACGTGAAATGCAGCGTGGTCGGCGCCGACGCCCAAGCGGCAATCGCCATGGCCATCAGGCTCGCGCTGCCCGCCGCCCAAACCGGCAGCAAGGCACCCGCCGCGGCCGGCACGCGCGCCGCCGGCGCCGGGCTCGCCAACAGGCGCCGCACTCGTTCGGCGATCTCGTCGCCCTCGCCTGCGAGCGTGGAGGCCAGCCGCGCCGGCGCCGCCCCGGTGCGGCGTCCCGCCGCCAGCAAGGCTTCCGCCAGCGCCAGCGCGCGCTGCGGATTGCCGCCGGCGGCGTCGTCGTCGGCGGCCCATTCCCGCAGCCGCTTCCAGTGCCGCTCGAGCTCTTGGAAGCCGCTCCACCCCGGCAGCAGGTCGGGCAGCGCCAGCCATAGCGCGCGCTTCCAGTTGTCCCACGCCTTCCGGTGCGCCATCTCGTGCGCCGCGGCGGCGGCCAACTGCTCCGGAGTCAGCGCGGCGAGCAGGGCGGTGCTGGCCACCAGCTGCGGTCGCATCAAGCCGACGAGCGCGAGCACCCGCTCCTCCGATGCGATCACCAGCACCGGCCGCCGCCCGGGCCAAAGCTGCGCCCGACGGCCGCAGCCGCGGCAGGCGCGTCCGAGCCGCCGCAGTTCGAGCAGCGCCGCGGCCATCCGCGCCGCCGCCAGCGCGCATCCCGCGCCCCCCAGCAGCGCGGCCGCGACAAACCAGGCGCCGACCTCTTCGCTGCGGGCCGCCGGCTCCCAGCGCCAGTAGCTGGGCAGGCAAACCGCCGCCACCACGAAGCCCGCGCCCGCCGCCGCCGCCACTCGCAGCCATAGCAAACGCGCCGCCGCCTGCGCCGGCCGCCGCGAACTGCGCGGATCGGCCCAGCGCCGGCCGAGCGCCCGCGCCGCCAGGCCCAGGGCCGCGTGCAGCATGAAGAAGCTCGCCAGCGCCAGCCCCACCAGCCGCGCCGCATACGGGAGCGTCATCGCCGGCCGTCTCCTTGGCTCAACTGCTGCCGCCGCCGCCGGATCTCCCGCTCCAGCGCCGCCAATTGCCGCTCGTCAAGCGGCTCGGCCGCTTCGAGAAAACTCGAGAACAACAACGCCCGCCCCGATCCGCCCCGCGACAGCAGCGCCCTCATCAGCTCGCTCGCCTCTGCGCGCGCTCCCACGCCTCCCGGCTCATCCGCGGCAAGTACTGGAAGGCGCGATCCCGCTTGTGCCGCTCGAGCAAGCCCTTCTTGTACAGCCGGTCGAGCGTGGTCATGACCGTCGTGTACGCCAGCGGCCGCGCTAGCCGCTGCGCGACTTCGCGCACGTTCGCCTCGCCTTGCGCCCACAGCACCTCCATCACCTGCGCTTCGAGTGCGCCGAGTGCCCGCGGCCGCTTGGATCCACCGAGGCCGAACATCCCTCACAGCCTACAAGCTCGCCGCGGCTTCCACAAGCCCGAGCCCGCGCGTCGGCTCGTCCGTCCCGCCGGCGCAACCGCCGCCCGGCTTTGTATCATTGCTTTCTCGCGCGGCGATCCCCGGGACGTCCTGATCCCTGCCTTGCCCGCCGGCGCCGCCCCGGCGATCGACTTCGCCTGCCCGGTGGGGTCGAGAACCGCGCGCCCGCCCTCAGGCCGCGCGCGGTTCGGCCTCCTCGGCGCGCGGCTCGCCCGCCGCTTCCTCGCCCACGATCGGCAAGATCGCGCCCCCCTCGCGCAGCACCGCGATCGCCGCGTCGGGGCCTTGGCGCAACAGCGCCATCTCCAGCGCGTCCTGCACCGTTTGCGCGGGGCGAAAGCCGAGTTGCCGCGCCTCCGCGGCGCTGATCCCGCTCGAGACGAGAATGCAGTCGGCGTGGTCGATGACCTGCGCCGTGTACGCCATCACCGCCGCTCCCATCACGTCGCGAATCTGCCGCCCATCCACCAGGCGCTTGATCTGCGCGTAGGGCATGTAGCCGAGCTCGAGCAGGACCGGATGATTGCGCGCCACCCCCTCCGGCGACGAGGTGACGAGAATCAGCGAGCCGCTGCGCCGCACCGCCATGGTGCCGGAATAGATGCCCTTCGCTGACTGCCAAAAATCGCGGTCCGCCGGCCGCGACTCGACGATGACGACGTCGGCGCGCCGCGGCAGCCGCACGCCGTAGATCCGCCGCGCCAGCTCGCAGCCGGCGCGGTGCGCCGCGACGAAATCGCCGGTGAAGCAGCCGGCGATGGCGTCGCCCGCCATGACCACGTTGACCAGAAAGCGCAGGCCGGCGACCCCGGCCGCCTCGTCGATGCGCGCGCGCAGAGGATTGTCGCGGACCCCCATCAATTGCTCCGACCAGCGCAGCGCCCCCGCCCAATGGTTCTCCGCTGCCGCCGCCTGCCCGGCGCAGCCGGGAAAGATGATCTTGGCGCCGCCGGAAAACCCCTTGATGCGATGAATGCCGATGTGGCCGATGCCCACGACGAAATCCGCGTCGAGCAGCAGGCGGTTGGCGATCACCGGGAAGCCGTCGGCGAGGCGGCCCCATTCATGCAGTTGTTCGCCGTCTTCATAGTCGTGCTGGTGCACGCGCCAGCGGTTCCGGAATCCCCCCAGCTTCAGCTCGAGCTCGGCATCCGTCATCGGCCGGTGCGAGCCCTTCGCCACCAGCACCTCAATATGCGCGTCCGCCACGCCCGCCGCCGCCAATTCCTCCGCCACGTAGGGCAGCAAGCGCGCCGTCGGCGTGTGCCGCGTGGCGTCATCCACCAGCAGGAGGACCCGCCGCCGGCCCGCCGCCGCTTCGCGCAGCCGCGCCGCCGCGATCGGTTGGGCGAAGGCCTCCCGCAGCAATCCCGCTTCGTCGCGGATCTCGGGCGTGCGGGGCGCGAATACGCCCATCAGGTTGCCGTCGGGAATCTCGACGGGCCCGATTCCGGGGTAGGGAAACGTGACGTTCAGATCAGGCCTCCAGGTCCTTGACCTTGTCGCGGAAGATGGTGAGCGCAATCCGCCCGCGGTTGGGTTCGCCGCGCGCCAGCGACTCCGCCAGGTGCAGCATCTGCCGCGGCGTCGCCCGCGCCGGCATCGGCGGCTCGTAAGGATCGGTGATGCACTCGACCAGCGCCGGCTTGGGGCTGCGCAGCGCCTGTTGCAGCACCGCGCGAATCTGCCCCGGATCTTCCACCGTATAGCCCGCGCCGCCGCAGGCGCGCGCATACGCGGCGAAATCGATGGGGTGCAGTTCGCATTGGTATTCCGGATTGCCGAGAAACACCATCTGCTCCCATTTGATCTGGCCCAGCGTGTTGTTCTTGATCAGCACCACCGTGAGCGGCAGCTCGTATTTCACCGCCGTGGCGAACTCGCCCATCAGCATGGTGAAGGCGCCGTCGCCGACGAAGGCGATCGCGCGCCGCTTGGGAAACGCCACCGCCGCGGAGATCCCGTAGGGCAACCCCGGCGCCATCGTCGCCAGCGTGCCGCACATGCCCCATTTCTGTTCGCCGCGAATCATGAACTGCCGCGCCAGCCAGGTGGTCACCGTGCCGCAATCGCACGCCACGACGGCGTCGCGCGGCGCCAGCTCGCTCAGCGTGCGGGCGACCACCTCCGGCCGCATCGGGCGCCGGGCGTCGGTGCCCCGCACCCGCATCAGTTCGTTCCACTCCCGCATCCGCTTTTGCGTCTTCTTGAGAAAGCCGCGATCGGAATGGCGCTTGATCATCGGCAGCAGCAGCCGCAGCGTGGCCGCCGAGTCGCCCGCCAGCGCCACGTCGATGGGATAGCGCATGCCCAGCCGCTCCGGCCGCAACTCGATCTGAATCCCCACCACGTCTTTCTTCTTCTCCGGCAGCCAGTTCATGTACGGAAACGACGTCCCGATCATCAGCAGCGTGTCGCACTCCTCCATCGCCTCCTCGGCGGCGGCGGTGCCGATCAGCCCCAGCCCGCCGGCGTTCAGCGGATGATCGTCGGGAATCGCCGCCTTGCCCAGCAGCGCCTTCACGATCGGGGCGCCCAGCCGCTCGCCCAGCTCGATCAGCTCTTGCCGCGCGTGCAGCGCGCCGGCGCCGGCCAAAATCACCGGCCGCTTGCCGCGGTCGAGCGCCTCCGCCGCCCGCCGCAGATCGGCCTCGCAGGGCACGCTCACCCAGTGCGCGCGCGCCGCCGAGGTGTGCGTCCGCGCCGGCTTCATGTGCGAGGGCTTCTCCGTCGGCGGGAAGTCCTGCACGTCCACGGGAATGCTGATGTGCGAGACGTTCGAGCGCGACACCGCGTGGCGGCAGGCGAGGTCCGTCACCATCTCCGCCTGCCCGGCGTTCCAAATCCCTTCGTTGTAGCCCGCCACGTCGCTGAAGAGCTGCAGCAGGTTCACCTCTTGCTGGTAGGACGAGCCCTTCAGATCGCTGTAGGTCTGGCCGGTGATCGCCAGCACCGGCGCCTGGTCGAGCTTGGCGTCGTAGAGCCCGTTGAGCAGATGAATGGCGCCGGGACCCGACGTCGCGATGCACACGCCCAAACGGCCCGTGTATTTCGCGTGCGCCGTGGCCATGAACGCGGCCGCTTCCTCGTGCCGCGTCTGAATGAAGCGGATTTCATTCTGCCGCTTGCGCAGCGCCTCGAAGACGCCGTTGATGCCGTCGCCGGGCAGCCCGAAGATCGTGTCCACGCCCCAATCGAGCAGCGTGTCTACGATCACGTCGGAGATGGTGCGCGCGGGGCGGCCGCGAAAGAAGGCGGGAAGGGCAGCCATATGCCAACGGAGGATCCGCCGGGCATGCGGGTTGCCCGCCGGTCCGCGGCGATGCCGGCTGCGCGGCGGGCCGGGCCGATCGCGCCTGTGGGGTTACGCCGGAACCGAGCGCAGCGACTCTTGCGGCAGCACCGCCGGCCGCGCGCCCGCCTTGGCCAGAATCCAATAAACCACGAAGCCGACGATAAAGGAAAAAAGCACCGCCGGATGGTCGGCTTGCTTCCACGCCGCCGGAACCCCGGGCAGGTGCTGGGCGATGCCGACGAGAAAGCCGAGCGCCCAGGCGGCGTAGCCCGCCCAGTTGATGCCCGCGCGCGGCCCCGACCAGGTTCTCCCCGCCAGCAGATAATCCGCCGCCATCGCCCCGCAAATCGGGCCGAACGAAGCGCCGATGATCACGAAAAACGCGATCAAGTTCGCCACCACCCCCGTGATCGCCAGCAGCACGCCCACCGTTACGCCGATCAAAGTCGACAGCGCCTTCGGCACCTTGGGCAGCATCGTGCCGAAGCTGTTGGCGGCGATAAAGGCGCAAAAGCTCGTCGGCACCAGCGAGGCGGCCGCGAACAAGAAGAAAATCACTCCCGAAAGCGCGCCCACGCTCTGGATCGTCGCCGTGTAATCGAACGTCGTCACCGCGCCGCTGCCATACGCGCCCGCGATGCTCAGCAGCGGCAAGCCGCCGGCCACCACGATCGCCAGCACGATGCCGATCAGCCCGCCCCACGCCACGTCGCGCCGGTCCCGGCTGTTGATGCCGAAGTCCGCCCCCGCCGCCCCGGCGGTGGCGAAAAAGCCGATCACGATCTCCAGCATCAGCGCGAAGGCCTCGCCTGAGTGCTGCGTCGGCGGATGGTAGTGGGCAATGCCTTTCCGCGTCGCGAAAAACACGATCAAGATCATCGCCAGCGGCACCCAGTTCAGCACCTGCGCCACCTTGGCCACATGGCCGATGCCCTTGATCGCGACCCAAGCCAGCACGTAGCCCCAAACGATGGCCACGATCGTGAATAGCAGCCGCGACGAGCTGTGCAGCCCTTCGCCGATGTACTGCGCCGCGAAATACGTCGCCACCGCGAACCAGCCGATCTGCAGCACCCCCATCAGCAAGCCGGGCATGAGATAGCCGCCGCGCGCCCCGAACGTCGAGGCGCCCACGACGTACAGCGGCTGGCCCGTCTTCATCCCCAGCATCGCCGGCGCATAGTAGTAGAGCGCGAAACACAAAAGACCCGCGACCAGCAGGCCCAGGAAGCAGATGCCGAGACTCGCCTGGCTCAGCGTGCCCACGGCGATGTTGATGTAGAACACCACCCAAAGAAAAATGCCGGCGTAAGCCGGCGCCGTGTTCTTGTACCAAGGGCGGCGATTGGCGGCCGGGTTAGGAACTGAGGCTTGCAGGTAGCCGGGCAGGGAATTGGCCATCGGGGGCAGCTCCGCGATTCAGGCCGCCAGCATACCAGAAAGCCGCCGGATCCAGCATCGCCTTCCGGCCTTGCGTTGTCCGGCCTCATCCGAGTGCCGTCCGGGGTCCGTCCTCCGGCGTCCGCCCCCCGTCCCTCGGCCTCCGCCCCCGGCCGCCGTCGGCTCCTGCCAGCGCTCGGCGCCCCCATCGGATCGCCGCCCCGATCCGCGAGCCCGACCCGATCCCCGAGCCGCCCCCGCCCTGCAATCCTTCCGGCCGCGAGACGCTACGCCCATCCAAAGGGCGCTTCCGCCTCGGCCCCGCATTCCCGCGACACCGGCCAACCACGCTGGTCCAATCCGAATCCTATGGCGGCAGCCCCCGAGTCCACCACTGAAAATCCAGCCAGCCGAGATCGATGGGGAGGCCCACGAAACTCCGCAGGCCGGGTCCCTGCCAGCTAACCACGCCGGAGCGGGGCGAACCCGCGGACCCCAAGGCGCAGCGGCGCGCCTTGGGGTGGGAGAACGAAGCCCTGCGAAGCTTATCGCCCCGCCGCCATCTTACATTGCCCCTCAAACTGCCTCTAATCAGACAGTGGCTTTCTTGGCACTTGCGCCGATCCGTGCACTGTAGTGTGCTTGCCAGTGGGTCGGAGGACAAGATGGAACGCCGGTGTTTGCTCTCCCTCTCTCTCTCGATGCCTGGGCGAAACGGAACCCTGATGCTGGGCGACTGCTGCAGCGGCGTGAGCGCGCTGTTCAACGCCAGCTCCCTGAGCGCGGCGCGATCGGCGCCGATCTTCGCCGCCGGCCTCCCTCCCGGAGGTGCACTGGCGTTGAGAAGCGGAGGTGACAGATAAGGGCCACGCTCACCTTGCTTATCGCGATGCTGCTGGTGGCCTGCGCATCCGGGGCCACGCGGCCCGGCACGTCGCCGCCAGCGCCAAAGGCGGCGCTCGCGGCTGCCTCGAGTCCGCCCCGTTGCCTGGGCCCGCTTCTCGTCCCTGGCGCGCCACCCCCTGCGGCGCCCTGCGCGCCCGTCACCGTGCAATCGGAGCGCGCCTCATGTGCGCGGCCCGAGAGGCATCCGCCCGCGCACCGCGTCTCGCTCGCAAAGACAATCATCCTGGCGAGTACGGCATCCGCGGTCACGGGCCTAATCATCTGGGCGCGATCCAAGAAGCTTGTCTGCGGCCAGGCACCGGGGGCGCCCGAAGACTGCTACTTGGAATCCCGCATTCTCGCGACACAGGCCAACCACGCTGGTCCGTTCCGAATCCTACTTACGTGGCCCCCCAGGGGTAGCCTCTCGCGGGTCGCGCCGAGGCGCCGCCCGCCGCTGTTTGACAACTTAAATTAGGTTGCGCTCCGCTGCGGCGGCAGGCGAGGAGGGAATCGCGCCCGCCGATTCCCTCCTTTCGGGGGCCCGCACTTGGGCTCCCCCCGTCGGGAAGCTCAACACTGCAAAGCGCCGGTGTTCTCTCGAACGTGTCGCCTAAGACATGGAGCTGCAGTCATCTACATCCAATATGTCAAGTGACTCTGAAACCTGGGTGTTGACCTGGTCTTCCGGCCAGGAGATGTTTCCGAATTCAGGCCAGCCGTCCCGGCAAGTACATGCTCAAGAACCGGTGCGCGAGCAGAAAGCCGTCCTGCCGCTCGGCGCTGAAGGCCTCGCCGGTGTCCTCGCCGCCCCAAAACGCGTCTTCGTGCTCGACGGCGATGCCGCCCGCGAACTTGACCTGCAGCAGCACGGTGAGCAATGCCGGCCAGTCCACCAGCCCTTGTCCGGGGATCCGATAGCGCCACCAGCCCTGTCCATGGATCCCGACTTCTTGCAGCACCGGCTTGGTGATTTCCGTGTCTTTGGCGTGTACGGCCAGGATGTGATCGCGCAGCTCCCAGGCCGCGCGCACCGGATCCACATAGAGGCGCACCAGATGCGAGGGATCGAACTCCAGCCCCAGCCGTGGACTCGGCGTTTGCGCGAACACCACCTTCATGGCCCCCGGCGACGTGGCGAAATTGGTCGCAGTCGGATAATTCTCCCAGCCCATCGTCATATCCAGGCGTTCACAAACCGGGAGATATTTTTCGTTGAACGCCGCCGCCAGTTCCGCGGCTTGCCGCTCGATCGTGGCGCCCGGCATGCCGCCGCTGAACGTGCCGACGAACTTGCAGCCGAGGCGATGGCCGAGCTCCAGCGCGCGGATAAACTTCGCCTGCGCCGCCGCGCGCCGCCCCGGGTCGGGATCGATGTGGTTGTAGCCCCACATGCACTCGATGCTGATGATCCGGATGCCGGCCTCGCGCGCCGTCGCCAGCATGCCCTCGATCTGCGAGTCGCTCAGCTTGTCGGGATCGAAAAAATCGTCCGAGGCGATCACCACGCCTTCGTATCCGACGCGCGCGGCGAATTGCAGTTTGGCCGGCGCGTAGCGCGTGACGATCGAAAGCTTGGGATAAGGGGTTGCGGCGGGCATCGCCGCCGCTTCCGTGGGCCGGGGAGCGGCCGCGGGCAGGGCCCCGGCGGCGCCCAACGCCGCTGCCGAAGCGC
Source organism: Terriglobia bacterium (assembly GCA_021323595.1). Classification (GTDB taxonomy): domain Bacteria; phylum Acidobacteriota; class Terriglobia; order Terriglobales; family SCQP01; genus JAJPKR01. The sequence goes on along the minus strand of JAJPKR010000035.1, from coordinate 46,825 downwards.
CGCCGATCTTGAGAAATTGGCGCCGTGCGAAGTCGCTCATGAACCCGCCATGTTAGCACCGCTGGCCGCCGCTCCACTCACGGTCGCGCTCCCCAATGCGCCGCCGGCCCGGCGTGTCTCGCACCCGGCCGCCGCCGCGGCCGGGCTTGCCCGCCGCGAACGCTACAATCGAGGCGTGGCGAGTTATTACCTGCGCAACTTCGGTTGCCGCACCAATCAGGCCGAGGGCGCCGAGATCGAGGCCCAGTTGCGCGCCGCCGGCTTGCTGCGCGCCGATGCGCCCACCGCCGATTTCATCGTCCTCAATACCTGCACCGTCACCGCCGAAGCCGACGCCGACGCCCGCGCCGCCCTCCGCCGCATCCAGCGCGAGAATCCCGCCGCGCGCGTTCTCGTCACCGGCTGTTATGCCCAGCGCGCGCCCGCCGAGTTGCGCGCCCTGCCCGGCGTGGAATGGGTGGTCGGCCATGCCGAGAAACCCGCGATCGCCCAGCTCCTGCTGCCCGCCGAAGCGCTCGGCGCGCCGCCGCTGGCGCACACGGAGTTGGGCGGGCGCACTCGCCCCAACGTCAAAGTGCAAGACGGCTGCAATAATCGCTGCGCGTTTTGCGTGATCCCCAGCGTGCGCGGCGCCAGCCGCTCCCTGCCCCTGCCGGACGTGCTGGCGGCAATCGAGCGTCACGCCCAGGCGGGCGTCGCCGAAGTCGTGCTCACCGGCATCAACCTCGGCCAGTGGGGCCGCGACCTCGTCCCGCGGCAGCGCTTCGCCGATCTCGTGCGCGCCATCCTCGACCGCACCGCGCTTCCCCGCCTGCGCCTCAGCTCCATCGAGCCCATGGACTGGAGCGACGAGCTCCTCGAGCTGCTGGCGAGCGCGCCCCGCATCGCGCCGCATGCGCATGTGCCGCTGCAGTCGGGCAGCGACGCCGTGCTGCGCCGCATGCACCGCCGCTACCGGCCCTGGCATTACGCCGAAAAGGTTTGGCGCATTCGCGAGCGCCTGCCCCAGGCCGCCATCGGCGCCGACGTGATGGTCGGCTTTCCCGGCGAGACCGCGGCGGAATTCGCCGAAACCGAGCGCTCCCTCGCCGCGCTGCCGCTCACCTACTTGCACGTCTTCACCTATTCTTCGCGTCCCGGCACCGAAGCCGCGCGCCGCGCCGCCGATCCGCGCTGGCAGCCCGTGGCCGCGAGCGTCGCCGCCGAACGCAGCCGCCGCCTGCACGCGCTCGCCGCGAGCAAACGCGCCGCCTTCGCTCGCGCTTGCGCCGGCCAGCCGCTCGCGGCCGTGACGCTGGGCGACGCGCATGCCGGCTGGACTCGCGCCCTGACCGGCAACTACCTGGACGTGCTCGTCGCAGCCGAACTGCCGCCGAATCGCTGCATCCAGGTTCAAATCGCCGCCGCGGACGCGGAACCGCTTCGTGCACGCTTGATCTGATCCCGCGAATTCACCCTCGTCCCCCGAAAATTTTCTTGACGAGGAATATACTCTGCTTGTAAATTTATGACTGTTCGGTCATTTTTCTGACACGTTCGCCAGGAGCACCCGTTGTGCCCATCGAAGGCAAGACGCGACGCGAAGTCTTAACCGAATTCCGCCATGCCGAAATCCTGGCCGCGGCTCGTAAGGTCTTTTCCGAGAAGGGCTTCCGCGACGCCACGCTCGAGGAGATCGCCGCTGCGGCCGGCATCGCCAAGGGAACGCTCTACCTATATTTCGAAAACAAAGAAGAAATCTTCTGGGCGGCGGTGCGGGAGCGCTTGCTCGAGTTGCACGCGCGGTTGAAAGAGGTGGTGGCGCGGCCGGGGACCGCGCGCGAGCGGCTGCGCGAGATCTTGCGCGTGCGCTTCGAGATGATGCGCCGCGACGAGCAATTCAAGCGCGTCTATTTCGCCGAATTTGGCCAGCTCTGCGGATATGGCGGCCCTCATGCCGAGGAGTTCCGGCAACTGCAAGTGGAGGCGGCGCGCCTGGTCGCGCCCGTGATCTCGCAGGGCATCAAGGATGGCGAGCTGCGGCCGGTGCCGCCGCTCGAGGCGGCGATGGCCCTGACCGACCTCGTGCGCGGCACGGCGGCGCTGTCGTTTCTGGGATTGCACGAGAACCATGTCGACCTCGAGCAATTCATCTTCGATTTGTTCTGGCAGGGAGTGCGCAAGGGAGATTCCAAGGGAGTGCGCAAGGGAGATTCCAAGTGATGAGACAGCCCGCGGAGACCGATGGGGAAGCGCGCGACACCGCCCAGTGCGTTCGCGCGCTGGGCCGAGCGAGACTCGGCGATGCCGGCCTCTCCGGCGCCGGGCGCGCGTGGATACGGGGCGTCGTCGCCTGCCTGCTCGCGGCCGGCGCCGCCGCTGGAGCGCAGGCGCCGGCGACTCCGGCCTATGTGCCGGCGCCGGCAATGCCGATGACGACCGAGCTCGGCCAGGCGAGCCAGGCCTCCGAGAGCCCGCTCGCCGGCGGCGTGCCGCAGGGGCAGGTCTCGGCGGTGCCGCTGCAGCTCACGCTGCAAGACGCGATCGAGCGCGGTCTGCGCAACAACCTCGCCGTGTTGCTCTCCGCTTCGCAATCGGAGGAGGCGCGGGCGGCGCGCTGGCAATCCCTGGCGGCGCTTTTGCCGGAGGTGACGGCGCGGACCAGCGATGAAGAGACCAAGATCAACTTGGCCGCCTTCGGCTTCAACTTTCCCGGCTTCCCACAGATCGTCGGTCCCTTCCGCGTCTTCGACGCGCGCGGCTATCTGCAACAGCCGGTCTTGAACATCGCCGGCCTCGACGCCTGGCGCTCGGCGCGCGCGAAAGAAAACGCCGCGCGTCATACCTACCAGCAGACGCGCAACTTGGTGGTGCTGGCGGTGGCCAATCAATACCTCCTGACGGTGTCCGATGGCGCGCGCGTCGCGGCCGCGCAAGCGCAACTGGCGACCGCGGCTCAGGCGCGGCAGCAAGCCGAAGACATGCATCGCGCCGGCACCGTTTCCGGGCTCGACGTCGTGCGCGCGCAAGTGGAAGAGGACCGCCAGCGCCAGAACCTCATCGTCCAGCAGAACAACTTGGCCCAGCAGCAATTGACGCTGGCGCGGGCGATCGGTCTGCCGCTCGGGCAGCGCTTTGTCGTGGCCGCGCACATCGCCTACGCGCCCCCGCCCGCGATGACCGAAGCCGGGGCGCTGGCCGAAGCCATGGCCAGCCGCCCGGATTTTCGCGCCGCGCAGGAGCTGGTGCGGGCGGCGCAACTGGCTCTCGCCGCCGCCCGCGGCCAGCGCTGGCCGGCGGTGAATTTCAACGCCGACTACGGCACCATCGGGCAAGCGATCACCGAAAACCATCCCACCTTCACCCTGGCCGGCTCCATCGAGGTGCCGGTCTTTGCCGGCGGACGCATCCATGGTGAGGCGCTCGCGGCCGCCGCGCGCTTGCGCGAGGCCGAGGACCAGGCGGCCGACCTGCGCGCGCGAATCGGCCAGCAGGTTCGCACCGCCCTGCTCAATATCAATGCGGCCAATGCCCAGGTCCAAGTGGCGGAGCACGCCCGCGGACTCGCCCGGCAAGAGCTGACCCTGGCGCGGGATCGCTTCCGCGCCGGCGTCGCCAGCAATCTCGAAGAAGTGCAGGCGGAACAAGAAGTGGCCGTGGCGGAAGAGAACTACATCGCCAGCCTCTACGCCTACGATGCCGCCAAGGCGAGCTTGGCTGCGGCCTTGGGCGTCGCCGCTTCTTCCTATCGGCGTTATTTGCAAGGAGTGCAGTAATGGCCACCCGCGAGATCGAAACCCCCGCTCAACATCCCCCCGCGCCCCTCGAGCCCCCGCCGCGCAGCCAACCCCGCGCCCTGCTGGCGGCCGCGGCGGCGGCCATCGTGGTCATCGCGGTCGGCCTCTATTTCTACTACCGCCATCGTGTGAGCACCGACGACGCACAAGTTGAAGCGCACTTGGATCCCATCGCGCCGCGGGTGGCGGGCACGGTCCAGGAAGTGGACGTGCTCGAAAACCAGACCGTCGCCGCCGGGCAGGTGCTGTTCCGTCTCGACCCTAGCGACTACCAGCTCGCCTTGCGGCATGCCGAGGCGGATCTGGCGGCCGCGCGGGCCGCCGCGCAGGCGGCGACCAGCGGCGTGCCGATCACCCGCACGTCCACGTCGAGCCAGGTCAGCAGCGCCGAAGCGGCGCTCGCGCAGGCGCGCGCCGACTACAGCGCCGCCGAGCAGCAGCAGGCGCTCGCCGAAGCGCGGCAGGCGGCGGCGCAAGCCAATTTGATCCAGGCGCAGGCGAACGCGCAGCGCGCCGCGAGCGACGAGAAGCGCTACGCTCAGCTGATCGCCAAGGATGAGGTCAGCGAGGAGCAGTACGATGCCATCCGCACCGCCGCCACCGCCGCCGCCGCGCAGGCGCGCGCCGCCGCCGCCGACCTGAATGCCGCCCGCAATGCCGTCGCCGCGGCGGCTGCCGGCGTAGCCGCGCAGCAGGGCCGCGTCGAGCAAGCGCTGGCCGGGGTGCGCGCCGCCGCCTCCGCGCCCGAACAGGTGCGGGTGAGCCGCGCCAACGCCGCCCAAGCCGAGTCGCGCGTCGCGCTGGCGGAAGCCGCCGTGGCGCAGGCGCAATTGAACTTGGATTGGACCACCGTGCGCGCCCCCGTCGCCGGCATCGTCGGCGACAAGCACGTCGAAGTCGGCCAGAACTTCGTGCCCGGTCAGGCGGCGCTGGTCATCGTCGAGAGCGGCAAGCCGCTGCTCGATCGCTGGGTGATCGCCAACTTTAAGGAAACGCAACTGGAGGGCATGCACCCCGGCCAGCGCGCCCAAGTTCACGTGGACGCTTTTGGCGAAGACCTGGCCGCGCACGTGGATTCGATCGGCGCCGCCACCGGCTCCCGCTTCAGCCTGTTGCCGCCGGAAAACGCCACCGGCAACTACGTCAAGGTGGTGCAGCGCGTTCCCGTAAAGCTCTATTTTCAGCCGGGCCAGGATCGCCGCATCGCCCCGCTCCGTCCCGGGATGTCGGTCGAGGTCACCGTCTTTACCAAGTAGTTGGGCGGGAGCCGCAGGGGCCAGGAGCGTCGAGGGGATTCGTGTCCGATCGGGAGACAATACGGCCGGCGATCAATCCGTGGATCATCGCCATCACGGTCATGCTGAGCACCTTCATGGAGGTGCTCGACACTTCGATCGTGAACGTGAGCTTGCCGCACATCGCCGGCAGCCTTTCGGCGACGGTGACCGAGGCGACGTGGGTACTCACGTCCTATTTGGTCGCCAACGCCATCGTCTTGCCGATCACCGGCTGGCTGGGCAATCATTTCGGCCGCAAGCGGCTGCTGATCACCGCCGTCAGCGGCTTCACCATCGCCAGCCTGCTGTGCGGTTTGGCGCCGACCCTGCCGGCGCTGGTGTTGTTCCGCGTCTTGCAAGGCGCCTTCGGCGGCTCGCTCCAGCCGATCTCGCAGGCGGTTCTGCTCGAGACCTTTCCGCCCGAGGAGCGCGGCAAGGCGATGGGCTTTTGGGGCATCGGCATCGTGGTGGCTCCGATCCTCGGCCCCACGCTGGGCGGCTGGCTGACCTACGCCTACTCGTGGCGCTGGGTCTTCTACATCAATCTGCCGATCGGGATCGCCAGCGTGATCATGACCACGCTGTTCCTCTTCGATCCGCCGTACATCAAGCGCCAAGAAGGCGGCGTGGATTTTTGGGGCCTCGGCATGCTTGCGGTCGGCATCGCGGCCCTGCAGATCATGCTCGACAAGGGCCAGGAGGCGGATTGGTTCGGCGCCCACTACATTGTGCTGCTCTTCGCCGTCGCCATGATCGCGCTGATCGCCTTCGTGATTCGCGAGTTGACGGCGCGCCATCCCATCGTGCATCTCCGCGTCTTCACCAACCGCACCTATGCCACGGGCGTGTTCTTGATGACCCTGCTGGGGTTCGTCTTGTACGGCAGCCTGGTGCTGCTGCCGATCTTTTTGCAGACGCTGCTGAACTACACCGCCGTCGCCGCCGGCATCTGGACCGCACCGCGCGGCATCGGCTCGCTGATCTTCATGCCCGTCTGCGGCATTTTGCTCGGCAAGCGCTGGGACTCGCGGGGCTTGCTGATCTTCGGCCTGATTCTGGGCAGCCTGGCGCTTTTCGCCTTCTCGCGCTTCACGCTCGTCTCGGGGCCGTGGGACTTCTTCTGGCCGCAATTTCTGCAAGGCGCGGGCATGGCCTTTGTCTTCGTGCCGCTGACCACGGTCACCATGGATCCCATTCCCAATGCCGAGATGGGCAACGCGACCGCGCTCTTCAATTTGATGCGCAATATCGGCGGCAGCGTGGGCATCGCCTTCGTGACGACGCTGCTGGCGCGGCGCCAGCAGTTCCATCAGGTGCGGCTGGGTGCGGATCTGACGATGTCGGCGCCCAACGTCCACCAGATGCTGCTCGCCATGCAGCAGCGGTTCATGGCGCATGGCGCCGACCTGGTCACCGCCGGCCAGCGCGCGCTGGCGGCCTTGTACGCCCTGCTGCAACAGCAGGCCTATTTGCTCAGCTTCGTGGATAACTTCTGGCTGCTCGCAGTCGTGTTCCTGGCCATGGCGCCGCTGGTGTTGCTCATGCGCAAGCCGCGGGCCGGACGCGGTCCCATCGCCGGCCACTGATCGCCGTCCGCCGTTCGGCGGCGGCGGCGCGCCGCCGACCGCCAACTTTCCGTTCGGTCAGCGGCAGCCGGGGCCGCGGGCCGATAATGAAAAGCGTGGACGAGCGCTCGGCCATTCGTTTTCCCAACCGCATCCTCTTCCTGACGGAAGATCCCGAACTGATTCGCCGTCAGCTCGCGGGCGAGGATTTGCCCTGGCCCCTGCCGCCCGGCGTCAAACTGCGCGATGACATTTCCACCGACGAGATCACTCCCGCGCACGTTTGCTTCTATTTCGACGAAACCCTGGGCGAATGGCCGTACACGGGCCTCAAATGCGGCGACCAGTTGCCCATCGGCCGCAATGACGTGCGCCGGGGCGGATTCTCGGTGTGCGTTTCCGGCAAGCGGCGGGGCAAAGGCTCGAGCCGTGAGCAGTCGCCGTATGCCGAGCTCTGCGCCGGCCTGCGCCTGGTCATCGCGGAAAATCACGAACGCATCTACCGGCAAAACTGCCAAAACCTGGGCTTGCTGACCAGCACCAACTTCGATTTGATTCCCCGCATTCGCGCCGGCGAGCCGATTCCGCTTGAAGAGCTGACTGCCGGGGAAGACGAGATCACGCGCCAGATCATCCTGCGCGGCGGGCTCTTCGCCTTCAACCAGGCGCGCTTACGCGGCGAAGTGCAGGTGCCCGCGGTGGCGACCGAATCGCGCCCGATGACCTTGGCGGAAAAGATTCTGGCGCGGCACATGGGCGTCCCGGCCGTGCGCCCCGGCGACGCCGGTTTCGCCCGCACCGACCTGCGCTTCAGTCACGAATACGTCACGCCCATGGCGGCGATCTTCTTCGATCGTCTCGTGGGGCCGGACCAGCCGGTGAACGATCCGCAATCGGTCATCTTCTTCCGCGATCACCTGACTTTTTTGGATGAGGTGATTTCGCCGCAGAAGCGCGCCATGGGCTTGCTCGACCTGGCGACGCAGCTCAAGCTCAAGCAAGAGGAATTCGCGCGTCGGCGCGGCATTCGGCTGCACGGTGAGCTCAAGGACCGCAAGGGTTCGGAAGGCATCTGCCACAGCGTCGTGCTTGAGAGCTATGCCTTGCCGGGACAGGTCGTCGTCGGCTCCGATTCGCACACGCCGCATAGCGGCGCGATCGGCGCGCTGGCGTTCGGCATCGGCACCACCGACGTATTCAATGCCTGGCTGACGCGCGATGTGCGCGTGCGCGTGCCCGAAACGCTGCTGATCCGCGTGCGCGGCCGCCTGGCCGGCAACGTCACCGCCAAGGATCTGATCCTGGCGTTGCTGCGGATGGATTACATCCGGAGCGGCCGGGCGATCGGCAAGGTGATCGAGTACGCCGGCGAGGCGATCGCGGCGCTGGACGTGGATGAACGCGCGACCCTGACCAACATGGCGGCCGAGATCGGCGGCTTCACCGGCATCGTCGCCCCCGACGCCAAGGCGGCGGAATTTCTCGTCGTGCGCCGCGGCATGCCCCGTGCCCAGGCGCAGGCGCTTTGCGACGGCCTGGCCGGCGATCCCGATGCCGAATACGCCGGCATCATCGAACTCGATGCCGGGGCGCTGCGGCCGATGGTGGCCTTGCCGGGCGACCCGGGGCGGGGCGTCTTCGTGGACGAGCTGGCTGAGCCGGTCAAGATCGAGTTGGCCTACGGCGGCACGTGCACGGCGGGGAAGAATGCGGATATGGATATGTATGCGCGCGTGCTGCGCGCTGCGCTCGCCTCCGGCCGCCGCGTCGCCGCGGGCGTTCGCTTCTATCTGCAGTTCGGCTCTCAGGCCACGCGCGACTACTGCCGGAGCCAGGGCTATCTCGAAATCTTTCGGCAAGCGGGCGCCGAAATTATCGAACCCAGTTGCGGAGCTTGCATCAACGCCGGTCCCGGGGCCACGACCCGCGGCGATCAAGTCGCCATCAGCGCGCAAAATCGCAATTTTCCCGGCCGCAGCGGGCCCGGCCAGCTCTATCTGGCGAGTCCCCTCACCGTCGCTGCCAGCGCCGTCGCCGGCCGCATCGTCGCGTTCCAGCCCGAGCAATTTGCGGCGCCGTCCGCGCGCTAGCCCGCCCAGGCCGCCGCGCCGCCAGGCTGCGCCGCGCCGGGGTCGAATGGTACACTGCCGCGCATGCGCTTCTCTGCGTTGCTTCTCGCCCTGGGCCTGCTCGCTGCCGCCGCGGCGCAAACGGCGCCGCGCCGCCGGCTTCGCCTCGACGATCTCTACCAGTTCCAAACCGTGCGCGATCCGGAAGTTTCACCGCATGGCCGCTGGGTGGCCTACACCGTTTCGACCATCGACAAGAAGGCCGACAAGTCCGTGACGCATCTGTGGATGGTCAACTGGAGCGGCGCGCCGGACTTGGAGCTAACCTACGGGGAGCAATCGGCGGGCGCGCCCCGCTGGAGCCCTGACGGGCGCTACCTTTCATTCCTGTCTTCCCGCCCGGGCCCCGCTCCCGGCACCCAGGTCTGGGTCTTCGACCGGCGCGGCGGCGAGGCGCGGCAATTGACCGACGTGCAAGGAGAGATCTCTGCCTATAGTTGGTCGCCCGATTCCCGCCGGCTGCTGCTGACGCTGCAAATCAAGAAGCAAAAGCCCGAGACCACGCCGCAAACGCCCGCCCCGCCGCTGCCCATCGTCATCGACCGCTACCACTTCAAGGAAGATCGCATCGGCTATCTCACCGGCGAGCGCCGCCATCTCTATCTCTACGACATTGCCACGCGCCAATTGGCGCGGCTGACGAACAGCCAGAACGTGGATGAATCGAATGGCGCCTGGTCGCCGGACGGCTCGGCGATCGCCTTCGTGAGCAATCTCGGCCCTTCGCCGGATCGCACCGACGCGACGCAAATCTACGTCGTGCCGTCGCGGCCGGGATCGGCGCCGCGCGCACTGACAAGTTTTGACGGGCCCGACGGCGGTCCTCTGAGCTGGAGTCCCGACGGACGGCTGATCGCCTTCCTGCGGGGCGATCCGGCGAAATACTACGCCTACAACGAGCAGCATCTCGCCGTCGTTGCCGCCGACGGCAGCGCTCCGGCGCGCGTGCTGACCGATGCCTTGGATCGCTCCGTGGCTTCGCCCGAGTTCACCGCCGACGGGCGCGCGATCGTCGTCACCGTCGAGGACGACCGCTCCCAGTATCCGGCTCTCGTTTCCGTGGCCACCGGAGCGGTGCGGCGGCTCGCGCCGGGCAAGCTGGTCGTGAGCTCGCCCAGCAGCCGCGAGGGGCATCTCGCGGCTCTTGTCGCCACCGACGACGCTCCGCCCGAAGTCTATGCCGTCGAGAATGGCGGCCTGCGCGCCTTGACGCATCATAACGACGCGCTCTTCGCCCAGTTGCATCTCGGCGAGGTGCGTGAGATTCAGTTCACCAGCACCGACAATACCGATGTTCACGGCCTGCTGACCCTGCCGCCCGGTTACACCGCCGGGGAGCGCGTGCCCACGCTGCTGCGGATCCACGGCGGGCCCGATGGCCAGGACGATCATTCGTTCAGCTTCGAGCATCAATGGCTGGCGGCGCACGGCTATGCCGTGATCGCAATCAATTATCGCGGCAGCTCGGGGCGCGGATGGGATTACCAGCGCAGCATCTTTGCCGATTGGGGGGATAAGGAAGTCAAGGATCTGCTGGCCGGCGTGAGCCATGTGGAAGCGCTGGGCATCGCGGATCCCAACCGGCTGGGGATCGGCGGCTGGAGCTACGGCGCCATCCTCACCGACTATACGATCGCGAGCGACGGCCGCTTCCGCGCCGCCATCGCCGGCGCCGGCAGCGCCAATCAAGCGGCGATGTACGGGGTGGATGAATACGTGTCGCAATACGACCTGGAGATCGGCCCGCCCTGGAAGAGCGAGGCGCTGTGGATCAAGATTTCCTATCCCTTCTACCACGCCGACCGTATTCATACGCCCACTCTCTTCATGGGCGGGGACAAGGACTTCAACGTGCCGCTGATCGGGGGCGAGCAGATGTATCAGGCGCTGCGCACGCTGCGCGTGCCGACGGAGCTGGTCATTTATCCCGGCCAGTTCCATGGCTTCACGCGGCCGAGCTTCATCGTCGACCGCTACCGCCGCTACTTGGCCTGGTACGACCACTATGTGAAGGGCGAGCCGGTTCAGGCATCCGTGCGCTGAAAGGCGCTGGCCGGCTTAGCCGGAGTGCGGCATCGCCGTGGAGGCGATCTCCTGCACCGCGCCGGTGCGCAAGGAGCGGTAGATGGCGTCGAGCACGATCTGATTGCGCCAGCCGAGTTCCCCCGGCGCGGCAAAGGGAGCGCCGTCTTCGAGGGTGGCGGCGAAGGCGTCAACCTGCCGCGCATAGGCATCGAAGTTGTTCACGACCTCGCGTTCCACCGGATGGCCGGGGCGGAGCCGCTCGATGGTGATCGGCGCCTCGACGCTGAACGCATCCTCGGCGCGCAAGACCCCGCCTTCGCCCACCAACTCGAAGGGCGTGCGGTATTCCGCCCGAATCGAATTGAGCAGCACGCCCAGCGTGCCGCGCGCAAACTCCAAGCTGACGATCGCGGCGGCTTCGACGTCGCCGGAGTCGGCATCCTGGCGGCCTAGCGCCGCCACCCGCACGATCTCGTCTTCGAGGATATAGGACAGGGCGTCGAAGCAATGCACGCCGACGTCGGCGATCGGCCCCCCGCCCGAGATCTTGCGGTTCAAGAGCCAATTGCGTGCGTGGCCGCGGCCGTAATAGGAAAATTCCGAACGCGCGAAGACGGGCGGCCCGACCTCGCGCGCCGCCACCCGTTCCCGCAAGCGGCGGGTGCTCTCTTCGAAGCGAAAAACGTGGGCGATGCCCAGCGGCAGGCCCGCGCGCCGCGCCGCGGTCACCATTTCTTCCGCCTGCCCGGCGTCCATCGCCATGGGCTTCTCGCACAACACGGGCTTGCCGCACCGCAGCGCCAGCAAGACGTCGTCGCGATGCTCGGCGTTGGGGGTAGCGACGAAGACCGCGTCTACGTCGGGATGGCGGCAGAGCGCTTCCTTGGAGTCGAAATAGCGGGGGATGCCATAGCGGGCGGCGCTTTCCCGCGCGCGGTCGAGCGAGCGCCGCGACAGCGCCGTCACCCGCGCGCGCCGGGCGCGTGCGAAGCCGGGCATCAGCCGTTTGTCGCCGTGCAGGCCGAAGCCTAGAATGCCGAAGCGAATCACGGGTCCATCATAGCCGCGCGGCTGCGCGAATCACGATCCGGCCATCGCCTCCCGGTCAGCGTCCGCCGCGCGGGAGATCGGCGAATCGAAGCGAAGCGCGGCAAAGCTGACGACCGACTCCTCATCGATGTTCCATTGCTGGTAATGGAGCAGCGAGCCGCGCGCTTGCGGCTGCGCCCGCAGGAACGTATAGAGAGGCGCGAAGCCGCACCAGCGCAAATCGTCGTCGTCGGGCCGCACCAGGGCGCGCAAACCGGCGGCATCCCCGGCGAGCGCCGCCGCCAGCCGTTCCTCGTCTCGCCGCCGCACGTCGACCATCAGCCCGCTATCGGCGCGCGCGGCCAGACGATCGCCGTACCGGCGCCCGATATGCGCCAGGTCGATTCCCAGCACCCAGAGCCACTGCCCCGGCCGGACGGCGGCCAATTCCGAAAGCGCCGCGATGAACCGCTCCACGGCCGGGTCGTCGCCGAGAATCGGACCGCAGAGGATCGGCACGATCCGCGGCGGCGGTAAACCGTGGCCCGCCGCCTCGAGTGCGTAGCGGGCGAATACGCATTGGAACTCGATCGAATGCTCGACCGCGTGACAGTAGTCCTCGAGAATGCAGGCTTCAGGCGCGCGCTGCAGCAGAAAGTCGACGGCGTCGCCCGCCACCTCCAGCGAACCGAGGGGCGTCAAGAAGGTTTTGCGCGTGAGCCCGAAGCGATTGGGCAGGCCGTAATGGGAGGTGCCGAGAATGATCAACTCGCGGCCGGCGAGCGCGGCCGGCCATTGCCGATACGCGTGCACGTAACTTGCCGCGCCCCCGGCAGGGCTGACGTGCGGCGCCGCCAGGGCCAAGGCCGGCGCGCTTGCCTCGCGCGCACCGGGCGCTCCGGCGAAATAGCCTTGCAGCGTGGCGCGCAGCTCCGCCGCCTCGGCGGGATAGGCGGAGGCGGCATGGCGCGGGGCGCGCACGGGCGCGGCGGCGAACGCCTGCTCCACGCGCCGCTTCCGTTCGGCGAAGTCGGGCGTGGCCATGAATCCGTGCTTCGCCAGCACGTCCAAGAAGCTGCGAATCGCCTCCGCGGACACGATTTCGCCGCTGAGGCGGGTCAACTGCGCCTGGCAGTCGAGCAGCGTCGTATGGCCGTTGCAGCAGCGCAGCACCGGCAGCCAAGGCGGAGGCACGATGGCGATGGCGTCGGAGTAGCCCATCGGATCGCGCAGCACCACGCCAGGGCGCTCCGGGTCGGGCGACGCGAAGACGTCGAGGCCGGGCCGCAGCGAAGGAATCAAGTCGGACATGAGCCGCCGCCGTTACGTGGGAACGCGCAAGAGGAAATATAGACCCGCGATGAGGAACATCAAATCCGGAGTCCACGCGGCCATGGCCGCGGGAATTTGGTCCAAGTTGCCGAGCGCCTCCAAAAATCCGGAGCTAAGCCAATACAGAATGGCGACGCCGATGGCCACGGCGATGCCCGTGACCGTCCCCCGCCGGCCCACGGACAGCGCAAAGGGAAAGGCTAGCAAAGCCATGATGAGCGTAATGAGGGGATACGAGATCTTTTTGTTCAACTGCACTGCCAGCCGGCTTACGTCGTAGCCGCCGCGCTTCAGGTCCTGGACATATTCGGCAAGCTCCTCGTAGTTCATTTGCGCGCTCTCGCGCGCTTCCGTCTTGAAATAGTCCGGGCGCTCGGCGATGCCGGAAAAGCTGGCGATGTTGAACGTCTGGAAGCGGCTGACCCCGATGCCGCTCAGCTCGCGCTCCCACCCCGACTCGAAGACCCATGCCTGCAGCCGGCGATCCCAATGTGCGTCGCGGGCGTAAATGTGCCGCCGCAGCCGGAATGTGGCCGGATCGAAGCTCCAGATGGAGACGTTGCTGAACTCGTCGCGAACGGGATCGAAGTATTGGAAATAGAAGATGTCGTGTTCTTGCCCGTAAACCCACTTGCGCTCGGGCCGTTCGAAGGTCTGCGCCGGCCGGCCCTTGATCGCGGCTCGCAAAGCGTCTTGCCGGCGATTGAACGCGGGCAGAAACGACTGATCCAGCCCGAACTGCGCGGCCGCGAAAAGCAGCGCCACGGCGACGACGGGAATCAGCAGGCGATAAATGCTGATGCCGCAGGCCTTCATGGCGGTGATCTCGTTGGCCTTTGACATCAGCCCGAACGTCACCAGCACGCCCACCAAGATCGCCAACGGCGCCAGCGTGTACAGCATTTGCGGCGTCAAAAAGAACAAATACCGCAGCATCATGGGCAGGCCGGCGTGGGTTCGCAGCATGTCGCCCAAGAGCTCGAAGAATGTGAATGCCAAGATCAGAATCAGGAAGGCCGCGAGCAGCAAGCCCACATACCCGACGAATTCGCGCGCGACATACCCGTCCAGCAGCCGCGGCATGCCGCTGCGCTGCGCCCGCGGTACGGCGAGCCGGTTGGGGCGCACCCAGCGGCCGGCCCGCTCGCGCAGCCAGGCCACCCAGTCGCGGTTGCGGTTGGAGCGCGCGGGAATGCGCTCGGTGCCGAACAACAGCCACACTCCGAACCCCGCGCAGACCAAGTCCGCCGCCCAGACCCCCAGCCCTGGCGCAAGGCGGCCCTGGCGCGCCATGGCGATGCCGAAGATGAACAGAACGTAATAGCCGAATACCAGCGCCAGCGTGAGAACGAAGCCTCCCGCTTTGCCCCGTCCGGTGCGCAAGCCGAGCGGAATTCCGAGCAGCGCCAGCGCCAAGCAGGCGAAGGCGAGCGCGAAGCGGCGGTGCAGCTCGATGCGCGCCGCCCGCCAATCCGCCGCGTAGTGCGCCGGATGCCAGAGCTGGCGCGTCGTCAGCGCTTCCAGCACCGCCCGCCCGCTGCGCGGCGCCGGCAGGGTAAACGGGATATCCGTCGTGGCAAACGTGCTCGCCAGCAGGCTCTGCGGCTTGCCCGCCGGCACTTCGTAGGTTTCGCCGCGCTCCAGATGAAGTTGCAGCCGGTTCGGACCGGTGGCGAGCAGTGTTCCTTCCCGAGCCACGGTGATGCGCGGCGAGGCGGGAACGCTGGTGTCGGCGACGAAGACGTTGCGCCAGCGCCGGCCCCCATCCGTGACGTCGGACACGTAAACGACGGCGTGAGGAATGTTCTCCAAAAATACGCGCGGCTGCACCGCGAAGGCGGCTTCGGAATTGGCGAGTCCGCCCTCCAGCCGCAGCAGCGCGCGCGCGCCCGCGGGCGCGATCCAGAGCGAGAACATGCCGCAGAGGACGGCGCTGGCGATGGCGAAAGCCGCCAACGGGCGGGCCAACTGCCAGCCGCTGACGCCCGCCGCCCGCCATGCGACCAGTTCGTTGTCGCCGCCGAAGCGCCCCAGCGCGATCAACAAGCCCACCAGACACGCCATCGGCAGCGTAAAGACCAGCGTGCTCGGCAGCGCGTAGAGAAACGCCCGCAAAATGGAAAACGAGCTGTCGCGGACGGCCATTTCGAGCAGCCGTCCCGCCTCGCGCATGAAGATGACGAAGGTGAATACCAGCAGTCCCAGGCCGGCGTCTGCCAAAACTTCGCGAATCAAATACCGGGATGTGGTCCGCACAAGTGGCTGCCGCGCCGCGCGCGCCTGTTCTCATCTTATCGCGGCAGGTTTTCGCCGCCCCGCCGGGCGGGCCGTGACGGCGGCGATTCAGTAGCTTTGCATCGCCTCGCGCTCCTGCAGGATCACCTCCAAGCTTCCCTCGGCGGGCAGCATTTCGGTGGGCAAGCCGCCCGCCCAGTAGCCGACGCGCAGGCGCAGATGGCTCGGCGTGGCGGCGAGGTCGAGGCGCGCGCGAGGAATGCGCACCTCCAGCAGGTTGTGCAGAACCGCTTGGATATCGGGAGCGTCGCCGCCGTCGAGCTGGCAGCGCGTGATGCGCCCGCCCTCGATGCCGAGCACCAAGCCATGGTCGCTCACGCTGGAAAACTCGCAATGCAGCTCGCCTTCGAGATCTTGCGGCAGGGAAGTGAAATCGAGCCGCAGAAACACCGCCTCGCCGTTGAACCCGGCGCGCAGCTCCGAAAACCGGAACTGTTTGCCGTGCATGGAGCCGGTGCGCGGGTCGGCGCGGTAGACGGCGGCTCCCATCCATTCGAAATAGCTGGTGTCGCGGCCGTCGATCACCGGCTCGATCCAGTCGCTGGCGGCCTGGAATTCGGCGCCCGACGCCAACTCCCGCGCCACCGGCTGCGCCAGGCTGGCCGGCGGCGTGCGGCCCAGATGCGCGTACACGTCGCTCAGCAGCGATCGGTACAAGGCGTCGAATTCGGCAGCGTTCTCGGAATGGTGTTGCGGGCCGTACCACCAGTTCCAGTCGCTGCCCTCGGCCGCCAGCAGGTCGTCGTAGGCGTCGCGATACCCGCCATTCTTGTTCGCGGCTTGGTGTTCCGCCAAGGTTTGTCGTGCCGCGCGCAGCAGATCCCAGGAGCGATTGTCCTCCTCGGCGCCGATCCAAATATTGAAATTGGCGTCGATCCACGAACCCGCCGCCAGCCGCGGCAACGGACGCAGCGGCAGTGCCGCGGCCTCCGCGAACGTGCAGGTGGCGAGGCCGGGCGTCGTGGTCAGCCGCCGGTACAGCGCGCGCAAGAATGCCCGGCCCGACAGCGTGAAGTACTCCCAGGCGTTCTCTCCGTCCAAGATCACGGCCACCAAGGCGTCCTTGCCCGCGTGGGCGAGGGGCGCCGTGTTCGCCAGGATGCGGCGCACGAAATCGTCCGCCGCCTGCTCCGGCTCCAAGCGTGAATAGACGAAGCCGATCAGGTCGGAAAGACGATGATCGCGGAAGAAGCAGGCGAGGGGACCATGCTGGGTTTCGAGCCGGTAGCCCGCATAGAGGAGCTCGCTGCCCGCCGCGCCCCGGCCGTCGCGGCTCAAGGGCGCGCCCAGGGATTTGGCCAGCACGCCTTCGTCGCTGGCCATCCACTGAAAGCCGGCCTCCGCCGCCAGCTCGGCGACGGCGGCCGACACCGCGCCCTCCGAGGGCCAGAGCCCCTTGGGCTCGGCGCCGAAGACCTCGGCGTGGAGACGGCGCGCGCGCAGCAGTTGTTCGCGCGCGTCCTGGGGAAAACGAAAGGGCTCGCGCGGCAAGGGCAAGCCGGGTTGCGCCTCCAGCGCGACGTTCGTATCGCACAGCAGCGGCAGGATGGGGTGATAAAAGGGCGTCGTCGAAATCTCGATCTGGCCCCGCTCGCGCGCCTTCTGGTATTCGGGCAGCACGGCCGCCAGCCACCCGCGTTGCGCGGCGCATAGCGCCAGTTGATCCTCGCGCGTGAATTCGCGGCCCTTCTGCGCCAGCGTCCGCGCCGGCTCTTCCGCCAGCCAGAATTCATCCACCCAGGCCAGTTGATTGAGCACTTGCAGGTCGCGCAGCTCCGCCGCGCTGAAGTGGCGCGCGCCGTGGCGCGGGTCGCGGTTGTCTTGTCGAAACTTGGCGTACAACTCGGCGTAGCGCGGATAGCGGCCGATCATGGTGTCGGGATGCGCTTGGAAAAAATAACGCAACAAGAACTCCCGCCCGCTCGGATCCAGGCTCTCGGCTTCCGCGGCGGCGGCGTCGAAGAAGGGATCGCGTGCGCGGCCTTCGGCATAGTCGCGGATTTGCACGATGAGCGATGGAACCAAGTTGAAGGTCAACCGCAGAGCGGGAAACTCTTCCGTCAGCCTGACCATCCCGTAGTAGTCCTTGAGCGCATGCAGCCGGGTCCACGGCAGCGCATAGACGCCGCTGATTGGGTTGCGGTACAGGGGCTGGTGCATGTGCCAGAGGATCGCGACGCGGATCATCTTGTTCCCAGTCTAAGAGACCCGCTGGCGGGGCATGAGCACCTTGGCCTAGGGCTTAGCCAAGGCGCCCCATCGCCCGATTCTCGGGCGCTGCGGCAAAATGGAGCGGGGTGGGCCAAGGTCGCGACCCGAATATGCAGAGACCCTGGCGGAATCAGCGGTGGGCCAGCGGCGAGCGCTGGCCTGCTGCGTGCCCGGACCTGCCGTCTGGCGAGTGTGTTGGGCGAGACCGGGCAAGACGGCGGCCAGGCTGACAGCCAGCCAAAAGAGCCGCAAAAATGCGGCGGAAATGAAGAAGCCCGCGACCATGAACCCCAGCCATCCGGCGCTGAGGCCCGTCGCGGTCGAGTCCAGGAGCCAATCGCCGTGCTCACGAGCGGCGCGCCGTACCTCGCCGAGCGACAAGAGGGCGCCCCCGATCAGCGCCAAGAACGCGCCGAGTCCCGGCAGCCCCATCTCCGCTGCGATCTCGAGATAGGTGTTATGGGCGATGAAATCGAGATCCGAGCCGGGCGGCGTGTAGTTCGGCAGTTGAGACTTGAATTGGCCAATGCCGATGCCGCGCCAAGGGTGCGCTTCCAACATCGCCCACGCCGCCGTCCATAGCTCCGTTCGATCGAGCGCCGAGGCGGTATCTCCGGCGGTGGGCCGCAGCCAGCGCGTCAGCAGCCGGCCCGGAGCGAGAAGGCTTACCAGCAAGATCACGGCGACGAGCAAGGCCTTGCCGCTTCGCGGCGCGCGCGATGCGAGCACATAGGCCAGCACCGCCGCCGTCAAGCCGAGCGAACCCCCGCGCGAGGCCGCGAGCGTGCTGGCGAACACCGCCATGAGCATCGTGCCCCAGCAGAACCACCGTTCCCATCGCGCGCCATGCTCGAGGAATCCGAACAGGAGCGGCAGCGCAATGACCACGTCGGCGGCGAAGTAGTTGGCGTCGCCCGCCATCGCTCCGGGCCGGAACCCCGCTCCTGCCGTCGCCGCGCCTGCCAGCCATTCCCGGATCGTGTACGCCGAGATCAACGCGACGGACGCGAACGACGCCAGCAGCGCCCAGCGCAGCTTTTCGCGATTGTCCACGAGCCAGAGCATCGTCAGCAGCAACAAGGCCTCCGAGCCGAACGACCAGAACAGGCTGTCCGGCGCCGACGAGCCCCACGCGAGCCACGACACCAGTGCCACGATATAGAGGCCGCCGAAGGCCAGCAGGGGCGCGCTCCACGTGGCCACGGGACGGCGCCGCGCGGCATACCCCAAGGCATACGCGAAGCAGAGCAGGCCCAGCCACTTTTCGATCGTCAATCCGCCGAGTGAAAACGCGAGCAAGCGTTCGTCGGCGAGCGGCAGCGTCATCAGGAAGAGGCAGACAAGAACCATGGCAGGCGGAGCGCGCGTGCCGTGCGCGAACTCCACGCCGGCCCGCCAGCCCACGCCGGGCGACTATATGCCGCTTTGCGCGAGTCCGGCTCCCCCTGGATAGGCAAAATTGATTTCGCCGCGGCAGGCCCCGCTGCCGGGAGCATCCGGACGGCCGTTTGGGAGCTCGCCACGCCGCAGTTAGCCCGCCCCCGCTCGCGCCGCTGTTTAGGCTGGGCTTGTTTACGGAAGGTCATCTGCTAGAATGGTTTGGTTAAGCCGGCGCGCTGCGTCGGCGCAGCTTCGAGAGGGGACCGCGGGAACTTTTGCCAAGCGCCCAGGCGAATCCAGCGTCAATGACCGCGGATTTTCAGCCGGCGTTCCCCCACAATATTGCATTTGGCTGTTGCTGAAGTGCTGGGTTGGAGGACCGCCCTCCGCGGCATGCGGGCATAGTGAGCCTGCTGAAGGAGGAGTGGCTCGCGAAGAGCCCTGGCTGAAAAACAGAGCGCATGGACACGCTGCTGCGACAACTGGGTCAACTGTTCCTCGACGCGGTTCCGACCGTCATCATTTTCGTTTTGCTTCATCTTTACCTGCGCCATACCCTCTACCATCCGCTGAAGCGCACGCTGGCGGCGCGGCGCGAACGGACCGAGGGGCAGTTCGAGATCGCCCGCCGCACGATTGCGCGCGCTGAAGAGCGGTTGAGCGAGTACGAACACCAATTGCGCCAGGCCCGCGGCGAGATGTATCGCATCATCGAAAGCCGCCGCAAAGCCGCGCTCGAGGAGCGCAACCGCCTGCTCGCGGCGGCGCGGGCGAGCGCCGACCAGGCCCGCCAGGATGGCGAGGCGCGCCTTGCGGCGGAGATGGCCACGGCCAAGCGGCAGCTCGAGCAGTCGGCGCAGGAGATGGCGCGCGTGATCACCGGCGCCGTGTTGCGCGAAGCCGGCGTGAGCCAGCCGGGGGTTGGCGCATGAACCGCCGCGGGCGCTTCTTCCGATCCGTCATTCTCGGCTTTGTGGGCGTCGCTTGGCTCGGCAGCGTCTTGCCGGCCGCGCAGACGCGCGGCGCGGCGGCGCCACCCGCCGCAGCACAGACCACCCAAGCTGCCGCTCCCTCCTCCGCCAACGGCCAGGCGCAGCCGACGGAGGCCCAAAAGGAGCAGCGCTTCGATCAAGCGGAGATCAGCCTCTGGCTCCGGCCGCTGGCTCGCTTGCTGCACGTTTCCACCGACTCGCTTTGGACGGTGGTGATTTGGATCAACTTCGCGCTGCTGATCTACTTCCTCTATTACATGCTGTGCCGATTGCAGGGCTGGACGCTGGCGGGCACGATGCGGGGCCGCCGCCAGACCATCCAACGGCGGCTGGCCGAGGCCGACGAGGCGCGCCGCGAGGCGGAGGAGCGCCTGCGCTCCATCGAGCGGCGGCTGGAGGGTCTGCAGTCCGAGATCGCGCAATTGCGCGAGCAGGCCACGCGCGAAGCGGAAGCCGAATATGTCCGGCTCAACGCCGAATCCGCCGCCGAGGCGGAGAAGATTGCCCGGTTTGCGGCCCAGCACATTGATGCGGCGGCGAAGGCGGCCCGCCAGGAGCTGCGCCGGTTCGCCGGCGAATTGGCGGTCACGTTGGCGGAACGGGAGCTGCGCCGGCAAATGACCGCCGACTTGGACCAGCGCTTGATCCGCCTGTCGCTGGCCGACATGGCGGCCGACGGCCGGCGCGCGAGCTGATATGGAGCCTGTGCACGCATGGCGCTGATTGACGAACGTTACGCGCGGGCGCTGCTCGACTTGGCCGCCACCGGCGGCGCCGAGGCGGAGCGGCTGCGCCCGGAGCTGGCGCAATGCGCCGCGTTGGTCGAGCAGTCGCGCGAGTTGCGGGCGGTTCTGGCCAGCCCCGCGGTGGCGCGCGAGCGTAAGCTCGCCGTCTTGGAGATCCTGGCCCAGCGGCTCGGCCTTTCCCGCTGGATGCGCAATTTTCTGGCCGTCGCCGCCGTTCGCGGCCGGGCGGGGCGCCTGCCGGCCATCGCCGCCGCCTTCGAGCGCTTGTGGCGTGAGCAGGCCGGCATCCGCCGCGCTCAGGTTTTCAGCGCCCGGCCGCTCGTCGCCGAGGAGCGCGCCGCCATCGAGCAAGCCCTGGCCGCCGCCACCGCCGCGCGCATCGAAGCCAGCTATCAAGAAGACGCGGCGTTGATCGGCGGCTTTACCGCGCGCGTCGGCGACGTCGTCTACGACGGCAGCCTGCGCGGCAGGCTGGACCGCCTGCGCCACGAATTGACGACTCCTTAACCCCCGTAATACGACCCCTATGCCCACGATTCGAGCCGACGAGATCTCCCAAATCCTGCGCGCGCAGATTGAAAACTACGACTCCACCCTGGCCGTGGATGAAGTCGGGACGGTAGTGTCCCTGGGCGACGGCATCGCCCGCATTTACGGGCTCGATCGCGTCATGTCCGGCGAGCTCATCGAGTTCCCGCATGGCGTCAGCGGCATTGCCATGAACCTCGAAGAGGATCAGGTCGGCAGCGTTTTGCTCGGCGACTACACCGAGATTCGCGAGGGCGACCAGGTCAAGCGCACGCATCGCATCATGTCCGTGCCGGTCGGCGACGCTTTGATCGGCCGCGTCGTGAATGCCCTCGGCCAGCCCATCGACGGGCAGGGTGTGATCGCCACCGATCAGTTCAACCCCATCGAGCGCCTGGCGCCGGGCGTGCTCGATCGCCAGCCGGTACGCGAGCCGATGCAGACCGGATTGAAGGCGATCGACGCCATGATCCCCATCGGCCGCGGGCAGCGCGAGCTGATCATCGGCGACCGCCAAACCGGCAAAACCGCGGTGGCGCTCGATACCATCATCAATTCCCGCGGCAAGGATCTCATCTGCATTTACGTCGCGATCGGGCAAAAGCGGTCCACCGTGGCGCAGGTGATCGCCACGCTGTCGCGCTATGGCGCCATGGAATACACCATCGTCGTGGCCGCGACGGCCAGCGATCCGGCGCCGATGCAGTATCTCGCCCCCTATGCCGGCTGCGCCATCGGCGAATATTTTCGCGACAGCGGCCGGCACGCCTTAGTCATCTACGACGACCTCTCCAAGCACGCGGCCGAGTATCGCGAGATCTCGCTGCTGCTGCGCCGCCCGCCTGGCCGCGAGGCATATCCCGGCGACGTCTTCTACCTGCACTCGCGCCTGCTCGAGCGCGCCGCCAAACTGAATCAAGAGTCGGGCGGCGGCTCGCTCACCGCCTTGCCGATCATCGAAACCCAGGCGGGCGACGTTTCGGCGTATATCCCGACCAACGTCATCTCCATCACCGACGGCCAGATCTATCTCGAGAGCGACCTCTTCAACAGCGGCGTGCGTCCGGCGGTCAACGTCGGCCTCTCCGTCAGCCGCGTCGGCGGCAATGCGCAGATCAAGGCGATGAAGCAGGTGGCCGGAACCCTCCGGCTGGAGCTGGCGCAGTTCCGCGACTTGCAGGCCTTCGCTCAATTCGGCAGCGACCTGGATAAGGCCACGCAAGCGCAGTTGAACCGCGGCCTGCGCCTGGTCGAGCTCTTGAAACAGAATCAGTATTCGCCCTTGCCCGTGGAAAAGCAGGTGCTCAGCATCCTGGCGGGCACGAGCGGCTATTTCGACGACCTTGCGGTCGAGCAGGTGCGCCCCTTCGAGGCCGCCATCTATGACTTTTTCGAGGCCGCGCATCCGGGACTGCTCCAGAAGCTCGCGGAGCAAAAATCGCTGGATGACGACCTGCGCCGCCAGCTTCGTGCGGCCCTGGACGAGGCGAAGGCGCGCTTCCTCGCCGCTCAGGCCGACGCGAACGCAGGGGCGCGCGCCTAGCCGCCGGTTTCCACTCGCGCCATGCCGAATCTCCTCGACATCCGCCGCCGCCTGCGCTCGGTGCGCAACATGCGCCAGATCACCAAGGCGATGCAGATGGTCTCGGCGGCGAAGTTGCGCCGTGCTCAGGAGCAGGCGCTGGCGGCGCGGCCGTACGCCGAGCGCCTGGCGGCGCTGCTGGCCGATGTCGCCGCTCGTCTCGATGCCGCCGAGGTCGCCGGCGCGGACGGCGGCGCCGATCTTGCCGCCCGTCTGTTGGCGGCACGCGAAGAGCGGCGCATCGCCGTCTTGGTCGTCAGCGCCGACAGCGGCCTCGCCGGCGCCTTCAATGCCAACGTCGTGAAGGCTGCCGTGCAGTTCGCGCTCGAGCGCCCCGGCCGCGAGTTCACGTGGGAGGCGATCGGCCGCAAAGCGCGCGATTATTACCGCCGCCGCGGCCTGGCGCTGAGCGGCGAACACGTCGGCTTGTTCGCGCGCCGCACGATCCATTACGAGATTGCGCGCGGCATCGCCGCCGAACAAGTGCGCCGCTATGCCGCCGCCGAAGTGGATGCCGTCTATACAATCGGCAACGAATTCAAGTCCGTGCTCCAGCAGCGGATCGCGGTGCGCCGGCTCTTGCCCGTGGCGCCGCCCGCGGCGGCCGCGGACCGCGCCGCCGGCGACGCCATCTTCGAGCCGCCGCCGGCGCAACTGCTCGCCACCCTGCTGCCGCGCTACGTCGAGGTGCAGGTGTACCGCGCCTTGCTGGAGAGTTTTGCCGCCGAACACGCGGCGCGCATGAACGCCATGGACACGGCCACCAAGAACGCGGGCGATCTGATCGATTCGCTGACGCTCAATCTGAACCGCGTGCGCCAGGCGGCGATTACCAAGGAAATCATCGAGGTCGTGAGCGGCGCCGCCGCCCAGAGCGGTTGAGCCCGCGGCCGACACATGGAACTTCTTATGGCTACTGTGACTGCGAATCAGACCGTCGGCCGGGTCATCGAAATCACCGGTCCGGTTGTCGTCTGCCAATTTCCCGAAGAGGTCTTGCCGCCGCTGAACCAGGCGCTGCGCATCAGCAGCGAGGGCTTCGACGTTCCCGAGCCCATCGAAATCATCGTCGAGGTGGAGCAGCATTTGGGCGAGGGCCGGGTGAAATGCGTTTCCATGCAGCCCACCGAAGGGTTGGTCCGCGGCATGAAGGCGATCGATACCGGGGGCCCGATCACCGTGCCGGTGGGCGAGGCGACGCTCGGCCGGGTGATGAACGTCATCGGCCAGCCGGTGGACAAGCTGGGGCCGATCGAATCGCGAACTCGGTTCCCGATTCGCCGCCCGGCGCCCAGTCTCGAAGAGCAATCGACGGAACTGCAAATGTTCGAGACGGGCATCAAGGTCATCGATCTGCTGGAGCCCTACCTGCGCGGCGGCAAGATCGGGCTTTTCGGCGGCGCCGGCGTCGGCAAGACCGTCATCATCATGGAATTGATCAACAACATCGCCACCAAGCACGGAGGCGTGTCGGTCTTCACCGGCGTGGGCGAGCGCACGCGCGAAGGCAACGATCTTTGGCTGGAGATGAGCGAAAGCGGCGTCATCGTGCCCGGCGATTCCAAAAAGAGCAAGGCCGCGCTGATCTACGGGCAAATGACCGAGCCGCCCGGCGCCCGCCTGCGCGTCGGCCTCACCGGCTTGACCGTGGCGGAGTATTTCCGCGACGTCGAAGGCCAGGACGTGCTGCTTTTTATTGACAACATCTTCCGCTTCACGCAAGCCGGCTCCGAAGTCTCCGCCCTGCTCGGCCGCATGCCCTCGGCCGTCGGCTACCAGCCGAATCTGGCCACCGAGATGGGTGAACTGGAAGAGCGGATCACCTCCACGAAGAAGGGCTCGATCACTTCCGTGCAGGCGGTGTATGTTCCCGCCGACGACTACACCGATCCCGCCCCGGCGACCACCTTCGCGCACCTGGACGCGACCACCAACCTGTCGCGCCAGATTGCCGAGCTCGGCATCTATCCGGCGGTGGACCCGCTGGCTTCCTCCTCGCGGATTCTCGATCCGCGCATTATCGGCGACGAACACTACAACGTCGCGCGCCAGGTGAAGCAGATCTTGCAGCGCTACAAGGATCTGCAAGACATCATCGCCATCTTGGGCATCGACGAGCTGAGCGAGGAAGATCGCCTCACCGTGGCGCGGGCGCGCAAGATCCAGCGTTTCTTGTCGCAGCCCTTCTTCGTGGCCGAGCAATTCACCGGCTTGAAGGGCCGCTACGTGAAGCTGGCCGACACCATCGCCGGCTTCAAGGAAATCGTGGATGGCAAGCTGGACGACGTGCCCGAGCAAGCCTTCTACATGCAAGGCACGATCGCGGAGGTCAAGCAGCGCGCCGCCGAACTGGCCAAGGCGTGACGAGGCGGACATGGACACCTTCGAACTCGAAATCGCCACGCCCGAGCGCCTGCTGGCGCGCGCGACCGTAGTCGAAGCGCAGATTCCCGGCTACAGCGGCTACATGGGCATCCTGCCCGGCCACTCGCCCTTGATCGGCGAGTTGGGCATCGGCGAGTTGAGCTGGCGCGACGAAGCGGGCAAGGAGCGGCGGCTGGTGGTCGGCGGCGGCTTCCTCGAAGTGCGCCCGGAGAAAGTCAGCATCTTGGCCGACGTGGCCGAATGGCCGGGCGACATCGATCCCGCGCGCGCCCAGGCGGCGCTCGAGCGCGCCGAGGCGCTCCAGCGCAGCACCGATCCCAACGCCGATCATGCCGCCGCCGGCCGCGCCGTGCTCTTGGCCCGGGCGCGCCTGACCGCGCGCCAACGCCACACCGAGGAGGCCGTGGCTCACTAACCGGCTAAACTAAAGCCAGCCGGCGTTCCGGCGTGCTATGCGCCTTGGGCTCATTCCGCTCATAGCTTTCTTCTTCGGCTCGATTCCGTTCGGCTATCTTTTGGTGCGCTCGAAAACCGGCGGCGACGTTCGTGCGCACGGCAGCGGCAACATCGGCGCCACCAATGTCATGCGCGTGGCCGGGCGCGGGCTCGGGCTGCTCACGCTCGTTCTGGATGCCGCCAAGGGTTATGCCGCGATCGTCGTGGCTCTCGATCTCGCCCGGCGCGTCATTCCCCAGCCCTACGTCTTCACTCAGACAGGCAGCAACTTGCTGAGCTATCACTTTGTTTGGATCGCCGTGGCCCTGGTGCTGGTGCTCGCCGGGCACATGTTCACGCCGTGGCTCCGCTTTCGCGGCGGCAAGGGCGTGGCGACTGCGGCCGGCGCATTCTTGGCGCTGTCGCCCTCGGCCACCGCGTGGGCGGTCCTGCTGTTCGTGGTCGTCTTGGCCGTGAGCCGCTATGTCTCGCTGGCCTCGCTGGTGGCGACTTTGGCCTTTCCCTTTCTGCTGTGGCATGAAGTCGGCATCGGCTATCCCGTCGTCATCTATCTGGGCGTGGCCGCCGCCGTGATTCTGATTTATTGCCGCCACGCCGGCAACATCCAACGCCTGCGGCACGGCACCGAGCGGCGCTTCGGCCAGCACGCGGCCGCGGCGCCCGGCGGAGCCGTCGCGCAATGACGCCGCTCGCCATCGTAGGCGGCGGCAGTTGGGGTACGGCGCTGGCGGTGGTATTAGGCCAGGGCGGCCGTCCCGTCCGCCTGTGGGTGCGGGAAGAGGAAATCCGCGCTGCGCTCCTCGAGCGCCGCGAGAATCCGGTCTTCTTGCCCGGGCTGCGTCTGCCGCCCGGCGTGGAGCCGACCGGCAGCCTGGAATGGGCGTTGCGAGGCGCCCAGGCCGTGATCATGGCCACGCCTTCGCCCTATTTCCGCGCCGTGCTCGGCAATCTCGCCTCCTCTCTCGCGGCCGAGACACCGCTGATCAGTGCCGCCAAGGGCCTCGAGGAAGTCTCCCTCATGCGCATGAGCGAGGTTGCGGCCGAGGTGCTGCGCCCGCAGTTCGGCGGCCGCGCCATCCCCTTCGCCGTTCTCAGCGGACCCACCTTCGCGCGCGAGGTGGCCCGCGGCGATCCCACGGCGGTCGTGATCGCGTCCGCCGATGACGCTCTGGCGCGGCGGCTGCAACGCGAGTTCTCCGGCCCCAGCCTGCGCCTCTACCGCAGCGACGACGTCGTCGGCGTCGAGCTGGCCGCCGCCATCAAGAACGTTATCGCCATCGCCGCCGGTATCTGCGTCGGTCTGGGCTTGGGCTCCAACAGTCTCGCCGCCCTCATCGCCCGTGGCCTGGCCGAGATCAGCCGCTTGGTGCGCGCGTGCGGCGGCAAGGCGGAGACGGTCGCGGGCTTGGCCGGGCTCGGCGATCTGGTGCTGACCTGCAATGGCCAGCTCAGCCGCAACCGCAGCGTCGGCGTCGAGCTCGGCAAGGGGCGCAAGCTCAAGGAAATTCTCGCGGAAATGACCATGGTGGCCGAGGGCGTGTACACCACCACCGCCGCCTGCCGCCTCGCCGAGCGCCACGGGATCGAGATGCCCATTACCGAGCAGATGCGGCGCGTGCTCTTCGAGGATCTTCCGCCCCGCGAAGCCGTCCGCGCCCTCATGGAGCGCAGCCTCAAGCCCGAGTGACCGAGCCTGCCTGTTCCCGAGCGCGACTGGCCCCGGACGGCCGGTTCGTCTGCGGGGGAGAAGGCGCCTGGTGGCTCACATCCGGCCGCGGCGCGCCGTTGGCGGCAGAATGCCATTCAGGCGCAGATAATTCGCCGCCGTGGCGTAGTGATCGTAGAGATCGTCGGTGATGCCGATCATCGCCTCGGCCTTGGGCACTTGCCGGCCGCCGAACCAGCTTACCTGTTGTCCCAGGTCCGCGTCGGTGACCCCGGCCAGCGCGCTGCGGCAAAAATCGAACGACTCGCGCAAATGGGCTACCAATTGCGCTTTGGGCGCGGTGTCCTTCAAGTCGCTCGCGGGCGCCTGTTTGCCGCTGATCTTCGCGCAAAGAAACAGATTCGAATTGGCGACGTGCAGCATCAGGTGGCCGAACGTCATCTGCTGTGGCGTGGGGTGGTAGCTATATTTCTCGGCCGGCATCGCCTCCGCCGCCGCGACCAAGTTGCGGCCTTGCCGGGCGACGATCTGGCGCACGGTGTCGGAAACCGGATTGCCCTGGGCGCAGGCGGCAGGGACGAGCACGAAGAGCAAACACGACAGGCTGGCGAAAGCGGCAATGCGTTTCATCTGGATCGCTCCTTTGCTGCTCCGCCATTGTACCTCCGCGCTGTTTGCGCCGCCCCGTTCGCTTGGCTCTCACCGCCCGCGAGGCTCCGGCACATTGGGTCCATGGCCTCGCAGCGCTCGCGCCGGCCGGCCAAGGAGCGGCCCCGGCGGTGGGTCCGCGATGGGCGCCGCTGGTGGCGGCCTTCGCGGCCGATCGCCGAGTTACCGCCGGCAAACTCATGTCTTCCTTCGGCCTGAAGGTCAACGGCAAGATCTTCGCCATGTGTGTCCGCGGAGACTTCGTTTGCAAGCTTCCGAATGCGCGAGGGGAGAAGCTCGTGGCCGCCGGCTTGGGCCGGCCCTTCGAGCCGCGTCCCGGGCGCATGAAGGAATGGGTTGCGCTCTCCGGCTCCGGCGAGCAGTGGCTCGGTCTCGCGCGCGAAGCCTGCCGATTCGTGTCCCCGTCGCGGAAGTGATCAGCTCCCGTCGCGCTGGGGTTCGGCGCCGGTGGTCGCCCGCAGTGACTCCGCCTCCAAAAAGACGTGGCGAATCGTGGGATCGATCTCGCGGGCGTGGCGCTCGATGCGGTCGATCACGGCCTCGAGGTCTTGCAGCCGGAGGTCGCGCCGGAACCGTATATTGGCGGTCATCAGCACCGCCCCTGGCCCCAGTTGCATGGTGAAGATTCTGCCGACCTGCTCGACGGCGGGTTCGGCCAAGACCATGGCGCGCACGGCGCGAATCTGCTCCTCGGTGGCGCTCTCGCCCACGAGCAGCGCCCGGCTCTCCGCAGCCAAAATCCAGGCCGCTGCCGCCAGCAGGCCGCCTACCACCAAGGAAGCCGCCGGATCGAGCCACGGCAGATGGAGCAGGTGGCTGAAAAAAATCCCGAGCGCCGCCACCGCCAGTCCGGCCAGCGCGCAAGTGTCCTCCAAAAACACCGAGAATACGCTCGGGTCCTTGCTGCGCTGTATGGTCCGGATCAGGCTCAAGCCCTTGGGCCGCAGGCGATTCAGCTCGTGCTGCGCCACCGACCAGGACAAGAACTCGAAAATCGCCGCGACCCCCAAGACGATGTAGTTCCAGGTGGTCGAAACGCTTTCCACCTGCGGCGCCCGCAGCCGCGTGACGCCCTCGTAAATGGAGAGCCCGCTGCCCAGGGCGAAGACCAGCATCGCCACCAGCAGCGACCAAAAATAAAGCTCCTTGCCGTAGCCGAAGGGATGCACCGAGTCCGCCGGATGCCGGCTGCGCCGCGTGCCCAGCAGCAAGAGCATCTCGTTGCCGGTATCCACCGCCGAGTGAATCGCTTCCGCGAGCATGACCGAGCTGTTAGTGATCCACGCGGCGAGAAATTTGAACACCGCGATCGCGGCATTGCCGGCGATGGCGGCATAGATGACTCGTTGCGACCCGGCCAAATATCCAGGGGTTGCCTCGGGAGGGGCAACTGAAGGCGCGCGATCCATTCCTGATCATTTGAGCGTACCGTAAATTCAGGCTCGCGCGCCCGCCCGCGGCGGCCGGCCGCAATCCTCGCAACTTCAACTCCATGGAGCCGGGAAGCGGCGCTCCCGCAGCCAGGCCAGAGTCGGGGTCCATTCGGCGCGCGCGTCGGCTCGCTCCTGTTCGCTGCGCGGCTGATTCGCCAATCCGGCTTCCCAGCGCAGCCGGCGCGCCAGGAACAAATAGAAGCACAGCCGCCAGGCTGGCGGCGGCGCCAGCCGCGCCGCCCAGGCGCGAGTCTGCCGCATCAGCGCGCAGTCTTCGAAAAAGTACGCGCGAAACAGCGAATGCCGTTCGCGCGGCCGCGCGGGGCACTTGATCAGGAACGAGAGCAGATCGTCCAGCGGGCTACCGGCGTCGAATCCGCACCAGTCGGTGATGCCGCTCAACCCTTCGCGCCATAGGCAATTGCCGAACCACAGATCGCCGTGAATCGGCGCCGCCGGCCGGGGTTCGCTGCCGGCGCTCGCATCTTCCAAGGCATCCGCCCAATCCGGCGGCGGCCACTTTCCTGGGCTGGAGCGCAACGCCGCCGCGTACTCCGCCGCGAGCTCGCGGACGCTCACGGCGCGCGGCGGCGCCACTAGGCTTTGGAACTTGATGATCCAGGCCACCACGGATTCGGCCAATTCGCCGCCGTGTCCCCGGAGGCCGTCCCGCCGCGTCCGCCAATACCGCAGGCGCCCGCCGAGGCCGGATTCGATGAGGCAGGCATCGGCTTCGGTCTCCTGCCAATCCAGTTCGCCGGGCGCAAGCAATTGCGTCCGCCAGGGCGCGAGCTGTGCCAAGGCGGCGCGTTCCTGGCGCAGCCGCTGCCGCCCGGCGGCATCGCGCGCGATCTTCGCGATCCACACCGGATCGCGGCCGCCCGCGCCGAAGCACGCCAGCGTGACCTGGCCGGGATCGGCGGGCAGCGGCGCCAGCGCCTTTTTGCCCGTTTCGCGGCTCCAGAGGCGCCAAACCAGCTCATGCATCGTTGCGCTCGCCGCTGGGCAATGCCACCACGCTGGCGGGTGATGCCGCGCTCAGCACGAACGCGAAGTCTCCGCCCAGCGCGCGATACAGCCAAACCCAGTTCAGCCGCCGCCGCGCCGCCCGCCACAAAATCCCTCTTGCCATGCCCCGGCGCGCCTTTTGGAAGCGCAGTGCCGCCGGATGCAGCGGCATGAGGCCGACGGGCAGGTTGTAACCGAGCGGGCAGACGTAGCTCTGCTCGATCTTGAGCTCGGCTTGCTCCAGCAATCGCCGGTAGCCGCCGTAGGAATAGGTATAGGTGCGGTAGCCGCGGTTGGCGCCGGATCGGTACGGCGCCCAAAACGCGCAGGCCAGCCGCGCCGCCCAGCGCGGCAGCAGGCTCGTGAACGGCAAGCCGCTGTGATCCCGCGATCCGCGCAACACCGGCAGGCCGAAGCGGTTCTCGATGGCGAGATAGATCACCCCGTCCGGCGCCAGCCACTCCCGCGCCCGGCGCAGGAAGCGCAGCTGCGCCGCGCGCGGCGATCCGGCGCGATCGCCGAGTCCGACCCATTCCAGCACGCCGTTCATGATGATGCCGTCGAATTGACTGGGGGCGAAGCGGATCAAGTGCCAGTCCGCGCAAATCACCTGCAGCCGCTCCAGGCCATCCTGGGCGGCGCGCAGCGCCAGGAACTCGGCCCTTTCGCGCACCCCTTCCATTGCCACCACGTCATAGTCGCGCGCCAGCTCGGCCGAGATCGCGCCCATGCCGGCGCCGATCTCCAGCAGCCGCCGTCCCGGCGGTAAGGGCAGCACTTCGATGAACGCGGCGCGACGCGCGTCGAGCAAATACCCCGCCAGTTCCGGCAGCACTTTCTTTGCCGCGGACCGCCAGTTCCGCCGCCGGCAGACGCTCAGCAGGTCGGCCATCCGCTCCTCTTCCACCTCGCCCCAATAGGGAGCGGGCTGGCCGATGCGCCACAGCCCATCCTGCCGCGCCCCCAAATTGCGGCCGCAGACGCAGAGCAGCTCGTTGCGGCGCAGCGGCAGGGCGCGTCCGCAGGCGCAGCGCAAGGCCACCGGCGCGCGCTGGCGTGCGTTCGCCTCCGCCGGTGAGAGATTGGCGTGGGTCGCGCTCATGTCCATTCGTCCGGCGCGATCGCGGGCGTTCCCCAGCGCCAGCGCCTGCGGTGGCGGCGATGGTCCTGGATGCAATGCCATCGCCAGGGGCCGAGGCGCCAGCTCCAGATCGCGCCCAGTTCGGCGAATCCGAGCGAGGCATGGGCGGCGCGCGAAGCGCGGTTGTCGCACTCCACCTGCCCCGCGATGGAGCGCCACTCGCCGCCCATCGCCCGCCATAGCGCTTGGTTGAGGTGGCCGAAAGCGCCGATCAATCCCGGTACGGTGTAGAGGTCGTAAATCCACACCCAGCTTGCTGGGATGCGCCAAATGCAGCCGAGCAGGGAAGGCAGATCCGCCGGCCCGGCCACCGCCCACAGGTAGGCGACGCAACGTTGCCCTTGCCATGCCGCGAAACACCAGTGGCCCGCTTCGAAACGCTCGCGGAGCGCTTCGATCGGCTCCGGACGCAGCGC
Organism: Terriglobia bacterium; assembly: GCA_021323595.1. Taxonomy (GTDB): domain Bacteria; phylum Acidobacteriota; class Terriglobia; order Terriglobales; family SCQP01; genus JAJPKR01. Next base: position 14,784 of record JAJPKR010000035.1, on the reverse strand, counting down.
GGCCAAGGCCGGCAGCGCCGCCGCCGTCTCTTGCGCCAACCGCAGGCCGCGCGGCGGCCGCGCCGGCGCGCGCAAGCGCTCCCGCTCGGCGGCGATATAGACGTGGACATGAAACTCCAGCCAGCGCTTCAGACCGCTGCGATCGAGCGCCCGGCCGATGCGCCGGTACGCCGTGCTGCCGAGCAGTGCCGGCGGATGCCAAGGCTCCGGCTGCGCCCGCGCGGGCGCCCCGCACGGGATGGCCGCGCGCGCCGCGGTCATGCCGCCGCCCCCTGCCGCGCCAGTTCCGCCAGCTTGACGCGGTCCACTTTGCCCGTGGCCGTTTCCGGAAGCTGCGCCACGACGTGCACCTCCGGCACCATGTAGCGCGGCAGCGTCTGGCTGCACCAGTTCCTCACCTCCGCCGCGCTCGCCGTCTGCCCCGCCTGCAGCGCGACATAAGCGTGCAGCGCCTCCCCGCCCGGCTCCCCGATGAGCAAAACCGCCGCCGCCGCCACCGCCGGCGCGCGCAAAAGCGTCTGCTGGATCTCGAGCAGCGAGATGCGATACCCGCGCACTTTCACCAGATCGTCGCGCCGCCCCTCGAAGTGCCAGACGCCGTCACCGTCCAGCCGCGCCAGATCGCCGGTGTTGTACCAAACCGCCTCCAAGCCGTCAGCGCCCGCGAACGGCCGGCAGACCTGCGCCGTCCGCTGCCGATCACCCCAGTAGCCGAGAAAGATCTCGCCTCGTGCCCACAAATACCCGGCGCCATCCGGACTCGGCTGCCCGCTCTCATCGCCGGCGCGAAGCTCGAAATTGGGGCACGCCGTTCCGATCGGCAGTGGATCGGGAATCAACTCAGGCGCGCTCGGCACGCGATAGGCCGTGCACACATTCGTCTCGGTCGGCCCGTACCAGTTGTAAAACGCCGTTTGCGGCAAGCGCGCCACCCATGCGCGCAGCGGGGCGACCGGGAAGACCTCGCCGGCAAAAATCACCGCGCGCAGGCTGCGCAAATTCGCGCCGCCGCGCTCGGGATCGCAGCGGGGCAGCAGGCGCACCAGCGCCGACGGCACGCAGTACAGCACCGAGATGCGCTCTTGATCGAGCCAGGCCGCCATGGCGGCGGGAAAGCGCGCGGTGACGGCATCGAGCATGCACAAGCACGCACCCCGGCTCCAGCTCGCGAACAGGTCGAAGATCGAAAGATCGAAGTGCAGCGGCGCGAAGCCTCCGACGCGATCCTGCTCGCCCAGCGCCGTTTCTTCGGCCGCCCACTCGATGAAATTCAGCGCATGGCGATGGCAGTGCATCACCCCTTTCGGCTGCCCGGTCGAGCCGGAGGTATACAGCACGTAGGCGAGATCGCCGCCGACGCGGCGGCGCGGCGCCGGTTCCTCAATCCCCAGCTCGACTCCTCGCCACCCGGGTGCGGCGCCCGTCGCCGTCACCCAATGCCGCACCGGCGACTCCGCGGCTGCTCGCCTCAGTTCCTCGACGCCGGGCTGATCGTCGCCGGCGATCACGACGCGCAGGCCGCAGTCCCGGATCAGCGCCGCCAAGCGCGCCGGGGGAGCGACGGGGTCGAGCGGCACGTACGCTCCTCCCGCGCGCAGCACGGCCAGAATGGCGATGCCGGCGGCGGCCGACTTTTTCAAGCAGATCCCGGCGCGCTCGCCGGGGCCGAGGCCGAGCGCTTGCAAGCCGGCGGCGAGCCGCCCGCTCTCCTGCCAAAGCGCGCCGTAGCTCAATTCGACTTTGCCGTCGCGCAGCGCCGGGGCCTCCGGCCGGCGCGCCACCGTGCCGGCGACGGCTTGGGTCAGCAGCCAAGGTCTCATGGGTGGGCCCGCGACGCGCGCACGCGCCCTTCGGCCAGCAGGCTTTCCGCAATCGCGTTGCGTTGCATTTCCGACGTGCCCGAATAAATCCGGCTGGCGACTGCATCCCGCCACGTGCGCTCGAATTCCAAATCGGCGCAATAGCCGTAAGCGCCGTGGAGGTGCAGCGCCGTGGCCGCGCATTGATTCCAGCTCTTGCTGATCTCGAGCTTGGCCATCGCCGCCTCGACGTCGGCTTTGGCGCCGGCGTCCTTGCGCCGCGCGAAGTCTTCGAGAAACAGCCGTGCGCGCTCCAAGCGCAGCTTCATCTCCGCCAATTGGTGGCCTACCGCCTCGAACTCGATGATCGGCCGCCCAAATTGCCGCCGGGCGACGCAATGCGAGGCCGTGGCCGCCAGCAGTCGTTCCATGACGCCGACGGCAGGTGCTAGCAGGCAGCCGCGCTCCCACTCCAGCGCGGCGCGCATCAGCGCCTGGCCTGCGCCCGGCTCGCCCAAACAATGCTCCGGCCCGAGTGCTACCTCGTCGAAGGCGACCTCCGCCATCGGGCTGGTCTTCAGGCCCATTTTCGCGAGCGGCGGCCCGACCCGCACCCCCGCGCTGCCGCGCTCGACGACAAAGGCGGAGGCGCCGAAATAGCCGCCGCCCGGACGCGTGGTTGCAAAGACCAAGAACAGATCGGCGGCGGGCGCATTGGTCACGAACGTCTTCGTGCCGTGCAGCACGAACCCGGCGCCGCGCGCCGGCGCCCGGGTCGTGAATTCCCGCGCATCCGATCCGTGCTCGCTCTCGGAAATGGCGATGGCGCCGATCGCCTCGCCGCGCACCAGCGGCCCCAAAAAGCGCGTTCGTTGCTGCGGGTTGCCGAAGCGAAAGATCGGTAGCGTCACGCACCACGCGTGCGTTCCCAGCGCCATGAGCATGCCGGCATCGAGGCAGCCGTAGCCCAGTCCTTGCCAGGCCCGCACCGCCGTCAGCACGTCATTGCCGACGCCGCCGGCCTCAGCCGGCAGGATCTGTCCGAACCAGCCGAACTCGCCGCAGCGCCGCCACAGCTCACGCGGAAGCGTGCCGTTCTCGAGGCGTGCGCCTAAAGTGGGGTTGATCTCAACGCGCGCAAACTCCGCCGCGGCCGCGAATCCCCGCTCCTGTTCTTCGCTCCAACCGTGCGCCATCCTGTTCTCGGCGGTTAGAGCCGGACCTGGAGATCATGGTTGCCGCGCCGGCGCGGGCGCCGCCGCCTGCCTTGCTTCGGTCGCGCAATACATCCTCTTTCCTTTTATGGTCTTCCAACGAAAAGGTGCGTCCCCCGTTGGGCTCTGAGCAAACTGAGCGGATTCTGGCGAACTTCATCGCCACCGAGTTGGCGCCGGGAACCGCGCCCGCCGCCCTGGCGGCTCATCAGGCGCTGTTTGAATCCGTGCTCGATTCGGGCAACGTCCTCGATCTCGTCAGCTTCATCGAAGAGCGCTTCGCGCTGACGATCGACGATCTCGAAATTACCCCCGCGAATTTCGGTAGCTTGGGCCGTCTGACCGCGTTCATCGCGCGCAAGCGGCAAGCGGCTGTCGCCGCCGCGCCCGCCCGCGCCGGTTCAGTCTAGGCAAGACGGAGCGCGCGCCTGCCAGTGCCAAAAATGCGAGTCCCGAAAATGTCAGTCCCGGAAATGTCAGTGCCGAAAATGGCGGATGCCGGTAAACACCATCGCCAAGCCCAAGCGATCGCAGGCCGCGATCACCTCGGCGTCGCGCACGGAGCCACCCGGCTGAATCACCGCCGTCGCGCCGTGCCGTGCCGCTTCCTCGACGCCATCCGGAAACGGGAAGAACGCGTCGCTGCCCACCGCCGAACCCGCCAGGGGCAGTTGCGCCTTCATCGCCGCGATCTTCACCGAATCCACGCGGCTCATCTGGCCCGCGCCGACGGCAACGGTCTGCCCGGGCTTGACGAAGACGATGGCGTTGCTCTTGACGTGCTTGACGACCTTCCAGGCGAACATCAGCGCTTGCCGCTCTTCCTCGCTCGGCGCTCGCCGCGTCACGACCTTTAGATCTTCGGCGCGCAGCCGATGCGTGTCGGGATCCTGCGCCAGCCAGCCGCCGGAGATCGAGCGCAAGGCCAATTCCGGAGCGCCGCCGAGCGGCGCCACCCGCACCAAGCGGAGATTCTTCTTCGCGGCCAGCACCGACCGCGCTTCCGCGGTGAACTCCGGCGCTGCGATGCACTCGACGAACAGCGCCGCCATTTTGCCGGCCGCCTCGCCGTCCAGCGCCCGGTTGACTCCGATCACGCCGCCGAAAGCCGAAACCGGATCGCACGCCAGCGCCTTTTCGTACGCCTCGGCCAAGCCCACGCCGGTGGCGCAGCCGGCGGGATTGGTGTGCTTGATGATCGCCGCCGCCGGCTCCTCGAACTCTTGCGCCAGCAGCCAGGCCGCCTCGAGGTCAACGAGGTTGTTGAATGACAATTCCTTGCCTTGCAGGCATTCGGCCCAGGCGATGCCGCCGCGCGCGGCCGGATCGCGGTAAAGCGCCGCCCGTTGATGCGGGTTTTCGCCGTAGCGCAGGTCGTGCGTCTTCGCCGCGTGAATCGAAAGCGCCATCGGCATCCCGCCCGCCGTGGCCGGCAGCGTCCGGCTGCCGTCGCCGCCTTCGACGCGCGCGAGCGTCGCCGCGATCGTGGCGTCGTAGTCCGCGGTGCGCGCGAAGGCCTTCTGCGCCAGCTCCCAGCGCGTCGCCGCCGACGTCTCGCCGTGCCGTTCGATCTCCGCCGCCACCCGTTCATAGTCTTCCGGCGCGGTGACCACGGTCACGGCGGAGAAATTCTTGGCGGCCGAGCGGATCATCGAGGGTCCGCCGATATCGATGTTCTCGATCAATTCCGCCAACGATACGCCGGCGCGCGCCGCCGTTGCCGCAAACGGATACAGGTTCACGACCACCAAGTCGATCGGCGCGATCTCCTGTTCCGCCAATTGCCGCATATGCTCGGCTTGATCCCGTCGGGCGAGGAGCCCTCCGTGCACGCGCGGATGCAGCGTCTTCACGCGCCCGTCGAGCATTTCGGGAAAACCGGTCAGCTCGGCCACGTCGCGCACCGGCAAGCCCGCTTCCCGCAGCGTGCGCGCCGTGCCGCCGGTGGAGACGAGTTCGAAGCCGGCCCGCGCCAAGCGGCGCGCAAATTCGGCTAGACCGGTCTTATCGGAAACCGAAAGCAGCGCCAGACGCGGACGGGAAGCGACGGAGGATTGGCTCATGGGGAAAGCCAAAGTTTGCCACACCCGCCGCTCGCCGGTCTCGTGCCCCAGGAGAGCCGCCGGCCGGGCAGACCGGTCGCCCCGGCTGCCTGCCGCGCCTACCGTTCCTCTTTGGCCTCCAGCCGCAATTTGACCCGGCCGTCTTCGAGCGTGACCGTGGCGGCGACGTGGGCGTCGTTGTGCTGGGTGCGAATCTCCGCCGCTTTCTTCTCGATCAGCGACCGGAAGCGTTCGAGCGTTCCGGCCGGCACGGCGTCGCTGGCGCGTTCGCGTGCGCGCAAGTAAGCGGCGTAGAGGCGCTCGATGTTGGCGTCGTCCACTTCCGTGCCGTGGCCCAGGTCGATGTGGCACTCCGCCGTCCGCGGCACCGCCTCGGTGGATTCATGCGCGCCGCTCACGCTCAGCAGCCGGTCCGTGGCGCGCCGCCACCCGCTCTCTTTGATGTCCAGCTTGCGCCGCCAAACGCGGGTCACCACCGCATGGCGCTGTTGCAGTTGGTTCAACCGGAATCGCTGCGCGTACTTCAGCGTCGTGCTCTCGTTCAGCATCCGGAAGTAGTTGTCCACCCGCCAGGTGAGGTCGGCCGAGGGCCGCTTGTGGCCGCCGGCAAAATAGGCCTCGTACTGCACCGCCAACTGGCGCATGGCGTCCTCCAGTTGGTCCAGCATTTCGTCGGGTGTCACGGCCCAGCCAATATACTGGAAATCGGGCCCCTTCGCGCCGTCCCCAAGGCCATGGATGTTGTCATCTTGAGCGCCGTGCGCACGCCGATGGGCCGCTTCGGCGGACGTTTGCGGACCTGTACCGCCGCACAGTTGGGCGGCCACGCCGCCGCCGCCGCGCTCGCGCGCGCAGGCGTGCCCGCCGCCGCCGTCGGCGCCACGATCTTCGGCAATGCCCGCCAGGCCGGCGGCGGTCCCAATCCCGCGCGCCAGGTCGGCCGCCGCGCCGGCGTGCCCGACGCCGTGCCCGCCTTCACCGTCAACCAGGCCTGCGCCTCGGGCCTCAAGGCCGTCGAGCTGGCTTGGCAGGAAATCGCCCTGGGCCGCCAGCAATGCGTGCTCGCCGGCGGCGTCGAGGCGATGAGCCGCATCCCCTATCTCCTCGAGGACGTGCGCTGGGGCGCGCGCATGGGCCATAAACCGCTCGTGGACGCGATGCTTCGCGACGGCTATCTCTGCCCGCTATCGGAGATGGTCATGGGCGAAACCGCCGACCTGCTGGCGCGCGAATATCAGATCCCGCGCGCCGAGCAAGACGCCTTCGCGCTGCGCTCGCAAACCCGTGCCTTGGCCGCGCGCGCCGACTTCGCCGCCGAAATCGCGCCGCTGGAGATGACGATTGACGGCCGCACCCAAACCATCGCCGACGATGAGCCGCCCCGCCCCAGCGAACTCGCGCAGCTGGCGCGCCTGCCGCCCGTCTTCACCGCCGATGGCACGGTGACCGCCGGAAACGCCTCCGCTATCGCCGATGGCGCCGCCGCCCTTGTCGTCGCCGGTGCCGAGTTCGCCGCCGCGCATGGCCTCGCCCCGATCGCGCGCCTGCGCGGCTTCGCCGCCGCCGGCGTCGATCCGCGTCGCATGGGCCTCGGCCCGGTCCCCGCCACCCAGCGCCTGCTCGCCCAGCTCGGCCTGGCGCTCGCGGATTTCGACCTGATCGAGCTCAACGAAGCCTTCGCCGCCCAGGTCCTCGCCTGCCAAAGGGAAATGCCCTTCGATCTCGAGCGGCTCAACGTGCGCGGCGGAGCCATCGCCCTCGGCCATCCCACCGGCTGCAGCGGCGCGCGCATTCTGGTGACGTTGCTGCACGCGCTGCGGCAGCGCGGCGGCCGCCTCGGGTTGGCCACGCTTTGTGCCTCCGGCGGGCTGGGCCTGGCTGCGGCCGTCGAGATTTAGCGCTCCGCCGGACCGCCTGCGCCGTGCCGCCGGTCCAGATAGCTCTGCAGCAGGATCACCGCCGCCATGCGGTCCACCGCGCGCCGGCTCTTCTGCCGGCTCTGCTCCGCCTGGCGCAACACCCGCTCGGCTTCCACGGTGGTCAGCCGTTCATCGAGGAATTCCACCGGCCGCCGCGAGGCCTGCTCCAAGCGCTGCCCGAAGGCGCGCACCTTTTCTGCCTGCCCGCTTTCCCGGCCGCTTAGGCGCAGCGGCAGCCCCACCACCCAATTCGCGATCTGATACTGCTCGGCCAGCGCGCCCAGGCGCGCCATATCGGTCGCCACGTTCCGGCGTTCCAGAGTCTCGAGCCCCTGGGCCGTAAGGCCTAATTCATCGCTGACGGCGATGCCGATGCGCCGCTCCCCAACGTCCAGCGCAATTACTCTTGCACCAGCAAACGTCATTCCTCATTATCCTCAAGAGAGACGCAAGAGTCGCCGGTCGCGATTCGGCACTCTCGACCAAGAGAGGCGGGAGCGGACGCGCAAGTCCGCGCTCGCGGGAAGCGGCGCCGGTGCCGGTTCGACTCCGTGCGCAACCATCAAGATTCCTCTCGCATCACACCAGGGCTTTATGGGAAAAGTCGTCTCCATGCGCGTTCCCAACTCGCGCTCCTACGATAAGCGGCGCGCTTGGGATCACGATTACGTGCGCGGCCAGCAGGTGCTGGCCGATGCCATCTTCCATTGGCGCAACGATCCCGGCGAAGACGCGCGCGCCGCGGTCAAGCTTCTCATGCATCATCTGGCCACTCGCTTCCGCGCCGATGACGCTCCCCTCCAGCCCCGTTCCTTGGAATGAGTAGATAGGCCGCCGGCCCCTTCGCCGCGGCAACCCTCTTGCGCTTGCCAGCGCCTAGTCAGGCGGCAGTTGCGGCAGCTCGCCCACGATCTGATCTTCAAAGCGCAGCCGGCCGGGTCGAAAGTACGTCAAGTAGAGAAACATCACGACCGCGCCGAGCAGCAGCGCGCATCCCGCCAGAAAGCATCCGAACCGGGCGCCTGGCTCTGCCAGCCCCGCGACGAGCTGCTGCACCGCCGCCGTTCCCAAGAGCGACAGAAAGAAAAAGAACAGGCCCCCGGCCGCGAGCAGGTACGACAAGTTGCGCGATCGTATGCCCTTCAGCCGATAGTGCGCAAACTGCTCGAAGCAGCCCATCAGCACGAGCCCGGTCAAAATTCCCGATGCCGTCAACGTTACCGCGCTCATCGATTCCCCCTCCGCGTTCCTCCTCGGCGCGCTTCGCGCGCCTGCGCCGCGCTACCGCGCCACGCGCCGCGCCGGAATCATGTCGCGATGCAGCTCGGCGATGTAGGTGTCCGTCATGCCCGCCAAATAGTCGCAGACCACCCGGTGCAGCGGCAGGCGCGAAGTCTGCTCCTGGTAGCTGTGCGGCAGTTGCGATGGACGCTCCATGAAAAACCGGAATGTCTCTTCGACCAATGCCTCCGCCCGCTCCTTCTCCCGCCGCAACTGCGGATGGTTGTAGAGGTTGGCGTGCAAGAACGCTTTCAATTGCCGGCGCGCGCGATCCGCTTCGGCGCCCATGCCGGCCACGCGGCCGCCATGGCGGCGCAGCTCGTCCACGTCGCCGAACGGCGCCGCCGCTGCGCGCGTGGTCTCGATCAAGTCGGTCACGAAATAGTCGATCACCCGACGCAGCGCCTCGTTGAACCGCAGCTTTTCCGGCGCGTGCGGATACAGATCGTGCACTTGATCGAGCATGCCGGCGAAAAGATCCACCCCCGCCCGGATCTGCGGCAGCGACAACAAGCGCGCTTCGTAGGCGTCGTCCAGATCGGCGGAGTTGTAGCTGATCTCGTCGGTCCAATCGATCAGTTGCGCCTCGAGCGGCGGCCGCAAGTCGAGTTCATATTCGGCCAGCTCCGGCGCTTCCGCGGCCGTGTAGTCGCGAGAGTGCTTGACGATGCCCTCGCGCACTTCGAAGGTCAGGTTGAGGCCGGGAAACTCCGCATAGCGTTGCTCGAACGTCTCGACGATGCGCAGCGCGTGCAAGTTGTGATCGAAATGGGCTCCATGGTCCTGCATCGCCCGGTCCAGCGCCTGCTCGCCGGAGTGGCCGAAGGGCGGGTGGCCGATGTCGTGTGCCAGCGCCAGCGTCTCCGTCAACTCGGCATTGAGCCCCAACTGCCGCGCCGCCGTGCGCGAAATTTGCGCGACCTCCAGGGTGTGGGTCAAGCGGTTCCGAAAATGGTCGGAATAGCGCTGCGGAAAGACTTGCGTCTTGTTCTCGAGGCGGCGGAACGCCCGCGAGTGGATCACGCGGTCGCGGTCGCGCTGGAATTCTCCGCGATAGGGATGCGGCGCCTCCGGATAGCGGCGCCCGCGCGATCGCTGGGTGGGAAACGCATACGGCGCGGGGCCGCGGCTTTCCGCGGCGGCCGCGATGGCTTCTTCGCGCCTCATCCCAGTCAAATTATATCGGCGCGCTCAGGCGTTTCGCTAAAATTTCCCTATGGCCAAACGCAACGCGCCGGCGGTGATCGAAGCGCCGGCCCCCGTCGTTCCCGCGAACATCAAATCTGTCCTGCGCAATGGCTCCGGCCGGCGCGGCGCGCCCACCGGCACCGGCAAGCAGAAGCGCCGCCCCGTCTCCAACGAACTGCAATCCCGGCGCCGCTCGTCCCGCTCCCGCCGCATCACGGGTTAACGGCCGCCGGTGCGGCGGCCGGTGAGACGGCCGGCGGGTTTGCTGCCGCCTCCGGCGGAGCGAAACGCCGGCGGGAACGCGGGCGCGAAGGCCGGCAATCTGTGCTTTTCGCCGGCGGCGAAGGTTCCAGATTCCACGGAATCTAGGCGAGTGAAGCCGCTGCAGCGCCGCTGAGGCTGTCCCGCCCTGCGTCATCCGCCAGCGCGGCCCGCGGCCGCCCGCCGCCTGCGCGCTTCCGGTACTATTCTTGTTCGTCCATGCGCTACGGCTTCGTCATCGCGCAAGACCGATGTATCGGCTGCCACGCCTGTACGGTGGCGTGCAAGGAAGAGCACCAGGTGCCGGTCGGCGTCTTTCGCACTTGGGTCAAAGTCGTTGAAGAAGGCTCCTTCCCGCACGCCCAGCGCTACTTCGGCGTGATGCGATGTAACCACTGCGACGACGCTCCCTGCCTCCCCATCTGCCCCACCCGCGCTCTCTTCCGCCGTTCCGACGGCATCGTCGATTTCGATTCTGCCCGCTGCGTCGGTTGCAAGGCTTGCATGCAAGCCTGCCCCTACGACGCCCTCTATCTCGATCCCGCCAGCCGCACCGCCGCCAAGTGCAACTTCTGCGCTCATCGCATCGAGCGCGGCCTGGAGCCGGCCTGCGTCATCGTCTGCCCGACGCAGGCGATCTTGGCCGGCGACCTCGACGATCCCGCGAGCGCCGTCAGCCGCGTTGCCGCGGAGCGGCCGACCGAAGTGCGCAAGCCGGAAAAGCAAACCCGGCCCAAGCTGCGTTACGTGGCTCTCGCCCCGCCCCTGCTGGCGCCCGAGTCGCTGGCGCGGCCTGCCGCGTTTGCCTGGGCCGAGCGCCGCGGCGCGATTGCCGCCGCGCCCGCCGCTCCGCCCGCGGCGGCGCGCGAGATCTACAACGTCGCCCACCCCGCGCCCTGGGGCGCGAAGATCGCGCTCTATCTTTGGACCAAAGCCGTCGCGGCCGGCGCGTTGCTGGTCGCCGCCTTGCTCGGCGGCGCCGGCCCGGCGCGCCTCTTCGTCGCCCCGGTCGTCGCCCTCCTCTTTCTAGCCGCGACCCTCGCTCTGCTGGTAGCCGACCTCAAGCGTCCGGAGCGGTTCCTGTTCCTGCTCACGAAAGGGAACCGCCGCTCCTGGCTCGTGCTCGGCGCTTACATTCTCGGCGCCTACGGCGCGCTGGCCGTCGCCTGGCTCGCGTCGGCCGTCACCCGCGGCGCGGTCCCCGCCGGCCTCGCTGCGCTCGCGGCCGTTGCCGCCGCCTTCGCCGCCGCCTACAGCGCCTTCCTTTTCGGCCAGGCCAAGGGACGCGATCTGTGGCTGAGCCGTCTCTTCTTCTGGCATCTGCTCGCCCAGGCCTTCGCCGCCGGTGCGGCGGTTTGGCTGCTGGCGGGTTTATTCCTGCCCGCCGCGCCGCGCCCGGCCCTGGTCGTGTTCGTGGCCGCCCTGGCCGCCGCTATCGCGCTCTTGCTGGCCGAGGCGCGTCCGCGCGGCGGCGCGGCCGAGCGTGTGGCGCGCCGCAATCTCATCCGCGGCCGCCGCTTCTGGCTGCTCGCCTTCGTTCTGGGCACGGCGGCGCCGCTGGCGCTGGCCGCGGCGGCGCTCGTCGCCCCCGCCGCCGCTCTCGCCGCCGCGGCCGCCGCGCTCGCGCTCGCCGGCCTGTGGTGGTTCGATGCGCTCTGGATCGCCGCCGGCCAGTCGGTGCCGCTCTCTTAACCCACACCGCCATGGACGCCCAGCCCCTCCACCCCGCCGCCCGCGCCCTCGACCCGCCGCCGGGCGGCCTGGCGCGGTTTCCGCCGCCCGGGCGCTGGGACGATTGGGTCGAGTTCGACGCCGCGCAGTGGCCGCGCCGCGTCGAGAAGCGCTATGCGCTGATCCCCACCGTCTGTTTCAACTGCGAGGCCGCCTGCGGCTTGCTCGCCTACGTCGAGAAGGGAAGCGCCCGCATCCAGCGCTTCGAGGGCAATCCCGCCCATCCCGGCAGCCGCGGCCGCAACTGCGCCAAAGGCCCGGCCACGCTCAATCAAATTCACGATCCCGAGCGCATCCGCTATCCGCTGCGGCGCGCCGGCCGCCGCGGCGAGGGCAAATGGGAGCGCGTGAGCTGGGACGCGGTGCTCGACGACCTCGCCTCGCGCCTCCGCGCCGCCCTGCGCGAAGGCCGCCGCAACGAGATCATGTATCATGTCGGCCGCCCCGGCCACGAGCTGATCTACAACCAGCGCGTGCTCCACGCCTGGGGCATTGACGGCCACAACAGCCACACCAACGTCTGCTCGGCGGGCGCGCGCGCCGGCTATGCGCTCTGGCACGGTTTCGATCGCCCGTCGCCCGACTTCGCCAACGCGCGCTTCATCCTGCTGCTGAGCGCGCATCTCGAAGCCGGCCATTACTTCAATCCTCATGCGCAGCGCATCCTCGAGGCCCAGGCGGCCGGCGCCAAGCTCTGCGTCATCGATCCCCGGCTCTCGAACACCGCCGCCAAGGCCGATATCTGGCTCGCGCCCTGGCCCGGCACCGAGGCCGCGCTGCTGCTCGCCGTCTGCCGCCTCCTGCTCGAAGAAAACCTCTTCGACCGCGAATTCGTCCGCGAATGGGTGAACTGGCGCGAATACATGCGCGCCGTCCAGCCGGACCACCCGCCCGCCTTCGACGACTTCGTTCTCGCGCTCAAGCAAGCCTACGCCGCCTACACGCCCGAGTTCGCGGCTCGCGAAACCGGCGTCGAAGCGGCCCAGATCGTCGCCCTCGCCCGCGAGATCGGCCGCGCCGGCGCCGCCCTCTCCGCGCACATCTGGCGCAATGCCGCCGCCGGCAATCTCGGCGGCTGGCAAGTCGCGCGCGCGCTCGAGTTCCTGGTCGTGTTGATGGGCGCCGTCGCCGCCCCCGGCGGCACCGCCCTCGCCGCCTGGAACAAGTTCATTCCCGCCCCGCCGCTGCTACCGCCGCCGCCGCCCGTCTGGAACGAGCTGATGTGGCCGCGCGAATACCCGCTCGCCTTCTTCGAGATGAGCTATTTGCTGCCGCACTTCCTCAAGGAAGGCCGCGGCAAGCTCGCGCTCTACTTCACCCGCGCCTACAACCCCGTCTGGACCAACCCCGACGGCATGAGCTGGATCGAGGCGCTCAGCAACGAAGCCTGGGTCGCCCGCCACGCCTGCCTCACCCCCATCTGGAGCGAAACCGCCTGGTTCGCCGACTACGTCCTGCCCATGGGCCACGCCTCCGAGCGCCATGACCTCATGAGCCAGGAGACGCAGGCCGCGCGCTGGATCGCCTTCCGCCAGCCGGTCGCGCGCGTCGCCTTGGAGCGCCTCGGCCGCCGCTTCGACTTCACCTATCAAGCTCACGCCGAAGCCGGCCTCGGCGAGATCTGGGAAGAAGACGAATTTTGGATCGAGCTTTCCTGGCGCGCCGATCCCGACGGCGCCCTCGGCGTCCGCCGCTACTTCGAGTCGCCCTACCACCCCGGCGAGAAACTGCGCGTCGAAGAGTTCTACCGCTGGATCTTCGAAAACAGCGTTCCCGGTCTGCCCGCCGCCGCTGCGCGCGAGGGCCTGGCGCCGCTCGAGTACATGCGCAAGTACGGCGCGTTCTTGATTGATGAAAAGGATTATGGCCAGCACGCCAAGCCGCTGGCTGCGCAAGACTTGCCCGCCGCCGCCGCACCCGACCCTGACGGCGTGCTGCGCGATGCCGCGGGCTCCGCCGTGGGCGTCGTGGCCGCCGGCGCCGCGCGCGCGGGCTTTCCCACGCCGTCGCGGCGTCTGGAATTTTTCTCCTCCACGCTCCGCGATTGGCATTGGCCCGAGCACGCGCTGCCCGGCTACATCCCCAGCCACGTGCATCGCGACCGGATAGACTTCGCCGCCGGCGAGATGCTGCTCCTGCCGACCTTCCGCTTGCCGACGCTCGTGCACAGCCGCTCGGGCAATGCCAAATGGCTCTACGAAATCTCGCATCGCAATCCCGTCTGGCTCCATCCCTCCGACGCCGCCCGCATCGGCGTCGCCGATGGCGGGCTGGTGAAGGTCGAGTCCGCCATCGGCTATTTCGTGGATCGCGTCTGGGTGACCGAGGCGATTCGCCCCGGCATCGCCGCGTGTTCGCATCATCTCGGCCGCTGGCGGCTGGCGGAAGCGGCGGGCGGCGAGCGTTGGTCCACCGCGCTCGTCGAGTTGCGGCAGCTCGCCCCCGGCCAATGGCGCATGCGCCAGCTCCATGGCGTCCGGCCCTTCGCCAGCAGCGACCCCGATTCGCGCCGCATTGACTGGCAAGACGCCGGCGTGCATCAAAACCTGATCTTTCCCGTGCAGCCCGATCCCGTCAGCGGCCAGCATTGCTGGCATCAAAAGGTCAAAGTCGCGCTGCCCGCGCCCGGCGATCGCTACGGCGACATCTTCGTGGATACCGATAAAGCGCACGCCGAGTACCGCCGCTGGCTGGCGCTGGCGCGCCCCGCGCCCGGTCCCGGCGGCCTGCGCCGTCCGCTCTGGTTTCCGCGCGTCTATCGCCCCGCCCCGGAAGCCTTCTTCTTGCCGGCCGCCGATCGCTAGGCGCGCCGCCCTTCGCCGCCCGCCGCACCCGGCAGCTCGCGCCACGCCGTCGCACCCGCGCTGCGTCTCCGCGCTTGCGCCGCTCCGCCGCGCCCGCGCCGCGCCGTCGCGCCCGGCAGCCCGCGATAGCGACCACGCTTGACAGAACTTGGCCCCCATGGGACCATCCTTCTGCGGGGTGGAGCAGTCTGGTAGCTCGTTGGGCTCATAACCCAAAGGTCGGTGGTTCAAATCCACCCCCCGCAACCAAACTTTTCAACAACTTCAAGACCGCCACCAAAATCCGGGCGGGTCAAATAAGGGTCAAGAAGGTTTACTAGGTGGGCAATGGCGTGCCTCCCCGCGCGATGGGCGTGGCTCGCCCTTTGACGAAACTGACCAGCCGGGCCTGCATTCGCCGCTTGGCTCCGAGCCCTTGCTGTGGAGGCGCAATAGGTTGTTCCGTGCAAGGCCGGAACGGCTGATGGGCGGTGACAGACCCAAGCTAGCATGAGGCCGGTGCCAGTTGTACTGGTGGACCCAGG
>JAJPKR010000007.1 GCA_021323595.1 Terriglobia bacterium | reverse complement strand
GACGATATCGTCGGGGGCGTGCGCACGCTGCTCTTGACCCTGCTTGGCGCCGTCGGCTTCGTTTTGCTGATCGCCTGCGCCAACGTCGCCAATCTCGTGCTCGCGCGCGCCACCGGCCGCGGCCGCGAATTCGCCCTGCGCTCGGCGTTGGGTGCGGGCCGCGCCCGCATCATGCGCCAACTGCTCACCGAGAGCGTCCTGCTGGCGCTTGCCGGCGGCCTGCTCGGCGGCGCCGTCGCCTGGTGGGGCACCACGTCCGCCGTGAGCGCGCTGCCTGCGGCTTTGCCTCGTCCTGCGGCCCTGCGGCCGGATTGGCACGTCCTGCTGTTCACTCTGATCCTCGCCCTGGTGACGGCGGTGCTCTTCGGTTTGGCGCCGGCGCTCAAGACGGCGCGCGGCGAATTGCACGCCAGCTTGAAGGAAGGCGGCCGCGGCGCGAGCGGCGCCCGCCATCGCGCCGAGGGCCTCTTCGTCGCCGCCGAGATGGCCCTGGCGGTGGTGCTGCTGATCGGCGCCGGTCTGATGCTGCGCAGCCTCTCGGCGCTTTGGAAGGTCGATCCCGGCTTCAATCCACGCCATCTGCTCACCTTCGCAATGTCCGTGCCGCCGCATCTCGCCGCCAACCCGGCGGCGGCGCGCGCCTTTTTGCGCGAGATCAGCCGCCGCGTCGAAGCGGTGCCGGGCATCCAAGCGGCCTCCGTGCTCGGCGGCTCTTTGCCGCTCAGCGGCAGCGATTCCGAATTGCCCTTCTGGCGCGCCGGACAACCCAAGCCCGCCAGCATGCAGGCGATGCCTTTCGCGCTCTTTTATCTCGTCCAGCCCGATTTCCCCAAGACCTTCGGCCTGCGCTTGTTGCGCGGCCGCTTCCTGAGCGGCCAAGACGACGAACATGCGCCCATGGCAGTCGTCGTGGACGAAGACTTCGCCCGCAAATATTTCGCAAACCAAGATCCCATCGGCCAGCTCATCAACTTAGATATCCTCGGCACGCAAGCCCAGATCGTGGGCATCGTGGGCCACGTGAAGCATTGGGATCTCGATTCGCGCCACGTGCCCGTGCAGGCCGAGATGTATCTCTCCCTGGCGCAGCTGCCGGACCGCTTCACGCCGCTTTTGGTGCGCGGCGGCGTGCTCGTGCTCGCCCGCACCAGCGGCAACCCGGAGGCGGTGATACCCGCCATTCGCCGGACGGCTGCCGGACTAGATCCGAACGGCGTCGTCTACGACATCGCCGCCATGCCGCAAATCATCGATTCCTCGCTCTCTGACCGCCGCTTCGCCATGGACCTGCTCGGTGTTTTCGCGGTGCTGGCGCTGGTGTTGGCGGGCATCGGCATCTACGGCGTGATCGCGTATGTGACCGGCCAGCGCACGCACGAGATCGGCATTCGCATGGCCCTGGGCGCGCGCCCCGGCGATGTCCTGGCCATGGTGCTGCGCCAGGGCGGGCAGATGGCGCTGGCGGGCGTGATCGCAGGCCTGATCGCCGCCGCCCTGCTCACGCGCTGGCTGAGCAGCATGTTGTTCGGCGTCGGCGCCCGCGATCCCGCGACCTACGTCCTGGTCGCGATCGCGCTGACGCTCGTGGCCCTGGCGGCTTGCTTGGCCCCCGCTTGGCGCGCGGCGCGCGTCGCTCCGGTGCTGGCGCTGCGCGCCGAATAGGCGGCCGGCAGCGTACCGCCGCCCCGGCTCCGCGCGAGCCGCTCAATCGATCGTGATGTTGGAAATGGCGAAGCCGTCGGCGCCGATCGCCAGCAGCGACGAGCTTAGCGGCAGGCCGTTGCCGCGTTCTTTTTTGAGGATCGGCCGCAGCACCTCGCGAAAATCGTCGTCCTCGGCCGCAAACGCGACTAGAAAATTGCGGTTGGGAATGGCGACCAGCAGATCCGGCGAATCCAGCAGCTCGACGCCGCGCTGGTAAAACTCCGGCAGCAGCACGAACGCCGCCTTCTCCCCATGCGCCACCTCGACATGGAACGCCCGCACTTCTTCCTGCACCGTCCAGGCGACGATCGTGGCGGCTTGCCAGAGGCGGCCCAAGTTTTCCATGGCCGCGGCGAGCACGCACTCCTCCGGAATATTCCACGCCTCGAAATGGCTGGCCGCGAGCGGCACGTCGTACTCCTCGCAGGTCAGCGTATAGCCGACCTCGCCGGCGAGCGGATAGAAGAGCACTCGGTCCCGCTCCTCGCGCGGTTCTATCGCCATGCGCGGAAAAATCATCGCGCGCGCCGTCTCCCACTCCGGCGGCAAGCGGTGCTCGATGGTGCCGATGACGCGCGTCAGATAGCCGTCGAGATCGAAGCGCTCGCCGTTCTGGCAAAAGGCCGCCCAGGCGCGCGCCAAGCGCAGGCGATGAGCGCTCCGCCGGCCCGACGGCGTGCGCACGATGGCTATTTCGAGCTGGCCGGCTTTGAGGAACCGCGCCTGTGGATAGAGATCCTGCAGCCGGCGCAAAGCCGTCAGCTCGAATTCATCCCTGGTCATCCGCCGCCTGCCTCTTCCCGGATCATAACAAAGTGCGGGGAGGGTCCGGGAGCGCCATTTAACGCTCCCAAAGCGGCATCAAGTGCAGCCGCAGTTCCGGCGCGAGCTGGGTGATCACCATGCCCTCGGCAACCAGCAATTTACAGCTTAAAGCTTGCCGTTCCGTGCCTTCGCCGAGGCTCCGGTAGCGGATCCGGCACAACTGGCATTGTTCATTCCAGCAGAACGAGCCATAGGGCAGGGAATCGGGCGCCAGGAATTGAAAACACCGCAAAACCAGGTTGTTTTCCGGCACGTCCACCGCGTGCCCTAGGATCGTGATGGAAACCAACTTCTGGAACGGACGGTAGATGGACATGGCCGGCCCGACGCTACGGATGCGGCGTCAGGTCCTCGACCTTCGGCCTCGGCCGCGCCGGAGGCGCCGGTTCGGAGGTCCTATCCGCCAGCTTCGGCGCCGGCGCCGCAGCCTGCGCCGTGCGGCCGGCCGCCGCCGGTCTGGGTGCGGCCGTCGGTATTGCCGCCGGGGCGCCGGCCGGGGTGAGGCGCAAGGTCCGATCCAAGCGCAGGTCCAATTCCGCGCCCGGATTCAGCGTCGCGTGACGCCGGGTCAACAGCCACCAGCCGCCCGCCAAAGCGCCGCCCATCACCGAGCCGATCAAGGCGCCCTTGGCGCCGGCCAGAACGACGCCGGCGATCAATCCGGACGCGCCCGCGACGCCCGCCCGGTCCACGTCTTCGACATTCGGCTTCCGGGAGCCTTCAAGCTGGCCTTCGTCGTTGACATGCACGCCCGTGGCCGCATTCGTCGCCGTCACTTCCGCGCTGATGATGAAATGCCGGCCATCCGGCAGGCTGAGAAAATCGGGGCGCAGCAGCAGCGCCGATCGGCCGGCGATCGGCCGCTGATCCTCGACCGTGCTCACCCGCCCTTCCACGATCGCGCCCGCCGGAATGGCCACTTGCCCGTTGAGATAGACCGTCTCTGCGACCCGCCCGGCGAAGCTGTCGCCGGGCCGCGCATCGCCGGTCGAAAGCGCCGTCTCCAGTTGAATGCGCAGGGGCGTGCCGGCCGGTAATACCATCGGCCGTGGCGGAACGGCGGCCAGCAGGCTCACAGAGCAGGCGGCGGCCAGAAGCAGGGACCTCATCGTGGATTGCCTCCGATCCATTTCAGAATAGATGGACTTTCGCACCCGGCCAAGCGCTTCCGGTTACCAGAGAGGCGCAGCCGGGCGGCGCATGGCGCGCGGCCGACATCAGCCGGGCGTTCCGGCAATGGCCGGAAAATCGTCGGCGCGCGCTCGCTCTTTATCGCGCGCGCGGGCGCGCTTTGCTCAGGCACGGTCTCTATACTGGCCTATGGCGAAGAAACGCGACTTTCGCTCCGGTTTCGTGGCGGTACTCGGCCGGCCCAACGTGGGCAAGAGCACGCTGGTCAATGCGCTCGTCGAACGCAAAGTCGCGATCGTCACGCCCCATCCGCAGACCACCCGCACCCATTTGCTCGGCATCGTTGACGTCCGCGCCGGCGAGCGCCATCCCGCCGGCCAGATCGTCCTGGTGGATTCGCCCGGCATTCACAAGGCCGGCACGCCCTATAACCGCCAGCTCTTGCGCCATGTGCGCGATGCCCTCGAAGGCCGCGACCTCGCCCTGCTGGTGATGGACGTCACTCGTCCGGCCGGCAGCGAGGATGCCTTTGCCCTCGAGCTGCTGCGCCAAGCTGGCTCCGCGCCCGCCATCCTGGTCCTCAATAAGATCGACCGGTTGAAGGACAAGAGCGCGCTCTTGCCGATCATCGCCGACTGCAGCCGCCGCTTCGCCTTCGCCGAGATCGTGCCCGTCTCGGCGCTGACCGGCGAGCAAATTCCCGCGCTCGTCGCGGCGATTCTGGCGCACTTGCCCTCCGCACCGCGCCAATTCCCCCAGGGCACCGTGACCGATCAAACCGAACAGTTTTGGATCTCGGAGGTGATTCGCGAGAAGGCCATGCTCGCGACCCGCCAAGAGCTGCCGCATGCGCTGGCAGTCCGCATCGAGGCCTTCGAACTCGAGCCCAAGCCGCGCATCGCGGCCGTGATTGTCTGCGAGCGGCCGGGGCAAAAAGCGATCTTGATCGGCAAGGGCGGTGACACGATCAAGCGCATCGGCACCGAAGCGCGCCCTGAGATCGAGGAACTGCTGGGCGAGCGCCTCCGCGGCCGCAATCTCTTCTTGCAATTGCGCGTCGAAGTGCGGGCCGGCTGGCGCGCCGATGAGACCTTCTTGCGCCAGCTCGACTGGCGGACCAGTTCGCCCCCGCCCCGCCCGGCCGGCCCCGCATCGTCGGAGTGACCGCCGCCCGCGCGGCGCTTCGGCGCCGCCGCCTTGCCGCGCACCTCCCCTACTCCTGCCGCAGCGCCGCTTGCGGATCCACTCGCGTCGCGCTCCGTGCCGGCAGCCAGCACGCGAGCCAGGCGACGGCGGCGACCGCCGCCGCGGCCGCCGCATACGTGCTCGCGTCGTTCGCCTTCACCCCATAGAGGATATGCGTCAGCGCGCGAGTGGCGAAGAGGGCCGCCGCGATCCCGGCGGCGGCGCCGATCAGCGCCAGCCGCGCGCCTCGGCCGGCGATTTGCCGCTCTAAATCGCCCGCGCGCGCCCCTAGCGCCATGCGGATGCCGATCTCCCGCGTACGCCGCGATACGTCGTACGCCAGCATGGCGTAGAGCCCGCCGCACGCAAGCAACAGCGCGAAGACGGCGAAGAGCGATGAGAGCCCTGCGAGCAGCCGCTCCTGCCATAGCAGCTGCGAGATTTGCTGCTGCTGCGTCTTGATTTCGAAGATGGGCACGCCCGGCGCGACGCGCCTGACGAGTCCGCGCACCGCGGGCACTAATGCCAAAGGATCTTTCGCCGTGCGGACTTCGAAGGTCAGAAAGGAAGGAGTCAGGGGTAGGTAGACCGTGGGCGAGTCGGCTTTCCGGAGGGAATCATACTTGGCGTCCCCGGCCATTCCGACGATAACCGTCGGCGCGGCGGTTTGGCTGCCGGCGCGCACGCGGAGTCCGAGGGGATTTTGGTTTCCCAAATACCGGCGCACGAACGCGCGGTTCACGACTGCCACCGCCGGCGCGTGCGGCCGCAGATCTGCGAGCGTGAAATCGCGCCCCGCCAACAGCGGCAGCCGCATGGTGGCGAAGAAGCCCGGACCGACGTTCAGCATATTCGCCTCGGCCTGCCGCGCCCCCACGTAAAAGTCCCCTGCCGTATAGCTGCCTGACAGCAAGGCCGTGGAACTGCTGCTCGCCGCTACCACGCCCGGCAACGCCGACAAGCCGCGCTGCAGATCGAGATCGAGATCGCGAGCGCGATCGTTCGTGTAGCCGCCCATCGAGGGATCGAGGCTGAAGAGCAGCAGGTTGTGTGCATCGAAACCGATTGCCTGATGGCGCAGAGAAGCCAGCGTGCGCACTAGGAGCCCCGCGCCGGCGAGAACGAACATGGCCAGCGCCACCTCCGCCACCACCACCGCCCCGGCCCCGGAGCGCCGCTCCGAGGCGCCGCCTTGCTTGAGCGCCGTCACCGGGGCCACCCGCGCGGCGCCCACCGCGGGCGCCAGCCCAAATAGCGCCACCGTCACCGCCGCCAGGGAGCCCGCGAAGACCAACACCCGCCAGTCCGGCGCCACTGAAAGCATGATTGGCTCGAACCAGTTGCGCGAGAAGAACTCGACCAGGCCGCGGGCTCCCGCATACCCCAAAGCGATGCCCACGACCGTGGCGGCTGCTGCAAGGCCAAGGCCCTCCGCCAGCAGTTGCCGCACGATGCGGCCGCCGCTCGCGCCCAGCGCCTGTCGCACCGCCATCTCGCGCCGGCGGGTGGCGCCGCGCGCCAACAAAAGGCCCGCAACATTCAAACAAGCGGTGAGCAGGAGCAAGCCTGCCGCGATCATCAGCACTCGCAGTGCATCCGAAAACAGCTTGCGCAGGCTGGCCAGCCCGCTGCCGCCAGGAAAGAACGACAGCCGGGGCCGCGCGGCGGACGAGAAAAGCGGCTGCGGACCGGCGGTCGCGGCGCGCGCAAATCGCGTCTGCGCCTCCGCAACCCGGGGCGACCGAGCCAAAAGCTGCAATCCCATATCGCGATCGCTGTTGGCCGACTGCGGCTCGATGCGGCTCTTGGCCGTCATCGGCAGCCAGAGTTGCTGATCGAATCCGGGCGACAGTCCGGTGAAGCCGCGCGCCGTCACGCCGATCAGCACCGCCGACGCCGTGTGGTTGATGGCGATTGCCGTGCCGATCAAGCGGCGGTCGCCGCCCAGGCGAGAGACGAAATACCCGTAGCTCGCCACTGCCGCTACCGGCGCGCCCGGCCGGTTGTCGGCGGGCGCAAAAAGGCGTCCGAACGCCGGCCGTACCCCCACGACATCGAAGAAGTTGCCCGTCACGTACTCCACATCCGCAAGCTCGGTCGTGCCGCTGCGCGTCACAGCCAGCGGGGCGCCGGGCGAGTAGGCAGCCAAACGGCCGAAGGCCGGCCGCAAGGCGTGGAAAAGAGACTCCGTAAACGAGCATCCGGAAAGATCGCCCGCTCCGCTAGCCGGACAGGTCGAGTAGAAACTGTAAGCCCGCGGGTGCGGCGGCTGTTCCGCCTTCCATCCAAGCAGAATCAAGCCGCCAGGGTCGCGGATCGGCAGCGGCCGCAGCGCGATGGCGTTGATGATGCTGAAAATCGCGGCACTGGCGCCGATGCCGACCGCCAGCATGATGATGGCCAGCGCGGCGAAGCCCCGGCTGCGGCGCAGCAGCCGCCATCCACGGCACAAGTCTTGCACGGTCGCGCGCATGGCCGCTGCGGCCGATTGTAACTCCGCGCCCGTCTCAGTGTGCTGCCGCCGCCCCCGTTGCGCGGCGCCGGCCCTTGCGCTCGCGCGCTTCGCTCTTCAGCCCCGGCGATAATTGACCTTCATGCCCGACCGTCCCTTAGCCGGCCAAGCCGCCCTCGTCACCGGCGGCGCCAAGCGCATCGGCCGCGCCATCGCCCTGGAATTGGCGCGCGCCGGCGCCGCCGTCGCCTTCACCTACCGCCATTCCCGCGAAGAGGCCCTCGCGGTCGAACAGGAGTTGCAGCGCTTCGATGTTCGTGCCACCGGCATCCAAGCCGACTTGCGCCTGCCCGCGCAAGCACGCACCGCCGTCGCCGCCGCCCGCGCCACCCTCGGCCGTCTCGATCTCGTGGTCAACAACGCCGGCCGCTACGAAGAAGCCGCCTTCGAGGCCATCTCCGACGAGCAATGGGATGAAATGATGGCCGTCAATCTGCGCGCGCCCTTCCTCGTCAGCAGGGAAGCGGCGCCCATCCTGCGCGCGAATGGCGGCGGCCGCATCGTCAATCTCGGCTCCGTCGGCGGCCTTAAGGCGTTTCCCACGCACGCGCATTACTGCGCCTCCAAGGCCGGTCTCGCGCATCTCACCCGCGCCATGGCGCGCGCCCTGGCTCCCGAGATCCAAGTCAACGCCGTCGCCCCCGGCTTGATCCTCTTCGATCCCTCGCCCACCGCTTGGGAAAAGAGCATGGCCGAGCGCACGCCGATGCGCCGCGGCGGCACGCCCGAAGAAGTCGCCGCCACGGTGCGCTGGTTCGCCACCTGCCCCGCTTTCATCACCGGGCAGGTGCTCTACGTGGATGGCGGGCTATCCTTGACCTAGGTCGCGCGGCCGATCATGAAATTCCACACCGAGTACTTGACGTTCAACACCAAGAAGCATCGCGAGTACCTCAACATCACCGATCGCGTCGCCGCCGCGCTCGAGAAATCCGGCATCCGCGACGGCATGGCGCTCGTTTCCGCCATGCACATCACCGCCGGCGTCTGGATCAACGACGCCGAGAGCGGCTTGCTCGCCGACATCGACGAATGGCTCGAACATCTCGCGCCCTTCCGCCAGGATTACCGCCATCATCGCACCGGCGAGACCAACGGCGACGCGCATCTGAAAAGTCTGCTCGTGCATCACGAAGTGATCATCCCCGTCACCGCCGGCCGCCTCGATTTCGGCCCCTGGCAGCAGGTCTATTACGCCGAATTCGACGGCCAGCGGCCGAAGCGGGTGGTGATCAAGATCATGGGCGAATGACCTATCGCCGCGTGCTGCTGATTCATTTCGGCCAGCTCGGCGACGCCGTGCTGGCCTTGCCCGCGGCGCAGGCCTTGGCCGCCGCGCTCGACGGCGCGGCCCTTACCGTCCTCGCCGGCAGCGGCGCCGAGATCTTTCGCCTCGCCGGCTTCCGCGACGTCTGGCGCGTGGACCGCGTGGGCTGGAAGCGGCGCAAACTGCGGGCGGTGGCCGAGATTCCCGCTCTGCTCGCGCGTTTGCGCCGCGAGCGCTTCGATCTGAGCGTGGACCTGCACACGTACAAGGAGACAAACTTGCTGGCCTGGGCCGCCGGCGTGCCTCGGCGTGTGGCGATGCTGCGGCCCACCCGCTCGCTGCCGCGGCTCATCAATCTTCGGCCGCCGCCCGACGATCCTGAGGGCCCGCTCCTCGATCGCTATTGCCGCGTGCTCGAGCCCCTCGGAATCGCCGTTTCCGATCGTCGGCCGCGCTTGACGCCGCCCCCCTCCGCTCAGCTCGGCCTGGCGCCGCCCGGCGCTGCCTATCTCGGCATTTGCCCCGGCGCCGGCCATCCGTCGCGGCGCTGGCCTGCCGTCAATTTCGTCGCCGCCTATCGCGAGTTGGCCGCCGCCGCCGCGCCCACGCCCGTGCCGCTGGTGTTTGCGGGTCCGGAGGAAAGGGAAGAGGTGCTGGCGCCGTTCCGCGCTCTGGGCGAAGGTCAAGTTCTTTCTGGTTTGAGCCTGGCGCAATTGGCCGCGGCACTCGCCGCCTGTCGCGTCGTTTTGACCAACGCCAGCGGCCCCTCCCATGTTGCCGCCGCCGTCGGCGCCGCCGTAGTCACAGTCGGTGAGATTCCCGCCTTCGATCCCGTCGGCCGCGTTTGGCCCGTGCGCGCGTTCGGATCCGTAGCCGCCGTTCCCGTCAGCGCCGTCGTCGCGGCGCTCGTTTCCGCCTGGCAGGCTCCCGCGCCGCCGCCCCTCGCCTCGCGCGCTTCCACCGAGCCCTGATCCCCGTCTCTGGCGCCGATTTCCGGCTCCGAACTCAGCTCTCCAACCCCAGTTCCCGGCGCAAGATCTCCGGATTGTACGGGCTGCACGCGAAGAACCGCCCGTCCACCTCGAACGTCGGCACTTTGCGCTTGCCGCCGTTGTGCGCGACCACGGTGTCGGCCGCGCCTTCGACCTCTTCAATATTGATCTCCTCGACCTCAATGCCGCGCTCGAAGAGGAACCGTTTGGCGCGGCGGCAGTCTGGGCACCAACTCGTCGTGAACATGCGAATCTTGGCCATCAACTCCGATTTTATCGAGAGCTCCCGTCCCGCGCCGCGTCCCGCTCGTCCTGCTTCACCGCCAGTTCCTGCGCCAAGCACTGCCTTCGCCAAGGCTGGGGCACGCTGCCGGGCATCTCGCGTCAGGGGCCAAGCCGGGCCGGGACGGCGGGCCGTCCGGCCGCTCCGTCCCTCGATGCTGGATTCCCGACGGGCTTCCCCGGATCTCATTTGCTACCCTGGCCTCATGCTGCCGCTACTGGCGCGCTGGCTGATCGCGGCCGGGGTGATCCTGGCCGCCGCCGGCCTCGTATTGCTGCTCGTCGCGCGGCTGCATCTGCCGCTCGGCCGTTTGCCCGGGGACGTGATCTATCGCGGCAAGCACACGACCATCTATTTCCCGTGGGTCACCATGCTGCTGCTGAGCATCCTCGCGACCTTGCTGCTCAATCTGCTGTTTCGCCGTTGACGTTTTCCGCGTCGCGATGCGCCAAGCCCGGCGAAAAAGCCGGCCGGCAGATGGCGATGTACTCGGCGCCGTCCGGGTGCGGCGTGCTGTACCGAACCCATTCGCCGCGCGGTGCGAATACCGCCTGCCCGGCGGCGATCTCCAGCGTCTCGCCCTTGGTTTCGACGCGCAGCCGGCCGCGCAGCACCACCGTGTATTCGTCGAACTCCGGCGTTTGTCCCGGCTCGACCCAACCCGCCGGGCTTTGCATGCGGGCGATGCTGAGCGCCTCGCTGCGGCTATTCACGCGGCCGAAATATTCGTCGATCTGCTTCGGCTTGTTGCCGACCGCCGGAACTCGCGTTGGAGACTCGATCTTCCAAGCCATACGACCTCGAAATTGCAGCCACTCCAGCATCCCACACTGCCGCTGATCGGAGCCCCAATCTGCGGCGTTGGTCCGCAGGAGCGATGCCCGCCCAGCCGCAGTCCGTCTTTCCCGCCTCGAACCCTGGCGATAATGATTGCGTGACCGCTCCGGCGCTCTTCTGCGACCTTTACTCGCTCACGATGGCGCAGGCCTATCACCGCGAACGCCTCGACGGGGTCGCAGTTTTCGAATTGGTCTGCCGCCATCTGCCCCCGCATCGAAATTTCTTGGTCGCCGCCGGCGCCGAAACCGTGCGCGCCTTTCTGGCCGGCTTTCGGTTCACCGCCGAAGATCTTGCGTTTCTGGGTTCGCTCGGCTTGTTTTCGGACGACTTTCTCTCCCACCTCGCCGAAGTGCGATTCACGGGAACCGCCTTCGCGATTCCCGAGGGAACGCCGGTGTTTCCGCCGGCGCCGCTGTTGCAGGTCGTTGCGCCGATCCTCGAGGCCCAGCTCGTCGAAGCCTACGTGCTCAATCAGATCCACGTGCAGACGCTGGCGGCCACCAAGGCCGCGCGTGTCGTGGCTGCCGCCGCCGGCCGCCAAGTCGTGGATTTCGGCTCGCGCCGCGCCCATGGCCTCGATGCCGGCCTGCAGGTGGCCCGGGCCACTTACCTCGCCGGCGGCGCGGGAACCTCGAACGTGTTGGCGGGTTTGCGCTACGGCATCCCCGTCTTCGGAACCATGGCGCATAGCTACATCCAGGCGCACGCCAGCGAGGACGAGGCCTTCCGCTCCTTCCTCGAAGCTTTCCCGAACAGCACTTTACTCGTGGATACCTATGACACGCTCGAAGGCGTGCGCCGCGTGGCTGCCTTGGCACGCGCCTGCGGGCCGGAATTCCGTTGCAGCGCCATCCGCCTCGATTCCGGCGATCTCGCCGCGCTGGCCGTCGAGTCGCGCCGCATCCTCGATGCCGCCGGCCTTTCGCGCGTCAAAATCTTCGCGTCCAGCGGCTTGGATGAATACGCCATCGCCCGCCTGCTCGCCGCGGGCGCGCCCATCGACGGCTTCGGCGTCGGCACCAAACTTGCCGTCTCCGAAGACGCTCCCGATCTCGACCTGGCCTACAAACTCGTCGAACTCGACGGCGTCGGCAAGACCAAATTGTCGGCGGAGAAGATCATTTATCCCGGCCGCAAGCAAGTCTTCCGCCAATACGATCGGCGCGGTGAAATGGCCGGGGACATCATTGGCCGCTGGAACGAATCGTTGCCGGGCGAAGCGTTGCTTCAGCCTCTCTGGAGTCCGGATGCGCCGCCGCCGCCCTCGGCTTCAGCCGCCCTCGCGCAGGCGCGCCAGCGGCTGGCCGCCGCCCTGGCGCGCCTCCCGTCCGCGTGGCGAGCGCTCGAGCCGCCCGCGCAGCCCTATCCCGTGCAATTCAGCGAAGCCCTGTGCGCCGACCTCGCCTCCGTCCGCTCCCGCATCTAAAAGGGCGGGAGGGGAAGAGTGCCGCTTTTCAACTTCTTGCGCCTGGATTCGCCCCCCTGGCGCGACCCGTCGCCGGCGCCCGCCCCTCGGCCGGCGGGCCGGCCGCCGCAACCCGACAAGAACACCAGCAGCAAGCCGAAAGAAAAGCCGCTCTCCGAAGTGGAAAACGCCGTGTGCGAAGTCAACGAGGCGGTCGTCGCCATTACCACGCTCAAGGGCTCTTCGCGGCATCCCGCCCACGAGCTTATCGCCACGGCAGGCACGGCGCTCGCATCGCGAAGGCGCCGTCTCCCGCCTTAGACGGGAAGGCCCGGAGTCCGGCGCGAGCTCACGGCAGCCCGGCAGCGCCGGAGCACAAGTTGACATAATACATCTTATCGGACGCTTCTACGCTGCCAGCCGCGCTGGACCCGATTCCACCTTGATTTGCTTCGGCAGGGCGCGCTCCGAGATCGGTGCTTCGATCTCCAGCACGCCATTGTTGTAGCGCGCCTGCACCTTGTCGGCATCGACGCCTTCCGGCAGCGCGATGCTGCGCTCGAAGTTGCCGTACACGAACTCACGCTGGAGATAACGATCCCGCGAGATCTCCTTGCTTTGCTCGCGCTTGCCGCTGATCGTTAATTCGTTGCCGTGCACCTGCACGCTGACGTCCTTGCTCTCGACTCCCGGCAGCGCCACGCGCACGTGATAACGATTCTGATCCACGTAACATTCGACTGCGGGAAGCCAATTCCGTTCCTCGATCGGCTCGCCCGACCACGGCGAAGCGAAAAAGCGGCTGAAGATGTCGTCGAAATTGCGGCGAAAATCCCAAAGATCCTGCAAGAAGGGGTCCCGTCGCGCTAAGCCTCGTTGTGCCATGTTTCGGCCTCCTCTAGCCGCATTTGGATGCTTCGCCCAGGCCGCGGGTTTGTGATTCGGCGCACCCCCGCCGCTTCCTTTCCCTTGCCGGCGCGCTACCGCGAACGGGCCGCCATGCCGAAACCGACGATGGCGTCGCGCAGCATCGGCTGCAGGCGGCGTTCGTTCACCAGCCGCTCGATTTCGTCGCCCAAATGCAGCTCGGGCTCGCGCCGCGCCACTTCGTCCACGCGGCAGCCCGCGACGAGGCCCTCCGGTCGCTCCTCGCACAACAGGTCCACCGCTTGCCCGCAGAACTCCGCGCGCAGCTCGTCGAGCAGGCCGCCGAAGATCAGGTGCAACGTCTGCCGCGCTTGCCGCGCCGTTTGCGCGTCGGCCACCAGCGCGCTCCACGGCGTGCGCTCATCCCAGAGCACTTGCAGGTACTCGAACACCACGCGGCCGACATCCTGCAAGTAGATGTTGAATGTGATGCCGTAAAGTAATTCATCCGGAAGACATTGCTCGCTGTCAATTCTCGTATCCGCCAGCTCCAGCTCCAGGCAATCGTGAGTGAAGGTGGGAGTCGGTGGAACCGGTTTGTCGCCCCCGGGAATGCCATTGGGAAAAAGTGCGCGATTGACCGCCGCGCGGAGCTCCAGCGGCCAGGCCAGATAAGCCGACTGCCGCTCTCCCACGCGCAGCCAGGCCGGCCGGATCCCGAGCTTGTCTAGCAAGGCCGGCAGCTCCGGCCGGCCGAACTTGTTCTGGACCAGAATCAGGTTGTCTTCGCTGGCGGTCATCGGCCCGGTCTGAAACTCGATCTCGCCGCCTTGCTGGGTCGCGATCCAATGGTTGCGGCAGCGTTCTCCGAGACCGCAGATGGGGCATTCCGCCATGAAGGACTCCCGTCGCGCGCGCTTCCCTTTCCGCGCGCCTTCACATTATAAGGACGCATTCCGATCCCCGGTCTCTGAACCGGCGCCTGCCGCCGAACGCGAACGCGCCATAATGTAGGCGATGCCCTCGCTTTCCAGCCTCGAAACGGCCGCGCCGGCCGCGCCGATTCGCGCGCCGCGGGGCACGCAGTTGCGGGCGCGCGGCTGGGCGCAAGAAGCCGCGCTGCGCATGCTGATGAACAACCTGGACCCGGAGGTGGCGGAGCGGCCGCGCGATTTGGTCGTCTATGGCGGCACCGGCCGCGCCGCGCGCGACTGGGCCTGCTTTCACGCCATCGTCGCCGCCCTCGAGCAGTTGAACGGCGACGAGACCTTGCTGGTGCAATCGGGCAAGCCCGTCGGCATCTTCCGTACGCACGAATACGCGCCCCGCGTCCTGATCGCCAACTCCAATCTCGTCGGCAAGTGGTCGAACTGGGAGGTCTTTCGCGAGCTGGAGCGCCGGGGGCTGATGATGTACGGCCAGATGACCGCCGGCAGTTGGATCTACATCGGCTCCCAGGGCATCTTGCAGGGCACCTACGAAACCTTCGCGGCGGCGGCGCGCCAGCACTTCGGCGGCTCGCTGCAGCGCAAGCTGGTGGTCAGCGGCGGGCTCGGCGGCATGGGCGGCGCCCAGCCGCTCGCGGCCACCCTCAACGGCGCCGTCTTCCTCGGCGTCGAAGCCGACGCCGAGCGCATCAAGCGGCGCGTGCGCAGCGGCTACTGCGACATCATGGTCAACGATCTCGACGAGGCGCTGCGCATCGTCAAGAACGCGGTGCGCCAAGGCGAGGCCATTTCCGTCGGCCTGGTCGGCAACTGCGCCGAGGTGCTCCCGGAGCTCGCGCGGCGGGGCGTCGTGCCCGATCTGCTCACCGACCAGACCAGCGCCCACGATCCGCTCCACGGATACATCCCTGCCGGCCTCGACTTGGCCGCCGCCGCCGAGCTGCGCCGCCGCGATCCTGCCGGCTACCAGTGCCGCGCGCTCGATTCCATCGTCGCCCATGTCGCCGCCATGATCGATTTGCAGCGCCAGGGCGCGGTCGTCTTCGATTACGGCAACAACATTCGCGCCATGGCCCACGAGCATGGCCTGGAAAACGCCTTCGCCTTTCCCGGCTTCGTCCCCGCTTACATTCGTCCGATGTTCTGCGCCGGCCGCGGGCCTTTCCGCTGGGTCGCTCTGAGCGGCGAAGCCGCCGACATCCACGCCACCGACCAGTTGGTGCTGAAGCTGTTTCCCCACGATGAAGTCCTCAAGCGGTGGATTACCTTAGCGGCAAAGCGAATTCATTTCCAAGGTCTTCCGGCGCGTATCTGCTGGCTGGGCTATGGCGAGCGCGATCGCTTCGGCCTGGCGATCAACGATATGGTGCGCCGCGGCGAGTTGAAAGCGCCGATCGTCATGGGCCGCGACCACCTCGATTGCGGCTCCGTGGCGTCGCCCTATCGCGAGACCGAGGCGATGCGCGACGGCAGCGACGCCGTCGCCGACTGGCCGCTGCTCAATGCGTTGCTCAATACCGCTTCCGGAGCCAGTTGGGTTTCCATTCACAACGGCGGCGGCGTCGGCATCGGCTATTCGCTGCATGCCGGCCAAGTCACCGTCGCCGACGGCACGGAAGCGATGGCCGCGCGCATCGAGCGCGTCCTGGCCAACGATCCCGGCATCGGCGTGGCCCGCCATGCCGACGCCGGCTATGAGGACGCGCTGGAGTTCGCCCGGTCTCATGGCCTGGCCGTTCCCATGGCCGGCCGGCAGCCCGCCTGAACGGCGCAGCCCCGCCCGATGCCCCTGCTCTTGACCCATGCGGCGCAGTTGCTGACGCTGGCCGGACCCGACCGCGCCCGCCGCGGCGCCGAAGCCGCCGAAATCGGGCTGGTGCGCGACGGCGCCGTGCTCATCGCCGGCGGCAAGATCGTGGCTGCCGGCGCGCACGATGCGGTGGCGCGGCAAGCGAAAACCCTGCGCGAAGTCGAAGAGATCGACTGCCGCGGCAAGCTGGTCGCGCCCGGCCTCGTGGACTCGCATACGCATTTGGTCTTCCCGGCTCCGCGCCTCGACGATTTCGAGCGCCGCCTGCGCGGCGAAAGCTACGCCGCCCTCGCCGCCGCCGGCGGCGGCATCGCCGCGACGGTGCGCGCGCTGCGCGCCTGTGATGACGCGGGCCTGGCCGCCGCCGCGCGCGCGCATTTGCTCGAGTTGCGCGCGTTCGGCGTCACCACCGCCGAGGTGAAGAGCGGCTATGGCCTGAGCCGCCGCGATGAGCCCCGTTCGCTGGCGGCGGTGGCCGCGGCGGGGGACACCGGCGTCGAGACCGTGCTCACGTATCTCGGCGCGCACGCCGTGCCGCCGGAATTCGCCGGCCGCCGCGCCGACTACGTCGCGCTCGCCGCCGGCCCCATGCTCGACGATGCGGTGAGCGCCGCCGGGGTGGAATTCGCCGATGTGTTTTGCGACCAAGGAGCCTTCTCCCCCGCCGAAGCGGAAGCGGTGCTGCGCGCCGCCCAGGCGCGCGGGCTGAAGCTCAAGCTCCACGCCGAGCAATTGGCCTGGACCGGCGCCACCCAACTTGCCGTGCGCCTCGGCGCCGTCTCCGCCGATCACCTCGAGCAAACCCAACCCGCCGATCACGCCGCGCTCGCCGCCGCCCCCACCGTCGCCACGCTGCTGCCCGGCTGCGCCCTCTTCCTGGGCACGCCCTTTCCCCCGGCGCGCGCGCTGATTGCCGCCGGCGCCGCCGTAGCCCTGGCCAGCGACTTCAATCCCGGCACCTGCCCTATCAGCAACTTGCCCCTGATCATGGGCGTCGCCTGCACGCAAATGAAAATGTCGCCGGCCGAAGTCTGGACCGCGGTCACCATCAACGCCGCCGCCGCCCTGGCGCGCGCCGATTCGCGCGGCTCGCTGGCGTCCGGCAAGCGCGCCGATGTCGCGATCTTCGGCACAGACGACTACCGCGCCGTTCCTTACTTCATGGGCGCCAATCTCTGCGAGCAAGTCATTGCCGCCGGCTGTCCGAGGACGACATGCAAAAGCTGATCGAATGCGTTCCCAACTTCAGCGAAGGCCGCGACTCCGCGCGCCTCGATACCATCATCGCCGCCATGGTGGCGGTGCCCGGCGTGTACGTACTGGACCGTGAAATGGATGCGGACCACCACCGTGCCGTCGTTACGCTTGCCGGCGCGCCCGAGCCGGTGGCGGAGGCGGCGGTGCGCGGGGTGGGCAAGGCGGCGGAGCTGATCGATCTGAGGCGGCATCATGGCGGCCATCCTCGGCTCGGCGCCGCCGACGTGGTGCCGTTCGTGCCGCTCGCGGGCGCCACGCTCGCCGACTGCGTCGAGTGGGCGCACTGGGCCGGCGAGGAGATCTGGCGGCGCTTCCGGGTGCCGGTCTATTTCTATGAAGCCGCCTGCCGCCGCGAAGAGCGCCGCAATCTCGAGAACGTGCGCCGCGGCCAGTTCGAAGGCGTGCGCGAGGCGGTGCGCGCCGACCCCTCGCGCCGCCCCGACATCGGCGGTCCGGAACTGCACCCCACCGCCGGCGCCACCATCGTCGGCGCGCGCAAGTTCCTCATCGCCTATAACGTCAACCTCGACACCGCCGATCTCGCCGTCGCCAAGGAGATCGCGCGCGCCGTGCGCGCCTCGAGCGGCGGGCTGCCCGCCGTCAAAGCCATGGGCGTCGAGCTGCGCGCCAAGCACTGCGCGCAGGTCTCGATGAACCTCACAGACTTCGAAACCACCTCCATGGCCACCGCCTTCCTGGCCGTGGCCGAGGAGGCGGCGCGCCGCGGCGTCCACGCGGTGGAAAGCGAGTTGATCGGCCTCGCGCCGGCCGCCGCGCTCACGGGCAGCGCCGCTCAGATGCTCAAACTGGCCGCCTTCGATCCCGACATGGTGCTGGAGAACCGCCTGGCGCGGGTGATGGCTCAGGCCCCGGCGCGGCTGGAAGGGCAGTTGCGCCCCTTCGTGGCCGCGCTGGCCGCGCCTACCGCCGTCCCCGGCGGCGGCAGCGCCGCGGCAGCGGCCGGGGCCATGGCCGCCGCGCTGGGCGCGATGGTGGCGCGGCTCTCCCAAAAAAAGAAGTCGCTCGCCGCCCATGTTCCGCGTCTGGAGGAACTGGCCAAGGAATTCGCGCGCTTGCAAGAGGAATGCCTGCGCTCCACCGATCGCGATGCCGAAGCCTATGCCGCCGTCGTCGCCGCCCGGCGCATGCCCGGCGAGGACGCCGCCGCCATCGCGGTCCGCGATGCCGCGCTCGAGGCGGCGCTGCGCATGGCCGCCGAAACGCCGCTCGCCGTCGCCGTTTATTGCCGCCAGGCCGCCGGCCGGCTTGCGGAGTTGGCCACCGTGGCCAACCCCGCCATGAGTTCCGATATCGAAACCGCGCAAGCGCTGGCCCGCGCCGGCCTGGCCGGCGCCGCGGCCAATGTCCGGATCAACCTGGAGGCGATGCCCGCCGATTCCCCGCTGCGCCGCCGCCTGACCGCGGAGCTGGCGAATCTCGAGAGCCGCGACTAAGCTGCATCGCCAGCCGCCGTCGAGCGCGGATTGCCTGCCCAACCGGCCGCGCCCGCCCGCGCGGCCAGGTGCCGGAGCCCGATCGCGAGCGGCTAGGCGTTTCGAGCTTGGTTTAGACTGATAGCAATTCAGTTCTGGGAGGGAGATCCGTGAAGATTTCGACCTTCGCGCTGGGCCTGATGGCGGCTCTGGCGCTGGCAGCGGGCGCTTCGGCGGCGGAATTGGGCGCGATGGCGCAATCGGTGCTGCCCGCCAGCACGCGGCAGTTGGTGTCGGTGGATTATCACCGCCTGGCGGACAATCCCCTGGCCGCGCAGATCGAAAAGCAGGTGCTGCCCGACCAGATGCAAAACATCGTGAGTCTGCTCCGGCAGGGCGGCGTGGATCCGAGCCAAGACCTGAACCGCCTCACCTTCGCCACCTATTCCAATAAGAGCGGCATCGGCCTCGTCGCGGTCGCGGAGGGAAACTTCGAAGGCTTCAAGACCAGCGCTTTTTTCCATCCCACCGAGCGCCGCCCCGCGCCCGCCCAATACAACGGCACGGACTATTACAGCGCCGATGGGCTGACGTTCTTCCTTCCCGATTCCAGCACGCTCGTCTTCGGCGGCTTGCAAGCGATTCACGATGCCATTGACGTCATCCAAGGGGTGGTCCAGCCCCTGTCGAACAACTCCAGCATGGTCAACCTGATCTCCGGCACGCAAACGACGGACATTTGGAGCGTGCTCGACGCCGCTGGCGCGCGCGGCCTGGTCGCCGCCATGGCCAGCGGCACGGGAAAGTTCGACGCCAACGCCCTCGCCAATCATTTCGACGGCGCTCGTTACACCATCGAGTTCGACCAAAACGTCAAGGTCAATCTGGAACTGATGACCGACGATCCGATGAGCGCCGGCCTCGCCAGCACCGGCCTGCGGGCGGCGGTGCTGTACAAGCAGTATCAGGCCAAGGATCCCGCGCTGAAGAACTTGCTTTCGCAGATCCAGGTGGATTCGGCCGGCAACGACGCCTTCTTGCAGGTCGAATCGCCGCAGGCGACGGTCGCCAATCTGCTCAACACCGACCTGTTCAAGAGCATCATGCGATAGCCGCGCCGGCGGGTGCGCCGCGGCTACGGCTTCGCCTCGCCGATGATCACGAACCGGGCGCGCGCCCGGGCGAGCACGGTGCCCGCCGCATCGCGAATTTCGCCACGATGCTCCAGGCTGCGGCCGTTGCGGGCCACTTCCGCGGCCTCGACGGTGATCTCCGCGTCCGTCGGCACGGGACGCAAGTAACGCACGTCGAGCTCCGCCGTCACCGCGTGCGCCTCGTGCAAGCGGTTGAGCTTGCCCATCGCCTCGTCGAGCAGCAGGGCGATAATGCCGCCGTGCAGCATCCCGGCGGCGCCGCCCAATTCGCGCGGCAGGCGAAAACGCCCGCGCACGCGCCGCAGTTCGCGATCCAATTCGAAGGCGAGGCGCAGGCCGCGGGGATTGGCCCCGCCGCAGCCGAAGCAGTAGTTGTCGGGACGAGGATCCAGCCGTTCCAGGTTCATGCCGAGCTTCCGTTCAGTTTCCCATGGCTTGTCGCCGCGAAGTGACGTATCCTGCCCGACCAGGAGGAGTAGAGCTATGGCGAAAAGAGGGGCGGCCACCGTGCGGGTGGTCGGTTTGTTGATCGTGGGCGGTTTGATCGGCTATTGGATTGGGCATGCGGACGCATCGCGGCCCCCGGACGCCGCTGCCGCGACCTCGGTGGCGCGCGGCGCACAGCTCGTGACCCTCGGCGGTTGCGACGATTGCCACACGCCCAAGCGCGCGGACGGCTCGCCGGACATGACCCGCCGCCTGGCCGGCTACGAGAGCAGCCAGGGCGTTCCCGCGGCCAGCCCGGGCGCGATCGCCATCAACATGCATCTGACCGCGTGGCGCGGCCCCTGGGGCTTGAGCTTGAGCCGCAATATTACGCCCGACCCGGAGACCGGCATCGGCAATTGGACCTTGGAGCAGTTCAAGCATACCTTGCGCAGTGGCGTGGACCCGAGTGGTAAAGCGCTGCTTCCGCCCATGCCCGCGGCCGCCCTCGCCAGGCTTCCCGACCGCGACTTGGAAGCGATCTACAACTACTTGCGGACGGTGCCCGCCATCCACAACGCCGTCACCGGTCCCTAGCCGCCGCGCCGCGGGAGCGGGCCTCCAGCCGCGTCCCGCCCTTCGGCAGCATCGGCCTCGTCTCGCTGCGGTCCGCCTTCACGATCCCGCCGCGTCTGTGCTCCGTTACGCGCCGCTGCCGCGGCCGCCTGCGGATGGCCTGTCGAACAGCGGCCGACGGCCGACACGATATAACCCCACGCACAGCGCCAGGAACACCAGCACCGCGAACGCGTTGCTCTGCGCCAGCGGACCCAGCAGCTTCGGGCCGAAGGCGAAGGCGCCGTGCGGCAACTCGCCCTTCGCCTCGAAATAGGCGATCGCGGCCGCCACCAGGCCGAAGACGGCGGCGCCGGCGATCAGGCCGGAGGAATAGAGCGCGCCGCTGCCGGCATCGCCCTCCTCCGAGGTGTCGCGGCCGCGTTCGGCCAGCCAGCGCACCACCCCGCCCACGAACATCGCCGCCGTGGTGCCGACGCTCAGGTACGAGCCCACCGCGAAGGCCAGCGAGTTCACGCCCAAGATCTCAACCCCGATCACCAGGCAAACGCCGATCAGGATCAGCGCCCAGGGCAACTGGCGGCTGAGCAGGCCGTTGATGATCGTGGCCATCAGCCGCGCTTGCGGCGCCGCCACTTGCTCGGAGCCGATTCCCTGCACCCATTGCACTTCAATCGCGCCGCTGCGCGGGTTGTAGAGGTATTTGCCGTCGGCGAGCACGTGCGAGCCGATGACGTTCAATTCCCAATACCGGCGCTGCGTCACTTGCGTGAGCACGCCGGCGGGCAGCGTGTAGCTCAGGCTCTCGATGCTGACGCCGGGTTGTCCGGTCGGTCCGGTGCGCGCCGCCAGCGACGGCATGGCGACGTGCTCGGGGACATAGCTCGAATAAGCGGCGTTGAGGAACGGCACGGTATAGCCGACCACCACCACCGACGCGATGACGCCGAACATCAGCGCGAGCTGCTGCTTCCAAGGGGTGGCGCCCACCAAGAAGCCGGTCTTGAGGTCTTGCGAAGTGCCGCCCGCGTTGGCGGCGGCGATCGCGACCACGCCGCCGATGCTCAGCGCCAGCGCGCCGTAGATGTTTTTGGTCCAGCCGACGGCGATGAAGCACAGGCAGGTCACCACCAGCGTCGCGATCGTCATTCCCGAGACCGGGTTCGACGAGCTGCCGATCAGGCCGACGATGCGGCTGGAGACGGTCACGAAGAAAAATCCGAACAAGACCACCAGCAGCGCGCTCACGACGTTGCTGAACCACGCCGCCTGCGTGTTGTAGCGGAGCGCGAGCACCGCCCACATCAGCACCGCCAGCGCGCCCGATCCCGCCAGCACCACCCATGCCGGCAGGTCCTTTTCCAAGCGCGTGGCCGCGCTGGCCGCGCCATCCGCCCGGGCCTTCTGCAAGTTGCGCAGCCCGCCGCGAAAGGCGCGATAGATCGTGGGAATGGTGCGGACCAGCGTGATCAGTCCCGCCGCCGCCACGGCGCCGGCGCCGATGGGCCGGATGTAGCTGCTCCAGATTTGGTCCGGCGTCATTCGCGCCACCGGAATCGTGGACGGATAAATCGCCGCCGGGAAATGGCCGCCGAAGAACTTGATCGCCGGCGCGATCACCCACCACGACAGCACGCCGCCGGCGAACAGCGTTCCCGCCGTGCGCGGCCCGATGATGTAGCCGACGCCGAGGTATTCCGGCGTGACGTCGGCGCGAAAACTGGCGCCGGGAAACCACGCGGGCTGGAAGTCGGGCGTGCCCTTCCAAAATTGCAGGGCGTCCATCAGAAACTTGTAAACACCGCCCACGGCCAGCCCCCAAAACACGCGGCCGGCGAAATTGCCGCCGCGCTCGCCCGCTTTCAGCACGTCGGCGCAGGCAGTGCCTTCCGGATACGCCAGCGTACCGTGTTCGGCGACGATCAATTGCCGCCGCAGCGGAATCATGAACAAGATTCCCAGCCAGCCGCCGATCATCGCCAGCAGGAAGATGCGCGAGTACTCCAGCGGAAAGCCGAGAAACACCAGCGCCGGCAAGGTGAAGATCACGCCGGCGGCGATCGATTCCCCCGCCGATCCCGCGGTCTGGACGATGTTGTTTTCGAGAATGCTCGAGTGGCCGAGCTTTTTGAAGATGCTGATCGCCAGTACCGCGATCGGAATCGACGCGGACACCGTGAGCCCGGCGCGCAGCCCCAAATACGTCGAGACGGCCCCGAAGAGCAGGCCGAAAAACATGCCGAGCAGCACCGCGCGCCAGGTGAATTCCGGCAGGCTTTGGTCCGCCGCCACGAACGGCTGGTAGCTCGGCTTGGCGGCGGAACTTGCCGCCGGCTGTTGACTCGCCATCGCCGGGACGTTAGCACAGCCGGGTAGGGCGCGGTCTAGTCCCTCCGTGCACCTGGCGAAAAGGTTTCAACAGCGGCGGCGGCCGCCCTCGCCGCGATGCGCGGGAACCCCGCGATTTTCCAGCCTTGACGCCTACTCTTGGCACTCGCGGTTGCTGTGCAAAACCGCAAAAGGCTGCGATTTTCTTTGCGGTCCACCCGCGAACCCTCGGCGCACCGGCGAAAACCGCAGCTAAGCCGCTGAAACTGAAGGCTTTGCTCCCGCCCCGGTACGCTAGCGCCCGCCCGTTTTCCCGAGCACGCGCGGCTGTCGCCGGCTTGTTCCATGGATAGTTTTCAACTGCTTTTGCACAGGGCAATGTATTCGATCGTCCGTTGGCGCAGTTCCAGCCATTCAAAGAAGGCCTCCGGCATCTCCAACCAGAGCAAGAGCCAATCCGCCATTTCCTGGGCCGCCGCCCGCCGCTGGGGTTGGGCGCGGCGGTGATTGGCCACGCGCAGGGCGCGCGCCCGCGCCCGGCGGGCCGCCAAGCGCAATCGCGCCACCGCGGCGATATCGCCCGCCTGCTGCCCCGCCGCCAACTGCGCCTGGGCTTGGCGCAATTCGGCGGCGAGCGCCGCCAGCGACGCCAGCGAAAACAGGCGATCTTCGGCCCCGCCGCTGAAGTCTCCGATTTGAACGGCTGCGCCCAGATGGTGCAGCTCTTCGGCGAGCCGGAGCAGCGGCGGCGCCCGCCGGCCGGAACGCGGCGGCATCGCCGCCAGCAGCGCCGCGCGGAGGCGCCGCAGCTCGGATTCGGCGATCACGCCGGTTTGCTCCCGCCGGCTCAGCCATTGCCGCAGCCACTCTCGCCGCGAGAACCGCTTCACCGGCCCAGATTAACCGCGAAAAGCCCCAGCGCGGAGGACCGTTGCGCAGGGCCGCCGGGCGGGAGGGCGGAGAGCAGCGCCACCGCTCGGCGGCGGCGGGTCGCGGCAGTCGGCGGCGACGGCATTGCCCTGGGGCTCGCCTCGGACGCCCGCTGCGCCCAACCCATTAGCGCCGGCCCGTCGCCTGGAGGTAGAGCAAAATATTCCGATCCTGCTCCAAGAGCGTGCGCGCGAAGCGATGGCCGCCGGCGCCGTTGCTCACGAAGTACAGAAAATTCGTGACCGCCGGATGCGCCGCCGCCACCAGCGACGCCCGTCCCGGATTGGCAATCGGGCCGGGCGGCAACCCGGCATGCGAATAGGTGTTGTAGGGCGACGCCAGGCGTAGATCGGCCGCGCGCAGCGCACCGGTGACGGGATGCCCGGCGGCTTCGGCAGCATAGAGCACGGTGGGATCGCATTGCAGGGGCACGTGTTGCCGAAGCCGGTTGTAGAAGACCCCGGCGATCAATGGCCGCTCGGGCGGCTGCGCCGTCTCCTTTTCGACCAACGAAGCGATCGTCAGCCATTCGTGAAATGAGTCCGGGCCGGCCGGATCGCCGAAACTCACGTTCGGGCGCAACTGATTCCCGACCTGGCGGAAGCGGTGCACCATCATCCCCGCGATCTCAGGCGCCGTAATGCGCGGCGGCAGGCGATACGTGTCCGGATAGAGAAAGCCTTCGAGCGAGATCGCCTGCGGGTCCAGATCTCGAACCGGCGCCGCGTCGGCGGTCGCGGCCAAGAAGGCATCGGCCGTTACGATCCCGGCGCGTTCGAGCGCATGCGCGATGTCGAAGCGGTTGAATCCCTCCGGCACCACCAACGTGCGATAAAAGACATCGCCGCGTTCCAGCCGCCGTGCGATCGCCGGCATCGCCTCGGGATGATCGAAGCGATACCATCCCGCCTTGAGCGTGCGGCGGGAACCGGCCAGCACCCACAATTCGAATGACGGCGCATTCCGGATCACGCCGGCGCTGCGGAGCTGCCGCGCCACTTGCCAAGTGCTCGAATGCGCGGGGATTTCCACGAGCCGCGGCGCCGGATAGCGGCCGTACGGCGCGAACACGGCCCAAGCCCACGCCGCCGCTGCCGCGGCGGCAAGCAGCAAAAACCAGCCCCAGCCCCTGCGCCCGGTCATAAGCCATTATGAAACGCGCCCCCGAGCCCGGCAGGCGCGGGAACAAGCGGTGAGACTGGCCGGAAGGACCAACTTTCCCTTCTGAGAGTTTGCCCACGGGGCTGCCGAACTTGGCCGCTCGACGGGCAAAACGTTGACCGCAGGGCCATGCGTACAGTAGCTTAAGAAGGAACCTGGGCCAGAGCTGATCGCGGGCGGCGCGCTGAAGCGGAAGGCCACCACCAGACCCCGGACCCACGATGCGTTCAACTTTTGGCCACCTGGCGCTGGTGGCGGTAGCGAGTTGTTGGCTGGCGGCATGCGGCGGCAAGAGTTCTCCGCCGGCCCAACCGCCGGTCGCCACGACGCCGTTTTTCATCGCCAATACTTGCAACTACATCACGACGACCCTCAGCGGGACGGAGCAGATTTGCTTTTACGGCTTGCCGAACGTAATTTCCGGCGTGCCTTTTTCCCTCGGCTTGATAACGGACGCCGGAGCGCCGAGCCTCACGATACCGATCCAGGCGACCGACGTTAAGCCCCCGATCTCGTTCCAACTGCTGCCGGGCTCGAGTATGCCGCCGGGGCTGACCTTCAACACCGACGGGTTGGTCAGCGGCACGCCCACCCAGCCCGGCACCTATGCCTTCACTGTCGTCGCCGTCGATAGCAGCACGCCCACGCCTCGGATCTCCAATCAGGCGCGGTTCACGCTGCATGTGGTGCCGCCCGGCGCGTTGTTGCGGGAGGTCGGCCATAGCGATCTGGGCGGCGGCGGCCAAAATGCCGATGTCACCGTGCACGGCGCCTACGCCTTCGTCGGCACTCGCGGCGTGCCCGGCGCGTGCCCCAGCAGCGGCGTCAAGATCGTCAGTCTGAGCGATCCCACGAATCCGCAACTCCTCCTGGCGCTGCCTTCCTCCAGCGGCGGGGCCTATGAACCGGAGGTGAAGGTCGCCACCGTCAGTTCGCCGTCGTTTCAGGGCGATCTCATGGCCGTGGCCGTCGCGCCCTGCGATCCCGCGACCGACGGCAACGCCGATGATCGCGGCGTGGCGCTCTACGACATTTCGAATCCCGCCACACCCAAGTTCCTGTCGTTCTGGCCCTCGGGCGTGCAAGGCGTCAGCGATGTGGCGATCTTGCCGCGGCCCGACTCCAGCAATCCAGCCAACAGCAAGGTGTATCTTTTGGCCGCGGTCCCCAATTCCGAGCTGACCGATCCCAACCAGCAGGGCGATTTGCGCGTCCTCGATGTCACCGATCCTTTGACGCCGGTGCAGATCGGGCAATGGGGCATCTTCAAGGCGTTGAACATCGACCCGAACAGCGTGCACGTGGGACAAGACCAGCGCGTCTTCCTGGACACGATCACACTCTCGAGCGACGGCACCAAGGCGTTTCTCGCCTATTGGGATGAAGGAGTGGTGGTGATGGACGTCTCCAATCCGCCGGCCATCGCGGACAGCGCCCCGAACTTGGCGCTGAGCCACATCACCTATCCGACGATCATCGCGGCCAGCCCGGATCACTATTCCGAGCCGGAAGGCAACACCCATCAAGCGCTCTCGATCGCCGGCGATACCGGGCTGATCATCAGCGATAAAGTGTGCGCCTCACAAAAAATTCCCGACCCCAATAATCCCGGCGCCACCATCTCCGCGAATCCGGCGACGAAAGTGGTGTGCGGCACGGATGTGGATCTGACGCCGTCG
Organism: Terriglobia bacterium; assembly: GCA_021323595.1. Classification (GTDB taxonomy): domain Bacteria; phylum Acidobacteriota; class Terriglobia; order Terriglobales; family SCQP01; genus JAJPKR01. The sequence continues at coordinate 3,537 of JAJPKR010000007.1, read as the reverse complement.
GCGGGCTGGGGCTACCTGCGAACCTATTCCCTGCCCAGCTTCGCCACGCCCTCGGCCCAAGGCAGCGTGGTGCTGTCGACGGGGGAATCCGATCCCCCGCCCGACAACGGGATCTACACGCCGAACAATTTGGCCTGGAACGGCAACACGCAAGATCCGCACGCCTACGTCGCCTGGTTCTCGAACGGCGTCGTGGACGTGGATCTGTCTTCGTTGAGCGCGCCGGCGGTGCTGGGAGCTTATGTGCCGCCCGCCGCGCCCGATCCGCGGGGCGCGAACCCAACCGTCAACAATCCCGACGTGCCGCTGGTGTACGGCGTGGCGGCCTATGCGCAAGGCGCCAACCAATACATCGTCCTCAGCGATATCAATTCGGGGTTGTGGGTCGTGCAAGAGACGTCGGCGCCGCAGTTTGCGATCTTGACCACTTCGTTGCCCAACGGCACGACCCAAGTTCCCTACAACGCGCAGTTGATCGCCGCCAACGGCACGGCGCCGGTGAGCTGGTCGCTGGTTTCCGGCAGCGGCGCGATGCCGCCGGGATTGACGCTCAATCCCAACGGCACCATCACCGGCACGCCGCAGGTCAACTCCTCCGGCACCTACGCCTTCACGGTCAAAGCCACGAACAGCAACGGCAATGGAGAAGTGGCGACGCAAGCCTACACGGTAGTCATCAACAGCAACATCACGATCACCACCACCGCCTTGCCGGTCGCCACCCTCAACGAGACCTACACGCACACGCTGCAAGCGGTGAACGGCTCGGGCGCGCTCGCCTGGAATTTGCAGGGCGGTTCCCTGCCGCCGAGCGTGGCGCTGAATTCGACGACGGGCCAGATCACCGGCACGCCGCCCGCCAGCGGCACGTTCACGTTCACGGTTGGGGTGAGCGATTCCTCCAATCCGCCGCAAACCACCTCGCAATCGTTGTCGCTGCAGGTCGCGCCGTTTGCCTTTTCGGCGCCATCGAAACTTGGCGACGGCGGCGTCGGCCAGACCTACGCCGGCGGGCTGAGCTTGCTGAACGGCACCGGGCCGTTCACGTTCGTGGTCACCAGCGGCTCGCTGCCGCCCGGCCTCACCATGACGCCTTCCACCGGCACCTTCAGCGGCGCGCCCACGACGGCGGGGACCTACACGTTCACGGTGCAGGTCACGGATGCCGACGGGCAGACCGCGAGCCAGCAGTTCACGATCGTCGTCCAGCCGTTCGCGGTCGCGACCACGAGCCTGCCCAACGGCACCGTCAATCAAGGGTATTTCGCGCCCATCCAGCTCAGCAACGGGGCCGCGCCCTTCGTTTTCACGATTTCCGCCGGCAGCTTGCCTCCCGGACTGACGGTTTCGGCGCTGTACCCCAACGGCGCGCCCGGCGCGACCTCGGGCACCGCCGGCGCGATTTCCGGCGTGCCGACGGCGCCGGGCAGCTACTCATTTACGGTGCAAGCGACGGACAAAAACGGCAACTTGGCGACGGCGACCTATACATTAACCATCTCCCCTTAAGTCGCGTTGTTTTTTCAAATTTCACAACACGATTGACCTTTGCCGGAGACCGCCGTAGTCTGTTCATGCGGGCCTCGGCTGCCCGTCGGCGCTTGGGTTCGTCACGTCTCGGATGTTTTTGTCGCCTCCGGATTCACCGGCCACGGTGAGATAGCCGGCAAGGGGTTCAGGGTCCATCGGGCGCCGGGAAGATGCGTATGGAAAAGCCAGCCCAGAATATTCAGGATTCTTTTCTCAACAATGCGCGCAAGGAGAAATCCATCATCACGCTTTACCTACTTAGCGGCGTGAAATTGTCCGGGCGCATTCGCAGCTTCGATAAGTATTGCCTGGTGCTCGAGACCAGCAATCAAGAGCAATTGATCTTCAAACATGCCGTCTCGACGGTGGTGATGCAGCGCGGCGCAGGCCGCGATTTCGCCGAGCGCCATCCCGCGGCGGCCGCCGCGGCGCCCAATGCCGCAGCCCCGTCCAACAGCGGCGCCGTTCCCGCGCACCCCGCGGGCGAAAGCTGAGGCCGCACTCGGCTGCATGCCCACGGTTACGCCTCGGCGCGAGCGCGTGCTGCTGGTGGCGACGGAGTGGACGGCGCGCCCGGCACCCGCCGCCTGCGGCTTCGGCTTGGAAGAGGCCCTGGCCGAGCTCGCCGAACTCAGCCGCAGCGCCGGCGCCGAGGTCATCGGCCACGTGCAGCAGCGCCGCCCTGCGCCGGATCCCGCCACCTGCATCGGGCCGGGCAAGCTCCAGGAACTGGGGCACCTTGCCGCCGCCGGCGGCGCCGATCTGGTCATCTTCGACGGCCAGTTGTCGCCCACGCAGCAGCGCAACCTCGAGCGCGCCGTCGGCCTGCGCGTAATCGATCGCACGCAGTTGATCCTCGATACTTTCGCGCGGCACGCGCGCACCCGCGAAGGCCAGCTGCAAGTGGAGCTGGCGCAGCTCGAGTACCGGCTGCCGCGTCTCACCGGACGCGGCGTCGAGTTGTCGCGCTTGGGCGGCGGCATCGGCACCCGCGGACCGGGGGAAACTCAGCTCGAAAACGACCGCCGCCGCATTCATCAGCGCATTCGCCATCTGCGCTCCGCGCTGGAGGAGGTCCGCCGCCAGCGGCAGCAGCAGCGGCAGAAGCGCGAGGCCGTGCCGCTGGCCACGGCGGCGCTGGTCGGCTACACCAACGCCGGCAAGAGCGCCTTGTTCAATCGCCTCACCGCCGCCGGCGTGCTCACCTCGCCGCGCATGTTCGCGACCCTCGACCCCACCATCCGCGCGTTGTCCCTGCCCAGCCGCCGCCGCGTCTTGCTCTCCGACACCGTCGGCTTTCTCCGCCAGCTGCCGCACGGTTTGATCAGCGCCTTCCGCGCCACCCTGGAAGAAGTGCGGCGCGCCCGCCTGTTGCTGCACGTCTTCGATGTCACCGCGCCCCATCGCGAGGAGTACCAGCGGCAAGTGCGGCAAGTGCTGGCCGAACTCGGCGTGGAAAGCGCGGCCGAGATCATGGTCGCCAACAAGATCGATCTGCTGCCGCCGGAGGACATCGCCGGCCGCTCCGCGGGCGCCGTCGCGGTCAGCGCCAAAACCGGCGCCGGCATCGAGGAGCTGCTGGCGCGGCTCGATCGAGAGCTGGCTCTCGATCCTTTGCAGACCGTTCGCCTGCGCTTGCCGCACGCCGAGGGGCGTTTGCTGCACCTGGTGCACGAGGGCGGGCGCGTGTTGCGCGAGCAGCATGATCCCGATGGCGTGGAGATCGAAGCGCAACTGCCGGCATCGCTCCGCCGCCAAGTGCGAGCGTTCGAGATCGGCGGATGACGGCCGCCGGACGGCGGCACGTCGTGCCCAGGCGATTCCCGCCCCCCGGTTCCCCTTTCTCGGGCAGCGCGCAGGCCTGCTCGCCCGGCCGGGCGGCTCCTGTTTACCTCTTTGCAAAAGGGGACAGCCTGATCTGCGCGGGTTTTGCCGGGGCGCAGGCAGTGGGAACGGGCGCCGCGAGGCGGCGCGCGGGGTTAGTCGCGGATCCACCATTTCCTATCG
>JAJPKR010000061.1 GCA_021323595.1 Terriglobia bacterium | reverse complement strand
GCCGCACTCCCCCCAAATGGGGACGAGACCATTTTTTCGCCGGCCCGCGCGCGCGTGCCCGCCTGCAACACTCTCATTCCCAAGACGATCGCGGTCTTGCTCACCGCATCTTGTTCGCCCAGGTGGTCTCATCCACTACGTCCCCTTGCGCAAGCGGCCGCGCGCATCCGCGAAGCGCCGCCCGCCTTTCGCGGAGGGCTGCTAGAGTGATAGGGACTCCGTCCGGAGGTCGAGTTTGACGATGCGGTCCGCGCCCCCTTCGTTCCGTTGGTTGTTATCGTTCGTGCTCTTGGCGCTGTTTGCGGCCTGCGCCCCGCCCGTCCCGGCGCAAGAGACCGCGCCCGCCGCCGCCGCCCCCGCCGCGTCCACCGCGCCGTGGATGACGCGCATCGAGCGGCATGTCACCGAATTCACCCTCGCCAACGGCATGCACTTCATCGTGCTCGAGCGCCACGAGGCGCCGGTGGTCTCCTTCGTCACCTATGCCAACGTCGGCGCGGTGGATGACCCCAAGGGCGAAACCGGCCTCGCGCACATGTTCGAGCACATGGCCTTCAAGGGCACGCGCGAGATCGGCACCAAGAACTGGCCCGCGGAAAAACTCGCGCTCGCCGCCGTGGACCGCGCCTACGCGGCGCTGGAAGCGTTCCGGCGCAGCTCGCCCCGCCCCGATCCCAAGCGCGTCGCCGCTCTCGAAGCCGCCTTCGAGAAGGCCCAGGCCGCGGCTGAAAGCTACGTCATTCCCAACGAATATCCGCGCCTCATCGAGATCAACGGCGGCGTCGGCTTGAACGCCTTCACCCAGGAAGACGCCACCGTCTTCTTCTACAGCCTGCCCTCGAACCGCACCGAACTGTGGTTCTACCTCGAATCCTCGCGCTTCCTGCATCCCGTGTTCCGCGAGTTCTACAAGGAGCGCGACGTGGTGCGCGAGGAGCGGCGCATGCGCACGGAGAGCAATCCCGAGGGGCAGCTGGTCGAGGACCTGCTCGCCACCGCCTACCAAGCGCATCCTTATAAGAACCCGCCCGTCGGCTGGGCCTCGGATATCGAAAATCTGACCATCGAGGACGCGCGCCGCTTCTACGCCGCCCATTACGCGCCCGCCAACTTGACCGAGGCCATCGTCGGCGATGTCAATCCGGCGCAGATCAAGCGTTGGGCGGAGGAGTACTTCGGCCGCATTCCCGCCGGGCCGCGCGCCGAGCGCATCGTCACCGTCGAGCCGCCGCAAGATGGCGAGCGCATCGTCCGCTTGGTCAGCCCCAGCCAGCCGTTCTTGTTGATCGCCTACCACAAGCCCAGCGAGTACAATCCCGACAAGGCCGTCTTCGACGTCATCTCGAGCGTCTTGAGCGACGGCCGCACGAGCTGGCTCTACACCAGCCTGGTGCGCGACCAGAAGATCGCGCTCGATGCCGGCGGCATCCCCGGCTTCCCCGGCACCAAGTATCCGAACCTGTTCGTCTTTTACGATGTGCCGGCCGCCGGCCGCACCGTCGCCGAGAACGAAACCGCCATGCTCGCGCAAATTGACCGCCTGAAGACCACGCTCGTGGATCAGGCGACGCTGCAAATGGTGCAAACCAAGGCGCGCGCCGCGCTGATCCGCGAACTGGGCAGCAACGCCGGCATGGCGCAGGAGCTGGCCTTCTATTACACCAACTTCGGCGATTGGCGGCAGTTGTTCCGCCATCTCGACGACATCAATCGCGTCACCGCCGCCGATGTGCAGCGCGTCGCGCGCAAGTACTTTCAGCCGCAGTTGCGCACGGTGGCCTATCTCGTGCCGCCGCCCAAGGCGTCCGGCGCCGCCCCCGCCGCCGGAGGTGGACGATGACGCCGTTTCCGACCCGCCCCGAGCAGCCGAACCCGGGGACCCCAAGGTGCAGCGGCGCGCCTTGGGGTGGGAGCACGACGCCCTGCGAAGCTTATCGCCCCGCCCACCACCTGCCGCAGCGCGCGGCCTGGCTGGCCGTGTTGCTGCTCGCATGCGGCTGCGCGCTCGCCGCGCAAGCGCCGCTGCCGCGCCCGCCGGCTTCCTACAAGCTGCTGCATTTTCCGCCGCTGCGGCCGCTGCAGATTCCCAAGGTCGAAACCGTGACGCTGCCGAACGGCATGCGGCTGCTGCTGCTGGAAGATCACGAGCTGCCGCTCGTCAACGGCAGCGCCCTGATCCGCACCGGCAATCTCTTCGACCCGCCCGGCAAGATCGGCCTCGCCGACATCTTCGGGCAAGTCATGCGCACCGGCGGCACTGCCAGCCGCACCGGCGAGCAGCTCGACGACACGCTGGAATCCATGGCCGCCTCCGTCGAGACCGGCGTGGATGAAGACCTCGGCTGGGCCACCTTCTCCTGCCTCAAGCAGAATTTGCCGCAAGTGCTCGCGATCTACGCCGATGTGCTCATGCATCCCGCGTTTCGCCCCGACAAGATCGCGCTGGCCAAGGTCCAGGAGAAAGGCGCGATCGCGCGCCGCAACGACGATGCCGCCGGCCAGGCCTCGCAGCAGTTTCACGATCTGATCTACGGCCGCCACGATCCCTACGGCTGGGAGCCGGAATACGCCACGGTGGACGCGATCCAGCGCTCCGATCTCGAGGCCTTCTATCACCGCTATTACTTTCCCAACAACGTCATGCTCGCCGTGTGGGGCGATTTTTCCGCGCCCGAGATGAAGCGGCGCCTCGAGCAGGCCTTCGCCGCCTGGCCGCGCGGCGATCGGCCGGTGCCGCCGTTCCCCGCCGTCGCGGCTCATTACCAGCCCGGCATTTACACCGTGGATCGCACCGACGTGGATCAAACCAACATCCGCATCGGCCAATTGGGCGGCCGTTTCGACGCTCCCGACTATCCCGCGCTGGCGGTGATGAGTGAAATTCTCGGCGGCGGCTTCGCCAGCCGCCTCTTCGAGACCGTGCGCACCAAGCTCGGCCTGGCCTATGCCGTCGGCGGCGGCTGGAACGCCGATTACGCCCACCCCGGCTTGTTCGAGATCTCCGCCAGCACCAAATCGGCTTCGACGGTCGCCGCCATCCGCGCCATCATGCAGCAAGTGCGCGCGCTGCAAAGCAGCGAGGTCAGCGAGGCGGAGCTCCAGACGGCCAAGGATCAGGTGCTCAACAGCTTCGTCTTCGCCTTCGACACCCGCGCCAAGACCGTCAATCGCCTGCTTCGCTACGACTACTTCGGCTATCCCGCCGACTTCATCTTCCAATACCGCGACGCGCTCGAGAAGGTGACCCGCGCCGATGTCTTGCGCGTCGCCCGCGAGTACCTGCATCCCGACCGCTTCGCCTACGTCGTGGTCGGCAACGAGAAGCAATACGGCCAGCCGCTGGCCGCCCTCGATCTGCCGACGCGCGTTCTTGACGTCTCCATTCCCGCCGAACCGGCGCCCGCCGCCGCGCCCGCCAGCGCCGCCGAAATCGCCGCCGCCGAGGCCGCGCTCGCCAAGGCCCGCGCCGCCATGGGCGGCGCCGCGCTCGCCGCCCTCAAGGACGAAACCGTCGCCGGCGCCAGCACCATCCAAACCCCGCGCGGCCCCGTGCAAGTCCAAGCCACGACCGAGATCGTCTTTCCCGGCGCCATCCGCCAATCCCTGCAGCTCCCCTTCGGCACGATCACCGCCTACAGCGACGGCGCTTCCGGCTGGATGCAGACGCCGCAAGGCGTCGTCCCCATGCCGCCGGCGCAAGAAGCGCAGTTCCGCCAAGAAAGCGCCACCAACGTCTATTGGACGCTGCTGCACTACCAAGACCCCGGCTATCGCGTGCGCCTGCTGGCGCCGGAAACCGTGAACGGCCGCGCCGCCCAGGTCGTCCAAATCACCACGCAAGGCGAAACCTTCGAGCTGCTTCTGGACGCCGCGAGCGGCCAGGTGCTGGGCAAGCGCTACCGCACGCAGGCCGGCCTGCCCGCCGAGGTCGTCGAATACTTCAGCGATTACCGCCCCGTGGACGGCATCCTCTGCGCCTTCGCCAGCCGCACGCTGCGCGACGGCAAGCCGTTCTCCGAGAGCCGGATCACCTCGCTCAAGTTGAACACCGGCTTGCTCGCCGCCGATTTGGCCAAGAAGCCCTAACCGCCGCCGCGCCTCGGCAATCGGATCGCCCTGCATGGCCACCGGAAACTTCGATTGGGACGCCGGCGAATACGACGCCGTCGCCCGCGTGCAAGAGCGCTGGGGCCGCGAGCTCATCGCCCGCATCGAGTGGAGCGGGGAAGAATCCGTGCTCGATGCCGGCTGCGGCAGCGGCCAGTTGCTCCCGTATTTGGCGGAAAAAATTCCCCACGGCCGCCTCACCTGCCTCGACCGCGACGGCGGCATGATCGAGGCCGCGCGCCAGCGCATCCGCGCCTTGAAGCTGGCGATTCCCGTCGATGCCGTCTTGGGCGATATCGCCGCCCTGGAGATGACCCCGTTGCGCCCGGCCAGCTTCGACCTCGTGTTCTCGAACGCCGCGCTGCACTGGGTTCCCGACAAGCTGCGCGCCTTCGCCGGCTTCTCGCGCCTGCTCAAGCCGGGCGGCCGCGTCGTCGCGCAATACGGCGGCGAGAAAAACATCCAGCGCATTCGCGCCGCCCTCTACCGCGTGCTGCGCGAGCTCGGCGCGGCCGCCGCGCAAGAGCGCTGGTCGTTTCAATCCGTCGAGCAGACCAAGGAGCAGTTGAAGACTTGCGGCTTCCGCGACGTCCGCGTTTGGGAGAATGAAGCTCCCGCGACCTTTCCCGACCGCGCCGCCTTCGCCCGCTTCTGCACCGTCGTCTTTCTCCGCTCCTATCAAAGCCAGTTGCCCCCGCCGCAGTGGGAAGCCTTGCAAGCCCGCTTTCCCGACGTGGCGCGCGAGCTGCTCGGCGGCTGGCGCGTGGATTACGTCCGCCAGAACCTCGAAGCCCGCCGCTGACCGCGCCGCGCTTCTCGCGCCGCCGCCCGCAACCCGCCGCCCGTTGCCCGGGCGGCGCCAAGCTTTCTCTTATCGCCGCCATCCAAGCTTTGGATTGGACGCGCGCCCCAATTAGGAGTGCAATAGGAGCATGGCCGAGCTCTACATCGTCTGTCGCCCCAATTCGGAAACCAGTGGCTTGGAAGTGGCCGCCACCTTCCGCAGCAAGGACCAGGCGGATCGCGAGCTCGATCGCCTGAACCTGCTCGCGACGCCGCAAGATGCGCAGTGGCGCCTGATCGTCAAGGCCGCCTCCTGACCGCGGTCCCCCGCGCCGCTGCCGCCGCCGTCCCTCGTCCCTTCCGCGCATGCACGAATCCGCGCCGCCGGGCCCGCGCCCGATGCCGCGTGCGTCCGCCCGATGCCGCGCCCGGTTTCGCGGCTTAGCCGGTGTTGCGCAGGCCGGCGGCGATGCCTTGCAGCGTCAGCAGCAGCGCCCGCTCTCCCTCCGCGTCCAGCGTGCCCGCCCGTTTGCGCGCCAGCAGCCGCACCTGCAAATAGCTGAGCGGATCCACGTACGGATTGCGTAGCTGAATGGCGCGCGCCAGCACCGGCGCGTTCGCGAGCAGGTGCGGCTCGCCGGAAGCCGCCAGCACCCCGCGCACCGCCCGCGCGAATTCGGCCTCGAGCCCCGCCAGCACGCGCTCGGCCGCCGCCGGATCGGCGGCGAGGTCGCGGTAGGCGCGGGTGATGCGCAAATCGGTCTTGCCCAAGGCCATCGCGGCATTGTCGATGAGGTCGCGGAAGAATACCCAGCCGCGATACATGCGGCGCAGGCGCGCCGCGCCGCCCGGGTGCTCGAGTTCGGCCGCCAGCGCGGTTCCGAGGCCGAACCATGCCGGCAGCAGCGCCCGCGTCTGCGTCCAGGCGAAGACCCAGGGAATCGCGCGCAGGTTGGCGAAGTCCTGCTGGGCGCGGCGAAACGTCGGTCGCGATCCCAAATTCAAGTCGCCCAGCTCGCCCACCGGCGTCGCCTGCCAGTAGAACGCCAGTACATCGCCGTTCAAAAAATCGCGGTAGGCGGCGAGCGAGGTCTCGGCCATGCGATCGAGCGCGCGCCGCCACGCCGCCGGCACCGCCGCTTCGACGCGCGTTCCGCGCCCGCTGCGCCCGCCCAAGGGCCGGATTTCGAGACTGGCCAGCAGGGCGCCGGAGAGCGTCAGCTCGAGATTGCGCCCCGCCGTCTCCGTATCTCCGTACTTGCCGCTGATCACTTCCCCTTGCTCGGTCACCCGCAGCCGCCCCCGCACCGTGCCCGGCGGCAGCGCCAGCATCGCCTCGTAGGCGCGCCCGCCGCCGCGCGCCACCGTGCCGCCGCGGCCGTGAAAGAATTCCAGCCGCACGCCGTGCCGCGCCGCCGCCTCCGCCAGCCGCCCTTGCGCGCGATAGAGCATCCAGTGGGAGGCGACATAGCCGCCGTCCTTGTTGCTGTCGGAGTAGCCGATCATCACCTGCTGCACGTCGCCGCGGCCGCGCAGATAGTCGCGATACGCGGGATCGGCGAAGAGCTCGTCCAGCACGGCGGGCGCGCGTTCCAAGTCGGCGATGGTCTCGAACAGCGGCACCGGATGCATCGCCGTGCGCAGCCGCCCGCCCGCCAGCTCCGCCAGCCCGGCGGCGCCGGCCAGCGCCAGCGCCTCCCAGAGGTCGCTGAGGTCGCGCGTCATGCTGATGACGTAGTTGCCGATGGCGCCGGCGGCCATCCGCTCGCCCTCGGCGGCGGCGCGCAGCATCGCCACCGCCCCGGCGGCCGGCGCCGGCGGCGGCGCCGCCAGCAGCCGCCGCAGCCGGGCGACCCGCGCTGCCGGCGCCAGCCCGCGATAATCGTCGCCGGTCAGCTCCGCCAGCGCCGCTTCATGGGCGTCGGAGTTGTTGCGCAGGTCGAGCGCCGCCAGATGAAATCCGAAGGCGCGCGCCGCCGCGCGCAAGTCGCCGACGCGCGCCGCCGCCCGCGGCGCCCGCGCCAGCAGCGCCGCCAGCGCGTCCAGGTCGGCGACGAACTCGTCCGCGGCGGCATACGCGTGCGCGCCGAAGGGCGCCGTGCCCCGCTCCTCGATGCGCCGTTGCATGTAGCTGAGCAGCTCGCGCGCCGGCTCCGCCGCCAGCCGCGCCGGCGGCGCGCCGAAGCGCCGCCGGTAGGCGGCAAGCGCCTCCGTCCCCGGCCCCGGCGGGCAGCGCAGCATCTCCCCGTCATGGCCCAGCTCGAAAAACAAGCGGTCCAGCTCGCGCAGGTAGTAGGTCCGCGCCGTGTGCCGGTGCAGTTGCAGCGTGCGCCGCACCGTTTCCGCGTTGACGTGCGGATTGCCGTCGGCGTCGCCGCCCACCCACGAGGCGAAGCGGATCGGCGGCGGCCAGTCGCGCCCGGCCAGTTCCGGATACTGCGCCGCCAGCGCCCGCCGCAGCTCGCGCTGCAAGCGCGGCACGGCGGCGAAAAAAACGTCCTCGAAATAGACCAGCGTGCCGCGCACCTCGTCCAGCACCGAGAGCCGCTCCGGCCGCACCTGGCGCGTCAGCCACAGCGCCTCGATCTGCTCCAGCAAGTCCGCCTCGTTGGCTTCCCGCGCCGCTCCGCTTTCCCGCTCCGCCAGCAGCCGGCGGATCTCCTCCAGCCGGTGCATGACCGTGCGCCGCAGCGCTTGCGTGGGATGGGCGGTGAGCACCAGCTCCAGCCGCAAATCGGCGAGCAGCGCCTCCAGCCGCTCCGCCTTCACCCCGCGGCGGCGCAGCAGCGCGAAGGTGCCGGCGAGCGAGTCCGGGCGCGGCTTGCCCGCTTGCGCATACAGGCGCTGGCGGCGCGCGCGGTGCCGCTGCTCGGCCAGGTTCGTGAGATGGAAATAGAGCGTGAAGGCGCGCGCCACCAGCGCCATCTCGCCGCCCTCCAGCGCGTCCAGCCGCGCCGCCAGCGCCGCCCCGTCGCCGCTCTCGCTCCCGCGCAGCGCCTTGCAGCGGGCGCGGATCTCCTCCTCCAGCGCCAGCGCCGCTTCCCCCTCCTGCTCGGCGATGATCCGCCCGAGCAAGCGCCCCAGGTAACTCACCTCGCGCTTCAGCGGCAGTTCCGAGCGGCGGAATGCGATCGCGGCCATGACTCACGTTAGCAAGAAACGCTGCCCGGCACCGCCCGCGCGCCGCGAGGACTCCGCAAAGCTGAGTACAATGATTCCGCCGTGACTCGAACTGCTTGCCGCCTTCGGCGGGCGCTGCCGTTGCTGGCGCTCGCCTCCGTTGCCGTGTTGGCCGTGGCTGCCGCGCCCCCGCCCGCCGTTCCCGATTACAAAAATCCCCGCCTCCCGGTCGAGCGGCGCGTCGCCGATCTGCTCTCGCGCATGACGCTGCAGGAGAAGATCGCGCAGCTCGAGGGCATCTGGAAAGAGAAGAGCCGGATCGAAGACGCCCGCGGCGACTTCGATCCCGCCAAGGCGGCTTCGGTCTTGGCCGACGGCATCGGCGAGATCACCCGCCCCGGCGAAGACAAAGGCCCGCGCCGAATGGCCGAGTTCACCGACGCCGTCCAGCAATGGGTGATGACTCACACCCGCCTGGGCATCCCGGTGATGTTCCATGAGGAGTGCCTGCACGGCGAGGAAGCTCCCGGCGGCACTTCGTTTCCGCAAGCCATCGGCCTGGCCGGCACCTGGGATCCGGCGCTCGTCCAGCAGGTCTTCGGCGCGGTGGCGCAGGAGGTGCGGGCGCGCGGCGCGCAGCAGTGCCTGGCGCCGGTGCTCGACCTGGGGCGGGAGCCGCGCTGGGGCCGCATCGAAGAGACCTACGGCGAAGATCCCTATCTCGTCTCCCGCATCGGCGCCGCCGCCGTGCGCGGCTACCAAGGCGTCGGCCCCAATCTCGACGACGAGCACGTGTGGGCGACGCTCAAGCACTTCGCCGGCCACGGCCAGCCGGAGGCCGGCACCAACGTCGCCCCCGGCGACCTGCCGCTGCGGCTGCTGCGGCAAGATTGGCTCTACCCGTTCCGCTACGCCGTCGTCCACGCCCACGCCGCGAGCGTGATGGCCTCCTACAACGAAATTGACGGCATTCCCTCCCACGCCAACCGCTGGCTGCTCCAGCGCATTCTGCGGCAGGAGTGGGGCTTTCGCGGCTTCGTCGTCTCCGATTATTTCGGCATCACGCAGCTCGAAACCTTGCACCACGTCGTGGCCGCGCCGCAGCAGGCGGCCGCGCTCGCGCTCGCCAGCGGCGTGGACCTGGAGCTGCCCGATCCCGCCGCCTATCCCTACTTGCCGCAGTTGGTCGCCGCGGGCCGGGTCTCGATGCAAGAGATCGACGCCGCCGTCGCGCCGATCTTGCGCGCCAAATTTCGCGCCGGGCTCTTCGATCGCCCGACCGCCGATCCCGCGCGCGCCGTCGCCGTCACCAACTCCCCGGCCCACCGCGCGCTGGCGCTGCGCGCCGCGCTCGAAACCATCACCCTGCTCAAGAACGACCACGGCCTGCTGCCCCTCGATCCTGCCCGGCTCAAGACCGTCGCCGTCATCGGTCCCAATGCCGACCAGCCCGTGCTCGGCGAATACAGCGGGCAGCCGGGCCACGTCGTGACCGTGCTTGAAGGCATCAAGGCGCGGCTCGGCCCGGGCGTCAAGGTGGTCTACGCCGAGGGCTGCCGCATCACCGCCCCCGGCGGCGGCTGGGGCATCGATGAAGTCAAGCTGCCCGACCCGCAACGAGACGCCGCGCGCCTCGCCGCCGCCGAGCGGCTGGTGCGCGAGGCCCGGCCCGACGCGATCATTCTCGTACTCGGCGGCAACGATCAAGTCTCCCGCGAGGCCTATTCGCCCACCCATCTTGGCGACATGGATAACCTCAAGCTCGTCGGCCGCCAGCTCGATCTGGCCAAGGCCATGCTCGCCACCGGCCGCCCCGTCGCCGTCGTGCTGCTCAACGGCCGTCCCTACTCGATCGACTACTTGGCCGCGCACGCGCCGGCGATCCTCGAGGGTTGGTACCTGGGCGAAGAGACCGGCGCCGCCGTGGCGCAGGTCCTCTTCGGCGATTACGACCCCGCCGGCCGGCTGCCGGTGAGCATCGCCCGCAACGTCGGCCAGCTGCCGATCTATTACGATCACAAGCCCTCCGCCAAGCGCGGCTATCTGTTCTCGAACGCCGCGCCGCTCTTTCCCTTCGGCTGGGGCCTCAGCTACACCACCTTCCGCTACTCGAACCTGCGCTTGGATCCCGCGAGCATCGGCCCGCAGGGAACCACCCGCGCGCTGGTGGATGTCACCAACACCGGCACGCGCGCCGGCGACGACGTCGTGCAGCTCTACATTCGCCACGACGTGGCCTTCCCCACCCAGCCGGTCGAGGAGCTCAAGGGCTTTGAGCGCATTCATCTCGCGCCCGGCCAGACGCAAACCGTCAGCTTCCCGCTCGGTCCCGAGCGCCTCTCCTTCTACGGGCTCGACATGCGCCGCGAAGTCGAGCCGGGCCCGATCACCGTGATGGTCGGCGGCAGCTCGCTGGCGACCCTCCAGGCCCGCCTGCAGGTGACGCCATGAGCCGCGGCCCACGGCAGCAGCCGGCGCTGCTTCAGCGGCCGTGGCGCCGCGCCGCCACGCTTCGCTCGGTCGGAATCGCGTGGGGCCTGCTGCTGGCGCTGGCGCTCGCCGCCCCGGCGCAATGGACGCTGCCCAATCCCGTGCAAGCGGTCGCGCGCGGGCGCGCGGGCGTCGTCTTGACCTTGCGCACCGGCGTGCTGCGCCTCGACGTGCGCGCGCCCAATATCGTCCGCGTGCGCTTCGCGCCCGGCGCCGCCGTGCCCGAGCGCCCCGAATTCGTGCTCGTGCACCGCGATGAGCCGGCCGCCCTGTGGTCGCTCCAGGAGGACGCGAAAACGGTCACGCTCGCCACCGCCGAGCTCGCCGTCGCCGTGGACCGCGCCAGCGGCGCCATCGCCTTTCGCGACGGCGCCGGCCGCGAGCTGCTGCAAGACGCGGTGCGCACGCTCACGCCCGTCACCGTCAATGGCGAGGCGGCTTACCACGCCGAGACCTATTTCGCCATGTACGGCTCGCGCCAGGCGTTCTACGGCTTGGGCCAGCACCAGGCCGGCGTCTGGAACTATCGCGGCGAATCCGTCGAGCTGGCGCAGGAGAACACCGAAATCGCCATCCCGATGCTCGTTTCCTCGAACGGCTTCGGCCTCTTCTGGCACAACACCTCGCGCACCCGCTTCGACAACCGCTTCGTCCACTCCCTCTACGTCAGCTCCGACGTCACCGACGATATCGACTACTTCTTCATCTACGGCCCCGCGCTCGACCGCGTCGTGGCCGGCTATCGCGAACTGACCGGCGGCGTGCCCCTGTTCGGCCGCTGGGCCTACGGCTACTGGCAGTCGAAGAACCGCTACCAGTCGCAAGCGGAATTGCTGGGCGTGGCCGCGGAGTATCGCCGCCTGCATATCCCCATCGACAACATCGTGCAGGACTGGTTCTGGTGGAAGCGCATGGGCGAGATGAGCTTCAACGCCAACTATCCCGATCCGGCGGCGATGATCGCCGCCCTCCATCGCCAGCACTTCCATCTGATGATCTCCGTCTGGCCCTACTTCGAGCGCGGCTCGCAAGTCTATGACGAAATGGATCGGCGCGGCTTCTTCATCGCCCGCACCATCGCGCCTTCGTTCCATCCCGTCGGCATGGCGCTCTACGATCCCACCAATCCGCAGGCGCAGGCCTTTTATTGGAATCTGCTCGACCAGCATTTGTTCCGGCTCGGCGTGGACGCCTGGTGGCTCGACACCGACGAGCCCGAAACCGAAGGCCGCGAGGAAAACATCCTCCTCGACCATCACCTCTACATCGGCAACGGCGCGCGCTATGCCAATCTCTACCCGCTCATGGCGGTGCGCACCGTCTCCGATGGCCAGCGCGACGCCAGCCGCACCAAGCGCGTCTTCATCCTGTCGCGCTCCGCCTTCGCCGGCAGCCAGCGCTACGGCGTGACCGCCTGGTCGGGCGACGTCATCTCCGACTGGATCAGTTTCCGCCGCCAGATTCCCGCCGGCCTCAACTACAGCCTCAGCGGCCTGCCCTATTGGACCACCGACATCGGCGGCTTCTTCATCGGCAATCCCGACGATCCCAGCTACCGGGAATTGTTCGTGCGCTGGTTCGAGTACGGCGCGTTTTGCCCGATCTTCCGCGTCCACGGCACGCGCACCACCAACCACAACGAGCTCTGGTCCTATGGGCCGCAAGCGCAGCGAATCCTCACCGACTACGACCGCCTGCGCTACCGCCTGCTGCCCTACATCTATTCGCTGGCCTGGCGCGTCACCAGCGAGAACTACACGCTCATGCGGCCGCTGGCGATGGATTTTCGCCACGATCCCCGCTCGCTCAATATCGGCGGCGAATTCCTCTTCGGCCCTTCGATCTTGGTCTCGCCGGTGACCGTTCCCGGCGGCACCACGCGCCGCCTCTACCTGCCGCCCGCCGCCTGGTACGACTTCTGGACCGGCGCCCGGCTCGCCGGCGGCGCCGACGTGACCGTGCCGGCGCCGCTCGATCGCATGCCGCTCCACGTCCGCGCGGGCGCGATCGTGCCGCTCGGCCCGGAGGTCGAGTACGCGGCCGAGAAACCCGCCGATCCCATCGAGCTGCGCGTCTATCCCGGCGCCGACGGTTCGTTCACGCTCTATGAAGATGCCGGCGACGGCGATCAATACTTGCAGGGCCAGTACGCCATCATCCCCATGCACTGGGATGACGCCCGCCGCACGCTGACCATCGGCGCCCGCCAAGGTTCGTTTCCCGGCATGCTGGCCTCGCGCACCTTCGATGTCGTCTTCGTGCGCTCCGGCCGCGGCGGCGGCATCGCCCCGGCCCGGCCCGACAAGGTCGTGCACTACACCGGCGCCGCGATCGAGGTGCGCCGCTAGCGCGCCCCCGCTCATGCCTCGCGGTGCATGGCGGGCGGCGCGGCGGCGCGCGGCGCGGCTCGGGCTGGCGGCGGCGCTGCTCGGCGGCTTGTGCGTCCTCGGCCGCGCCGACGACGGCGCGGCGGCTTGGCTCCGCTATGCGCGCCTGCCCCCGGCGTGGCTCGCGCGCGATCGCGCCCTCGTGCCGCGCGCCCTGATCGTGATCGGCGCCGCCGGCGATCCCGTGCTGCTCTCCGCCCGCGGCGAGCTGGCGCGCGGCCTCGCCGGCTTGCTCGGCAGCGCGCCCGAACCGGCGGCCACGGTGCCGCCGCGCGGCGCCCTCGTGCTGGGCGCCGCCGCCGCTCTCGCCCGCGCTTTCCCCGGCCTGCGCCTGCCCGCGCCGGTGGGCGAGGGCTATGCGATCGCGCCCGTCACCTGGCACGGACGCCGGTTGCTCGCGATCGCCGGCGGCAACTCCCGCGGCGTGCTCTACGGCGTCTTCGGCTTCTTGCGCCGCCTCGCCTTGGGCCGCACGCCTGATCGCCGCGTGCGCAGCGAGCCCGCCGCGCCCTTGCGCTGGACCAACGAATGGGACAACCTCGACGGCTCGATCGAGCGCGGCTACGCCGGCCCCTCGTTCTTTTTCGCCGCCGGCGCGGTGCTGCCCGACCTGGCCCGCGCCGGCGCCTACGCCCGCCTGCTCGCCTCTCTCGGCATCAACGGCTGCGTCGTCAACAACGTCAACGCCAATCCGCGCGTGCTGGCTCCGGACTTCCTCCCGGGGCTGGCGCGGCTGGCGGCGGCCTTTCGCCCCTGGGGCGTGCGCCTGGCGCTGGCCGTGCCCTTCAATGCGCCCGCCACCGCCGGCGGACTCCCCAGCTTCGATCCGCTCGATCCGCAAGTCGCCGCTTGGTGGCGGCAGCGAGCCGATGCCATCTATCGCGCCATCCCCGACTTCGCCGGCTTCCTCGTTAAGGCCGACGCCGAGGGCCAGCCCGGCCCCTCGACCTACCATCGCACGCATGCCCAGGCCGCCAATGTCTTGGCCCGCGCGCTCGCCCCGCATGGCGGCGTGCTCGTCTATCGCGCCTTCGTGTACAAACATCCGCTCGATTTTCACGATCTCAAGGCCGATCGTGCCAAGGCGGCGTATGACAACTTCGCGCCGCTCGACGGCCGCTTCGACGCGAACGTCGTCGTTCAGATCAAGTACGGGCCGATCGACTTTCAGGTGCGCGAGCCGGTCTCGCCGTTGATCGGCGCCTTGCGCCGCACCAATCAGGCGCTGGAATTGCAAGTCACCCAGGAATACACCGGCCAGCAGCGCCAGTTGTGCTACCTGGCGCCGATGTGGCAGCAAGTGCTGGATTTCGATCTCGAGGCCCGCGGCGTGCCCGGCACGCCGGTCAAGGCCATCGTCACCGGTCAGGTGTTTCACCGCCCGCTGGGCGGCTTCGTCGGCGTGGTCAATGCCGGCCGCGCCGCCAATTGGATGGGCTCCGATCTCGCCCAAGCCAACCTCTTCGCCTTCGGCCGCCTGGCTTGGAACCCCAACCTCGGTGCGCGCGCCCTCGCCGCCAACTGGACGCGCCTCACCTTCTCCTCCGATCCCCGCGTCGTCTCAACCGTCACCGGCTTGTTGATGGACTCCTGGCCCGCCTACGAGGACTACACCGGCGGGCCGCTGGGCCTGCAAACGCTGACCAACATTCTCGGCTCGCACTACGGACCCGGCCCGGAAACCGCCGACAACAACGGCTGGGGTCAATGGATCCGCGCCGGCCGCGACGCCATCGGCATGGACCGCACCGTCGCCACCGGCACCGGCTTTCTCGGTCAATACTCCGCGCCGGTGGACCGCTACTACACTTCCCTGGCCACCTGCCCGTCGAATCTCTTGTTGTTCTTTCACCACCTGCCCTACACCTACCGCCTGCCCGGCGGCTCGACCATCATTCAGACGATCTACGACGCCCACTATCGCGGCGCCGCCGTGGCCGCAGCCTTTCCTCGCCGCTGGCAGCGCCTGCAAGGCAAAATCGACTCCGCGCGCTATCGCGCCGTTCTCGAGCTGCTGCGCTATCAAGCCGGCTATGCCGCGGTCTGGCGCGACGCCATCAACGACTGGTTCTATCGCTTGAGCGGCATTCCCGATGCGCGCGGCCGCGTCGGCCATCATCCTTGCCGTCATCCGGCGCAAACGATGCGCCTCGCCGGCTACCGCCTCGAGCCCGTGCATCCCTGGTATGCCGCCAGCGGCGGACAAGCCGCCGCCTGCCTGCGTGCCGCTTGCCGCGCCAGCTTCGTGTTTCATGGCCGGTCTGGCCGCTATGACCTGGTCGTGGCCTATTTTGATACTGACAATGGCCGCGCCCGCTACTCCCTGGCTGCCGGCGGCCGCGTGCTGGCTTCCTGGCGCGCGGACCTGCGCCTGCCCGCGCGCGTTCCCGACGCGGATTCCGCCGCGCGCCGGCTCATCCCCGCCGTTCCTTTGCGCTCCGGTGAGGTCATCCGCCTGACCGGCTGGCCCGACGGCGGAGAAAACGCCTGGTTCGATTACATCGCCGTTTGGCGGCGTCCCTGACCATCGTCCACATTGCCGTCCGTCCGGACAGGGTCTGAAAGAGATGGCCGCAACTCATTTGTGACCCGGCGCAACCTTGGCGGCCGATCCGGGTTTAATCCTCACGATCGGGCGGCGCGGCATGGCGCCCCGGAGGGAAAGAAAGCCGGGGAAAAAGTTCCTGTTCTGGCGAGAAAAGACCATGTCCAGTACGCGCCGCGATTGCAGTTAGGGCATTTGCGTGCGGCACACAACGTGCTGCACATACCTGAGTGCATACGGGCCAGCGGCTGTCCTTGGGACCAGACCGCCAAAACCGCCTCAATGGGCAGTTTTGATTTCCATTGGAACGCGAGGTTCTTATGAAGAAACTGGTTGCTTCGCTCCTGGCTCTTGCCGGCTTGAGTCTTGTCGGGTGTGGCGGAAACTCCAGTGCCACATCGGGAAACAACAACAATCCTCCGCCTTCCGCGCCGGCCGTGGTTAGCGTGCAGGACGCGCCCATGGACGGCGTGCTCTCCGCGGAAGTCACAATCTCGGCAGTCACGCTGACGGGCACTGCGAGCGGCGGCGGCAGCATCAGCGCCAACGTCCTGACCAAACCGCGGGAGATTGAGCTCTCCGAGTTGGGCGGCGTGCGCGCTCCGCTCGAGCTCAACAACATCCAGCAGGGTTCCTACACCAGCGTCAGCGTGACCGTGACCGGCGCCGAGGTGACCTATCTTGATCCCACCACCGGCCTGCCGGTCGAGGCGCAAGCGACCCTCGGCGGCAACGGCACCGCCACCTTCCAATTCAATCCGGCCGTGACGATCAACTCCAACGCCGGCGTTGACCTCCATCTCGATTTCAACTTGCCGCAGTCGTTCGATCTGACCAACGGCACGGTCACCTTCACGCCGGTGATCAGCGCGGCCATGGTGCGCATTGATCAGGAGAACGACGACGACCGCGCCTTCCGCGTGGTCGGCCAAGTCACCGCGACGACCTCCACCTCGATCACCGTGCAGACGCTGTTGTCGGCGGTGCCGCTGACGTTCACCGTCAACAGCAACACCGAGTTCGAGGATGGTGCGTCCTTGTCGAGCATCCAGGTCGGCGCCATCGTCATTGTCCGCGCGACGGTGCAATCCGACGGCAGTTTTGTCGCGGTCACCGTCGATCCGGTCGAGGCCGGCGAAAAAGAAGGCGGGATGTACAATGACACCGGCGCGGGCACGGTGACTTCGGTCACCACCGATTCCACCGGCGCCCTAACCTCGTTCCAGATGGTGACGCGCGCCCGCTTCTTCACCAATGACGTGGGTCGCACGCTCACCGTGGACGTCAATGCCAGCACCGTCTATCGTCTGCCCATCGAAGCGCAGAACGCCGGCGCCAATACCTTCGACGCCAGCCAGATCTTCCCGGGCCAGACGGTCATGGTGGCGGGCATGGACGTGAACGCGCAAGCGGGCACGCTCACGGCCACGGAAATTCGGCTCGCGCCCGGCTTCCATCATGGCTTGCTGTCCACGGCCGTGGCGGGCACCTCGCCGAACTTCACCTTCACCTTGTCGCTCAACCCGTTGGGCACGTTCGCGCTGCTGAGCAAGGCGAGCTCGCTCAACGTGGCCACCAGCCAGTTCACCCGCTTCGGCGATGACCTGACTCTCAGCCAGTTGCCGAGCTTGGCGCTGCAAACCGCCATGCGCGTGCGCGGCTACATCCTGGTGTCGAACGGGGTGTACACCGACTACGCCACGCACGTGGATCTGGTGGAGAACGGCGACTAGGCAGTCCCCCTTCTTCTCGGGGGCGGGCGATTCTTCGCCCGCCCCTTTTCTTTTCATCTCGGGTTGCCGCCCCGGCCGCCCGCGGTCGGCGGTTTTCCTACTCGCCATCGCGGCAAACTGCTACAATCGCCTCTCGCGGCAGCTAGCAGCGGTTGCGGAATGCAGCGCTCCGCGCAACGCAGAAGAAGCTTGCGGCTTTTCCCCTGGAATTGCCGCAGCGACGCGGCGGCGGAATGGTTCGGCGTCACGCGACCGCGGGTAGATATGCCGCTCGCCTAAGGAGGCGCGCATGCCGGAACCGCTCGGGGAAGCCCTGGGAATGATCGAAACGCGTGGCTTTGTGGCCATGATCGAGGCCTCGGACGCCATGGTGAAAGCCGCGAAGGTGACCATGGTCGGCTGGGAAAAGATCGGCTCCGGCTACGTCACCAGCCTCGTGCGCGGCGATGTCGCCGCCGTCAAGGCGGCCACCGATGCCGGCGCGGCGGCGGCGCGGCGCGTGGGCGAATTGATCGCCGTGCATGTGATTCCCCGGCCCCATCCCAGCTTGGAAGATGTGCTGCCCATCGGCAAATCGGCCGCGAGCGCGGCCAAGGGCGGCGGCATCGGCTAGGCGCGGGTCCCGCGGTCGCTAGCCTGAATCCTGGTTATGGTTCTCGCGCGCGTGATCGGCACGGTGGTGGCCACGCGGAAAGATCCGCGCCTGGAAGGCATGAAGCTGCTCGTCGTTCGCCCGGTTTCGCCGCAGGGCAGGGATGAAAGCGGCTATCTCGTCGCCGTGGATACCGTCGGCGCCGGCTTCAAGGAACAAGTCCTGATCGTGCAGGGCAGCTCCGCGCGCATGGCCGCGCTCTGCAAGGATCGCCCGGTGGACGCGGCCATCGTCGGCATCGTGGACACGGTCGAGAGCGAGCGCTAGCATGTTCCTGGCTCGCGTCCTCGGCAACGTCGTCGCCACCGTCAAGGATCCCGGCCTGGCCGGCCAAAAGCTGTTGCTGATCCAGCCGGTGGATGGCGCCGGCCGCCCGGTGCGAACGCCGCTGGTCGCGCTCGATGCCGTGGGCGTCGGCCCCGGCGAAATGGTCTATTACTGCCGCGGACGGGAAGCCAGCTTTCCCTGGCTGCCGGCCACCGTGCCGGCCGACCTCAGCATCGTGGGGGTGGTGGATCCCGCCGCCAATCCGAACTTGCAGGCGCGGCCATGATCATCGCCGAGGTGGTGGACGAAATCGTCGCCACGCGCAAGCACCCGAGCCACGAGGGCCGCAAGCTGCTCCTGGTGCAGCCGCTGGAACTCGAGGGCGCCCCGCGCGGCGCGCCGTTCCTGGCGCTCGATGCCGTCGATGCCGGCGCCGGCGACCGCGTCTTGGTGGTCGTCGAGGGCTATGCCGCCATGACCGCCGTCGGCCGCCCGCAGTCGCCCATCAACGCCGCCGTCGTCGGCGTCATTGACCGCGTGGATCTCGCTCGCAATTGAAAGCGCCGCCGGCGCGCGCCCGCGGCGGCGCGGGAGGACCGCCGCAACCGTCCTCCCGCATCGGCCGCCGGCGCCGCCTAGCCGACGCTGGCGACTTTGCTGCTCGACGACTTCTGAATATCGATCCCGCCCTTGAAGAACGCCCCATCCTCGATGCTGATGCGGGCGCAGGTCACGTCCCCGGTCAAGGCCCCTTGGGCGCGAATCTCCACCCGGTCGCTGGCGGTCACGTTGCCGCCCAGCTTGCCCTGGATGATCACCTCGTGTGCCGTGATATCGGCCTGCACTTGGCCGTTGAGGCCGATGGTGACGCTGTTCTTCGGCAAGTCGACCGTTCCCTCCAGCTTGCCGTCAATGTACAGATCCTCGCCGCCGGTGATCGTGCCTTTCAGCGACATCGTCTTGCCAATGTGGGTCGGCCGCTCGGCCCCGCGCGGCGCGGCCGTGGGCGGCGGCGCGGTGATGGTGGGCGCGGTCACCGTGGGCGTGGGAGCGACAGGCCGCGGCGGTGCGGCGGCCGGTTCTTTTTCCGGTTGGTTCTTCCACATGGATGCAATCTACCTCGATGAGAAAATTGACGAAGAAAACGCAAGGGATTGGCGCATTGTAAGCGGCTGGCCGCCGCGATACAAGCCCGCAAACCACCGAGTCCGCCTGGCCGGAGGGCCAAGTTGCTGCGTGCTCGGCCGCAAGGGTTCAATCCTCGGCATAAAAATTCTTTTCCCAGCGGTAGGCGCGCAGCTTGGCCAGCGCTTGCGCCGGCAAGGCGCCGCGGTCGGAAGCGGCGGCATTGAGCTGAGCGTGCGCGGGCGTGCGCATACCGGGAATGACGGTGCTGACGGCGGGCGCCGAAAGGCAAAAACGCAAGGCGATCTCCGGCATCTGTTCGGCGGCGATGTGGAGATCCTGGCAGATGCGCTGCACGCGATCCCAGACCAGTTCCTTGCGCCGCCCGGCAAAATATTGCTCGCGAAAGTCGCCGCTCGGAAAGACGGTCTCCGGCGTGATGCGCCCGGTCAGCGCGCCTTCGTCGAAGGGCACGCGCGCGATCACGCCGATGGCGTGCTCTTGGCAGAAGGGGAAGAGCTCGTCTTCCGGCGATTGATCGAAAATGTTGTAGATCACCTGCACGCAATCGATCTCGCCCGTCTCGAGCGCCTTGAGCGCGTTGTTCGGCTGGTGGTCGTTGATGGAGATGCCGATGAAGCGCGCCTTGCCGGTCCGGCGAATGGCATCGAGCGTCGCCCGCCACTCGTCCTTCGCCGCCCACTCGTCGTTCCAGACGTGGAATTGCACCAGGTCCACCGTCTCGCGCTGGAGATTGCGCAAGCTCTGCTCCAGCGAGGCGAGCACGTAGGCGCGCGGAAACACCTCCTCCAGCCGCGAGTGCGGCGCCGCCGGCCAGATCAAGTTCTTGGGCGGCACCTTGGTGGCGATGATCACCTCGGTGTCGCGGCCGAAGGCCCGCGCGATGAGCTGCTCGCTGTGGCCGTCGCCATAGGCCAGCGCGGTGTCGAAGAAGTTTACGCCCGCCGCCCGCGCCGCGGCCAGGGCGCGCAGCGACACCTGGTCCTCGGCGCCGATCCATTGCCGGCCGCTGATGCCCCAAGCGCCGTAGCCGATCTCGCTGACTTTCAGGCCGGTGCGGCCAAGGGTTCGATAGCGCATGCTGGCTCTTTCCCGGGCGCCCGTCGCGCCTCCTCCCAGAGTACGTCAGGCCAAGCCCCGGCCTGGCCGCCGGAGCCGGGGGGCGCGGGACCGGGGCGCGGGACCGGGGCCCGAGAACTGGAGCCTTGGCGACGCCTACTGCGAGCGGAGGATTTCGGCGGGGGCTAGGTGGGACGCGCGCAGGCTGGGGACCAGCGTGGCGGCGAAGGCCACGGCGAGAAAGACGATGGCGACAAAGACGATCGTCGCCGGATCGGCGCCGATGGCGCCGTGAACGAAGGGCGCGAGCCACTGGCGCAGCAGCAGCGAGGCGGCGAGGCCGAGCGCGACGCCGAAGGCGGCAAGCTTCATCCCGCCGCCGACGACCAGGCGCAGCACGTCGGCGCGCTGGGCGCCGAAGGCGATGCGAACCCCGATTTCCGCCCGGCGTTCGGCGACGGAGTAGGCCATGACCCCGTAGAGGCCGAGAGCCGCGAGAAAAAGGCCGAGCGCGGCGAAGAGGGCGATGAGCGCGAGATCGAAACGCTGCGGGGCGACGTCGGCGGCGATGAGTTGCTCGCCGGTGCTGATCGAGGAAATGGGCAGCGCCGGCGCGACTTGATGGACCGCGGCAATCGCCGCCTTGCGCAGCAAATCCGCATCGCCGCGGGTAGCGACGGCGACCGAGAAGCCTCCGTAGATAAAGGCCGCAAGGCGCGGCGGAACCTGGGCGAAGGGCACGTAGAGGGTCGGCTGATCGGGCAAATCGAGCGACACGGTGTGTGCGTCGGCGAGAACGCCGACGACGGAGCGCTCGCCGACGTCTTGCAGTCCGGGGGCAATCACGCTGCCGAGTTCGATGTGCTCGGTGAGCGGTTTCTGACCGGCGAAGTAACGGCGCGCCAGAGCCTGATTGACGATGACGACCGGCGCCGCGGCGGTGTCGTCGGCCTCGGTGAAGTAGCGCCCGGCGGCGAGACGAAAGCCGGCGGCCTGGAGATAGCCCGGGCTCACGAAGCGCACGAGAGCGTCGGGAGCGGCGGTGATCGAGGTCGCCGCAGGCTGGCCGGCGATGGTGAACAGCCAGTCGGAGCCGCGTTCGAGCGGCAGGTTGGTGCTGGCGCCCACGGCCGCGACGCCCGGCACGCCGCCGAGGGCGCGGCGCAAGGAGGCGATCAGGGCGTTTTGCTGGGCAAGGCTGCCGCGCGCCTGATCGAGGGTGACGGCGAAGGTCAGCAGCCCGCGAGTGCGGAAGCCGGGGGCTTCGGCGTAGAGCTGGGCGAAGTTCTTCAGCAGCACGCCGGCGGCGAAGACCAGGACGACGGCCAGGGCGGCTTCGGCGACGGTGATGGCGCGGCGGGCGAAGGCGGCCTCGCGGCGGCCGGTCGAGGCGCGCTCGGCGAGCAGGCCCGCGAGGCGGCGGCGGCGCATCTGCGCCGCCGGCACCAGGGCGCAAAAGAGGGCGGCGGCGACGCTGAGCGCGATCGCGAAGCCGAGCACCGCCGGATCCAGCCGGATCGCGCCGACTGCGGGCAATGCCGAGGGCGCAAGCGCCAAAAGCGAGGGCAGGGCCAGCCAGGCGACGACCAGGCCGGCGCAACAGCCGCCGCCGGCGAGCCAGATCGTCTCCGCCAGCAGCGGGCGCAGCAAGTCGGCGTGGCTGGCGCCCAGCGCCAAGCGGATCGCCAGCTCGCGCTGGCGCTCGGTGGCGCGGACGAGCATCATGCCGCTGAGATTGGCGCAAGCGATCAGCAGAACCAGGCCGACGGCGGCCAAAAGCAGCAGCAGCGCCGGGCGGACGTCGCGGGCGATGGTGGCGCGCAAGCCGACGAGCGTCATGCCTTGATGCGCGTCGGTCTTGGGATAGGCGCGCTGCAGCCGCTCGCCGATGAGCCGCATTTCGGCTTCGGCGGCGCTGGGGGAGACGCCGGGACGCAAGAGCCCGTAGAGGAACATGCTGTGAACGCCGCGGTCGCGCATTTGCGGCGGCAGCGCCGCCATCGAGAGCGGCAATAGCGCGCCCACCGGAGCGCCGAAGATCAACAGATGGGGCGGCAGCACGCCGATGACGCGATAGGTTTCGCCATTGAGGCGCAACTCGCGCCCGACCACCGCGGGATCGGCATTGAACTCGCTGCGCCAAAAGCGATTCGAAAGGACCACCACCGGCGCTTGGTGGGCGGCCTCGGCGGCGGTAAAGCCGCGGCCGAATAAGGGCGCGAAGCCGAGGACGGAAAACAGATTGGGCGTCGCGCGCACGGCTAGCACGGCGCGCGGCGCCGCGCCGGGCGCGTTGAGCGTCAGCACGCCCTCGAAGCGGGTGGCGGCCATGGCCGCGAAGGAATGGGCCTGGGTCTCGATGTCTTGGATATCCGCCGCCGATTGCCACGGAATCGTCGGCGGTGCTCCGCCGGCGAATTCGGCGTTTTCGTAAACGCGGTCCACGCGGTAAACCCGGCTGGCGTTCTGGAACGGCAGCGCGTGCAGCAACACGGCGTAAACGACGCTGAAAAGCGCGGTGTTGGCGCCGATGCCGAGCGCCAGGGTGAGCACGGCGACGGTGGTGAACCCCTTGCTCTTGCCGAGCGAGCGCGCCGCCTGCCGAAGTTCCTGGACGAACATGCCGAAACAGGTGCATTTGTCGGGCCACGGCGCGCGGGCCAGCGCCTGCTGATAAATCTGGAGTTAGAGAGCGGTGCGGCGGCCGAAGTGTTCGATTTTGGACGCGGGTGGCCGGGTGCGGACAGGGAAGCCGAGCGGGGACGCCGGCGGGAGCGGCAGAAGCCGGCGGCGGCGCCGGCCACGGCATGGCAGGACGCCGCGCGGTGGCAACGTGCGGCAGGACGCCGCGCGGCGAGTGCTATGCTCGGAGCAGCCGCGCCCCGCAGGCGCTTGCCGCCGACTCGTGTCTTTCCGCCCGCTTTATGGCCTGGCCGCCGCCGCGGCCGCCGTCGCTCTCGTCGCCGCCGCCGGCCCGCAGACCCGCAAGCATGCGCCGGCTGCGCATGCCCGCCCCGCGCCGGCGAAAATTCCCGTCGTTCATTTCGTGGATATCGCCGCCCAAGCGGGCGTCACCGCGCTGAATGTTTACGGCGGCGACAAGCACAAGGACTACATCATCGAAACCACCGGCAACGGCGCGGTGATCTTCGACTACAACAACGACGGCTGGCCCGACATTTATCTGCCCAACGGTTCGACCGTCGCCGGCTTTCCCGCCGGCCAGGCGCCGGTGGGCCATTTGTATCGCAACAATCACGACGGCACCTTCACCGATGTCACCCATCAGGCCGGCCTCGACCGGCATCCCGGCTGGGCGCAAGGCGCTTGCGTCGGCGATTACAACAACGATGGCAACCTCGACCTGCTGGTGACCTACTGGGGCCAGAACGTCCTCTACCGCAACAACGGCGACGGCACCTTCACCGACGTCACCAAACAGGCCGGCCTCGAGACGCCCGCGCCCGAATGGAGCACCGGCTGCACCTTCACCGATTACGACCACGACGGCCGCGCCGACATCTTCATCGCCCGCTACGTGGATTTCGCCTACGACAAAGTGCCCAAGCCCGGCCAAGGCCCCTGGTGCCAATGGAAGGGCATCCCGGTCATGTGCGGCCCGCGCGGCCTGCCCGGAACCGTCAACGCGCTCTATCACAACAACGGCGACGGCACCTTTAGCGACGTCTCCGAAAAGGCCGGCATCACCCAGCCGCACGGCTACTACGGTTTCACCCCGCTCACCGGCGACTTCAGCCATGACGGCTGGGATGACATCTATCTGACCGACGACTCCACCCCCAACATCCTCTTTCACAACCACGGCAACGGCACCTTCACCGACGTCGGCACCATGGCCGGCGTCGCTTACAACGAGGATGGCGCCGAGCAAGCCGGCATGGGCGCCTCCGCCGCCGATTACTTGCGCAACGGCAACCTCGACATCGTCAAGACCAACTTTTCCGACGACACGCCGACGCTATACCGCAATCACGGCGACGGCACCTTCGACGACGTGACCTTCGCCGCCGGCCTCGGCAACATCACGCGCTGGCTGGGCTGGGGCGTCGAGTTCATGGATTACGACAACAGCGGCTGGCCCGGCATTTTCATCGCCAACGGCCACGTCTATCCCGAGGTGGATGGCAAGGGCCTGGGGACGAGCTATCGCGAGCCCAAGGTCCTGTATTACAACCTGCGCGACGGCCGCTTCGCCAACATCACCGCCCAGGCCGGCGAGGCGCTCTCGACTCCCCACTCGGCGCGCGGCGTTGCCGTCGGCGACCTCTTCAATGACGGGCATTTGGAAGCGGTGGTGAACAACATGAACGAGCGGCCTTCGATTTATCGCAACACCGGCCCCGTCGGTCACTTCATCAGCTTGCAATTGCAGGGCGTGAAGTCGAATCGCGCCGCTCTGGGCGCCGAGCTGACGCTGTATCAAGACGGGCTGAAGACCTACACCGAAGTGCGCAGCGGCGGCAGCTTCATTTCGCAAAACGATCTGCGCATCCATTTCGGCCTCGGCGGCGACACGCGGGCCGAACGGATCGTCATTCGCTGGCCCAGCGGCGTCGTGGATACCTTGCGCGATCTGCCCGCCGACCGCTTCTATGTCGTGCGCGAGGGCCAAGGCGTGATCCCCGGCCTCACGCGCGGTCTCGGCCTCAAGCCGGTGTCTTAGGCGCCGGCCGGCGGTTCGTCGCCGCCCGCCGCGCGCGCCATGGCCAGCAGTTGCCCGGCCTGCGCGGCGAGCGCGGCGGCGAGCTGCGCGATGGCCGCGCGATCGGCGGCGCTCGCAGCGCGGGCCTCGCGTTCCATCGCCAGCCCGGCCACGCCGCCGTCTTCGCCGGGAATCGGCGCCAGAAAAACGCGCCAGGCGCGGCCTTGCTCCTCCAGGTCGCATTGCCGCGTCTCGCCCGCCAAGGCGAAGCGGTGCGCGGTCACGAGCGGCGTGTTCTCCGGCCGTGCCAGCAGGGCGCGCGGATCGAAGCGCCCGGCCGCCGCGCCGTGCACCGAGGTCACCTGCAGCCGGGGATCGGCGGTCCAGGCGACCACGGGCAAGTGCTCGACGACCAGCCGCAAGCGCGCGTCGTGCGCGCGCAGCATCTCTTCCGCCTGCCGCCGCCGCAGCGTCGTGCCGAGCTGGGCGGCCACGGTTGCGGCAATCTGCAGCAGGCGCGCATCCGGCGCGCGCGGCTCGCGCGCGAAGAACTCGAGCACCGCAGCCGTCCCGTTGACGCCCGCCACCGGCACCGCCAAGGCCGCGCGCAAGCCGCAGTCGCGGGCGGCTTGCTGGCGGCGGAAAGCGCCGTCGCTCCAGGCGTCGTTGAGCCACTGCGCGGTGCCGGTCGCCCAGGCCCGTCCCGGCAGCCCTTCGCCGCGCGACCAGGTGAGATCGGCTTGCAAATAGCGGAACCGCTCCAAGCTGCCGTCGCGGGCGTACGTCGCCGTGCTCAGGCGCAGCATGCGATCGTTGGGCGTCGGGATCCAAGCCTGGCCGAGATCCCAGCCCGCCGCGTCGCAGATTTGATAGAGCGCGATCCGCAGCGCCCCGGCGGTGTCGCTGGCGCCGCCGGCCGCGAGGATCAGCCCTTGCAGCAGCCGCACCTCGGTCTCGGCGCGTTTGCGCTCGCTGATATCCTCGGCCAGGATCAAGCGGTGGGCGCTGCCGGGGGGGAGCAGCGTCCGCGCGCGCACCCAGATCGTCGCGCGGCTCTTGCTGATATAGCGCTGCTCCGCGGTGAATTGCGCCAATTCGCCGCGGCGCAGCCGGTCCATCGCCTCGCGTTGCCGCGCCCAATCGGCCGGATGGAGCACATCGCTCAGCGTCAGCGCCGCCGCCTCCTCGGCCGAATAGCCGAGCAGCGCGCACCAGGCGGGATTGACGCAGGCCAGGCGATCGTGCGCGTCCAGTTGCACGGCGGCGATCGGGGTGACCTCCGTCCACCAGTGCGGCCAGGATGCGGGCGCCGCGGGCGTGGGCATGAAGCGGGGGGAAGCGGGGGGAGCGGGGGAAGCGGGAATGACGGCGGCGATCTCAACGGCCGGCGCGGAGGCGATGTCCTCCCGCCGTTGTTCCAGCAGCTCCATGGCCTCGCGCGCCAGCGTGCGCAAAGCCTGGATCTGCACGCTGCTAAACTCGCGCGGCTCGCGATCGGCGACCGTCAGCGAGCCGAGCGCGAACCCCTCGGGGCTCATGAGCGGCACGCACACGAAGGAGCGCAAGTGGCGCTCGGAGCAAACCCAAGGGTGATCGGCGAAGCGCGTATCGGCGCAGGCGTCGCTCACCACCAAAACGTCGCCCGAATCCAAGACCGCGGCGCTGAGCGAATACGCCCGCGGCACTTCCGGCGTGGGCCAGGCGAAGCGGGCCTTGCACCATTCCCGGCGATCGTCGAGAAACGCCAAATAGGCCATGCTTGCGCCCGCGACCCGCGCGCCAAGATAGACAATGTTGTCGAACGAGGCGCTGGGCGCGGAGTCGAAAATCCGGTAGCGAGCCAGCACCGCAAGCCGCGCCGACTCATTCGGTAAAGGCAAAGAGCTCACATCCCAAAAGAGTAGGGTCAGCCGCCAAAAATGGATTAGGTGCAATTTTTTGCGGGCGGGCTGGCCGTAAGGACGGGGACGAGCCTCCCGGGCGCGTTCAATTGAGGTAGCATGAACGCCCATGAGACTCATTCAGGCTGGCGTTCTTGCCGCGCTCTGCGTTGGCGTCGCGGCGGGGCAGGCGCCGCGCGCAGCGCTGATGGAGCCCTCGGTCTCACCCGACGGTGCGCAGATATTTTTCACCTCCGAGGGCGGCATCTGGTCGGCTCCGACCGCGGGGGGCGCGGCGCATCTGCTCTGGGCCGGCCCCGGCGATCCACAGCGGCCGCTGCTGGCGCCCGATGGACGCGCGCTGGCCTTCACCGCCGATCCCGACGGGCACGTCAACCTTTATGTGCTCGATCTCACCAGCGGTGTCACCCGCCAGCTCACCTTCGACGATGCCCCGAAGCAGCTCGACGCCTGGTCGCGTGACGGCCGCTGGCTCTATTTCGACACTAGCGGTCACGACATCTCCTGGATGAACGACGTCTATCGTGTCTCCGCCCAAGGGGGCACGCCGATGCCGGTGGCGGCGGATCGCTATATGAACGAGTTCGACGCCGCGCCCGCGCCGGATGGTGAAACGCTGGCCATCGCCACCCGCGGCATCTCGTCGTCGCAATGGTGGCGGCACGGCCACAGCCATCTCGATGAGACCGAATTGTGGACGGTGCGCATCGGCGATCCGCCGGAATACCAGCGGCTCACGCGCGAAACCGGCAAGCAGTTGTGGCCGATGTGGAGCGCCGGCGGCCGGACGCTCTATTACATGTCCGACGAGAACGGCGCCGAAAACATCTGGATGTTGCCGCTCGGCGGCACGGCGCGGCCGCTGACGCATTTCCGCGACGGCCGCTTGCTCTGGCCGGCCATCGACGCCCGCGGTCGCACGATCGTCTTTCAGCGCGGCCTCGGCGTGTGGAGACTCGATACGCGCAGCGGCCGCGCCGCTCCCGTCGCGATCACCCTCGAAGGCGGCCTGCCTGATCCGCCGGATCAATACCGCGAGCAAAGCGATCGTTTCAGCGATCTCGCGCTCTCCCCCGACGGCCAAAAGGCAGCCTTCGTCGCCCACGGCCGCATTTTTGCCGTGGGCACGAAGCAAGGCGGCGAGGCGATCGCCGTCACCGCCGGACCGGAGCGGGCGTCGCAGCTGGCCTGGGCGCCCGATAGCCGCCGTCTCGCCTACGTTGCCGAAGCCGGCGGCACGCGCCATCTCTTCTTGTATGACTTCGATCGCGGCCAAAGCCGGCAGTTGACCCAGGCCGCGGCCAATGACAGCGATCCCACCTTTTCGCCCGACGGCCGCTGGCTGGCGTTCCTGCGCGGCCGGCGCCAAGTGCTGGCGCTGAACCTGGCGAGCGGCGAAGAAAAGCCGCTGGCGTCGGCGCTGGTCAACGGCGGCGCCTTTTTCGGCGGCGGCCGAAATCTGGCTTGGTCGCCCGATAGCCGCTGGCTGGCCTACATGGGCTACGACCGGCAGATGTTCAGCAACGCCTATGTCGTGCCCCTCGGCGGCGGCGCCGCCAGGCCGGTGACCTTCTTGGCGAATAGCTTCGGCGGCAGCCTGGCCTGGACTCCGGATGGCAAGCAAATCTTGCTGACCACCGGACAGCGTACCGAGCCCTTCCAGGTGGCGCGCGTGGATCTGGTGCCGGCGACGCCCAAGTTCCGCGAAGACCAGTTCTTCGATCTGTTCAAAGCGCCCTCGGCCGCGCCCGCGCGCGGCGGCGCCGGCGCGGCCCGGCCCGGGGGCGCGAGCGCGGCGCCGGCCGTCGCGATCGACTTCAACGGCATCGAGCGCCGCCTGCGGCTGCTGCCCATCGGCCTCAACGTCAACTCCCTGGCGCTCAGCCGCGACGGCAAGCAATTGGTGCTGATCGCGACCTCCGCCGGCCGCGCGAATCTTTACTCCTACTCGCTCGATCCCTTGGCGGCCGCGCCGCCGGTCGCCAAGCAGTTGACCGCCACCAGCGGGATGAAGGCCGGCGCCCAGTTCGCCCCCGACGGCAAGCAAGTCTTCTACCTCGACGGCGGCCGCATCTTTCACGTGGCCCTGGCCAAGCCGGAGCAGCCCGAGCCGCTGCACGCGGCGGCCGCGATCACGGTCCGCTTCGGCCCGGACACCCGGACCAGCTTCGACGAGGCTTGGCGCGCGCTGCGCGACGATTTCGTGGATGCGCGCATGAACGGCACCGATTGGCCGGCGCTGCGCGCCCGCTTCGCGCCCTACGTCGCCGCCGCCCGCACCGACGGCGAGTTCCGCCGCCTGGTGTCGCTGATGATCGGCGAGCTGAACTCCTCCCACATGGGGATCGCGCCGCCGCGCGGCGCGGCGCGGCCGGTGACCGGGCGGCTCGGCTTGTTCTTCGACCGCCGGCAATACGAGCGAACCGGCCAATTGCGCGTCACCGCCATCGTTCCGCTGGGTCCCGCGGACGTGGCCGGCGTGCGCAACGGCGAAATCCTGCAAGCGGTCAACGGCTATCGTCTGCAGCCGCGCGATAACCTCGACGCGCTGCTCGCGCACCAAATCGGACGCAAGGTGACTCTGACCCTGGCCGAAAACGGCGCCGAGCGCCAGGTCACGGTCGAGCCCGCCGACGACAGCACCATCAAGCACCTGATCTATTTGGATTGGGCCGAACAGAATCGCGAGCTCGTCGACCGGCTCAGCGGCGGGCGCCTGGGCTACGTGCATATTCCCGACATGTCGGCGGAATCGCTGGCGCAGCTCTACGTCGATCTCGACGCGAAGACGCATGCCAAGCAGGGCGTGATCGTGGACATTCGCGCCAACACCGGCGGCTTCGTCAACGCCTACGCCCTCGACGTCTTTGCCCGCCGCGGCTATTTGACGATGATTCGCCGCGGCTTTCCGGCGGCGCGCGCCCGCAGCGTGCTCGGCCAGCGGGCGCTGGAGCTGCCGACCGTGCTGATGACCAGCCAGCAGTCGCTCTCCGACGCCGAAGACTTCACCGAGGGCTATCGTGCCTTGCATCTGGGCGAGGTCGTCGGCCAGCCCACCGGCGGCTGGATTATCTACACCGGCGCAGTCACGCTCCTGAACGGCGACAGCTTGCGCATGCCCGGCATCCGCGTCCTCGACGCTGACGGCAAGCCCATGGAGATGCACCCGCGGCCCGTGGACGTTTCCGTGCAGCGCCCGCTGGGCGAGAGTTACCACGGCCAAGACGTGCAACTGGCGACCGCCGTCAAAGTGCTCCTCGCCGGCGTCGTCGCCAAGGCCCGGCCCGCGCCGCCCGCTCCGCGGCGCCGCCCGCAGCCATAAGCCAAGCTCCGCGCGCCGCGGCCCGGCGCGCCGTCGCCTGCCGCCGGTGCAGCGGCCTCAGCGGGCCGCTATTGAATCAGGTCGGTTTGCGGCGAATCCATCGGGTCCGGCAGTTGGGAGGCGTGGTGCAGCACCAGCCGCCATTCGCCGTCGTGCAGGATAAAAAGATTGGAGCTGCACAGCAGCGCGGTGTCGATGCGCGACTCCGCGGCGCTGCTGACCCGCGCCAGGCAGTTGAGCCAAGCCACCGCCCCCTCGATATGCACGGTCACCTGGTCGAGGACGATCTCCAGGTCGTTCGTGCTCTCGAAGATGCGGCTCCAACTTTCGCGTATGGCTTCCCACCCCTCGACCGGCGGCCAGCCGGGATGCACGCAGCGGCAGGCGGGGCTGGGCAGCCAGACCGCTTCCAAGTCGTCCAAGCTGAGATTCTCCACGGCCTGGTAGAAGCGCTGATTGGCCTCGCGCACGCGCGCCTCTTCCTGCGCCAGCGACATCATTTCTCTATTTTGCCCTTAATGGCCGGCGCCGCAGCCCCGCGCGCGCCTATCGTCCCGCCCGCAATACGATCGCCGCGCCCCAAGTCACGAGCAGCAGCACCCCGATATACCCATTCACCGTGAAGAAGGCGGCGTCGAGCCGCGACAGGTCGCCGGGCTTGACCAGCGAATGTTCATAGACGATGAGGCCGGCCACCGCCGCCAAGCCGCCGCCGCCGAGCCAGCCCAGGCCGCTGGCCAGCAGCAGCCACAGCAGCAGCAGCAGCATGATGGCATGCAGGATCTGCGCCCAGCGCAGGGCGGCGGCGATGCCCAGCAATTTGGGGAGCGAGCGCAGGCCCGGCTGCGCGCGGTCGAAGTCGTAATCCTGGCAGGCGTAGAGGATGTCGAAGCCCCCGACCCACAGCGTGACCGCGCCGCTCAGCAAGAGAATGCGCGGCGCCAGGCTGCCGCGCACGGCGATCCAGGCGGCGGCGGGCGCGATCCCGAGCGCCGCGCCCAGCGCCAGGTGCGACAGCCACGTGAAGCGTTTGGTGTAGGAGTAAAACAGCACCCAGGCGAGCGCCAGCGGCGACAGCTCGAGCGTCAGCCGGTTCAGCGAAGCGGCGGCGATTTCGAAGACCACCGCGCTGGCCAGCAAAAACATCCAGGCGAAGCGCGGCGACAGCAAGCCCCGGGGCAGCGCGCGGTTGCGCGTGCGCGGGTTGGCCGCGTCCAGCTCGCGGTCCACCAGCCGGTTGAAGGTCATTGCGGCGCTGCGCGCGGCGACCATCGCCACCACGATCCAAAACAGTTGCCGCGCGCTCGGCCAGCCGTCGGCCGCGAGCATGGCGCCGAGCAAGGCGAAGGGCAGCGCGAAGATCGAGTGCTCGAACTTGATCATCTCGAGCGTGCGCCGCAAGTTGCGCCACGCGCCCGCGTCGGCGCTCATCGTCGGCGAGCCGGAAGCCATGAGATCAGAGTAAGGCAGCCGGGAGCGGCGCGCGGCCGGCGGCGGCCGCGGCGCCCGGCCCCGCTCGCGCGCTAAAGATAGCGCAGCGTCTTGGCCATGAGCGCGCGCACGCCGGCGACGGCGGGGCCGAGCCCTTCGAACTCGAGCGAATAGTGGCCGCGAAAGCCGGCGGCTTTCGTGGCGCGCATGGAGGCGGCGAAATCGTCGGCATAGAACTTGCCGTTCTCGGCGATGCCGTCCTTGGCGTGGCAGATGTTCGTGGCGTGCGGGAGCAGCCGCTTGAGGGTCTCCAGCGCGTAGGCCGGGCTTTTGGGAGCGAAATTGCCGAAATCGGGGCAGGTGCCGGCATCCGGGCTGTGGAGCGCGGCCAGCACCGCCAGGATCTGATCCGCCGATTCGCGGCGAAGGTCGTCGTTGTGGAACAGCACCTTGACCCGCCGCGAGCGCGCGTAAGCCAAGATCGGACGCAGGTTCGCGGCGGCCGTCTTCGCCTCGAACGGCGGCGGCCCCCCCAGCACGAACGTGGCGCTCGGGCACGCCAGGGCGGCGGCGATGTCGATCCAGAGCCGGCCGGCGGCGCGCGCGCGCGCCGCGTCCAGCCGCGGGTTGTAAAGCCCGCCGGGAATCTCCACGCCCATGAGATTGACCACGCGCGCATGCGCCTTGCGCACGCCCGCCCGCACCTGCGCCACGTAGGCCGCGCTGGTCTCGGCGAAATGCTGCGGCAGGAATTCGACGGCATGAATGCCGAAGGTGTCAGCGAGGAACGTGGGGAACTGAACTTGGTCCAGCAGCGGCAGGCTGGGATCGCGGTAGCGATGCATCTCCGGCGTGTCGAAATAGCCGCGGAACGGCCAGGAGTTGCACGCCAGCCGCGCCTTGGGATTGTTCGCCCGCGCCCAAGCGGACGTGGCGGCGCCGCCGGCGACGGCGGCCAGAGTGGTGCGGAGAAAGTAGCGGCGGTTCATCGCGAAGATCCTTTCTAGACGTCGCAGAGCGCGACCGCTTGTGCCAGCGACGTGAGCGGGTCGCGCGTGGGGAGGAACTCATGCGCCACATAGCCCTGAAAGCCGCTGGCGACGATCCCGCGCATCACCCCGTCCCACCGCACCTCCTGCGTGCCGTCGAGCTCATGGCGGTGCGGCACGCCGCCGGTGTGGAAGTGGCCGATCCAAGCGCTGTTGGTTTGCAGCGTGCGGATCAAGTCGCCTTGCATGATCTGCACGTGATAGAGGTCGAAGAGCAGCTTGAAATGCGGCGAGTTGATGGCCCGCGCCACGCTCACGCCCCAGGCGACGTGGTCGCACATGTAATCGGGGTGGTCGATCTTGCTGTTCAGGATCTCCATGCACAGGGTGATGCCCTGATCGGCGCACATCGGCACCAGGCGCCGCAGCGCGGCGATGCAGTTGTCGGCGCCTTGGTCGTCGGGCATGCCGCGGCGCGCGCCGGAGAAGCAGATCACGTTCGGCACCCCGGCGCGGGCGGCGAGCGGCAGGTTTTGCCGGAAGGCGCTCTCGATCGCCGGCAAGTTCTCCGGGCGGTTGAGCCCGTTGTAAATGTCGTTGGCGCCGGCGTAGCCCATGGTGCAGATCAAGCCGTAGCGGCGCGGCGTTTCCCAGTCCTCGGGACCGAGCAGATCGATGCCCACCAGCCCCATCGCCGCGCCGGCGCGGCAGAGATCGTCGAGGGGAATCTTTTGATAGCACCAGCGGGCGACGGATTGATGAATGCGCAAGCGGCGCGCCGCGCGCCCGGCGGGCGCGCTTTGCGCTTGCGGCGGCGCGGCCAGCGCCGGCAAAACGGCGGCCGAGGAAGCCGCCGCCAGCCAGGCGCGGCGATTCAGTGGAGGCATGGCGCGAAAAGTGTACTCCGCCGCGGGCCCTTCGTGCAAAACGCGCACAATGGGGCCATGGCTTGGACTTGGCTGCTGCTGGCGGGGTGCTGCGAAATCGCCTGGGCGCTCGCCCTCAAATTCACCGACGGCTTCCGCCGTCCGCTGCCCTCGCTCTTCACCGCCGCGGCCATCGCGGCCAGCATGTTCTTCTTGGCGCGCGCCGCGCGCTCCCTGCCGATCGGCACCGCCTACGCCGTCTGGACCGGCATCGGCATCGTCGGCACCGCCGTCGGCGGCATGTGGCTCTTCGCCGAGTCGCGGCAGCCGCTGCGGCTGGTTTCCATCGCGCTGATCCTGGCCGGCTTGATCGGCTTGCGCTTCGGGCACGCCTGAGCGCGCCGCTGCGCGCGCGCCGCAAAAAAAAGGATGCGCCGCGACGGCGCATCCTTTCAGGTTCGGTTGCTTCGGAAATTCGCTACTACTTCTTCTTCTTCGCGGGCTTTTTCGCGGCAGCCTTTTTCTTCGCAGCCATATTCTTTCCTCCTTTCCCCCAGCGCGAACGCGGGGGACTGTGACCTCCTCGCGCCCCGACATTTAGGGCCGCTGACGAAGTCACACAAGATATAGGGCGTCCGCCTCCGCGGAGTCAAGAAAAATCTTCCCGATTTTGCATTTTTTTCTTGACGAGGCAGGCGCTCCTGCGCCTAGACCTTCGCGCTCGCGAGCTGCTCTTGTACGCGGCGATTTTTTTCCGCGACGCCGCTCGCCATTTTTTCTTTGTAGGCGCGCAGGCGTTCGGCCAGCGCGGCATCGGCGCCGGCGAGAATCTGCACCGCGAGGATGGCGGCGTTGCGCGCGCCCGCTTCCCCCACCGCCATGGTGGCGACGGGAACGCCCGCCGGCATCATCGCCAGCGACAGCAGCGAGTCGAAGCCGGAAAGCGGCGAGGTCGCCAGCGGCACGCCGATCACCGGCAGCGTGGTCTCCGCCGCGACGGCGCCGCCAAGGGCCGCCGCCGAGCCGGCGCCGGTGATGATGACCCGCAAGCCGCGGCCGGCGGCGGAAGCGGCGTACTCGGCGGTGCGGCGCGGCGAGCGATGCGCCGAGACGATCTCGATTTCATAAGGAACGGAAAATTCCGCGAGCACCGCGGCCGCATGTTTCATCAGCGGCAAATCGGTGTCGCTGCCCATGAGAATGCCGACAAGAGGTTTGGACATGTTCATAGCCTTGGAAAAATACTGATCATACCGCGCCGCGCGCCTTGGCCGCCGGGCCGCGAACTTCGCCCCGGCGGATCCTTCGGCGATCAGGAAGCCGCGGGTTGGTGAGCGGCCAGCCGCCCGCGGCCGATGTCGCGGCGGTAATGCATGCCTTCGAAGCGAACTTCCTCGGCGGCGGCGTAGCAACGCTCGAGGGCCTGCGCCAGGGAATTGCCGGCGGCGGCGATGCCGAGCACGCGCCCGCCATTCGTCACCCATTGCTGCTGGTGCAGCGCGGTGCCGGCATGGAAGATCATGACGCCGGCCCTCCGCGCCGCTTGCTCCAGGCCGTGGATCGGCAAGCCCTTTTCGAAAGACCCGGGATACCCGCCCGAGGCGAGCACGACGCAGGCGCCCGCCACCCGGCTGAAGCGCAGCGCCTGCGGCGCCAGCCGGCCGGCGGCGGCGGCGGCCAGCGCCTCGACCAGATCGCCTTCGGCGCGGATCAGCAGCGCCTGCGTTTCCGGGTCGCCGAAGCGGACGTTGAACTCCAGCACGCGCGGACCGGCCGCCGTCAGCATCAGCCCGCAATAGAGCACGCCCTGGAACGGCGTGCCCGCCGCGCGCATCCCCGCGAGCGCCGGCCGCACCACCCGCTCGGCGATTTGCTGCCGCAGCTCGGGACTGAGCAAGCTGTCGATCGAGTACGCTCCCATGCCGCCGGTGTTCGGCCCGGTGTCGCCGGCGAAGACCCGCTTGTGATCTTGCGCCGGCGGCAACAGCTCGTAGCGCTCGCCGTCGCAGAGCGCCAGCAGGCTGACCTCTTCGCCCGCCAGGCACTCCTCCACCAGCACCCGCTGCCCGGCGGCGCCGAGCTTGCCGCCGAACATCGCCGCCAGCGCCGCTTCCGCTTCCGCCGCGTCCGCCGCCACGACGACGCCTTTGCCCGCGGCCAGCCCGTCGGCCTTGATCACCAGCGGGAAACTGTAGCCGCCCAGAGCGCGGCGGGCGGCGGCGAGCGTCTCGCACGCCTCGGCGCGCGCCGTGGGAATGCCGTGCTGCTGCATGAACTGCTTGGCGAAAATCTTGCTGCTCTCCAATTGCGCTGCCGCCTGCGACGGGCCGAACACCGCATAGCCCCGCGCCCGCAAGGCGTCGCTCACCCCGGCCGCCAGCGGCGCTTCCGGACCGATCACCACCAAGTCGGGATGAATGTGCCCGGCGGCCTCGAGCACTTGCGCCGGGTCGCACGGATCGGCGCCGATCGGCTCGGCCAGCGTTGCGATCGCATCGCTGCCCGGCAGCGCGTACAGGCGGCGGGCGCGCGGCGAGTGGCGCATGCTCCAGGCCAGCGCATGCTCGCGTCCCCCTGATCCCAGCAATAGAATCTTCATGGCTTTGTTGGCGCCGCGCTAGGCCTCGAGCGCGCCCGTCAGCTCCCGCGCCGCCTCGAGGCCATGACGACGGCAAAAATGCCGCAGGCCCCGCAAGGCGCGCTCGGTGGCGCGCGGATCCCAAAAATTGGCCGTGCCGATCTGCACCGCCGTGGCCCCGGCGAGCATGAATTCGACCACGTCCTCCGCGCTGGCGATTCCTCCTATACCGATTATCGGAATCTTAACCGCTCGGTGCGCTTCCCACACCATCCGCACCGCCAAGGGCTTGATCGCCGGCCCGGAGAGGCCGACGACCACCCGCGCGAAGCGCGGGCGCCGCGCGTGGACGTCAATGGCCATGCCCAAGAACGTGTTGACCAGCGACAGCGCGTCCGCCCCGGCCTCCTCGGCCGCGCGCGCCATCTCTTCGATGTGCGTCACGTTGGGACTCAGCTTCACGATCAGCGGCCGCCGCGAGAAGCGCTTGGCTTTGCCGGTCAGTTCCGCCAGCAGGCGGGCGTCGGTGCCGAAGATCATGCCGCCTTGATGGGTATTCGGGCAACTGGCGTTCAGTTCGTAGGCGGCGATGCCCTCGCCCTCATTGAGTATGCCGATGCAGTCCAGATAATCCTCGACCGAATACCCGAAGACGTTGGCGATCACCAGGACCCCGATCTGGCGCAGCCGCGGCAAGCGCGTGCGCACGAAGGCCGAGGCGCCGATGTTCTGCAGCCCGACGGAGTTCAGCATCCCGGCCGCGGTTTCGAAAAGCCGCGGGCTGGGATTGCCGGCGATCGGCGTCGCCGACAGGCCCTTGGTGACGATGCCGCCGAGCTTCTTCAAATTGACGATGTCCTCGAACTCCACTCCGTACGCGAAGGTGCCGCTCGCGGCCAGGATGGGATTTTGCAGGCGAATACCGGCGATTTCGACGCTCAGGTCCACGGCAAGGGTACAGGGTAGCAGGGATCGAGGACGGGCGATCGGCAGCCGGGCGCGGTTCGCGCCCCGCCGCGGACGCTCTCTTGCGCCGCCGCCGCTCGGCGGCCCTTCAGCGGTCGAGCTTGCGGCCGGTTCCGGCGTCCTCTGTGCGCCACCGCGCGCCGTCGCGGCTGCTCTCGATCTTAACCGTCACCTCGCGCGGCGATGTGAAGACGTAAGTGATGCGTTCGTGGCCGGCCAATTCGGTCCAAGTGTTGCCCTGCACGCTCATCTTCGAAATGAAGGGACGGGCGCCATCGCCGCCGGCGAAGAGTTCGTAGTGCCAGTAGCCGTGGTCTCGGTGGTTGTACGTATCCACGACCAGCGACTGGACGACCGTCCCCGCCTTCTCGCCCGTGCGCCCCCATACGTTATCGAAGCTGCATTCCAGGAAAACGCCGTTGCTCGACCAGCGGCAGTGCTCGTCCCAAGTCCAGCTCGTCGCGGGATGCTGGGCGCTGGCCGCGCTCGTGCCGCGAAACACCCAGTGGCCCAAAAAAGCTCCGAGCTTGGCTACCGGCGCCGAGGCCGGCGGCGCGGCGGCGAAAACGGGCAGGGTGGCGCTGCATAGCGCCAGCGCGAGCAAGCCGAGCGTTCTTCTCATCCGATCATTTTGCGCGCGAACGGCCGAATTCGGCCACAACGCAACGGCCGCGGCGGCGTCTCGCCTGGCGCCGTCCCG
Source organism: Terriglobia bacterium (assembly GCA_021323595.1). Classification (GTDB taxonomy): domain Bacteria; phylum Acidobacteriota; class Terriglobia; order Terriglobales; family SCQP01; genus JAJPKR01. Next base: position 176,517 of record JAJPKR010000061.1, on the reverse strand, counting down.
GCGCACGCCGCGCCCCGGCCCACGCCGCCGAGCTTCTCAACTCCGCCCGATCGACGCCTGCCGAGCGCAGCCTCCGCGGCGCATGGGCCAAGCGGCCAACCCGATCCACTCTGCTTGGCATCGTATTCCTTGGGCCTCCCACGAAATGAGCACACCAGCCCCATCCCGCCGCCCATTTCTATTGCCCCGCCGCAATCCCCCCAAATGGGGACGAGACCATTTTTTTGCCGGCCGCCCGGTGCACGAATGTCCGCAAGTCGTTGTTCCCAAAAGAGTTCCAGTTCCAATCGCTGATTCCGCTTGCAACCGGTGGTCTCCTCCCGATTCGGGAGCCCCCTTTTGAGGGGAGAACGCGTCTTCCCTCGCCGCGGCCTCGCCTCGCGCCATGCGCGATCTCTCGCCATGTCAACGAGATACGCTGGCAGACGGCCGCTCCGACGCCGCGCCGGACCCGCGCCGGCGCGGCGTCGCCACCGGCCCCGCCGGGCGCGAACCTTATAATGAAGGCTTTTCATGAGGGCGGCGAACCTCGAAGACCAACTGGCCTACCTGCGCAAAGGCGCCGCGGAGATCATCTCCGAGGAAGAGCTGCGCGCGCGCTTGCTCGCCGCGCAACAGGCGAAGCGGCCGTTGCGCGTCAAGGCCGGCTTCGACCCCACCGCGCCGGACCTGCATCTCGGCCACACCGTGCTGCTGCGCAAGCTCAAGCACTTCCAGGATCTCGGCCACGAGGTCTTTTTCCTGATCGGCGATTTCACGGGCCTGATCGGCGATCCCACCGGCCGCTCGGTGACGCGCCCGCCGCTCACCCGCGAGGAGATCGCCGCCAACGCCGCCACCTATCGCGATCAGGTCTTCAAGATCTTGCATCCGGAGCGCACCCAGATCGTTTTCAACAGCCGCTGGCTGGGGGCGATGTCCTCGGCCGACTGGGTGCGGCTGTGCGCCAAGTTCACCGTGGCGCGCATGCTCGAGCGCGAGGAGTTTCAGAAGCGCTTCCGTGCCGCCCAGCCGATCTTCATCCACGAGTTCCTCTATCCGCTCTCGCAGGCCTACGACTCGGTCGAGCTGCGCTGCGACGTCGAGCTCGGCGGCACCGATCAGAAGTTCAATCTGCTCGTCGGGCGCGAGATTCAGCGCGAGTACGGGCAGCCGCCGCAGATCGTGCTCACCGTGCCCCTGCTCGAAGGGCTGGATGGCGTGGCCAAGATGTCGAAGTCGCTCGGCAACTACGTCGGCATCGCCGAACCGGCGGCCGTGATCTTCGCCAAGCTGATGTCGATCAGCGACGAGTTGATGTGGCGCTACATGCTGCTGCTGACCGATCGCAGCGAAGCCGAGATCGCGGCGCTGCGGCAGGCGGTGGCGGCGGGCGCGCGGCACCCCATGGAAGTCAAGAAGGACCTCGCCGAGGAGATCGCCGCGCAGTTCCATCCGGCGGCCGCGGCCCGCGCGGCCCGGCGCGAGTTCGAACAAGTGGTGCAGGCGCAGCAGACGCCGCAGGATGTGCCCAGCGCCGCGTACCCTCTCGGCTCCGCCGGGCCGCTGCGCGTGGACAAGATGCTGGCGGAGCTGGGGCTCGCCGCCTCCGTCAGCGAGGCCGCGCGCCTGATCAAGAGCGGCGCCGTCGAGATGGATGGCGCGCGCCTGCGCGAGCTGGCCCTGGCGGCGCCGCCGCCCGGCGAGGTTCTCTTTCGCGTCGGCAAGCGCCGCTACCTCCGCGTGCGCTTTGCCCCGCCCGCCTGACGTGCGCCCCGCGCCGGCGGCGTACACTGGACTCGTCTGCATTGAGGAGGTGAGCCATGGCGGAGAAGACAGCCTTGGCGATGCGCCGGCAGGCGCGCTTCGCGCCCCGCGCCGGCTTCGACCCGGAGACGGTCAAGGAGCTCTCGGGCGCGCTCAATCTTTTGCTGGCCGACTCCTTCGGCCTCTACGTCAAGACCAAGAACTTCCACTGGCACATCGGCGGCCCGCATTTTCGCGACTACCATCTGCTGCTCGATGAACAAGCGGCGCAGATCTTCGCGATGATCGATCCCATCGCCGAGCGCGTGCGCAAGATCGGCGGCGCCACCCTGCGCTCGGTGGGAGAGATCGCCCGCCTCCAGCGCGTTGCCGACAACGACCGCGACTTCGTGGATCCCGGCGACATGCTGGCCGAGCTGCGCGAAGACAACCAAGAGTTCGCGGCCCGCATGCTCGCCGTCCACAATCTCTGCGAGGAGAAGCGCGACGTCGCGACCGCGAGCCTCTTGGAAATCTGGATCGACGAAGCGCAGCGCCGGGCTTGGTTCCTGACCGAGGCCGGCCGCCGCGCCTGAACCCTTTCGCGCCCCGTGCCCGGCCTCGCGCGGCAGCCTGCGCGCGGACTCGAGGGCTGCAAGGCGAGTCGCGCGAGGAGCGGCGCAGCCGTGCCGGGCCGCGGGCGCGCCGCGCGGCTGGCGCGCGATCGCCCCGCCGCGGCGCGCGGGCGACAATAGAAGCGGTGGAGTTCGAGCTGCATCTGGCGCGGCCGGCGCGCGACCGGTATCGCTTCGCGGCGCCGCTCGACGGCTGGCGCGCGGCGCGGGAGCTGGCCGGGCGCATGGGCGTTTCGCCCGCCGCGGTGCACGCGATGGCGCTGATCGCGGCGGCGATGCACGCCGTGCTGGCGCGCTCGCGCGCGCTGCCGCCCGCGCTCGACTGGTTTGCGGCGCAGCTCGGCGCGGACCGCCTCGAAGCCGCGCTCGCCGCCGGCGCCGCGCGCTTCCCGCCGCTGGTCGTCTATCGCGGCGCTGAAAGCCTCGAGCGCTGGCTGGCGGCGCATCGCCTGGCCGCGCTCGAGCAATTGCTGCTGCTCCGCCTGCGCAATCTCAATCCCGCGCTCGCCGCCTTGCGCGAGCTCTTCGACGATCACGAACTGGCGCGCGCCACCGCCTACGGCGAGATGGCCGCGCGCTGGCCGGCCTTCTTCGCCTCCCAGCCCGGCGTCGGGCGGCGGGGGCAAAACGTCTTCGATTTCCTGCTCGCGCCGGCCCTGGCTTCGCCGCATTCCCTCGCCGGCCAGTTGGCCTGGATTCGCGAGCATTGGGGCGAGCTGATCGGCGATCTCCTGGCGGAGATCACCGCCGGCTTGGACTTCCTGCAAGAAGAAGAATTGGCGCTGGCGCGCTGGCTCGCCGCCGCCGGCGGCGGCGGCGCCGGCGATTCCAGCGCGGCGGCGATTCCGCGGTTCACCCCGGCCGAGGCCGAGCGCTTCAGCCCCGATCTCGACTGGATGCCCCGCGTCGTCCTCCTCGCCAAGAACGCCTATGTCTGGCTGGCGCAGCTCTCGCGCCAGTACGGACGCGCGATCGAGCGCCTGGACCAGATTCCCGACGCCGAGCTCGATTGCCTGGCGGCGCGCGGCTTCACCGCGCTATGGCTGATCGGCCTGTGGGAACGCAGCCCCGCCTCGCGGCGCATCAAGCAATTGACCGGCAATCCCCAGGCCGAGGCCTCGGCCTATTCCATCCGCCAATACACCGTCGCCGCCGACCTGGGGGGCGAGGCGGCCTGCGCCGAATTGCGGCAGCGCGCGGCGCGCCGCGGCATCCGCCTCGCCAGCGATTTGGTCACCAATCACATGGGGCTGGATTCGCCCTGGGTGATCGAGCATCCCGATTGGTTCCTGGCGCGGCCCGATCCGCCTTTCCCCGCCTATCGCTTCACCGGCCCCGATTTGTCGAGCGACGCGCGCGCCGAGATCAGGATCGAGGACCACTACTACGACCGCACCGACGCGGCGGTGGTGTTCCAGCGCCGCGACCGCGCGAGCGGCGACACGCGCTACCTCTATCACGGCAACGACGGCACCAGCTTCCCCTGGAACGACAGCGCGCAGCTCGATTACCTCAACCCGGCGGTGCGCGAGGCGATGATCCAGACCATCCTCGCCGTCGCCCGCCGCTTTCCCATCCTCCGCTTCGACGCCGCCATGACCCTCGCGAAGCGGCATTACCAGCGGCTGTGGTTCCCGGCGCCCGGCACCGCCGGCGCCATTCCCTCGCGCGCGGAGTTCGGCATGACCGCCGAGGAGTTCGATCGCGCCATGCCGGAGGAGTTTTGGCGCCAGGTTGTGGACCGCGTCGCGGCGGAAGCGCCCGATACCTTGCTGCTGGCCGAGGCCTTCTGGCTTATGGAAGGCTACTTCGTCCGCACCCTCGGCATGCACCGGGTTTACAACAGCGCCTTCATGAACATGCTGCGCGACGAGCGCAACGCCAACTACCGCGCGGTGCTCAAGCAGACGCTCGAGTTCGATCCCGAGATTCTCAAGCGCTACGTCAATTTCATGAACAACCCCGACGAGCGCACCGCGGTGGATCAGTTCGGCAAGGGCGACAAATACTTCGGCGTTTGCACGCTGCTGGCGACGCTGCCGGGACTGCCGATGTTCGGCCACGGTCAGTTCGAAGGCTTCGGCGAAAAATACGGCATGGATTTCCGCCGCCCGCTGCTCGACGAGACCCCGGACGCCGAGCTGGTGGCGCGCCACGAGCGCGAAATCACGCCGCTGCTGCGGCGGCGGGCGCTCTTCGCCGAAGCGGCGGAGTTTTGGCTCTTCGACTTTTTCGCCGGGGATGGCGCGGTCAACGAAGACGTCTTCGCGTTCACCAACCGCCGCGGCGGCGAGCGCGCCCTGGTCGTCTATCACAACCGCTACGCGCGCGCGCAGGGCTGGCTGCGCGTCAGCGCGGCCCGCGCCGTGCGCGATGCGGACGGCGCGCGGCTGGCTCGGCGCACGCTCGCCGAAGCCTTGGGATTGCGCCTCGGCCCCGGCGTCCTGGTCGCCTGCCACGATCTGCGCGGGGGGCTGGAATATCTCTTCGACGGCGTTTCCCTCGCCGAGCAGGGCCTGCCGCTGGCGCTCGAAGCCTACGAAAGCCGGGTGCTGCTCGATTGGCGCGAGCTGTACGACGACGGCGCTCACCCTTGGCGCCAGTTGCTGGCGGAGCTCGCCGGCCGCGGCGCGCCGAGCCTGGCCGAGGCCTTGCGGGGGCTGGAGCTGCGCGGCGTGCACGCCGCGTGGCGGGAGTTGCTGGCGCCGTCGCGCCTGCGCGCCTGGGCGTGCGCCCGCACCCCCGCGCGTCTGCTGCGCGAAACGGCGCCGGCCTTCGCGCGCTTCGCCGACGAGGCGGGGCGCTGGGCGGCGACGGCGGCCGGGCGCGCCGCCGGGCTCCCGGTCGCCGCCGCGCCGGCACGGCAGGCCGCGGCGCTGCGCGGCGCGCTGCTCGCGCTTGACCGCCTGTGCCGGACCGCGCCTGCGCTCGTGCCGGAGGCCGGGCCGGGCGCGGCCGTTCCGGCCGCCGCCCGCGCCGCCTGGCTGGCCTGGAGCGCGCTCGCCGCCCTCGCCGGCGACTCGCCGCAAACCGCTGCGCGCCTCTTCGACGAGCTGCGCCTGCGCGCGCCCTTGGCCGAGGCGCTGCAGGAGCTGGGGCTCGACGGCGAAGAGCGCTGGCGGCTGGCGGCGCTGGTGCGGGCTTCGTTCGCGCATGCGCTCGCGCCGCCGCCGCCCCGCCGCGGGCGGCAGCGCGCCCCGGCGCCGCGCGGCGGCGTGCCGGAGTGGTCGAGCGACGCCGACCTCGCCTGGCTGATCGGCTTGCACGAATACCGCGGCGAGCGCTACTTCGCGCAGGAGGGCTTCGAGCGCGCGCTGCCGTGGCTGGCGCTGCCGGCCATCGCGACGGCGGCCCCGCGCCGGCGGCCGGCCCGCGTCCGCGCCCTGCAGGCGCTCGTGGCGTCGCTGCGCGACGAAGCGCGCGCGCTGGGCTTTCGCGCCGCCGCCCTCGACGCAGCGCCCATTTCCGCGAAGCCCGCGCCCCGCCGCCAGCCCACGCCCCGCCGCCAGCCCACGCCCCGCCGCCAGCCCACGCCCCGCCGCCAGCCCGCGCGCCGCCGCTAGACCGCGCGTGCTGTGCCGGCCTGCCGCCGCCGGGGTCGGTACAATGCTACATGGGCCAGGCGAGCACATACGCCGATGCCGGCGTCAATATCGCCGCCGCTACCCGCGCCAAGGCGGAGATCAAGCGCCTGGCACGCCGCACCTTCACGCGCGGCGTGCTGGCCGGGGGCAGCTTCGGCGGCCTGTTCCGGCTCCGCGGCGTGCGGCAGCCGGTGCTGGTTTCGAGCATTGACGGCGTCGGCACCAAACTCAAGGTGGCGATCGCCGCCGGCCGCCACGATACTGTCGGCCGCGACCTGGTCAACCATTGCGTCAACGACATCTTGGTGCAAGGCGCCCGCCCCCTCTTCTTCTTGGACTATTTGGCGCTGGGGCGCATGGACGAAGCTTTGGTCGCCCAGGTCGTGCGCGGCATCGGCCGCGGCTGCCGCGAGAACGGCTGCGCGCTGATCGGCGGCGAGACCGCCGAGATGCCCGGCTTCTATGCACCCGGCGAATACGACCTGGCGGGCTGCATCGTGGGCGTGGCGGAAGCCGGCCGCCTGCTGCCGCGCGGCATCCGCCGCGGCGACCTGCTGCTCGGCTTGCGCTCGGCCGGCCTGCATACGAACGGCTATTCGCTGGCGCGGCGGCTGCTGCTGGAGCAAGCCGGCTACCGCCTCGAGGACCGTCTCCCCGAGCTCGGCGCCACCGTCGGCGAAGCCTTGCTCGCGCCGCATCGCCAGTACTGGGCCTTGCTCGCCCCCTTGCTCGAGCGCCGCGCCTTGCGCGGCATGGCGCACATCACCGGCGGCGGCATCACCGAAAATCTGCCGCGCATCTTGCCCCCGAACTGTGCCGCCGAGATTGACGCCGCGAGCTGGGAATGGCCGCCGATCTTCCGCGTGCTCGAGCGGCTGGGCCCCGTGCCTCTGGCGGAGATGCGGCGCACGTTCAATCTCGGCATTGGCATGATTTTGGTCGTGGCGCCGTCGAAGCTCAACGAGGTGGCGGCGCGCTTGCGCGGCCGCGAAAAGTTCTTCGTGCTCGGTCGCATCGTGCCCGGCCGGCCGGAGGTGCGCTGGCGATGACCGTGCCGCGCCTGGCGATCTTGCTTTCCGGCCGCGGCTCGAACTTCGAGGCGCTGGCGCGGGCGGTCCGGGACGGCATGGTGCCGGCCGAGATCGCGCTCGTCTTCTCCAACCGGCCCGCGGCGCCGGGGCTGGAGATCGCGCGCCGCCTCGGCTTCGAGACGGCGGCGCTCGCCGGCAGCGGCCAGGAGCGCGAGGCCTATGACCGCCAGGTCGTCGAGCTGCTGCGCGCCCGGGGCGTGGAATGGGTTTGCCTGGCCGGCTACATGCGCCTCTTGAGCGGCTACTTCATCGAGCAGTACCGGGGCAAGATTCTCAACATTCATCCGTCGCTGCTGCCGGCCTTTCCCGGCTTGGAAGCGCAAAAGCAGGCGCTCGATTACGGAGTGAAGTTCGCCGGCTGCACCGTGCATTTCGTGGACGAAACCGTGGACGGCGGCCCGATCATCGCCCAGGCGATCGTGCCGGTTCGGGACGACGACGACGAAGATACGCTCGCCGCGCGCATCCTCGAGCAGGAGCATCGGCTCTATCCCGAGGCGCTGCGCTTGGTGCTCGGCGGCCGCTACCGGATCGAAGGCCGGCGCGTGATCATGGCTTAGGCGGGCTCCGGGGATCCCGGACGCTGCGCGAGGCGGCGGCAGGCCGGGCCAAGCGGCGAAAGGCGCGCCGCCGCCGGGGCGGGGGAGAGGACTCATGGTGAACGCGGAGAAATTCGAAGGCAATAAGATCGCCGTGCTCGGCTGCGGCAAGATCGGCGAGGCGCTGGTGCGCGGCATGCTGGAATCCGGCTTCGCGGCGCGGCGGCAGATTCACGTCTCCGCGCGCCGGGCGCCGCGGGCGGAGTGGTTGAGCGAGACCTTCGGCGTGGCCGCCACGCTCGACAACGCGGACGCCGCCCGCGGCGCCGAGGTGGTGGTGCTGGCGCTCAAGCCCAGCCTGGTGCTGCCGGTGGTGAGCGAAGTAGCGGAAGCGCTGGCGCCCGGCGTCCTGCTCGTCTCTGTGGCGGCGTCGGTGACCACGGCGCAGATCGAGCGGCAGGCGGGAGCCGGGTCCGCGGTGGTCCGCGCCATGCCCAACACGCCGGCGCTGATCGGCCAGGGCATGACCGCCCTCGCCAGCGGCACGCGCGTCTCGCCGGCGCAGTTGCAGCTGGCGCGCGCGCTGTTTTGCTCCGTCGGCCGTGCGGTCGTCGTCGAGGAGCGGCATTTGGACGCCGTCACCGGCCTCAGCGCCAGCGGTCCCGCGTTCATCTACATGGTCATCGAGTCGCTGGCCGAGGGCGGCGTGCGCGTGGGCTTGCCCCGCGACCTCGCCTTGGAGCTGGCGGCGCAAACCGTCGTCGGCGCCGGCGGCATGGTGCTCGCTACGGGGGAGCATCCGGCCAAGCTCAAGGACGCGGTCACCACCCCCGCCGGCTGCACCGTGGACGGCATTCTCGAGCTCGAGGCCGGCGGCTTGCGCGTGGCCCTGATCAAGGCCGTCAGCCGCGCCGCCGAACGCGCCGGGCGGCTGGCCGACGCCGCGCATCGCTGAAGTCCGGCGGCGGCGCGGGCACCACCGGCCGGCCCGCGGCCTGCGAGCGCCGCGGGCGCGCGCGGGCGAGCCGCGGTCTGCGCGGATGGCGTACACTGGTCCCCTGCCGCGTCACTATGCGTCGTATCGCGCTTTGCGTCGTGTGTGGAGCGCTGAGCGTGGCCTGGGCCGCCAGCGGAAAGATGAAGACCTACGGCGGCATCACGCTCTTGCCGCTCGGAGTCTATCTGCCCGCCCCCGCGCCCGCGCCGCCGCTCGCGCAGATCGATTTCCGCAACTTCTCCTACCGGCTCTTCGCGACCCAGGCGACCCCGGACGCCACCCGCGCCGGCATCCCCGAGCAAGTCGAAGCCCCTGTCGTGGATGGCGTCTATAATCATCGCAACGCCGCCGCCAATCCCTTCGAGTTCGATGTGATCCAAGTCGTGCAAGCGGATTTGCCCCATGCGCCGGATCACCAGGCGGCCATCGTGATCGGCACCTTCTATGCCGGCCACGGCACGCCGGTCTGCACCGGCGTGGCGCAGCTTCTGGAGCGGCGCGACCAGCGGGTCGAGGTGATGGATCAAATCACCTTCGATTGCCGCGGCGGCCTCAACGCCCATTACCTCGAGAAGAAGCGGCGGCTGCGCATCGTTTCCGCGGTGTTCGCGGCGGGCGATCCGCGCTGCTGCCCGTCGCAATCCGACACCGTGGATTTCAAGCTGGGCGGCGACCAGATCAAGGCCTCCGTGCAGGCGCTGGCCAGCGGTCAATAAGGCTCCCCCTCATGTCCCATGTGTTTGCGGTTTTCGCCCTGACGGCCGGCTTGCTGGCGGCGGGGTTGGCGCAATCGGTGTCGCCGGCGCCGGCGGCGCAGCTTCCCGAGCGGCAGTCGGCCTGGCTGGCGCTGACTCCCGCCGAGCGCCAAGCAGTCTTCGCCTTCGGCGACGACATCAAGGCCTTCTTGAACGTCGCCCGGCAAAATCAATTGGCGGTGGCCGAGGGCATTCGCCGCGCCCGGGCGCATGGCTTCGCGGAATGGAAACCCGGCGAGCACCTGGCGCCGGGCGCGCGCTTTTACGTCAATAACCGCGGCCGGGCGCTGCTGCTCGGCATCCAAGGCCGCGAGGGCGGCGCGCAGGGCTTCCGCATCGTCGGCGCCCACGCCGATTCCCCCTGGCTGGAGCTGAAGGCCAACCCGCTGGTCGCCAAGCAGGACTTCGTGGTGCTGCACGTGCTGACGCACGGCGGCCTCAAGCACTATCAGTGGGTCAATCGCCCGCTGGCGCTGACCGGCCACATTGACCGCGCCGACGGCACGCGCGTCGAGGTCTCGATCGGGCTGGCGCCGGGCGACCCGGTTTTCGTCATCCCCGACGTCGCTCCGCATGTGGACCGCCCCTTCCGCAATCGCACCTACACCGAAGTCATCTCCACCGAAGAAATGCTGCCCGTGGCGGCGAGCGAGCCGCTCGCTTCCGGCGGCGTCATGGCGCAGGCGCTCGCGCAGCTCTTCGCCCGTTATCACGTCGGCCCGGCGGATTTCACCAGCGCCGAGTTGATCTTGACGCCCAACACTCCCCCTGCCGATGCCGGGCTCGACCGCGCCCTGATCGCCGCCTACGGCCAGGACGACCGCTTGCTCTCCTTCGTGGCGCTGCGCGCGCTGCTCGACACCGAGGGCGCGCCGGATAAGACCGCCCTGGTTTATTGGACGAATAATGAAGAGGTCGGCAGCGTCAACGACACCGGCGCCGATTCGCAGTTTCTCGATACCGTCCTGACCGGCTTGCTCAGCGCCGACCTGGGCGCGCGTTTCACGCCGCTGGCGCTGCGCCAGGCCAAGGACCGCACCAGCGTCATCTCGGCCGATTGCAACACCGGCATCAACCCCAACTTTCCCCAGGTGCAGGAGCCCGATAACGCGGCGCGCCTGGGCGAGGGTGTTGCGCTCAAGCGCTACGGCCACGGCTTTGACGCCAACTCGGAGATGATCGCCCGCTTCCGCCGCATGTTCGAGGCCGAGCGCATCCCTTGGCAGACCTCGACCTACGTCGAGGGCATCGGCGGCGGCGGCACCATCGGCCTGTTCTTTTCGGCACAGAACATGAACGTCATTGATCTGGGCGTGCCGCTGCTCTCGATGCACTCGCCCTACGAGCTGTCGTCGAAGGTGGATGATTGGGCGATGTATCGCACCATGAAAGCCTTCCTCGGCGGCGGCGCCGAGTAGCCGGCGGTAACCGGCCGCGCTGGCGCGGCGTACCCGAGTCGGCCCCCACGCGGATAGCCGCGCCCCGTCTATGAGCGCCATCGATCTCGCCGGCGACCTCGGTCTCGTCGCCCTTTGCCTGCTCAGCCTCAACATCCTGATCGGGCTGCTGATCTCGGTCCGCTACAATCCCCGCCGCGATTGGCCGCGCCGCCGCTTGGATCTGTTCCGCTACCACAACTGGACCGGCTACACCGGCCTGGCCCTGACCGTCGCGCACCCGCTTCCGCTCGCTTGGGCGGCGCGCCATCGCTTCCGTTGGGGGCAAATCGCCTGGCCTATCCACGCCCCCTCGCAGCCGCTCGTGAACACTTTGGGCGCGATCGCCCTCTACCTCGTGGTCATCGTGGCCGTGACCTCCTATTACCGCCTCCTGCTCGGCCGCCGCGCCTGGAAGTGGGTTCACTATGGTTCCTATCTCGCGGCCGCGCTGTTCTTCGTGCACGGCATCGCCGCCGATCCTGCGCTGAGCGGCGCGCCGCTCGACCCGCTGGATGGCGAGAAGGTCGTCATCGAGATCTGTGCGCTCGTCGTTGCCGCGGCTTCCTTCGCGCGCTGGCGCTATGCTCGTCGCCATCCCCGCGCGCGCCGCCTCGCCTCCGCCGTGCCGCTGCCCTACGTCCCCGGCTTCGCCGACGAAGCGCCCTCGCCGCCGCCGCGTTGACGCCCGGCGCTAGAGCGAGAGAATCTCCCGCAAGCGGCGCGCCTGGCGGCGCGAGACGGCGACGCGCGGCCCTTCCCGCAGCTCGAGCGCGTAACCGCCGTCCACCTCCGGCGTGACCGCGGCCACCCAGCGCAGGTTCACGATCGCGGCGCGATTGGCGCGGAAAAACGTCTCCGGATCGAGCCGCGCCTCGAGTGCCGCCAGCGAGCGGGGCACCAGCGGGTGCTGCGCGCCGAAATGGACGCGCGTGTAGTTGCCCTCCGATTGCAAGAGCTTGATGTCGGCCACGCGCACGAGCCAGCACCGCTCGCCCTCGCGCACGAAGACCTGCCGCAACGGGCCAAGGCGCGCGGCCGGCGCCGGGCCCGCCGCCGCCGCGCGCTCGCGGGCGCGGGCCAAGGCGCGCGCCAGGCGCTGCGGCGCCACCGGCTTGAGCAAATAGTCGAGAGCGCTGACCTCGAAGGCGCGCAGCGCGTATTCCTCGAAGGCGGTGGTGAAGATCACCAGCGGCGCGTCGTCGAGGCTCTCCAGCATCTCCAGGCCGTTGCGCCCCGGCATCTGGATGTCGAGGAAGAGCAGGTCGGGACGATGCTCCGCCAGCAGCGCCTCGGCCTCGTCGGCGTCGCGGCCCTCGGCGACGATTTCGATGTCCGGATGCGCGGCGAGCAAGCGGCGCAGCTCTTCGCGCGCCAGGCGCTCGTCGTCCACGATTACCGCCCGCATGCACTCTCCGCGCGCTGGTAGGGCAGCGTCAGGGCGGCGCGCGTCTCGCCGGGCGCGCTCTCCTCCAGCGTCAGCCGCGCGCCGGCGCCGTACAGCAGGCGCAGGCGCTCGCGAGCGTTGGCCAGGCCCACGCCGCCCGGCCGCGCCGGCGCCAGCCCGCCGCTATTGACGACCTCCACGTGCAAGCACCCCGCGCGCACTGCCGCCGCCAGCCGCAGCTCGCCGCCGCGCGGCAAGCGGGCGATGCCGTGCTTGAGCGCATTCTCGACCAATCCTTGCACCAGCATCGGCGGCACGCGCGCCTCCAGCGCCTCGGCGGCGATGTCGCGGCGAATGCGCAGCCGCTCCTCGAACCGCACCGCCTCCAACTCCAGATAATCGTCCACGACCGCCAGTTCCTCCGCCAGCGCCACGCTGGACGTGCGGTCGGCGCGCAAGGTGTAGCGCAGCAGTTCGGCCAGGCGGGTCACCATCGCCTGCGCCCGGCCGGGATCTTCCCCGATCAGCGCCCGCAGGCTGTTGAGGCTGTTGAACAGGAAGTGGGGATTGAGCTGTGCCTGCAGTTCGCGCCACTGCGATTCGCGCGCCGACAGGCGCAGGCTGAGCGCCTCGACCTCCAGGTGCTGGCGCGCCAGCATCGCCTGGCCGGCGAAATACAGCGCCAGCCAGAGCCCGATGAGAATGGCGGAGCCGAAGGCCATGCTGCCGCTGATCGCCCACGGCGCCGGCAGATCGTGCCAGCGATAAGCGCGGACGGCGAGGATCAACACGCCCTGCAGCAGCACCGCTTCGCCGATGCCCAGCAGGATCGCGCTCGCCGCCAAGCGCGGCAGCAGCCGCCAAATCCCCAAGCTCGGCCAGCCGCGCCGCTGCATCTGCCGCTGCAGCAGATGCGTGCCCAGCAATCCGCCCCCGCAATAGGCGGCATCGGCGAGGATCGTCCGCCAGCCGCGCGCCCCGAAGGGCACCAAGATCGCGAGGTAATAGAAGATCCCATACGCCAGCCAGCCGAAGCTCTGGCATAGCCAGTACACGCGGCGCGCGTAGCGGGCTTCGCGGCGCGGCGCGGCGGTCGTCCTTTCCTCGTTATCGCGCATGGGCCGTCAAAAACGAGCGCATTTCCCGGTAGAACCATTCCGGCTGATCCAGCATCACGAAATGGCGGGCGTTGTCGCACATGACGAATTGGAGCTGCCGCACCCCGGCATACTGCTCATGGAAAATCTGCATCGCTTGCTCCCGACTGACATGGTAAATCTCTTGCAAGCCGATCCAAGTGCCGATCACCAGCACCGGCGCGGTGATCCGCGGCAGCTCCGGCCGCAAATCGGTGTTCATCAGCGCCAGCAGCGCGCGGGTGACGGTGCCCGGATCGGAAGCCGCGGCCCAGGCAATCAGGTTCTTCCGGTCCGCGGGTGACGTGGCCAGGCTGTTGGTCGAAGCGCCGGATTCGGCGTAGGCCTTCCATTGCGCCGGCGGCATGCTCGCCATGGCTTGCCGGATGCGCGCGATCACCGGCTGGGCGGCCGCGACGTTCGGCGCTTGAAACCATGCGCCGGCGAAAAACGGCAGCGCATCCACGATCACCACCGCGCCCACGCGGTTCGGATAGCGCGCGGCCAAATCAAGGGCGATTGAGCCGCCCAGGCTGTGCCCCACGATGACCGGCCGGTCCAGGTGCTGCGCGGCGATATAGGCGGCTAATTGGTCGCGCACGGTCGGGAGCAGCGGCGCGGTGATGGGCGGCTCGCCGGCAAACCCCGCGAGCGTCAGCACGTAGCAGCGATACCGGTTCTTGAACTGCGCGACCGTGGCATCCCAAGTGCCCGGGCCGGAGGACGATAAGCCCGGGATCAGGATCATGGGCCGGCCCCGGCCGGTGACTTGCACGTAGAACGCGGGGCGGGGCGGCGGCGGCGCGGCGGCGCCGGCCAGCAGCAGCAATCCCGTCGCCAGCACGAGCCGGCCGCTCCAGGCCACGCGGCGCGCCGCGCGCAGCGACTGCAAGCTGCCGCCGGCCACCAGCAATGCCAGGGCCACGCAGACGCCGTCGCGGCCCAGGCGGGAGAGAGCGGAATTCGTGGTTGTCATGCCCTCACGATCGGCGGTCCCCGCCGCCGGCGCGGGAAAATTGTGATGAGCGGTCGCCGCGCCGGGATAAGCGGCGGCGGGAGGCGCTTTCCAGGACCCCGAAGTGGGAACCCGCAGCCGCCCTGCTGCCGCGCGCCGGCGGCGCTGCGCCGGCAGACGGAGGTTTCGACGCGCCGCAGCACCGTGCCGCGGTGGGACCGTGGGCGGCGTAGTTGGGCGTGCTCCAATGCCCGGGCCGAGCGCCGGGCGGCCGCGCCGCGGGCCGGGCGAGCAGGTGCGGTAAAATTGAACTTCCATGAAAATCGGCGTAGTCGTGTTTCCGGGCAGCAACTGCGATCACGACGCTCTTTATGCGGCCGGTGTTCTGGCTGGCCAGCAAGCGGTGCCCCTCTGGCACGAGTCGGAGGATCTGGAGGGCGCCGACGCGGTGATTCTGCCCGGCGGCTTCAGCTACGGCGACTACTTGCGCACCGGCGCCATCGCCCGCTTCTCGCCGGTGATGAGCGCGGTGCGGCGCTTCGCGGCGGCCGGACGCCCGGTGCTGGGCATCTGCAACGGCTTTCAAATTCTCTGCGAGAGCGGGTTGCTGCCCGGCGCCTTGCTGCGCAATGCCGGCCTGCACTTCGTCTGCCGCCCGGTGTATCTCCGCGTCGAAGCCACCGACACGCCGTTCACCGCCGCCTGCCGCGCCGGGCAGGTCCTGCGGATCCCCGTGGCCCACGGCGACGGCAATTACGTCGTCGATCCGCCGACCCTCGACCGGCTGCGGCGCGAGCGGCGCGTGATCTTCCGCTATTGCGGCCGCGATGGCCGGCCCGCGCCGGACGCCAACCCCAACGGGGCGCTCGACGATATCGCCGGCGTCGCCAGTGAAGGCCGCAACGTCGTCGGCTTGATGCCGCATCCCGAGCGCGCCGTGGAAGCGGCGCTGGGCTCCGACGACGGCTTGGCCATCTTCCGTTCGCTCGTGCAGACGCTCGCGGCCGAGACGGCGCTCACCGTCGCCGGCTGAGCCGCCATCCCCATGCCCTTCAGCGCCGCCCAGATCGCCCGGCAAGGACTCACTCTCGCCGAGTACCAGCGCATCTGCGACTTGCTCGGCCGCGAGCCCAACGCCGTCGAACTCGCCATCTTCGGCGTCATGTGGAGCGAGCACTGTTCCTACAAGTCCAGCCGCGTGCATCTCAAGGGCCTCCCCACCGAAGGCCCGCGCGTGCTGCAGGGCCCGGGCGAAAACGCCGGCGTCATCGACATCGGCGAAGGCTGGGCCGCGATCTTCAAGATCGAGTCGCACAACCACCCCAGCTTCGTCGAGCCGTTTCAAGGCGCCGCTACCGGCGTCGGCGGCATCTTGCGCGACGTCTTCACCATGGGAGCGCGGCCGATCGCGATCATGGATTCGCTGCGCTTCGGCCCGCTCGCGCCCGGTAAGGGCGTGAGCGAAACCGTGGCCGCGCGCAATCAGGCGCTGCTCGAAGGCGTGGTCGAAGGCATCGCCCATTACGGCAACTGCTTCGGCGTCGCCAATCTCGGCGGCGAAGCCGAGTTCGATCCCTGCTATTCGGGCAATCCGCTGGTCAACGCCTTCGCCTTGGGCATCGCGCGCCGCGACGCGATTTTTTACGGCCGCGCCAGCGGCGTCGGCAATCCCGTGATCTACGTCGGCGCCAAGACCGGACGCGACGGCATTCATGGCGCGACCATGGCCAGCGAGGAGTTTTCCGAAGCTTCCGAATCCAAGCGGCCCAACGTGCAAGTGGGCGATCCGTTCCTCGAGAAGCTCTTGCTCGAAGCGTGCCTGGAAGCCATGGCGACCGGCGCCGTCGTCGGCATTCAAGACATGGGCGCGGCGGGGCTGACCAGCTCCAGTTGCGAGATGGGCGGCCGCAGCGGAACCGGTGTGGATCTCGATCTGGATCGCGTGCCGCAGCGCGAAACCGGCATGACCGCCGAGGAGATGATGCTCAGCGAAAGCCAGGAGCGCATGCTGCTGGTCGCCGAGCGCGGGCGGGAAGATGAAGTCTTCGCCGTCTTCCGCAAATGGGGCCTCGACGCCGCGATCGTGGGCGAAGTGACCGCGGGCGGGATGCTGCGCGTCCGGCATGGCGGCCGCGTGGTGGCGGAGATCCCCAACGCCGCGCTCACGCATGAAGCGCCGCGCTACCAGCGGCCGGTCGCCGCGCCGCCCTCCCTGGCGCCGCTCGATCCCCCGCCCGGCGCCTGGCCGCCGGCCGTGAGCTGCGCCGCCGCCTTCGAGCGCCTGCTGGCTTCGCCCAACCTCGCCGCCAAGCGCTATATCTACGCCCGCTACGACACCATGGTGCGGACCAACACCCTGGTCGCCCCCGGCGCGGGAGCGGGCGTGGTGCGGATCAAGGGGACCGATCAGGCGCTGGCCATGGCGCTCGCCGGCCGCGGCCGTTATTGCCGCTTGGCGCCGCGTGAAGGCGCGCGGCTGGCCGTGGCGGAGGCGGCGCGCCAAGTCGCGCTCACCGGCGCGCGTCCGGTGGCGGCGACCAATTGCCTGAACTTCGGCAATCCGGAGAAGCCGGAGGTGATGGGCCAGCTCGTCGAGGCCATCGCCGGCCTGGGCGAAGCCTGCCGCGCGCTGGGCACGCCCATCACCGGCGGCAACGTCAGCCTGTATAACGAAACGCTCGGCCGCGGCATCGATCCCACGCCGGTCGTCGGTATCGTCGGAATCTTGAGCCTGGCGGGACGGGTTTGCGGCTGGCGTCCGCCGGCGGGGCATTTTCGCGCGCCCGGCGAGGCGGTGCTGTTGCTGGGCGCGGCGCCGCCGCTGCCGCCGGAAGAAGAGGTCCGGCGCATGGGCGCCACCGAACTCGCCGACGCGGTCTTGGGCGCCGTTTGGGGGCTGCCGCCGGCGCTCGATTTGGAGCGCGAGCGGGCCTTGCACGAACTCCTGGCCGAGCTCGTCGGCCGCGACCTCATCTTCTCCGCCCGCCAAGTCGGTTTGGGCGGCCTCGCCTTGAGCTTGGCCAAATGTGCCTTGGCCCGGTCCGTCGAAGAGCCCGAGACGCCGTTCGTCGGCGCGCGCCTGGTCTTGCCCTCCGGCGCCGCGCCCGGCTCGGACTGGCTGGAGCTTTTCGCCGAGCACGGCGGCCGCGTGGTCGTCAGTTGCGCTCTCGCCTCCGCCGCCGCCGTCGAGGAATTGGCCGCCGCCCGCGGCTTGCCCTGCCGGCGCTTGGGCGAAACCATCCCGGAGCGGCTGGAGATCGCCGGCGCCGGCGGCCGCGTATTGATTTCCATGCCACTCGCGCAAATGGCCGAAATTTGGGAGCATGCGCTAGAGCGGCAAGTGAGCGCGGAGGCGGTGGCTTATGTTTGACAAGCTCCACGAAGAGTGCGGCGTTTTCGGCATCTTCGGCCATCCGGAGGCGGCCAAGCTCGCCTATCTCGGCCTGTACGCGCTCCAGCACCGCGGGCAGGAGTCGGCGGGCATCGCCAGCGGCGACGGCGAGCGCGTGCATTTTCATCGCGCCATGGGCCAAGTCGCCGAGATCTTCACCAACGCGCGGCTGGAGCGCCTGCGCGGCTCGCTGGCCATCGGCCACACCCGCTATTCCACCACCGGCAGCAGCGCGCTCAGCAACGCCCAGCCGCTCATCGTGGATTGCAATAAAGGCACCCTCGCGATCGGCCACAACGGCAATCTCGTCAATGCCGTCGAGATTCGCGCCCGCCTCGAAAATCAAGGCTCGATCTTTCAGACCACCAGCGACACCGAGGTGATCCTGCACCTGCTGGCGCGGGCGCGGGAGCCGCACTTGCCCGGCGCCCTGGGCGAGGCGCTCAACCAGGTCGAGGGCGCCTATTCCCTGGTGCTCCTCACTCCCGATAGTCTCTATGCCATCCGCGATCCGCGCGGCTTCCGCCCGCTCGCCATGGGCCTGCTGCCTTCGCCGCTGCCCGGCCAGCCGCAGGCCGTGGTCTTCGCCAGCGAAACCTGCGCCTTCGATCTGATTGGCGCCGCCCACGTGCGCGACGTGGCGCCGGGGGAATGGGTGCGGGTGACCAAAGACGGGATCGAGACGCGGCGCTTCGCGCCGGCGCTGCCGCCGCGGCATTGCATCTTCGAGCACGTTTATTTTTCCCGCCCCGATAGCGTCGTCTTCGGCCGCAGCGTGCAAGAGAGCCGCGAAATGATGGGCCGTCTGCTGGCCCGGCAAGCGCCCGTGCCCGCGGATTTAGTCGTGCCCGTGCCGGACTCCGGGGTGTCGGCGGCGATTGGTTTTTCGGCCGAATCCGGCCTGCCGTTCCGCTTCGGGTTGATCCGCAACCACTACGTCGGCCGTACCTTTATCGAACCGTCGCAGCAGATTCGCGACTTCGGCGTCAAGTTGAAGCTCAATCCCGTGCGGTCGCTGCTCGAGGGCCAGCGCGTGATTCTCGTGGATGATTCGATCGTGCGCGGCACCACCAGCCGCAAGATCGTCCGCATGATTCGCGAAGCCGGCGCCCGCGAGGTGCACCTGCGCATCTCCTGCCCGCCGACCATCTCGCCCTGCTACTACGGCGTGGATACGCCCTCGAAGGGCGAGCTCATCGCCGCGAACCAGAGCGTGGAGCAGATTCGCGAATTCGTCGGCGCCGACTCCCTCGCCTATCTTTCCATCGAAAACTTGCACGCCGCCGCCGGCGACAGCGCCGTGAGCCGCTTCTGCACCGCCTGCTACACCGGCGATTACCCCACCGAAGTGCCCGAGCCCGCGCTGATCGCCATCCGCCAGGCCTAGGGCGCGTGCGGGCCGCCGCGGCACGACCGCCGGAACCGTGAAAAAATAGGTAACGCCATGCGACTTCGCGAAACGCGTCTGGCGGGTCTGCCTTGCACCGTGATCGCGCCGGATGGCGGCGCGCGTTTCCGGCCGATTCTCTTCATCCACGGCCTCGGCGGCGGGCGCTGGGGTTGGCAGAACTTTCAGCGCCGGGCGGCGGAACAGGGCTGGGAATCGCACGCGCTGGAGTTGCCGCTGCATGGCGTCCGGCTCGCCGAGCCGCCGGATCCGCGGCTCGGCCACTATAGCGTGGAGAGCTACGCCCTGGCGTGCGCGGCGGCGCTGGCGGAATTGGGCGATTGCTTCGTCGTCGGCCACAGCATGGGCGGGTTGATCGCGCAAAAGCTCGCCGAGAACTTTCGCCGCGCCGGCTTCGTCTTCCTCTGCAGCGCCCCGCCCTGGCATATGTTCCGCCCCGCCTATTGGCCGCTCTGGAGCCACCTGTTGCGTCACCCCGTCGCGCATGTCTTCGCCTCCGTGCGCGGCCGCAGCATGGCGCTCGACGAGCGGCTCGAAGAGGAATTGGTCAACAATCGTTTGCTGCCGGCTCAGCGCCGCGAGATCTATCAGCTCGAAGCGCCTGATTCCGGCCGCGCCTCGCTGCAAATGGCGCTGGGGTTGGTGAAAGTCGACGAGCGGCGCTTCCGCTCGCCACGCTTGGTCGTCGGCGGCCTGGCCGATCGGCTGATCCCGCCCTCCGAGCAAGAAAAATTGGCGCGGCGGCTCCAATGCCCGCTGAAACTCTTCGATCGCGGCCACATGATGATCATCGAAGACGGCTGGGAAGAGGTCGCCGATGCGCTCTTCGAGTGGATGGCGAACCAGGCCGATACCCCGGTTCAGGAGCTCGTCCACGATGCCGCGCTGGCCCCGGCGGCTTCCGCTGCGTCCTGACTCGCGCCGGCTCGCTACACCCGGCGCCAGGGGCTCTTGGGCAGCGCGTGGTCCAAGCTGACGGTTCCGGCGCCGAAGGCGAAGATCAAGAAGGACGCCGCCGACAACACCATCGGCAGCTCATAGCCGGGGACATGCGTGATCGGACCCGACGGCAGGTGCACTCGCAAAAATGCGATCAGCATTTCGCCCGCGAGCAAAATTCCGAAAATTCGCGTGACCAGCCCGAGCACGAGCGCCACGCCGCCGATCGTCTCCAGGCAGGCGGCGATATAGCCGAAATAGCCCGGAAATCCCATCCGTCCAAACATCCCCGCCAAGGCGCTCCAATGCGTCGCCTTGGTCACGCCATGGTAAAAAAAGATCACCCCCACCGCGCAGCGCAGCAGGAGCAAGGCTAGATTCCGGACGGTTTCCATATCCTCTAATAGATCAGTTTGCGCCTCCGCGGTGACACGGCCGCCGCCAACTCGCCCCGGCCGGCGCCCTGGCGAGCTCGCGATCTATGGATCGAGCGGCGGCTTCGCGATTGCCGGCGTAACGGCTCGCGCGTCCCGCGCGGTCGGGCCGCTGGCGTCTCCGCTTGGGCGAAAACGTATCAACCTGTCCCCGAGTCTAGGCGCGGCTTCCCGAGGTTTTCCGCCGCGACCGCGCGCGTCTCGCCAATGCCGATCGCAACTCATTGAGTCGACGGGGCTTGCCGCCGCTAATCCAAACCGTAGCCTGGGCGGGCGCGCTTGGCCCCCGACGTGCTCTGTTGACTGCGATGTTGCCCAATCGACTACCTCGGCCGAACGCGGATGGCTTCACGCTGCTCGAAACCATTTTCGCGCTCTTCGTCCTCTGCGTCGCCATCGCCTTTCTGGCGGGCACCATGGGCACCACGATTCGCGCCGACGCCAATACCCAGGCGCAGAACGCCGGCCGCTTTCTCGCCAATCAAGAAGCGGAGCAAATCGTGCGCGCCTTTCGCGCCTTCCGCACTCCTTGCGGCATCAACTTCACCAGCCAGAGCCCCTGCGGCGCCTTCACCGACCAAAACGGTACGACCGTGAATCTTGCCGACGGCGGCACGACCTCGTTCACCGGCAGCGCGCAATCCGGCTATAGCGAGACCGTGATTCTAGGCGGTTCCGGCTGCACCGGCGGTGCGATCACCAAGGCCGGCTGTCAAGAATACCAGTTGCGCTGGAAGATACTGACTCCGACCGAAACCATCAACGGCGTCTTGATGCAGATGCCGCACCAGATCACCGTCGCCGCGCGCGCCGCCGGCGGCGGCATGAATTTCGCCCCTGTGAGTGTTTATGCCGCCACGCAATAAGACTCCCCTGCCGCCCCGCGCCCGGGCCGCCGGCTTTTCGCTGCTGGAAATGCTGATGGCGATCAGCCTGCTGCTGCTCATCAGCGCCATCGCCTTCGGCTTTTACGGCCGCTACAGCCAGCGCTATCAAGTCGAGATGGAGGCCAGCAATCTCACCTCCGCCGGCGATCGCGCCATCAATCGCGTGGTCGGCGAATTGCGTTTGGCCGGCTATCCCTCCGCTCCCACCGCGAGCGCGTTCGCGCTCTACCTTTACCCAACGGCCGCCGGCACCAACCTCGACGGGACCGCGGACAATATCGTCGCCACCGGCTTCAATCTGGCCGGCCCGCCGGCGGTTCCGCTGGCCGCCGGCTTCGCCGCCCCCAATCTCAACGCCAGCAGCGTGACCTTCGAGGCCGCGCTCGGCAACACCGGCCTCAACACCCTCGGCTATACCAGTCCCATCGTGGATCAAGTCGAGTACACGCTGGCGCGCATGAGCGCCGCCCTGACCGCGAATTGCAGTCCCAACCCGCAATATCCCGCCGGCACGCTCTGGACCTTGAGCCGCTCCATCGCCGTCAAGGGCGCCAATGGCGTTCCCGGCGCGGTCACCACCACGCCGGTCCTCGACCATATCTTCTCCTCGAGCGGCGCCGCGCCGTCGATCTTCAGCTATTACGATGCCTCCGGCGCCGTCACTGCGACTCCCGTGGATGTCGCTCAGGTCCGGGTCAATTTCACGCTGCAGACTTGCTCCTCGGACAAGCTCAATAACCTGCCCGTGCAGCAGAGCTTCAGCGGCGTCGCTTATGTGCGCAACGTCAGCAAGTAGCGAGGTTTCAACCATGGCCGTCTTGGATTCGCATCGCCGTCCTTCCCGCCGCCAGCGCGGTGTCGCCTTGATGATCGCCATCTTCGCCATGGTGGTGATCTCGCTGCTCGGCCTGGCGGTGTTGACCGTCAGCACCAACGGCTCGCGCTCCAGCCAGCAAGCTTCCGGCTTGCAGAGCGCCACCAACGCCGCCCAAGCCGGCGCCGAGGAAGCGCGCGCGCTGCTGCGCGACCGCAAGGGCGCGCTTTCGCCGGTGCTGCAATTGCTATGCCCAGGCGGCATCACGCCCCCAACCGAGCCGCCGGTCTGCTCCATGACCACGGTTGTTTACGTCCTCAATTACAATGGCGCGCCCTGGCTCGCCACCGACAAATATGCCGATCCGACCTTCGCCACCGAGCCCGATCCGTTTAACGGCGGAGTCATCCCCACCGGTTTTGCCGTACCAACGGGGACTCAAATCGTAACTTCCAGTCTGGCCAATATTCCTGGCTTCAAATGGGCCCGGATTAACGTCGCCAGCGAGAACAGCGTCGGGCAGGTCGTGGATAGCGCGAAGCCGGGGCTGGCCCCGGCCATGCTCGTCTACGACTCCAACGCCTCCTCGGGGCGCTTCCCTTGCGGCCCCGCGGTGCGCACGGTTTTAGCTCCCTGCAGCGGCTCGACTCTGGGCACGAACCCAGTCGATCCCCAGCCGATCCTCCAGATCACTTCGTACGCTGTCGTAAACGGCTACACGCGAATCGTCACTGAGCAGGTCAGCCGATTTCCGTTCGGCTTTTCCCCGCCCGCGTCTGTCACGCAACTTGGCGCTAATCCGGTTTACGCCAGCGGCCATTCCAACAACTTCACGGTTTCTGGCGTTGATACCTCCGGTGTTTACCCCATCATGCCGGCCATGGGCGGCACCAGCGCCACCGCCGTTCAGGACATCAACAACGGGGCCTTCCGGGACGACTGTTCCCATTATGGCGCCCAGGATCCTAGCTGCACCGGCACGCCTCCTTCGACTATCACCAACGTAACGCAGCCGAGCTCGAGCAATCCCATACCCCTGAACTCGAGCCTGAATTTCGAGGGCACCTTCAGCCCCCCCAGCGGCCTGCTCGGCCTCTACAGCCAACTCGTAGCATCGGCGGACGTCGTTTGCTCCCCGACCGCGACCCCGGGTATCGCCACCTGCCCGAGCAGCGCTGGCGACGGCACCGGGTTCCTGGACTCGACCAATCCCGGCATTACGGTGATCGAAGGTAACTACACGCTGCCCTCGAGCGGCGGCGGCACGCTGCTGGTCACCGGCAACGTCACCGCCCCCAACAACGTCACCTGGAACGGGCTGCTGCTCGTGATCGGAACCGGAAAGCTGAGCGCCAGCGGTGGCGGAACCCCCAGCTATAACGGCGCCCTCTTTCTCGCCAACGTCTGCGGCAATTACGGCGCCACCGACCCCAGCGGCGCGCCCGCCGACCTGACCGGCGCCAGGGAGGGCGCCACTGCGTGCAACACCCTCGGCAACTCCGACTTCGAGCCGGGGGCGGGCGGCGGCAACGGCAACAAGGGGACCACCGGCTGCAGCATTTGTTTCAATAGCGTCGACCTCAACGCCGCCAACTACAACCGCGCGTTTTCGATCCTCTCCTATCGCGAGCGCTCCTGCGCCCCCGCCACCGGCGGCGCCGGGGCTTGCACGCTGCAGGATTACATCAACTAGCCGGCCCGGCGCGGCGGCCTTCGCGGGCGCCCGCCGCGGGCGCGGCAGCCGGGCTATCTATAATCAAGGAAGCATGCCGCCCGCCGCTTTTGCCCTTCGCCTCGCCGCGCCCATGCGCGGCATCGGCATCGAGAGTTCGTTCGATGTCTTGCATCGCGCCCGCCAGCTCGAGGCTCAGGGCCGCACCATCATTCATCTCGAGATCGGCGAGCCTGACTTCGCCACCCCCGAGCACATTCAAGAAGCCGCCTATCGCGCCATGCGCGACGGCTACACGCACTACACGCCCTCGGCCGGCTTGCCCGCCTTGCGCGAGGCGGTCGCCGAGCACGTGGCGCGCTCGCATCGCGTGCCGGTCGATCCCGAGGAAGTGGTCATTGTCCCCGGCGGCAAGCCGACGCTGTTCAACACCATGCTGGCGCTGATCGAGCGCGGCGACGAGGTGATCTATCCCGATCCCGGTTTTCCGATCTACGAGTCCATGGCCAAGTTCCTCGGCGCCGCGCTGCGCCCGATTCGCCTGCGCGAAGAGCTGGGGTTCCGCATGGATATCGGCGAAATCGAAGCCGCGCTCTCGCCGCGCACGCGCCTGATCATCCTCAACTCCCCGCACAATCCCACCGGCGGCATGATGACGCGGGAAGACGTGCAGCGGCTGGCGCGCGCCGTCGCCGCGACCGATGCCATGGTGCTCACCGACGAGATCTATCAGCGCATCGTCTTCGAAGGCGCGCACCACTCGATTTTTTCCGAGCCCGGCATGCGCGAGCGCACGGTGCTGATGGACGGCTTCTCGAAGGCCTACGCCATGACCGGCTGGCGTCTGGGCTACGGCGTGATGCCGCGGGAATTCGCCAAAGCCGTCACCCGCGTCATCGGCAACTCCACTTCCTGCACCGCCGCCTTCACCCAGATGGCCGGCGTCGCCGCCCTGCGCGGCGACCAGGCGCCGGTCGCGCGCATGGTGGCGGAGTTCCGCCGCCGCCGCGATCTCTGCGTGCCGCGCATCAACCAATTGCCCGGCTTCCGCTGCCGCATGCCGCAAGGCGCTTTCTACGCCTTTCCCAATATCGAGGCCACCGGCTTCACCGCCCGGGAACTGCAAGACCGCTTGCTCGAGGAGGCCGGCGTGGCTGCGCTCTCCGGCACCGCCTTCGGCCCCGGCGGCGAAGGGTATTTGCGCTTCTCGCTCGCCAATTCCCTCGAGAACATTAACGAAGCCATCGATCGCATCGCCGCCTGGCTGGACCGGCAGCGCACCGCCGGCCAGCGCTGACCCTCCGCCCGCGCCCGGCGCGGCCCGTCCCGCCCGCCTTCGCGCGCGCCCGCCGCTTCTGCTACGCTCGACTTCTTGCCGTCCGCCCTCCAGCCCCGCGTCTTCGCCACCGCCGACATCGGCGCCGCCGCGCTCGACCGTCTCCGCGCCGCCGGTTATGAAGTCGAAGTCTATCCGCGCATCGAAGCGCCCCCCTACGAGCTGATCCTGGCGCGCGTGCAAAGCGGCATCGCCGGCCTGATCACCACCCTGCGCGACCGCATTGACGAGGGTATCTTCGCCGCCGGCGCCGCCGCCGGCTTGAAAGTCGTCGCGCAGGATGCCGTCGGTTTCGACAACATTGACCGCGCCGCCGCCGATCGCCATCGCATCCCCTTCACTCATACCCCGGGCGTGCTCACCGACGCCACCGCCGAGTTCGCGTTCTTCATCCTCGGCGCCGTCGCCCGCAAGCTGTGGCCGGCGGAAAAACTGGTCCGCGAGCAGCGCTGGGGCGCCTGGCATCCCTATCACCCCATGCTCGGCGACGAGGTGACCGGCAAAACGGTGGCCGTCGTCGGCCTCGGCCGCATTGGCCGCGCCTTCGCCCAAAAATGCCTCGGCTTCGCCATGCACCTGCTCTGTGTCGAGCCGGCCGGCGCGCCCGGCGCCGACGGCTTCATTGCGGGCGCCTCCCGCGTCCTCGAGGCCTTCGCCGCGCTCGCGCCTGGCGCGCCGCCCGGCTCGATCCGTCTCGTCTCCTTGCGGGAAGCGCTCGCCGCGGCTGATTTCGTCAGCCTGCACGTGCCGCTCCTCGAGGGCCCCAACGGCACCCGCCACCTCATCAACGACGAGACCCTCGGCTGGATGAAGCCCACCGCCTATCTGATCAACACCTCGCGCGGTCCGGTGGTGGAGGAAGCCGCCCTCGCCCGCGCCCTCCTCGCCGGCCGCCTCGCCGGCGCCGCCCTCGACGTCTTCGCGACCGAGCCCCTGCCCGCCGCCTCGCCCTTGCGCGATCCCCGCCTGGAAGACCGCCTCCGCCTCTATCCCCATTTCGCCAGCGCCGGCGCCATCACCCGGCTCTCGCCCGATCCCGATCGCGGCATGGCCGGCCGCTGCGTCCAGGCCCTGCGCGATGTGATCGAGCGCGGCGACAGTCCCTTCATCGTCAACCGCGAAATCTTCGCCTAGCGCCGCGACCCGCCGGCGGCAGTCCCAAGTTCATCACCGAAAAGCCCGCCAACTGAGACTGAGGGGAACTGCGCAGCGCAGCGACGCGCCAAGCAACGCGCGGCGCAGCGGAGCGCCAAGCAACGCGCAGCGCAGCGGAGCGCCGAGCAACGCGCAGCGCAGCGGAGCGCCGAGAGAATGCGCAGCGGGGCGGAGCGCCAATAGAAGCCCCGCGAAATTCCGCCGGGCGGGTCCGTACCTGGTAACGACGCCCGAGCGGGGCAAACCGGCGTCCCCAAGGCGCAGCGGCGCGCCTTGGGGTGGGAGAACGACGCCCTGCGAACCTTAGCGCCCCGCCCCGCCATGATCCGCGGGCCGTCGGCGCGAACCCACTACAATACTCGCGATGGCTCTCGTTCGTCCCTTCGCCGCCTATCGCTACGATCTCGGCCGCGTCAACGCCGCCGACGTCGTGACGCAACCCTATGACAAGATCACGCCTGCGATGCAGCAGGCCTATTTCGAGCGCAGCCCGTATAACTTCGTGCGCTTGATCCTCGGCGCCCAGCTCGCCTCCGATACGCCGCAAAACAACGTTTACACCCGCGCTTCCCGCTCCCTCGCCGATTGGATCAACGAGGGCGTTCTGCGCAAGGATTCCGAACCGGCCATTTACCCCTATACCCAAACCTTCACCGTGCCCGGCGAGAGCGGTTCGCACACCCGCCGCGGCTTCATCGCCCTCGGCCATCTCGAGGACTACGACCGCAAGGTCGTCTTTCGCCACGAGCGCACGCTGTCGGGGCCCAAGCAGGACCGCCTCAACCTGCTGCGCGCCACGCGCGCCCATTTCGGGCAAATCTTCATGCTCTACAGCGATCCGTCGCGGGCCGCCGAAGCGCCGCTGTTCGCGCGCGCCGATGCGCCCATCCTCGAGGTGCGCGATGAATACGGCACGCTCCACCGCCTCTTCCGCGAAACCGATGCCGGCGTCATCGCCCGCCTGACGCAGGCGATGGCGCCGCTGCCGCTGGTCATCGCCGACGGGCATCATCGGTACGAAACCGCCCTGGCTTGGCGCGAGGAGCAGCGCGCGCAAGCCCCGCACGTGAACGATCCCCGCGAAACCGCCGCCCCCTGGGACTGGGCCATGATGACCTTCGTCAACCTCGACGCCCCGGGGCTGGTGGTCTTGCCCACCCATCGCGTCGTCCATTCGCTGGCCGCCTGGGACGCCGCCGCCGCGCTCGAGCGCCTGGGGCAATATTTCGAAATCGAGGCCGTTGCCGGCGCCTGGGAGCAGGCTTGGCCGCGCTTGCGCGAAGCGCTGGCGCGGGCCGCTGCCGCCGGTCGGCCGGCCGTCGCCGCCGCCCTGGCCCGCTCCGCGCCCTCCGCCCCCAGTTTTCACGTGCTGCGCCTGCGGCCCTCGGTCCAGCTCGCTGCGGAATTGCCCGGCTATCACGACCTCCAGCGGCGCCTGCCGGTGCTCTTGCTGCACGAGTTCATCCTCGATCGCGCGCTCGGCGTGAATGCCGAGGCCGTGTTGCGCCAAACCAACCTGCGTTACGAGCGGGAGGCGGACGCCGCTTACGCCCCCGTTGCCGCCGGCAAGGCCCAGGCCGCTTTCTTCCTCCATCCCGTCAGCCCACAACAAGTTCGCGACATCGCCCTGGCCGGCGCCGTCATGCCGCAAAAGTCCACCGACTTTTTCCCCAAGCTGCTCAGCGGCCTGACAGTCTATAAACTTGAGTAAAAACCTCCCCTGACGCATTTTGGCACTGACTGATAAGTCCCGAATTGGTAAGCACTTGCCCCACTTGTCCCTGCGGGCTGCAACGCTGGCCTTCCAGCCAGCATCTACTTAGGTGTTCGGCCAGTCGCGGCATATGGTCGCCGGCCGGCGCCGGGTTCCGATGTGTGGCGGCCCGGCGGCGGCTCTGCTGGCCCCCCGGAGCGGATGATGGCTACACAATCTTCCTCGCGCTTTTGGCGCTGGCTCAATCAGTTGACTTGCTCGCACCATTGGGTACGCGCGCGCTGGGCGGATGGCAGCTATGGCCTGCGGTGCGCTTCCTGCATGAAGCCCTATCCGGTTACCTTCGACGACCTTATGGAGCAGCAAACGCCGCGCGCCTCGAGTCCCGTTGCCGTATTGCCGCCTGCTCGCGATCCCGAGCTCGCTCGCGGCGCGGTGGTGGAGGCTCGTCCGGCCAATCGCCCGCTGGTAGCCTAGCGCGGGGCCCCAGGCTGCCCGCACTGAGCCCGCGCCGCACCGCCGGTGAGGGCGCCTCTGTTGTCGTTCGTACCCCGCCCGCGCGCCCCTATACTGAATTCAGGGACGGCTGCCACCCGTCCTCCCTCTTTTTGGAATGATTCAACTCACCGGGGCGGCCAAGCACTTTGGCGCCCGCACGCTGTTTTCCGAAGCCGATTGGCTGCTCGGCGATCAGGACCGAGTCGGCCTGGTCGGCGCGAATGGCAGCGGAAAATCCACGCTGCTGAAGATCCTGGCCGGCCTCGAGCCACTCGACGCCGGCAAGATCGTGCAGACCAAGCGCCAGAGCGTCGGCTATCTGCCGCAGGAGGGGCTGACCGCCGCCGGCCGCTCGCTGCGCGAGGAGTGCCGTTCGGTCTTCACCGAGCTGCTGGCCATGGAGCAAGAACTGCGCGCGCTCGAGCCGCAAATGGCCTCGGCGGCGGGCGCCGAGGGCGCCGCGCTGCACGAACGCTACGCCCAGCTCCAGCATGCCTTTCAGGTCCGCGGCGGCTTCGAAATGGACGCCCGCATCGGCGCCGTGCTCGCCGGCCTCGGTTTTCCCGCCGCCCAGCTCGATGCCCCCTGCGAGTCCTTCAGCGGCGGCTGGCAGATGCGCATCGCGCTCGCCAAGCTCCTGCTCGCCGAGCCCGACGTGCTGCTGCTCGACGAGCCTACCAACCATCTTGATCTCGAGGCCCGCAATTGGCTCGAGGACTTCCTCGCCCGTTATCCGCACGCCTGCGTCCTCGTCAGCCACGACCGTTTCTTTCTCGACGCCGTCATCGAACGCGTCGTCGAGCTGGCGCATTCGAAGCTCACCATTTACGCCGGCAACTACTCGCGTTACGTGGCGCAGCGCGATCAGCGCCTGGAGCAGCTCCGCGCCGCCGCCAAAAACCAAGCCGCCCGCCGCGAGCAGCTCGAGGTCTTCATCAACCGCTTTCGTTACACTGCCACCAAGGCCAAGCAGGTGCAAAGCCGCATCAAGGAACTGGAGCGGATGGCAACCATCGAGGTGCCCCCCGAGGAAGCGACCATCCACTTCGATTTCCCCCAGCCGCGCCCCAGCGGCCGCAAGGTGGTGGAGCTGCGCGGCGTCTGTAAGAGCTATGGCGACAATCAGGTTTTTCGCAACGCGGATCTGCTCATCGAGCGTGGCGATCGCATCGCCTTGGTCGGCCACAACGGCGCCGGCAAGAGCACGCTGATCCGCCTGCTCGCCGGCCAGGAGCCGCCCACGGCCGGCGAGCGTTCGCTCGGTCATGAGGTGACCATCGAGTTCTTTGCGCAGGATCAATACAAGGCGCTTGATCCCGACCGCCGCATTCTCGACGATCTCACCGCCATCAGCCCCGCGCTGATGGTGCCCAACTTGCGCAACGTGCTCGGCTGCTTCCTGTTTCGCGGCGACGACGTCTTCAAGCGCATCGGCGTGCTCAGCGGCGGCGAGCGCAATCGCTACGCCTTGGCGCGCATGCTCCTCCAGCCCGCGAACTTCCTGCTGCTCGACGAGCCCACCAACCACCTCGATCTCCGCGCCAAGGACGTCTTGCTCGAGGCCTTGCAGCGCTACAACGGCACCATCGTCTTTGTCTCCCACGACCGCTATTTCATCGACGGCCTGGCCACCAAGGTCGTCGAAGTCGGCGGCGGCACGCTCGAGGTTTACCCCGGCAACTACGAGGACTTCCTCTACCGCAAGGAGCATCCCGGCGCCGCCGCCGTTTCCGCTCCCGACGGCGCGGCGGCCGACCCCCGGCCCGCCGCCGCCGCGCCCGCTGCGGCGCGGCCGGCCAAGCCCGCGCACGCGAAAAAGCGCCTCAACCCGCAAAAGCGCCGGCAGATGGAGCAGGCGATCCAAGAGATCGAGGCCGAGATCGCCCGCGTAGAAGCCGAGATCGCCATGCTGGAGGGCGCCATGGCCCGCCACGAGACCTTCCGCGATCCCAGCAAGGCCCAATCCACCGTCGCCCGCTATGAGGAGCAGCGGGAGAAGCGCGCCGCCCTGTACGCCGACTGGGAGCGCAAATCCGCCCGCCTCGAAGCCGCCGAGGCCGCCTCCGCCGAAGCCGATCCCGCTCCGGAACCCGAGCCGGCGGCCGGCGCCGGCCGCCCCTAGCCGCCCTCGCGCCGGCGCGCCTTGGGGCGGGAGCACGATACCCTGCGGCGCTTCTCGCCCCGCCCACCGTGTTCTCCGCCCATCCGGCGCCTGACGTATGATCGCGGGCATGAAGCTCCGTAATTTGCCGGTCTGCCTCGCGCTCGGCGCCGTCTTCGCCCTCGCTGGTTCGCTCGCGGCCGCGCCGCCGGACGGCAGCGTCTATCCCATCCAGCAAGGCTACGTGGATGCGCACGGCGTGATGATCTATTACATGGAAGTCGGCCGCGGCGCGCCGCTGATGATCGTCCATGGCGGCCCCGGCGCCTCGCACGACTACTTCCTCCCCTATCTGCTGCCGCTGGCGCGCGACAATCGCCTGGTCTTCATCGACGAGCGCGGCTCCGGCCGCTCGCAGAAGCTGCTCGACGATCCCGCCCAATACACCGTCGCCAACATGGTCGAGGATGTCGAGGCCGTGCGCCAGGCGCTCGGCCTGGGCCGGATGAGCCTGCTTGGCCATTCCTACGGTGGCGTGCTGGCGCAGGCCTATGCTCTCAAATACCAGCAAAACCTCACTCACTTGATCCTGTGCAGCACTTTTTCCAGCACCAAAGCCATGAACGAGGTCTTCCGCGAGATGAAGGCGCGCATGGCGCCTGCCCTGCGCCGCCGCATTGACGCCATGGAGAAGGCCGGTCTCTTCGGCAAGGGCCCCATCTATCGCCGCGGCCGCTATTCCGACGACTATATGATCGCCGCCTGGGGCGAAGGCTATTTCCCCTACCTCTATCAAAACCACCCCGACCCCAACTACGACCCCGTCGGCAATGGCGTGATGTCCTGGACGCTCTATCGGGAAATGTGGGGCTCGGATGGCGAGTTCGTGATTGACGGCAACCTGAAATCGGTCGAATACACCGGCCGCCTGCCCTCGATCCGCGTGCCGACGCTGATCATGGTCGGCGATCACGACGAGTGTCCGCCCAAGCTGGCCGAGGTCATGCACGCCAAGATCGCCGGCTCCAAGCTGGTGATCTTGCCGCGCAGCGGCCACATGGAGTTCGTGGATCAGCCGCGGCTGTTCAACGCCACGGTGGATGGCTTCCTCCATCCCTAGGCGGCGCCGGCCGCCACGGCGGCGGCGGCTTCAGCCGCGCTGCGCGATGGGCCCGCGGCCTCAGCCGCGCTGCGCGATGGGGATGTAGGGCTGCGGCGCTTTCGGGCCGACGTATTCGGCTCGCGGGCGGATCAGGCGGTTGTCGGCGTACTGCTCGAGCACGTGCGCCGTCCAGCCGCTCATCCGCGACGCCGCGAAGATCGGCGTGTAGAGATCCACCGGGATCCCGAGATCGTAGTAAAGCGACGCCGAGTAGAAATCCACGTTGGCGTTCAGGTGCTTCTCGGAATTCATGAACTCCTCGATGCGCCGCGACATCTGGTAGAGCTTGTCGTGCCCGGTCTTCTGCCCCAGTTCGCGCGACATCTGCCGCAGGTGCGTCGCGCGCGGATCCTCGGTGTGATAGACGCGATGGCCGAAGCCGGGGATCTTCTTCTTATCCGCGATCATCGCGCGGATGGTCACGAGCGGATCGGCGTCGCCGATCTGCAGCAGCAGCCGGATCACGTTCTGGTTGGCGCCGCCGTGCAGCGGGCCCTTGAGCGCGCCGATCGCGCTGGTCATCGCGGAATAGATGTCGCTGAGCGTGGCGGCGGTGACCCGGGCGGCGAAGGTCGAGGCGTTGAATTCGTGGTCGGCGTGCAGGATCAAGGCGATGTCGAAGGCGCGCGCGGCGGTTTCGCTCGGCCGCTCGCCGTTCAGCATGTAAAGAAAATTGGCGGCCAGGCCGAGGTCGGCGGCGGGGGCGATGGGCTCTTGTTTCTGGCGCAGCCGCGCATAGGCCGCCACCAGGGTGGGCGTGCGCGCCAGCAGGCGCAAGGCCTTGCGGCGGTTGGCCTCGGGCGCCATGTCTTGCGCTTCCGGATCGTAGAACGCGGCGGCGGAGATGCCGGTGCGCAGCACGTCCATCGGCGTCGCCTGCGCCGGCAGCGAGCGCAGCAGCGCCAGCAGCGGCGCCGGCAGAGCCGCCTCCGCCCGCAAGCTCTCTTCCAGCGCCCGCAGTTCCGCGGCATTGGGCAGCCGCCCGTTCCAGAGCAGATAGGCGGTTTCGGCGAACGTGGAGCGCTCGGCCAGATCGTGAATGTCGTAGCCGCGATAGGCCAGCACCCCTTTTTCGCCATCAATGAAACAGATCGAGGAAGGGGAGGCGACGACGTCTTCCAGACCACGCGGCGCGACGGTAGGCATTAGGATCTCCTGCAGCGGGCAAACCCTTCTTTATAACCTAATTGTAGCCGAGCGCGCAAAAGCCGCGCCGTCCCGCCCGGGATCCGGCGAACGGATCACGCCGCGAGGTAAAGTGCGTCCGGGCCGCGTTGCGCCGCCGCGCGGCGCTCGCGGCGCCGAGACCGAGCTGGCCGCTCGCGGCGCGCAGCCGCCCGCCGCCCCGGCGCCGCCCGGGCGACGCTCGCTTCGGCGGCGTCGCTCGCGTCCGGCTTCGGTTGGAAGGCATCGGAACGAACATGCCGCCAATCCGGATCGGCGCTTCGGGCTTCTCCTATCCGCATTGGCGTCATGGCGTGTTTTATCCCGAGCGCTGGCCGGCGGCGCGCGAGCTCGAGTATTACGCCGAGCGCTTCCCCACCGTCGAACTCAACAATCCGTTCTACCGGCTGCCCCGCGCCGAAACCTTCGCCGCCTGGAGCCGGCGCGTGCCGGAAGGCTTCGTCTTCGCGGTGAAAGGCAGCCGCTATATCACCCACATCCGGCGGCTGCATGCGGCGGGCCCGGCGCTGCGGCGGTTCCTGCGGCGGGCGGAGAAGCTCGGCGGCAAACTCGGGCCGATCCTCTTTCAGTTCCCCTCGGCTTGGCGCATCAATCTCGAGCGCCTGGAGTCGTTCTTGCCGCTGCTGCCGCCGCGGCGGCAATTCGCCTTTGAATTTCGGCATGAGAGCTGGTTCGTCCCCCCGGTCTTCGAGTTGCTGCGGGCGCATGGCGCGGCGTGGTGTCAGGCGATCCGTCCCGATCTGCCGCCGCCGCCGCAGGTGATCACGGCGCCGTTCACCTACCTGCGCTTTCATTCCGGCACGGGCGAAGGTGGCAATTTCACCGAGACCGAGCTGCGGGCCTGGGCGCGCACCGTTCGCGCCCAGTCCCGCGCCGCCGCGGTTTACGCGTACTTCAATAACGACTGGCAGGCCTTCGCGCTGGCCAACGCGCGCCGCCTCGCGCAGTTGAGCCGGGCCGCCGCCGGCCTGCCCGGCGGCCGCAAGCCGGCGCGGAGCTCGGAACGAGGCTTAGCATCGAAGGAAAGGAGGAAACGCGCATGAGGTGGTGGCGAACGGGCGCGGTGGCGGCGGGCACGATCGGCGCGGCGGGAGCCGTGACCGTGGCCGCGGGCGCGGCGGCGTATTGGGCGTGGCGGCGCCGGCCGGGAAGCTTTTCGCTCCGCGACCGCGCGGTGCTGATCACCGGCGGCACGCGCGGCCTCGGCTTCGCCATGGCGCGCGAGTTTCTGGCGCACGGAGCGCGGCTGGCGCTCTGCTCGCGCAGCCGGCAAGAGTGCGACTCGGCCCAGGACCAGCTGGCCCCGTTCGGCGAGGTTTTCACCTATGCCTGCGATCTCCGCCGCCGCGGCGAGTTGGCGGCGATGGCTGACGCCGTGCGCCACCGTTATGGCTTCCTCGACGTCCTGGTCAACAATGCCGGCGTGATGCATGTCGGGCCCTGGGAGCAGATGACCGAGGACGACTATGCCGAGGCCCTCGACGTCCACTTGTGGGCGCCGCTGCGCCTGAGCCGCTATTTCCTGCCCGCCATGCAGGCCCGCGGCCAAGGCCGGATCGTCAACATCAGCTCCATCGGCGGCATCGTTCCGGTGCCGCACATGCTCCCCTATACCCTCAGCAAGTTCGCCTTGACCGGCATGACCGAGGGCTTGCGCGCCGAAGCCTACCGTCACGGCGTGCGCGTTACGCTCGTTTGTCCCTGGCTGACCCGCACCGGCTCGCAGGAAAACGCGCAATTCAAAGGCCGCCATCGCCAGGAATTCGCCTGGTTCGCGCTGAGCGGCTCCTCGCCGGTGATCGCCCAAAATCCCGAGCACGCCGCGCGGCAGATCGTCGCCGCCTGCCGCCGCGGCCGCGCCGTGCTGGTCTTGGGTCTGCCCGGCAAGGCGGCGGCGCTGCTCCACGGCATCGCTCCGGGGCTGGTCGCCGACCTGATGGCGCAAGCCAATCGCTGGCTGCCGAAGCCGGCCGCCCAGGGCGAGCGCGCGCGCGCCGGTGCGGAGAGCTATAACCGGATCACCGAGAGGCTGGTGCGGCCGCGCGTCCGGCGCGACAAGGCCCGCTACAACCAGCCGGCGGCGTAATCGCGCCTCCGCGCGCATCGAGCTGCTTGGAGCCACCGCATGAGCGAGCTGCCGCGCCGCAGCCGGATCCGAGGGGCTCGCCCGCCCCTTTTTTCGCTCGCAGCCGCCTCTCCGGCCAACTCCGCCGTCGCGAATTGAATCCTACTTACGAGGCCCCCCAGGGGAAGCCTCTGCGGGTCGCGCCGAAATGTGCCCCGCCGCTGTTTGACAATCTAACTTTGTCCGCGCTTCGCTTTTCCGCGAGAACAGGGAGGGAATCGTCCTCCGATTCCCTCCCTTTGGGTGGCCCATCTTTGGGCTACCCCCGTTGGGAAGCTCAACACTGCAAACCGCTCGCGAGCGCGCCAGGTCTAGCTGTAAGTCAAAGTCTCAAAACGGGTTAGACTTACCACCCCTCGCCGCCGCAGCACAGGGGGTGTTGACCTGTACTTTCGACCAGGAGACCATTTTTTCGGCGCCGCCCAGCCGCGAATCCGCCTATTAATTAACTTAATAGCAATCACTTAGCCCAGATCCTCCGTCCCTGGCGAGCGCACCCCTGGTCTCCCCCCTTTGGCGCCTGGCGCCGCGTGGCCGGCCGAGCCCGAGCTGCGCAGCGGCTGCGCGTTCAAGCGCGCCCTTGTTCCGCGAGCAAGGGCGGCGGCGGCTGCGGCGCCGCCGGCGGCGCGCCTGCGCTCATGTAGAAGTGCACGGCGGGCGTGACGATCAGGCTTAGCGCC
Organism: Terriglobia bacterium; assembly: GCA_021323595.1. GTDB lineage: Bacteria > Acidobacteriota > Terriglobia > Terriglobales > SCQP01 > JAJPKR01. Next base: position 140,776 of record JAJPKR010000061.1, on the reverse strand, counting down.
ATCGAGATCACGATGCCGCCGATGACGGCGATGGCCAGCGGTTGCAGCATCTGCGCCCCCGCGCCCCAGCCCAGCGCCAGCGGCAGCATGCCCGCCACCGCCGCCATCGCGGTCATCGCGATGGGGCGCAGCCGCCGCCGGCCCGCCTGCACGATGGCGGTGAAGGCATCCTCGCCTTGCCCGCGATACTTCTGGTCGGCGTCGAGCAACAGAATGCCGTTCTTGGCGACGATGCCGACGACCATGATCAAGCCCATGAACGAAGCGATGTTGAAGCTGACGCGGGTGATCCACAGTGCGAAGAGCACTCCCGAGGTCGAAAGCAGCGCGCTCGCCAGGATCGCCAGCGGCGCCGACCAGTCGCCGAATTCGAACAGCAGGACCAAGAACACGAGCACGATCCCGGCGAGCAGCACCGTCAGCAAATCGCGGAACGACCGCTGCTGGCTGGCGTACTGGCCGCCGTACTCGACGCGAATCCCCGGCGGCAGATGCATGCCCTCGACGGCGCGGCGCACGCTGGCCATGGCGCTGCCGAGATCTTCGTTCTCCAGGCGGGCTGTCACCAGCACATAGGTCTGCAAATTCTGTTGCAGGATCTCCGTCTGCGGCGGCAATTCGGTGACAGTGGCGAGCGAGCCCAGCGTGGCGGTGCGGCCGCTGCCGCTGGTGAGCAGCACGTTGCGCACGTCGTCCAGCGAAGCGCGGTCGGCGGCGGGGAAGCGCACGCGGATCGTGTAGGCGCGATTGCCCGTCACCACCGGCGCCGCCGCCGGCACGCCTTGCAGAATCGCGGTCGCGTCGGTGGCGACTTCATCGGGGGTGAAGCCCGCGCGGGCGGCGCGGGCGGGATCCACCCGAAACACCACGGCCGGCCCGCTGATGGTGTTATCGACGCCGTTTTGCACGTCCACGATATGGTGGCCGGGAATATTGGCGAGGGTGTCCGCCACCCGCGGCGCCCATTGATTGAGCAGCGCCACGTCCGGCGAGAACAGGCGGATTTCGATCGGCTGCGCGGCGTTGGTCAGATCGCCGATCATGTCCTGCAGTTGTTGGATGAACTCGACGTCGATTTCCGGCTCCTGCGCGCTGATCTCGCGCCGCGCCTGGGCGATCACCTGCTCCACGCTGCGCGAGCGATGCTGCCGGAGCTTGACCGAAATGTCGCCGGTATTGGCCTCGGTGACCGTCGCGAAGCCCAGCTGCAGCCCGGTGCGCCGCGACGTGCTCTCGACCTCCGGAATCCCGTGCAGGATGCGTTCGATGTGGCCGATCACCCGGTTGGTTTCCGCCAGCGAGCTGCCCGCCGGCATGACGTAGTCGAGCGTGAACGCGCCCTCATCCATCTTGGGCAGCAGGTCGGAACCGAGATTCTTGTAGCAAAGAATCGAAACCGCCACCAGCACGGCGCTGCCCAGCGCCAGCCACTTCGGCTTCCGCAGCGCCGGAATGAGCCATCCTTCGTAGAAGCGCACCACGCGGCCGAAAAAGCCCTGCGCCTCCGGCTCTTGCAGCATCAGCCGCTCGCCCTCCGCGCTCGCGCTGTCCGGCCGGTCGGCGCCGCGCCGGATGAAATACAAGCTCAAGGTCGGCGTCCAGGTTAACGCCAGCCCCAGCGAGGTCAGCAGCGCCACCGACATGGTGATGGCCAGCGCGCGGAAGAACGCGCCGGTGACGCCGGTGATCGCCACCAGCGGCAAGAACACCACGATCGGCGTCAGCGTCGAGCCGACCAGCGCCACGCCGATCTCGCGGATCGCCGACTGCACCGCGCGCCAGCGCCCCTCGCCCGCCTCGCGATGCAGCACGATGTTTTCGACCACCACGATCGCGTCGTCGATGACCAAGCCCACCGCTGCCGCCAGCCCGCCCAAGGTCATCAGGTTGAAGGTCTGCCCGAGCACCTTGAGAAAAATCATCGTGATCAGCAGCGTCGCGGGAATCACCAGGCCCGCCACCAGCGACGTGCCCCAATCGCGCAAGAAGACCACCATCACGATCGAGGCCAGGAGCAACCCGATCACGATGGCATCGCGCACGCTGCCGATGGACTGGCCGACCAGCAGCGATTGGTCGTAAAAAGGCTGAATCACCACCCCGGGCGGCAGCGACGCCTGCAGCTGGCGAATCTTGGCGTGGATTTCCGCGCCCACCGCCATGATGTTGCTGCCGGGCTGGCGGTTGATGTTCAGCAGCACCGCCGGCTGGCCGTTGGCGGTGACCACGGTGTACACCGGCTTCACCGAGGGCGTGACCGTGGCGACGTCGCCGATGCGCACCGGAGCGCCGTCGGGCGCGGTCTTGACGACGATGTTCGCGATCTCCTCCGGCGTGTGCACCTGGCCGGTGACCAGCCCCAGGTAAAGCTGGTGGTTGTGTTCGAGCAGCCCCGGCGACTGGATCGTGTTGGCGCTGTCCACGGCCTGGAGGATCTGAGGAACGGTCACCGCGGCCGCGAGCAGCTTCGCGGGATCGGGCTGGATCGCGAATTCCGGCACTTGCCCGCCCTGCACGACCACCGTGGCCACGCCGTCCAGGCGATTCAACTGCGGCGCCAGGTCGTACGTGGCCAGTTGCCACAGCTCGGTTTGCGGCATGGTGCGCGAGGTCAGGCTGTAGCCGAAGACCATGTAGGAGGAGAAGCGCAGGCGCGTGGCGGTGATCTGCGCCGTCGCCGGCAGCGAGCCCTGGGCGCGGGCCAGCGCCGCGTTCACGCGCTGGAGCGTCTGGAACATATCGACGTTCCAGTTGAAAAACAGATCCACCTCGTCCGACCCGCGGCTGGTGATGGATTGCACCATCCGCAAGCCGGGCACGTTGCTGACGGCCTCCTCGATCGGGCGCGTGATGGTCACGAGCATCTGATCGATCGGCATCACGCCGTTGTCCACGCCGATGACGATATGGGGAAAGTTGGTGGCGGGAAAGACGGCGATCGGAATCGTGAAGGCCAGGTACGCGCCCACGGCGCACAACACCACGGCCAGAAAGATCACCGAACGCGAGTGCCGCGCCAGCCAGGAGCGCGCGGTCAGCGGGGCGGAGTGGGGGCGAGGCGGCATGACCCGCTCACGATCCCGGCGGCGCCGCCGCGGCGACCCGCACCTCGGTGCCGTCGTCCAGGCCGTAGGCGCCGGTGGTGACCACGGTTTCGCCGGCTTGCAGCCCGGCGGTGATTTGCACCAGCGCGCCGGCGCGCGCGCCCACCGTCACCGGCCGCGCGTGCGCCTTGTGGTCGGCGCCGATCACCATCACCGAAGTGCTGCCGTCGGCGGCGGTGAGCAAGGCGGGCGCAGGAATGACCAAGGCGTTCGGCACCGTGGCCACCTGGATGCGGAACCGCACGGTGCTGCCCGGCCGAAGCCGGCCGCCGGGGTTGGCCGCGCGCATCCACACCTGCACCGTCGTGCTGCCGGGGTCGAGGGCGGGACTGACCAGCGTCACGCGCGCGGGCACCGGTGCGCCGCTCTCGGGCAGGATCGTGGCCGCGTCCCCCGCTTTCACCCGCGCCGCTTCCGCTTGCGGCAAATGGGCGCGGGCCACCACGGCGCTGGTATCCATGATCGTCATCAGCGGCGTGCTCGGCGTGGCCAGCTCGCCGGGATAGACCGGCCGGTCGGCGACGACGCCGCCGATGGGGCTGCGGATGATGGAATAGCCGAGCTGCGCCTCGGCGGCTTCGTAGCGCGCGCGCGCGGCGGTGAGCTGGCCGAGCGCCGCGGCCCGGTCGCGCGCCGCGCCCCCGGCCTGCAGCGCATCGTACTGCTGCTGGGCGATGCGCTCGGCCGCTTGCGCATCCACGTAGGCGACCTGCGCCTGGTCGAGATCGTGCCGCGGCAGCGCTCCCTGGCGGTAGAGCGTTTGCCGGTTCTCGAACGTGCGCCGCGCCGCCGCCAGCGCCTGCTGGGCGCTCGCCAGATCCAATTGCGCTTTCTTGACCGCCTGCGGCACCGCCGCCTGGATCGCCGTTTGATATTGCGCCTGCGCCTGCTGATAGGCGGCCTGGGCCTCGAGCGCGGCGGCGGCCAGGTCGCGATTTTCCAGCCGCGCCACCTCCTCGCCCGCGCGCACGCGGTCGCCCCGCTGCACGAAAAACGCCGCCACCGGCGCCGTGATCTTCGGCGTGAGCATGGCCTGGTGCAGCGGATAGAGAACCGCCTCGCCGCTCAGGGTCACGGTCAGCGCTTGGCGCCGGGCGACGGCCGCTTGCACCGTGACCACCGGCGTCACCGGCGGCGGCGCGGCGCCGCAAGCCGCCAGCCAGGCGAGCGCGCCGAGCGAACCGAACGCGAGCATGATGCGCGAACCCATCACCAGCTCCCCGTCAGCGTCTGCAATTGCGCCAGGGCGGCGTGATAGCGCGCCTGGCCGTCGGCCAGCGCGTTGCGCGCCTGGATCAGCGCATTTTGCGCGTCCACGACCTCGAGCGCCGTCGCCAGCCCGCCCTGGTAGCGCAAGTTCGTCAGCCGCAAGCTTTCCTGGGCCAGCGCCGCGCTCTGCACGAGCGAGGTCAGCTCCGCCCGTGCCGTGCTCGCCTCGGCATAAAGCGCGTGCAGGTTCGCCAGCAGCGCGCGTTGCGTGAAGGTCAATTGCGCCTGGGCCGCCTGGCGGCGCAGTTGCGCTTGATGCACCTTGCTGCCCGTCGCCCCCCAATTCCAGATGGGAATCGCCAGCGTGGCTTGCGCCGAGTACCCGAGGTTGGGGATGTTGCGCAGGCGCCCCGGTCCGATCGGGTCGTTCGCCGCGAAATGGTCGGCATCGATCCCGTACCAATAATCGAGGCTGAGCGTCGGCAAGAATCCCGCCCGCGCCAGCGCCACGTCCGCCCGCGCCTGGCGCAGCGCGGCTTCCGCCGCGCCCACGTCGGGATTGGCGGCGGCGGCCAGCGCGCGGAGGCGGTCGAAGCCGGGCAGCGGCGGGGCGGCCGCCAAATCGTCGCGCACGGTGAAGTTCTCGTCGAAGCGCGGGAACAAGAGCACCGCCAAATTCAACCGGCTCTGCTCCAAAGCCAGAGCCGCCTCTTGTTGCGCCCGCTGCGCGGCTGCCAGTTGCAGTTGCGCCTTGATCACGTCCGCCTGCGCGACCTCGCCGCCTTGCTGGAGCTGCTCGCTGAGCTTGACGAAGCGCTGCGCCTCCGCCACCGCCTGGGCGGCCGCGCCGGCCTTGCTCTGCGCGGCCAGGAGCGCATAGTAAGCGCCGGTAACCGTGGCGGCGAGGCCGCGCGCGGCGATCTCCAATTGCGCGCGCGCCAGCGCCACCCCGGCGCGCGCCCGGCTCAGCCCGGCCAGATGGGCCCCGCCTGCGAACAAGTCCTCGTGCACCTGCCCCTGGCTGATGTATTCGTGCACGGCATTGTTGGCGATGTAGCGCGGCGTGATCACGCCGGTGCCGCCCTGGGTGTAAAGGTAGCCGTTGTTGTAGGTGACGCTCGGCAGCATGGCGTCGCGCGCCAAGCGGTGGTCTTCCCGCGCCACGCCCAGCGCGGCGGCGGCGGCTTGGAATTGCGGGCTGTTGGCGCGCGCCATGCGCTGCGCCGTCGCCAGGTCGATGACCGCCGCCGGCGCCTGCGCCCGCGCCGGAGCGCCCGCCGCGCCCGCCAGCGCCAGCGCCGCCAGGATCTTCGCCAGTGACTTGGACATGAGAGCGGCCAGCTCGGCCAGCTTTTCAACATGCCCGAGCCGGCCTGAACAATAGCTTAAGACGCATCCTGGCGGTAGCCTGAAAGGCAATGGCGCTGCCGCTGGCCGTCGTTTATTCTCCCGGCTACCGCCTCGACTTGGGCGCCCACGTCTTTCCCGGCGACAAGTACGAGCGCGCGGCCGCGCTCTTGCGCCCGCGCGCCGGCGTGCGCTGGGAGGAGCCGCGGCCGGCGACCCGCGAGGAGCTGGAGCTGGTCCATCACGCCGATTGGGTCGAGCGGCTGCTGGCCTGCCGCTTGCGGCCGGCGGAATTGGTGCGCTTGGAGGTGCCTTGGACGCCGGCGATTCGCGACGCCGTCTTGCTGCACGTGGGCGGCTCGGTGCGTGCCGCGGAAATCCTGGCCGCCGATGGCGCGCCCGTCGCCGCCAACCTCGGCGGCGGATTTCATCACGCCTTCGCCGGCCACGGCGAAGGCTTCTGCGCGCTCAATGACATCGCCGTGGGCATTCGTTGCTGGCAGCGCCGGCGCGCGGCGCAGGGCCGGGAAACGCAGGCGCTGGTGGTGGATTGCGACGTTCACCAAGGCAACGGTACGGCGGCGCTGTTCCGCGGCGACGCCGCCGTCTTCACCCTGAGCCTGCATCAGGCCGATAACTATCCCGCCTTGAAGCAGGCGAGCGATCTGGATGTGAATCTCGAAGACGGCGTCGGCGATGACGAATATCTGGCGGCGCTCGCGGCTGCGCTGCGCGAAGCCTTTGCCCGGTGCCGGCCGGCTCTGCTCTGGTACGTGGCCGGCGCCGATCCCTACCGCGAAGACCAGCTGGGCGGCCTGGCGCTCAGCCGCGAGGGCTTGCGGCGCCGCGACGACCTCGTGTTCGCGGCCGCGCGCGACCGCGAGCTTGCCGTCGCCGTCACCCTCGCCGGCGGCTATGCCCGGCGCGTGGAAGATACCGCTGCGATTCACGCGGCCACCATCGAAGCGGCGGAGGCGGCATGCGCTTCCTGATCGCCTGGATCGGCAAAACTAAGCAGCCGGCGGCGGCGGCGTGGACCGAGGAATATCTCCGCCGCGTCCGCCGCTTCGCCCGCGTCGCCAGTTGCGAAATCGACGCTCGCCAAGGCGACGCCGGCCTGTTGCGCTTGCTGCAAGCGCAGGGCGGCCGCCGCCTGGTCTTGCTCGATCCCGCCGGCCGCCAGCTCGATTCCCCGGAGTTCGCCAGCTTCCTCGCCCGCGCCTTCGCCCGCGACGGCCGCGAGATGCTGCTGGCCATCGGCGGCGCCGACGGCTTTGGGCCCGAGGCGCGCGCCGCCGCCGAAGGCGCGCTTTCCCTCTCGGCCATGACCTATTCGCACGAGTTGGCCCGCGTCATGCTCGCCGAGCAGCTCTATCGCGCGCTCGCGCTCCTGCACGGCCACCCCTATCCGCGTTAGCGCCGCCCGCCGCCGGCAACCGGCGAGCGAATTGCCGGCGAGGTGCGATCGAGTCGAAGCGCAGGCCGGCGGCCTTGCCCTTGGCCCGCGCCCGCATTCCGGCAGGGTCGTTGTACCCGCCTGCCGGCTGCCTGTACCCTGGAGTCATGGCGGAAACGCGAGGGCTCATCATCGTCAATACCGGACCGGGCAAAGGCAAGACCACCGCCGCCATGGGCACCGGGCTGCGGGCGGTGGGCCAGGGCCTGCGCGTCCTGATGCTGCAATTCATCAAGGGCTCGTGGCATTACGGCGAGCTCGACGCCGTGCAGGCCTTCGGCGGCCGCTATGTCATCAGGCAAATGGGCCGCGGCTTCGTCAAGGTCGGCGCGGAAAAACCGGACCCCGAAGACGTGCGTTTGGTGCAAGAAGCCTGGGCCGAGGCGCAGCGCGCCATTGCCGGCGGCGAATGGGAGCTGGTGATTCTCGACGAGATCAACTACGCCATCTCCTACCACATGCTCGATCCCGAGCCCGTCGTCGCCTTCCTGCGCGCCAAGCCCCCCGAAGTTCATGTGATCTTGACCGGCCGCAACGCCCACCCCAGTATCGTGGAGCTGGCCGACACCGTCACCGAGTTCCGGGAAGTCAAGCACGCATATCAGCGCGGGATCTTGGCGCAGCGTGGCATAGAATACTAACGGTTGGCTATGACCTGGTTTCGACGCGAACGCAAGCCGCTCACCAGCGTGCCCGACAAGCACGTCAAGACCGAGGGCTTGTGGGTCAAATGCGAAGGCTGCGGCCGCATCATTTGGAAAAAAGAGCTGGCCGAGAACCAAGAGGTCTGCCCGCGCTGCGAGCATCACTTCCGCATGGATAGCCGCCGGCGGCTGGAACTGCTGCTCGACGAAGGCGCTTATCACGAGCGCGACAAGGGGTTGCGCTCCACCGACCCGCTCGAGTTCACCGATCTCAAGCCGTACCGCGAGCGCCTGGCCAAGGCCGAGCAGGCCACCGGCATGCTCGACGCGGTGATCGCCGCCGAGGGCAAGCTCGGCGGCCGGCCGGTGGTGGTGTGCGTGATGGAGTATGGCTTCATCGGCGGCAGCATGGGCGCCGTGGTGGGGGAGAAGATCACGCGCGCCATCGAGCGGGCGATCGAGCGTCGCTGGCCGCTGATCATTTTTTCCTGCTCGGGCGGCGCGCGCATGATGGAGGGCGCCGTCAGCTTGATGCAAATGGGGAAGATCGCGGCGGCCCTGGCGCGGCTGGATGATGCCGGCGTGCCCTTCATCTCCGTCATGACCGACCCCACCACCGGCGGCGTCACCGCCAGTTACGCGATGCTCGGCGATCTCAATATCGCCGAGCCGGGCGCGCTCATCGGCTTTGCCGGGCCGCGCGTGATCGAGCAGACGATCCGGCAGAAGCTGCCCGAGGGCTTCCAGCGCAGCGAGTTCCTGCTGGAGCACGGCATGCTCGATGCCGTGGTGCCCCGCAAGCAGATGCGGGAATTCCTGATCCGGGCGCTCGAATTCTGCGGCGTGGGTATGGCCGCCGCCGAACGCGCCGTCGCGCAAGCGGGCTAAGCCTCGGGCGTGAACTTCGCCGATACCGTCGCCTATTTTCGGCATCTCGGGCTCGAACTGCGGCCCGGCGCCAAATTCGATTTGGCGCGCATCGCCGCGCTCATGGCCGAGCTCGGCCAGCCGCAGCAAGCTTGGCAATCCGTTCACATTGCCGGCACCAACGGCAAGGGCAGCGTGGCGGCCATGGTCGAGAGCGCCCTGCGGAGCGCGGGCGCGCGCACCGGGCTCTATACCTCGCCCCATCTGCGGCGCATCACCGAGCGCATCCGCATCGCCGGCGAGGAGATCGCGCCCGAGGCCTTTGCCGCCGCCTTCACCACGGTGCACGGCGCCATCGAAGGCTTCCTGGCGAGCGGCGCCTGGCCCTACCCGCCCTCGTTCTTCGAGACGCTGACCGCCGCCGGCTTTGTCGCCTTCCGCGACGCGAACATCGAGATCGGCGTCGTTGAAGTCGGCATGGGCGGGCGCCTCGACGCCACCAACATTCTCGCCCCCGCCGCCGCCGCGATCACCGCCCTGGGCCTCGACCATGAGAAATATCTGGGCGCGACGCTGGCGGCGATCGCCGGCGAAAAGGCCGGCATCATGAAGCCGGGCTTGGCCGTCGTCACCGGTCTGCAGCCGGCCGAAGCCGCCGCCGTGCTGCGCGAGCGCGCCGCCGCCGTGGGCGCGCGCCTGGTTCCGGCGGCGCCGCTGCTGGGCGCGCCGGCGGCCGATGCCGACGGCGCGTTCCGGTTCCGCAGCGAATACTTGGACGAGGTGATCGAGATTCGCCTGCGTCTGCCGGGCCGCCACCAGGTGGAGAACGCCCGCGTCGCCTTGCGCGTCTGCGAACTGCTGGCGCGGCAAACCGGCCGCCCCGGCGCCGCGGCCGTCGTCGCCGGCCTCGAGCAAGCGCGCTGGCCGGGACGCTTGGAAAAGCTCGCGGCGCATCCGCCGGTTTGGGCCGATGGCGCGCACAATCCGCTCGCGGCGCGCGCCCTCCGCGATTTCATTGCAGCGATGGGCTGGCGGCCGGTTTTGATCTACGGCAGCTTGCGCGACAAGGCGATCGGCGAAATCAGCGAGTTGCTGTTTCCGCTGGCCCGGCATGTGATCCTCACCCGGCCGGAGAGCCCGCGCGCGCTCTCCCCGAGCGCCCTGGCAATGCAGGCGGCGCCGGCGCCGGTGCCCGTCGAACCTTCCGAGAATCTCGCCGCCGCGCTGGCGCGGGCGCGCGAATTGGCGGGCGCAACCACGCCCATCCTGATCACCGGCTCGCTGTATCTGGTGGGCGAGGCGCAGGCCTTGCTGGAACCGAAACAGGTGGCTCGTGGCTGCGAGTAGCTGGCGCGAGCGGCTCTCCGCCGCCCGCTCCTGGCTCTGCTATCTGCCGCTATATTCGCTGGCGACCGCCGCCTTCGGCGCCGCCTCGATGGCCGCTTCCGCGCTCGACCGCAGCGGCCGCTGGCCGCATCGTATCGCCCGCGCCTGGGCGCGTTCGCTGCTCTGGATCGGCGGCATTCGCGTGGAGGTGACCGGGCGGGAAAACCTGATCCGCGACCGCCCCTGCCTGCTGGTGTGCAACCACCTCAGTTACATGGATATTCCCGTGATCTTCGCGCACGTGCCGCTGGATTTTCGCATCATGGCCCGCGAAGACCTGTTCCGCTTTCCGTTCCTCGGCTGGCATTTGCGCCGCGCCGGCCATCTGCCCGTGGACCGCGAAAACGCCCTGCGGGCGCTGGCCAGCGTGCGGCGGGGCGCCGCCTGCGTGCGGCAGGGGCTGTCGGTCTTCGTTTTTCCCGAGGGCGGGCGCAGCATGAGCGGCACGCTCAAGGAGTTCTTGCCGGGCGCGTTCTTTCTCGCCGTGCAGGCGCGCGTGCCGATCGTCCCGATGGCGCTCGACGGAACCCGCCAGGTGCTGCCGCCTGATTCGCTGCATTTGCGCCCGCGGCGCGTGCGCCTGACGATCTTGCCCGCCATCGAAACCGACGGCTTCGACAGCCGCCGGCTCGCCGAGCTCGCCGCCCGCGTTCGCGGCGTCATGGCCCAAGCCGCGCCGTGAGCCGCGCCGCCGCCGCTATTGGCTCGCCGCTTCCGGCTCGCCTTCGCGCTCCACGGTGACTGCCAGGTGCGCGACGACGTCGCGATAGAGATGGACGGGCACCTTGAACTCGCCCAAGCTCTTCAGCGGTTCTCGCAGCTCGATCTTGCGGCGATCGATGTTGAAGCCTTTGGCCTCCAGCTCGCCGGCGATGTCCATGGAAGTGACCGAGCCGAACAGCGTGTCGTGCTCGCCCGCTCGGCGCGCGAAGCGCAGCGCGAGCTTGCCCAGTTGCTCCGCCAGCGCCTGCGCCTCGGCGGTGTTCTTCGCCTCCTTGCGCCGCGCGGCGGCGCGCATCTGCTCCACGTTTTTGAGGTTGCCCGGCGTGGCCAGGATCGCCAGCTTGCGCGGCAACAGGTAATTGCGGGCGTAGCCGTCGGCCACTTTCACCACGTCGCCCTTGTTGCCGAGCTTCTGCACGTCTTCCTTGAGAATGATTTCCATGGCGTCAAATCTCCGCCGCGAAGGGCAGCAGGGCGATGTTGCGCGCCTGCTTGATCGCCCGCGCCAGCCGCCGCTGATGCTGCGTGCAGGCGCCGCTGATGCGCCGCGGCACGATCTTGCCGCGCTCGGCGACGAACTGCTGCAGCATGCGCACGTCCTTGTAGTCGATGCGGTCGATCTTCTCGACGCAAAACTTGCAGACCTTGCGGCGGCGGAAATACTGGCGCTTGCCGCCGGCGCCGGCGGCCGCGGCGCCCTTGGCGGCGCCGCCGCCCGGGCCCGGCGCGCCGGCGCTGGGTTTACGGGGTTCGGGTTTGGAATCGCTCATATGTTGACACCTGTTCTCGCGTCGTCGCGCCGCAGCCGCTTAGGCTTCGGCCGCCGGCGCCGGGGTTTCGGTTTCGGCCGGTGCCGCGGGCGGCGGCGCCGGCTTGCGGTGGGCGCGCGCTTCGCGATGCCGCCGGTCCTTCTGGAAACGGCGCTCCAGCTCGTCGGTGCGCACCACCAAAAATTTGATCACCGGCTCGCTGACCCGCAAGCGGCGTTGCAGTTCCTGGATGCCGCCGGCCTTCGGCCGGTCCGGCTCGCCGAGCAGGAACAAGACGTACTGGCCGTCATGGAAGCCGCGCACGCGGTAAGCGAGACGCCGCTTGCCCATGCGCTCGGTCTTTTCGAGCGTGGCGCCGGCCTGCGTGGCCACCGTCTCCAAATGGGCCACCAGCTTGTCGGCCTCGTCTTCGGGCATGTCCGGCCGCAAAATGAACATCACTTCGTAAGTCCGCATGTCTCTAGTCCCTGCTCTCTGTCTTCTGCTCTCTGGCGTTGAACAAACTCATGGCCTTGGGCAGGCCTTCCCGCACCATCGTCTCGATCGCCGCCGCGGCGCGCTCCAAGACTCCGGCGACCAATTCCAAATCCGCCTTCTTCCACGGTGTCAGCACGAACCGCTTGGCGTCGCGCACGGGATGAGCTGGGGCGATGCCCAAGCGCAAGCGCGGAAATTCTTCCGTGCCCAGCGCGCCCACGACCGAGCGCAGGCCGTTGTGCGTGCCCGCCGAGCCGCGCGGCCGCAGCCGCAGCGTGCCCAGCGGCAAATCCAGGTCGTCGCTGACGATCAGCGCTTCCTCCGCCGTCCAGCCATGCTTGCGCAGCAGCTCCCGCACCGCCACGCCGCTGAGGTTCATGAACGTCTCCGGCTTGGCCACCATCACCGGCTGCCCGGCAATCCGCACCCGGCCGGTGAGCGACTGCGCCTCGCGCACGCTCACCCGCGCTCCCGAGCGGTTGGCCAACTCGTCCACCAAAAGGAAGCCGAAGTTGTGGGGCGTGAAAGCGTATTCCACCCCCGGATTGCCCAAGCCCACGACGAGGCGCAGCACGTCCTTCCCCTAGCCCGTTCACGAACTCTTCTTCTTGCCTCCCTCTTCGGCGGGCACGGCTTCTTCGCCCTCCTTGGCTTCGGCTTTGCCCTTCTTGATGACCTCGGGCTCGGCGGGCGCCGCTTCGGCGGCTTCGGGCGCGGCGGCGGGAGCCACCACTTCTTCCTTCACCGCCACCACATGGGCGACCACGCGGTCGGGATCGGTGATCGTCTTTAGGCCGGCGCTCAGTTGCAGATCGCCGACGCGGAGGTTTTGCCCGATGCTGAGATTCGAGACATCCACCACGATATGCTCGGGAATTTCCGTGGGCAGGCACTCCAGCTCGATCTCGCGCGTCACCAGCTCCAAAATGCCGCCCTGCACCTTCACGCCCACGGCTTCGCCCTGGCTTTGCACGGGCACGCGCACGCGCAGGCGCCGGTCCATGGCGATGCGCTTGAGATCCACGTGAATCAAGGCGCCGCGCACCGGCTCGCGCTGCCAATCGACGACCATGGCCGCGGTCTTTTCCCCGTCCATGCGCAGTTCGAAGATGGTGTTTTGGCCGCTCTCGGAACGTAAGATCGCCGCCAGTTGCTTGGGGTCCACCGCCAGCGACACCGCCGGCTTGTGCTCGCCGTAGAGCGTGGCCGGCACCTTGCCGGCGCGGCGCAGCCGGCGCGCCGGACCCTTGCCGGCGGCCTCGCGAAGCTCGGCTTGCAAAGAAATCTCAATCGCCATGAACAGCTCCTTGGAATCTCGTCTTCATGCTCCGGGTCAGGAGAACAGCGAACTGACCGAAGTCTCCTCGTGAATGGATCGAATCGCCGCCGCCAGCAACCCGGCGATGCTGCGCACCTCGATGCGCGGCTCCTTGCGGGCGGCTTCGGAAAGGGGAATCGAATCGGTGACCACCACCCGCTCCAGCGGGCTTTGCGCGATGCGCTCGACCGCCGGGCCGCTCAGCACCGCGTGGCTGGCGCAGGCCAAAACCCGCGCCGCGCCGTGCGCCTTCAGCGCCTCGGCGGCCTTCACCAGCGTGCCCCCGGTGTCGATGATGTCGTCGAGGATCACCGCCGTGCGCCCCTCCACCTCGCCGATCACGTGCATGACTTCGCTCTCGTTGTGCGCGACGCGGCGCTTGTCGATGATCGCCAGCGCACTGTCCATCTTTTTGGCGAAAAACCGCGCCCGCTCCACGCCGCCGGCATCGGGGGAAACCACCGTCAGGCTGGGCAGCGCCAGCGACCGGAAATAATCCACCAGCACCGGCGAGGCGAAGAGATGGTCCACGGGAATGTTGAAGAAGCCCTGGATCTGCGGCGCGTGCAGATCCACGACCAGCGCGCGGTGTGCGCCGGCGACGGTCAGCAGGTCGGCCACCAGCTTCGAGGAGATCGGCGCGCGCGGCTTGTCCTTGCGGTCCTGGCGCGCGTAGCCGTAGTAGGGCATGACCGCGGTGATGCGCCGCGCCGAAGCGCGCTTGAGCGCGTCGATCATCAGCAGCAGTTCCATCAAATGCAGATCCACCGGATAGCAGGTCGGCTGCACCACGAAAACGTCCGCCCCGCGCACGTTCTCGAGGATCTGCACGTAGCTTTCGCCGTCGGAAAAGCGCGTCAATTGCCGCTGCGCCAGCGCCAGCCCGAGATGCACGCAAATCGCCTCGGCGAGGGGTTGGTTGGCGCCGCCGGAGAAGACTTTCAGCTTTTCGTCGCGCCGCGAAGCCCGTGGCGCGGATGGGGTTGCCTGCGGGTTGGTGCGTGCCATCGTAGCCGTCTTGTGCGCCGTCGTCGTCGCCATGAATGTCACCGTTCGCGGCCGGCTACCGCCGGCCTTGGCAGCGCCGCCCTGCCGGCGCCCCTGCCGCCCCGCCTCTCTTCGCCGCCGCCTACCAATCCTGGTCCCGAGCTCCAACGTCTTGGCTGGGGCGTCAGGATTCGAACCTGAATACCATGCTCCAAAGGCATGTGTCCTACCATTGGACGACGCCCCAATGCCTTGCCCGGCGCTCACCCGCGCCGGCCCACGAAACGCGCCATCCACGCCGGCCCCAGCGCCGCCAGGCGCGCGCGCGCCACGGCGGCGGCCGCGCGCGTCGCGAACAGGCCGTACTGGGCCGCGCCGCTGCCCGTGAGCGCGACAGCGCCGGCGCCCGCGCGCCGCAGCGCGGCGCGAATCTTCGCAAAGTCCGGGGAAAGAGAACCGACGACTTCTTCGAAGTCGTTCTCGATTCCGGCACGGACAATCGGCCGCTCCGCGCGGCCGCGGTCCCGCTCGCGGCGGGACGCCGGCAGGGCTCGCATCAGCGAGCCACAGAACGAATAAATTCTAGCCGACGCCTCCGCCCCGGTCAAACTCGCCGCCCCCGCTGCTTCCGGATGCAGCGCGTCCCAGCGAGCGTAGGCCTGCGCCGTCGCCACCGGCTGCGCCGGCAGCGCGACCACCGCATGTAGCGGCGGCAGCGGCGGCAGCGGGTAGCACTCGTCGCCGCGCCCTACGCCGAGCACGGTGCCGCCGATCAGCAACGCCGCGACGTCCGCCCCCAGCGCCGCCGCCAGCCGCCAAAGCACCTCCGGGGGCGGCGCCGGCCGCGCCCGGGCGGCCAGCCCCCGCAGCGTGGCGGCGGCATCGGCCGAGCCGCCGCCCAGGCCGGCGCCGGCGGGGATGCACTTGCGCAGCCGCACCCGGATTTGCCCGCGCAGGCGAAACTCCTCGCGCGCCAGCGCCGCCGCCCGCGCCGCCAAGTTCGTCTCGTCCCCGGGAACCTCGAACCAGCGCGCCAGCTCCGCCCGCGCCGGCGGCAATTCCAACGCGAAGCGCACGCCGCGGCCGGCGCCGAAGGTGATTTCGACCTCGTCCGCCAGGCTGATGGTTTGAAAGATCGTGCGCAGCTCGTGGTAGCCGTCCGCGCGCCGCCCCAGGATCCGCAGGCCCAGATTCAACTTGGCATACGCCGCCACTCTCATAGCCATCGGAGCACGAGCCCGCCGCCTTCGGGGCGGAGCCTGCGGAGAAGCCGATGCCAGCCGGCAGCAGCGGCGGCCAGCATCGCCGCGGCCATCCGCATGGGGCGCGAACTCACCGGCAGATTGTAAGCCGGACGCGACCCGGCACGCGGCTTCCGGTGCGGGCGGGCCGCCATCCGCCGGCGCGCGCGCAGCGCCGCCCTATAATGAAAAGCTCACGATATGGCGACGATTCATGCAATCCACGGGCGCGAAATCTTGGATTCGCGCGGCAATCCCACGGTCGAGGCCGAAGTCGAGCTGAGCGGCGGCGCGCGCGGCCGCGCGGCGGTGCCGAGCGGCGCTTCGACCGGCGAACACGAGGCCATCGAACTGCGCGACGGCGACAAGAAGCGCTATTTAGGCAAGGGCGTGCTCCAGGCGGTCGGCCATATCAACGGCGAGATCGCCGCCGCCCTCCAAGGCTTCGACGCCGCCGATCAAGCCGGTCTCGATCGCAAGCTGATCGCGCTCGACGGCACGCCCAACAAGGCGCGGTTGGGCGCCAACGCCCTGCTGGCGGTCTCGATGGCCGCCGCGCGCGCCAGCGCCGCCGCCCGCTCCCTGCCGCTTTATCGCGCGCTGGGCGGCGACGGCGCGGTGACGCTGCCCCTGCCCATGATGAACATCCTCAACGGCGGCGCCCACGCCGACAACAACGTGGATTTTCAGGAATTCATGGTCATGCCCGTCGGCGCGCCCAGCTTCCGCGAGGCCCTGCGCTGGGGCGTCGAGGTCTTTCACGCCCTCAAGGCCGCGCTCAAGAAGCGCGGCTACGTCACCGCCGTCGGCGACGAGGGCGGCTTCGCCCCCAGCGTGCGCGGCAACGAAGAGGCTATGGAAGTCGTGCTCGAGGCCATCGCCGCCGCCGGCTATCGCCCCGGGGAGCAAATCGCGGTGGCGCTCGATCCCGCGGCCAGCGAGTTCTATGAAGACGGCGCCTACGTTTTCAAAAAGAGCGACAAGCGCCGCCTGAATTCGGCGCAGATGGTCGAATTCTGGGAGAACTGGGTGCGGCAGTATCCGATCGTCTCGCTCGAGGACGGCATGGCGGAGACCGACTGGCCCGGCTGGAAGGAGCTGACCGGCAAACTGGGCAAGAAGATTCAGTTGGTCGGCGACGACATCTTCGTCACCAACGTCGCCATCTTCGAGCGCGGCATCGCGCAAGGCATTGCCAACGCCATTCTGATCAAGGTCAACCAGATCGGCACCGTGACCGAAACGCTCGCCGCCATCGATCTGGCGCGCCGCAGCCGCTACGGCGCGGTGATGTCGCATCGCTCCGGCGAAACCGAAGACACCTTCATCGCTGATCTGGCCGTGGCCACCAACGTCGGCCAGATCAAGACCGGCTCGGCCAGCCGCACCGATCGCGTCGCCAAGTACAACCAGCTGCTGCGCATCGAAGAGCAGTTGGGGGCCCAAGCGAAGTTCCTGGGCCGGAAAGCGCTGGCGGTCTGAATGCGTCCGCGTCCTTTGCTCTTGGTGATTCTGGACGGCTGGGGCTACGCGCCCGCCGGTCCGGCCAATGCCATCGCGCTGGCGCGCAAGCCGGCCTACGACGCGTTGCTGCGCGACTATCCCAATACGCTGCTGCAAACCTCCGGTCCCGCCGTGGGCTTGCCGGAAGGGCAGATGGGCAACAGCGAGGTCGGGCACCTCAACATGGGCGCCGGCCGCGTGGTCACCATGGACGTCACTCGCATCGACAACGCCATCGCCAGCGGCGAATTCGACCGCAACCCGGCGCTGCTCGACGCCATGCGCCATGCCCGCGGCCATCAATTGCATCTGCTCGGCCTGTGCTCGGATGGCGGCGTTCATTCCCATCTCAGCCATCTCTTCGCCTTGCTGCGCCTGGCGCGGGCGCAGGGCGTGGAGAACGTGCTGATCCACGCCTTCACCGACGGCCGCGACACCCTGCCCACCTCGGGGCAAGACTATCTGCGTCAAGTCCAGCAGCGCTGCCGCGAGTACAACGTCGGCCGGATCGCCAGCGTCAGCGGCCGCTACTACGCCATGGATCGCGACCAGCGCTGGGAGCGCATCCGGCTGGCCTTCGACGCCATCGTACACGGCCAAGGGCCGCGCGCCGCCGATCCCGTGGCCGCGCTGGTCGCCAGCTACAACCAGGGCGTCACCGACGAGTTCTTCGTCCCGCATGTCATCGGCCGCGAGGGCGCGCCGCCGCCGGGGATGCGGCCCGGCGATGCCGCCGTCTTTTTCAATTTCCGCGCCGATCGCGCCCGGCAGATGACGCGGGCGCTTACCCGCGCCGGCGAGCCCGATCCCGCCCTCGAAGCCGTCATCCCCGCCAGCCAGGCGCCGCGGCCGCTGCATTACGTCTGCATGACGCGCTACGACAAGACTTTCACCTTGCCGCTGGTGATGCCGCCCGAATCGCTCGACAACATCCTGGCGCAGGTCATGGGCGCGCACGGCCTCCGCAATCTGCGCGTCGCCGAAACCGAAAAGTACGCGCATGTGACCTACTTCTTCAACGGCGGCATCGAGCAGCCCTTCCCGGGCGAAGAACGCTCGCTCGTGCCCTCGCCCAAGGTCGCCACCTACGACCTCATGCCCGAGATGTCGGCCGCCGGCATCGCCGACCGCGTCGTCAAGGCCATCGAGGACAAGACCTTCGACCTGATCGTCGCCAACTTCGCCAACGCCGACATGGTCGGTCATTCCGGCAAGCTCGCGCCCACGGTTAAGGCGGTCGAGACCGTGGACGCCTGCCTGGCGCGCATCCTGCAAGCGTTGCGCCGCGAAGGCGGCGCCATGCTGGTCACCGCCGATCACGGCAACGCCGAGCAGATGATCGATCCCGCCACCGGCGGCCCGCACACCGCCCACACGACCAACCCCGTGCCCTTCATCCTGGTGGCGCAGGCCGCCGCCGGCGCCCCGCCCGTGGCCTTGCGGCCTGGTGGTTCGCTCCGCGACATCGCGCCCACCATCCTCGGCATGCTCGAGCTGGACGCCCCCTCGGAAATGACCGGTCACGACTTGCGCCGCGCCTCGATTCCCAGCCCCGCCGGCGCCTCCCGTTTGCCGCGTTCCTAGCCCGCCGGTTCGGAAAGCCGACTCAGTGCGCTTGCGGCGGCGGTGCGGGGCCGCCGGCGCGCGCCGAGCGCCTAAAATACAGTCATGCGGCGGCTGCTGTGCATCACGGCTCACCCCGACGACGAGGCGGGGAATTTCGGCGGCACCCTGGCCAAAATGGCGTCGCTCGGCGTGCAGACCTGCGTGATCTGCCTGACGGCCGGCGAGGCCGGACGCCATCGCGGACGCGCCGCCGACAAAGAGGAATTGGCCGCCATGCGCACCCAGGAGATGGCGCGCAGTTGCGAGCTCTTGCGCGTGAGTTCGCATCAAGTGTGGAGTTATCCCGACTCCAAGCTGAGCGAGATCAACTTTTACCAAGCCGCCGCGCGCCTGGTCGGGGTTGTGCGCGACTTTCGCCCGCAGGTGGTGCTCGCCTTCGGCCCTGAGGGCGGCCTCACCGCGCATCCCGATCATGGCATGTCCAGCCTGCTGGCCACCGCGGCTTTCCACGGCGCAGCGCAGGAGAAGCCTTTCCCGCTGGACGGCAAGCCCGCATTCCAGGCCGAGCGCCTGTTCTATTCCACCGGCACCGTCCAGCCGCCGCATGCGAATCGCGTGCTGCTGCCGCCCGTGGACGTCGAAGTGGATATATCCGCCTTTCTCGAGCTCAAGATCACCGCCTTCAAGGCGCACCTCACGCAAAACCCGCTGGCGCCGCGCTTCGAGGAGTTCATGCGCGCCAGCAGCCGCGGCGTCGAGCGCTATCACTTGGCCGCCGCCCCGCTCGGCTGCGAACGCGGCCTGCTGCAGGCCTCGGGCGACCTCTTTCACGGCTGCCAAGCCGCTCCGGAAGCCGCCTAGCGGCGCGGCTGCGCCAACTGGTCATGTTAAAATGACCACTTAGGATCATGCGGACGATTTCGGCCACCGAGTTCAAGGCGCATTGCTTGCAGGTGATGGACGAGGTGCGCAAGACGCGCGCCCCGGTCACCGTCACCAAGCGCGGCAAGCCGGTGGTGAAGGTCCTGCCTGCGGGCGAGCCCGACGACATTTTCGGCCGCCTGCGCGGCGTCATGGAGATCGTGGGGGACATCGAAGCGCCAGCCGCTCCGGCCGAGGACTGGAACGCGCTCAAGTGATCGTTCTGGACACTCAGGTCGCCCTTTGGATGGCGCTGAATCCAGAGTGCCTTTCCCCTAAGGCGAAGGCGGCGATCACTCGGGAGCGCCGGCAGGACGGGCTGGTGCTGGCCGGAACGAGCGTCTGGGAGCTGGGCATGATGTTCGCGCGCGGCCGGCTGCGTTATCCAGGCCCGGCCCGGGCGGCGGTGCGGGCGGTGCTCGAAGCCACGCAGGTGAGGATGCAGGACATGACCGAAGCCATTGCCCTCACCGCCGCTGAGCTGCCGGCGGCGTTCCCCGGTGATCCCGCAGACCGCATCATCGCTGCCACCGCGATCGAGCTGGGCGTCGCTTTGGTCACCAAGGACGAAAGGATTCGCGCAAGCGGGGTTGTGGAAACGATATGGTGAAACGGATGAATTCGGCGTGGCTCGGGGGCTGGCGGCGCGCGCTGGCCGCCCCGCTGCTGCTCCATGCCGCCCTCGCCGCCGCCGAGGCCGAGGTGCTGATCGGCGGGCAGGCGGTGATCGAGGGCGTGATGATGCGCTCGCCGCGCGCCTATGCGGTGGCCGTGCGCCGCCCCGCGGGCGATATCGCCGTGCAGCGGCAAACGCTGCAGCGGCTCTCCGACCGTCATCGCTATTGGCGCTGGCCGGTGCTGCGCGGGCTGGCGACGCTCGGCCAGGCGATGGCCCTGGGCGTCAAGGCGCTCCGCTTCAGCGGCGATGCCGCCCTCCAGCCGGAGCTGCAACCGGCGCCCGTCGCCGCTGCGCCCGCCGCCGCCGCGCCGGAAGAGAAAAGAGGCGAGATTTCCCGTTGGGGCGTGGCTGCCAGCCTGGCGGCCTCGCTGGTCTTCTTCATCGCTTTCTATAAGTTCTTGCCGCTGCTCGCTGCGACCGGCTTGGCCCATTCCTGGACGGCGTTCCGCGGCCAGATCCTCTTCAATCTCGCCGACGGCGTGATCCGCGTGGCGCTCTTTTTGGGCTTCATCGCCGGGCTGGCGCTGATGCCCGACATCCGCCGCGTGTATGAATATCACGGCGCCGAGCACAAGGTGGTGTTCAACTTCGAGTCGGGCGAACCCGTCACCGTGGCCAATGCCCGCCGCTTCACCCGCTTGCATCCGCGCTGCGGCACCAGTTTCATGATCGTGATCATGCTGCTGGCGATCGGCGCCTACATCTTCATTCCCATGGATGGCTTCTGGATCAAGCTCGCCATCCGCCTGGCGCTCTTGCCCCTGCTGATCGGGCTCGGCTACGAGGTGATCCGTTACACTGCCAAGCACGGCGGTTCGCTCTTCGCGGTGCTGGCGCGGCCGGGGCTATGGCTGCAGCGCATCACCACGCGCGAGCCGAGCGACGATCAGCTCGAGTGCTCCATTCGCGCCCTCGAAGAGGCCATGGCGCTGGAGCAAAGCCAGGGCGGCCAATTGATCATTGCTTGACCATCGCGGAAACAGACGACGACCGTGTTCAATAAGCTGGATGAAATCGAGGCCCGCTACGAGGAGCTGACGGCGCAATTGGCGTCGCCGGAGCTCCTGGCCGATAGCGCGCGCTATCAAAAGGCCGCCAAGGCGCACGCCGAGCTGTCTGAAATCGCCGAGCGTTATCGCGCCTACCGCAAGCTGACCCAGGGCATCGCCGACACCCGCGCCACCTTGGCCGACGGCGACGCCGAATGGCGCGAGTTGGTGAATGAAGAAATCGCCGCGCTCGAGCGGCGCCGCGAACAGGAAGAGGCCGAGCTGAAGCGCCTGCTGGTGCCGCGCGATCCCAACGACGAAAAGAACGTCGTGCTGGAAATCCGCGCCGGCACCGGCGGCGACGAAGCCAGCCTCTTTGCCGCCGAGATGTTTCGCATGTACGCGCGCTACGCCGAGGCGCATCGCTGGCGGGTGGAAGTCCTCAGCACCAGCGAATCGGGCGTGCACGGGCTCAAGGAAGTGGTCGCCATCGTCGAGGGCCGCGGCGCCTACAGCCGCCTCAAGTTCGAAAGCGGCGTGCACCGCGTGCAGCGCGTCCCGGCCACCGAGCAGCAAGGCCGGGTTCACACCTCCGCCGTCACCGTGGCCGTGCTGCCGGAAGCCGAGGAGATCGAGGTCGAGATCAACCCCAAGGACATCCGCATCGACACCTTTTGCTCGTCCGGCCCCGGCGGGCAATCGGTGAACACGACCTACTCCGCCGTCCGGATCACGCACCTGCCCACCGGCTTGGTCGTCTCGTGCCAGGACGAAAAGTCGCAGATCAAGAACCGCGCCAAGGCGATGCGGGTCCTGCGCTCGCGCCTGCAAGAGATCGAGCAGCAGAAGCAGCATGAGCAGATCGCCGCCACCCGCCGTTCGCAAGTGGGCACCGGCGATCGCAGCGAAAAGATTCGGACCTACAATTTTCCCCAGGACCGGGTGACCGATCACCGCATCGGCCTCACGCTGCACCGCATCGGCGACATCATGGATGGCAAGCTCGACGAGCTGATCGACGCCCTCGCCGCCGAAGACCAGGCCGAGCGCCTGCGCGCGGTGAGCGCGCCCGCGGTGTGAGCGCGGGCGATTGCGTGGCCACGCCGCCGCAACGCGCGCTGCCTTCGGTGGACGAGCTCTTGCGCCGTCCTGAGCTGGCCGCGCTCTGGCAGGCGCTGGGGCCGGCCTGGGCGCGCGAGGTGATTCGCGCCGCGCTGGCGGAACGGCGCCGCCGCCTCTCCGCGGGCGAAGTCCCCGCCGAGGATCTCGCCGCCGATCTGCGCCGCCGCGCCGCCGCCCGCCTGGCGTTCTCGCTGCGTCCCGTCATCAACGCCACCGGCACCATCCTGCACACCAACCTCGGCCGCGCTCCGCTCGCCGCCGCCGCCGCCGAGCGCCTCGCCGTCTTGGCGCGCGGCTATTCGAACTTGGAGTTCGATTTGCCGGCCGGCGCGCGCGGCCGCCGCGACGTCCATGTGGAGGCGCTCGCTTGCGCTTGGACTGGCGCCGAGCGCACGCTCGTGGTCAACAACAACGCCGCCGCCGTCCTGCTGGCGCTGAATACGCTGGCGGGCGCGCCCGAGGACCCCGGCGAGGCCGTGATCTCGCGCGGCGAATTGGTCGAGATCGGCGGCTCCTTCCGCATCCCGGAAATCATGGCCCGCAGCGGCGCCCGCATGGTCGAAGTCGGGACCACCAACCGCACCCGCATCGCCGACTACCGCGCCGCCCTCACTCCGCGCACCCGCCTGCTGCTGCGCGTGCATCGCAGCAACTTCGTGATGCAGGGCTTCGTCGAGCAGCCGTCGCTCGCCGAGCTCGTCGCGCTCGGCCGCGAGCACCGCCTACCCGTCGTCGAAGACCTCGGCAGCGGCGCCTGGCTGGATTTGAGCGCCGCCACCGGGGTGCGCGAGCCGCTGGTCGGCGAGAGCATCGCCGCCGGCGCGGCCATCGTCACCTACAGCGGGGACAAGCTGCTCGGCGGCCCGCAAGCCGGCCTGATCAGCGGGCAGAAGACATACCTCGACCGCCTGCGCGCCAACCCCCTGTTTCGCGCGCTGCGCGTGGACCGCCTCACCTATGCCGCCTTGGAGGCGACGCTGCGGCTCTACGCACAAGGCCGCGAGGAGGAAGTCCCCGCCGTACGCATGCTGCGTGCCGCCGACCTGCGCGCGCGCGCCGAGGCATGGGCCGCCCGCCTGGCCGCGCATTGGCGGGCGCAGGTGATCAGCGGGGAATCGCTGATCGGAGGCGGCGCCGGCGCCGGCGCCGCCCTTCCCACCTGGCTGGTCGCGCTCGCTCCCGCCGCGCTCAGCGCCGCCGCGCTGGAGGCGCGCCTGCGCGCCGCCGACCCGCCCATAGTGGCGCGCATCGCCGACGATCGCGTCGTCCTTGATCCGCGTACCGTGGCCCAGGAGGAAGAACCGGCGCTCTTCGCCGCCTTGGCCCAAATCGGCACGGAATTCACGTGAGATCCGGCGCCGCATTCTCAGCCTTCGCAAACTGCTGACGGCCTTCCATGAAGCCATCCCTCGACACCTTGGCGCGGTACGTCTCGGACCTGGCCGATCTCGGCGCCCGCCTTGCCATTGAAGACCGGGGAGTGGCTCGCGTCCATAAGCTCGCCTATCGCGACCTGATCGGCAAGGCCTTCACCCTCCGCAACCTGCTGCAATCGCGGATCGCGCCGGGCGATCGCGTGATGTTGTGGGGCCCTTCGGGCGCCGCTTGGGCGATCGCCTACTACGGATGCCTGCTCGCCGGCGCTGTGATCGTCCCCGTGGACGCCAACTTTTCCGCCGCTTACACGACCCGCATCCAGCAGCACACCGGCGCCCGTCTGCTGCTCGCCGATGCGGCTCGCGCCGCCGCGCTCCCCGGCGTCGCCGGGATCCCTTTCGAAGCCCTCCTCGAACTGCCGCGCGCGTTTAAGCCGCAAGCGGTGGTCGCCGCTGCGCCCGACGCGCTGCTGGAAATCGTCTACACCTCCGGCGCCACCGCCGAGCCCAAGGGGGTGATGATCACCCATGGCAACGTGCTGGCGAATCTCCGGCCCATCGAGCAGGAAGTGCGCAAGTACAAACGCTGGGCGCGCCCGCTCCTGCCCCTGCGCTTCGTCCACCTGATTCCGCTCAGCCATCTCTTCGGCCAAGTCATGGGCTTGTTGATTCCGCCGCTGCTGGACAGCGCGGTGGTCTATCTGCAGACGCAAGCCGCCGCCGGCATCGCCGCGGCCGTTCGCGACACGCACGCTTCGGTCGTCATCGCCGTCCCGCAGCAGGTCGAGCTGCTCGGGCAGTGGGCGCTCGCGCAGTTGCAAACGCCGCCGCTGCCGGCCGCGGCGGCCGTCGCGCGCGGCCGCGGCCGCAGCGTGGCGGCGCGCTGGTGGATGTGGCGCCGCCTGCATCGGCGGCTGGGCTGGCGCATGTGGGCCTTCATTGTCGGCGCGGCGGCGCTGCCCGCCGAGCAAGAGGAGCTATGGCATGCGCTCGGCTATGCCGTCGTCCAAGGCTACGGGCTCACCGAAACGGCGCCGGCGGTCGCCATCACCCATCCCTTCAAGATTCGCCGCGGCTCCGTCGGCCGCAAGCTGGCGGGCATGGAAATTCGCATCGCGCCGGACGGCGAAATCCTCGTCCGCGGTCCCAACGTCTCCCCCGGGTATTACCGCAACCCTGCCGCCACCGCCGAAACCCTCGCGGATGGGTGGCTGCGCACCGGCGACCTCGGCGAGCTCGATGCGGAAGGCAATCTCATCTACAAAGGCCGGAAGAAAGAGGTCATCGTCACCGCGGAAGGGCTGAATGTCTATCCCGACGACGTGGAGCAGGCGCTCGATGCCCAGCCGGAAATTCGGGAAAGCGCCGTGGTCGCCGCTGAGAACCAGGGCCGCGCCCAGGTGCACGCGGTCGTCGTGCCCCGCGCGCCCCTCGATGCCGCCGCCCTTGCCGCGGCAGTGGGCCGAGCCAACGAGCAACTCGAAACGCATCAGCGCATCGCCGGGTATAGCCTCTGGCCGGAGCCGGCTTTGCCCCGTACGCCCTCCACGCGCAAGTTACAGCGCGTTCGCATCGCGCAATGGGTCAACCATCGCGCCGGTCCCGCCGCGCCGCCGCGCGCGGATACCTGGCGCGACTATCTGGTGGAACGGCTGCGCGTCTCCCCCGAGCGGCTCAGCCCCGCCGCCCGCCTTGCGGAGGATTTGGGCCTGGGCTCGCTCGATCGCGTGGAGCTGCTCGCTTGGCTCAATGCCCACGGCTATGCCGTCGAGGAAGCCGGGCTCGCCGAGGCGCGCACCGTCGCCGACCTGGAATCGCTGCTGGCCGCTCCTCCCGTCCCGCCGGCGGCCGCGGCGGCCGGCGGCGCCGCGGGCCTTGCGGTTTCCCGTCCTGGCTCCTATGTCTATCCGCGCTGGCCCGCCCGCGCCTGGGTGCGCTGGCTGCGGGCGCCGCTGCAATCGGCGCTGATCTTTCCGCTGCTGCGCACGGTGGCCAAGGTCGAAGCGCACGGCCGCGAGCACTTGGCCGGCCTGCGCCGCCCTGTCCTCTTCATCGCCAACCATCAAAGCATGCTCGATGTGCCGGTGATCTTGCGCGCGCTGCCGCGCCCTTGGCGCCGTTGGCTCGCGCCGGCCATGGCGCTGGATGCCTTTCGCGCCTATTTCGAGCCGGGCCATGGCCCGGCTGCGCGCCGCCGCGCCCGCCGTCGCTACCATCTGCTGGAATTCTTCTTCAATATTTTCGTGCTGGCCGAACGCACCGGCATTCAAGGCGCGCTGCGCCGCGCCGGCGAGTTGGCCGATCGCGGCTACTGTCCGCTGATCTTTCCCGAAGGCGCGCGCACGCCCGACGGGCGGCTGCACGCCTTTCGCCCCGGCATCGGCGTGTTCGTGCGCGCGCTGCAACTGCCGGTGGTGCCGGTCGTCATCGAGGGACTCTTTGAGATCCTTCCCGTGGGCGCGGAGCGCGCGCACCGGGGCCGCGCGCGCGTAACCTTTGGCACACCGATCCACCTGTCCGGGGGGGATGATCCTGCCGCAATCACAGCGATTCTTCAGACGTGGTTCGAGACCCAATTGGGCAAAGTATCTTGATGCCTCGAGATGACTCGGCTACGCTGATCTTACTCGGGCATGGTGCGCTGTCCTCGATGTGGGGAGATTCGAACGAGAACTGAATCTCGCCGTTGGTACGAAAGGCTTTTCGGCTTGGCTGCGATGTCGGTGTGTGCCGGGTGCGGGTATCGCGAGCGTACCGCTGTGCCGAAGTTCTGCCCCTGCGGAGCCGATCTCGGCCGCAGCCACCGCAGCGGCAGCGATTACATGTGGGCGTTGATCGGCATGCAGCCCTATCGCTGCCGCCGCTGCGGCAAACGCCGCCACCGCTGGTAGAGAACGACGCGCGCGCCGTACGCCCTATTCGACTTCATAGGCGGCGTCAGCAATCTCGCCGAGCGCCTGGCCCACGATCTCGGCCGGGTCCGGCCCGTCCATCGGCACGGAAACGCGATTGGCATAGAGCGCGAAGGCAAGATGATGGCCGCTGAGCGTGGTCATATAGCCCGCCAGCCCCTTGCCGGTGACCATGAGATTGCGATTCAGCGCGTCGTAGGCGGCGAAGGTTCCGGTCTTGGCATGGACATGCCCGGCGGCCGGCGACAACACTTGGATGTTCCAGAGCGTGCCGTCGCGTCCTAGGATCGGCAGCGCTCGGTAAAACAGGGAGAAATCCGGCTGCCTGGCGATGAAGGCGAGGTAATGAACCATGAAATCCGGCGTAAAAAACGCCGATTGCGCTCCACCTGCGCCGTCGCCTTGGGATGCCGCGCTGAGATCGAGCCCGGCCTTCTCGAGGAAGCTTCTTTCCAAATCGAAGCCTGCCTGCTCGGCGTTGGCGCCGGCATGGCTGAGCGTGGCGCCGACGACCCAGGGCATCATGCTGGCGTGCAGGTTCTGGCTGACTTTGAGCGTGACTTTCACGTCTTCATAGAAAGGCGGCGAGACGTGTTCCGCCACTTGATGCCCCGGGGTGTACCAGCGTTCGAGCGCCGGCCAATCCGGCGCTTGCGGCTTTTTGGGCGGCGCGAGAGCGATGCCGGCGGCGCGCAACTCTTGCTCCAGGGCCATTTCCGCGAAGCGCGACGGCTCGGGCACCGCGTAGGCATAGAGAATCGGCGCCGTCCCCTGGGGGAAGCTGCCGCCGATGGAAATCACATGGCTGCCGTCGGCCTCGCGCTGATCCGCCGCCCAGCGAATCGAGGGCTTCGAGTTGGGCGCTCCCGTGACCGCGGAATTGACGAAGCGCGCATACGCCGTCGCCGGGGAGACATGGATGGTGACCGGCGCGCCGGGGGCGGCGCCGGGTCCGATCGTGACGTCCACGATGTTGTCGTTGACGCAGATAGGCGAAATCACCGTTCCCGTACCGAGCTCGCGCTCGCCCTCGGGAAACAAATTCACATCCACCAGGACCCGGCCCTTGATCTTGCGGACGCCGCGCGCGGCGACTTGGTGCGCCAGTTCCGCCAGCACCATCAGCGGATCGCCCGGCACCGCGCGCGTGTAAGGGCTGCCGTCATAGGCGTGATCTTCGTTTTCGAAGGCCAGCGTGCCGTCGGGACGCAGGCGGCTCGACAAATCCGGATCGCCGCTCGCGACTAAAACGAGATCGCCGCGCAGCTCGCCCTTCTTGATCGTCCCGGCGGCGAACACGCGCGTATGGAAGCGAAATTGCGGCCCCAAGAGCGCCAACGCGGATCCTTCGGTCAGCAACTTGGTGGTCGAGGCGGGGGTGAAGAGCTGATCGGCATTGAGCCGGAACAGCGGCTCATTGCGATCGAGCGAATAGAGCTCGATCCCGAACGTGGCGTGCCGGAAAAGCGGGCGTGCCAGCACTGCCGCCACTCGCTCAGCGAACGACGATTGCGCGGCGGCCGCCGCCGCCATGGCGAGGATGACGATTCCAACCCAATGTGCGCGCTTCACCTGCCGGCTCCTGAGAAAGCGCCGCCAGTTTACCACCCGCGACTCGCCGGGAGTCCGTGCGAGCCGGCCGCAGGCGCGCTGAGGCCTGCAACTGGGCGGCATCGGGAAGCCGGCGGCGGCGCGGGCGTGCGGCATGTGCGCGCAGAGCACGCGTCACCGCTTACGCCGCCCCGGACATCCGGTCGCTCGCACCCGCCGCTCATGGCGCCGCGAGCGCTAGGCCCCCAGGTAGCGGGCGTAGGCGGAACGAGCGGCGGCCGGATCGGTGGTGCCCTTCACGATCGCCCGGCCGTCGGCAAACAGGGTCAGCTCCAGGGGGCGCGGTTCGGATTCGGGATGCGGCCGGAACTTCAAAATGAAGTCGTTGTAGCGAACGTCGCCGAGAGCCGCCAACCGCTCCGCCAGCGGCGCGAAGGCCATGTGCCGCCGATGCTCGTGAATCTGCACCCCGTCGCGCCCGCAGAGCGTGATCCGCGGCTGCCGCTCGCCGCGCAGGTACACGAAATCGCCGCGGACGCAAGCGCGGCAATCCGGATCGCGCGGCGGGGGCTGCAGCTCGCGCCACTCGTTGGTCCACAGATCGGCGGCGATCAGCGTCGGCCGCAGCGCCTCGCTCGCGCCCGCGGCCAGCTTCACCGCCTCCCCGGCTTGCCACGCCGCGACCCATTGCACGGCCCAGTTGAGCACGCCGCGCGTATCGCAGGTTTCGACCAAGCCCGCGGGCTGGGCGCCGAAGAGGCATTCCAGGCAAGCCGTTTCGCCCGGGCGAATGGTGAAGGTGGTCCCATAGGCGCCCACCACCGCGCCATAAATCCACGGCAATCGGCGGGCGACGGCGTAGTCGTTGAGCAGGTACCGGGTGTCGAGATTGTCGGTGCCGTCGAGGATGATCTCCGCACCGGCCAGCAAATCCTCGATGTTGCCGGCATTCAGATCCTCGGCCCGCGGCATGATTTCGACCTCGCTGTTGATGTGCCGCAAATGGCGGGCGGCGGCGGTGGCCTTGGGCAGGCTCTCCCTCGCATCCGCCTCGTCGTAGAGGCGCTGGCGCTGGAGATTGCTCGCCTCCACGTAATCGCGGTCCACGAGCGTCAGCCGGCCGATGCCGGCACGCGCCAGCAAATCCGCCTGCGTGCTCCCCAGCGCGCCGCAGCCGACGATGGCGGCATGGGCCCGCCGCAGCCGCTCCTGGCCCGCCCGGCCCAGCGGCGCGAACAGCATCTGCCGCGAGTACCGCTCCCAAAGAGCGCTGGCCGTCTGCGCCTCCGTGTGCATACTAGAAATTATCCTCCGCTCCGGCGGACGGGAACCGGCCGCGATGCGGTTTCGCCGCGCTTCCATCCTCGCCGCAGTCCTCGCGCTCGGCGCCTGCCCGGCAGGAGCCAGCGCCGCGCCGCCGCCGCGGGTCGTCGCCGTCGAGGTGCAGCCCGCGCCCACGCGCACCGCCGCCAGCTATCAACCCTTACTGGCGCAGCGCGCCGGCCAGAGCCTCGACCCGCTGGCGGTGCGGCAAACGATCGAGCGCCTCTTCGCCACCGGGCAATTCGCGGACGTGCGTGCGGTGGAGTATCCCGCGCCCGGGGGCGTGCGCCTGGTCTTCGAGACCACGCCCAACTTTTTCATCGGCGAAATCAAAGTGATCGGCGCTCCCGATCCGGCCACCGATGCCGAAATGCAAGACGCCAGCGGCCTCAACCTCGGCGAACTGTATTCCCCCACCGCCATGGAAGAAGCGGCGCGGCGGCTGCGCGCGCGCCTCCGCGTCTACGGCTACTACCAGCCGCAAGTCGAGGCGGAGGTCAGCTTGGATCACACGCGGGCGGCGGCGCTCGCGACCTTTTTGATCCGCCCTGGGCCGGTGGCGCGGGTCGGCGCGGTGAGCTTCCAGGTGGCGCCGCCCGGCACCCCGGCCACGACGCAAGGCCGCGCCCACGCCTTTCCCGCCGCACCGCCGGCGCTGGCCGCGCAGCTCCTGCGCGTTTCCAAGCTTGCGCCCGGCGCCCCGGTTTCGCGCTCGCGCTTGGATGCCGCCGTGCAGCGCTTGCAGGCGTACTATGGCCGGCTGCAATACCTGGCCGCGAACATCGTCATGCCCACCCCCGTCTTCCATGCCCGGACCAACACCGTCGACCTCACCGTGCGCATCAATCCCGGTCCCGTGGTCGCGGTGCAGACGGAGGGATCGAACCTCGACTTCAGCACCTTGAAGCGCCTCGTGCCCGTCTTTCAGGAGCACGCCGCCGATCCCGAGCTGATCGACGAAGGCCGCCGCAACATCCTCACCTACTTGCAAAAACACGGCTACTTCGATGCCACCGTGGATTACCGCCGCACCGAGGCCGGCCCGGAGATGTTGCGCATCCTGTACATGATCGATCCGGGTCCGCTCGAAGAAGTCAAGGCGGTGCTGTTTCGCGGCAATCATTATTTCGACGAAGATACGCTCGAGGAGCGCGTGGCCACGCGCCCCGCCAGCTTCCTGCCGAACTTCATTCCCGGCAGCCGCGGGAACTTTAGCCAGACGCTGGTCGAAGACGATGCCGCCGCGATCGCCGATCTCTATCACGCCAACGGCTTTTTGCGCGTCGTGGTCACGCCCATGGTGGACCGCAATTATCGCGGCAAGGCGCATCAAATTGCGGTGGTGTTCAACATCAACGAAGGCCCGCAAGAGTTGGTCCATCGGCTGACGATCGAGGGCAACCACGCGGTCGCCGCCGCCGCGCTGCAGAACTTGATTACCCTCGGTCCGGGCCAGCCCTACTCCAACGTGAGCGTCGCGACCGACCGCGACGCCATCCTGACGTATTACTACAACGCCGGCTATGAGCAAGCGCGCATGGAGGTCAGCACGACGCCCGACGGCGCCAACCGCGTGGATGTCGTCTACCGCATCTTCGAGGGCCCGATCCAATACGTCAATAAAGTCTTCGTGACCGGCGAGCGCTTTGTCTTGCCGCGGGTCATCTCCCATCAGATCGTGATGCGGCCCGGCGCTCCGCTCAGCCAGTTGGCGATGCTCGATACCCGCCGCAATCTCTACGATCTCGGCTTGTTCACCGACGTCAACGTCGCGGTGCAGGATCCCAGCGGCGCCACCGCCTCGAAGAACGTTCTGGTCACGGTCAACGAGGCCAAGCGCTGGACCTTCCGCGAGGGCGTGGGCATGCTCATCCAAGGCGGCACCGGCTCGACCGCCGGCGGCGCGAGCGGCCAGCCCACCAATGCCGAGGATGCCCTGCGCAAGCTGCTGGGCACGACCGCGGTGAGCCCGCTGCTTTCGTTCGACGCCACCCGCGTCGCCATGTTCGGCCGCGAACAGACGCTGTCGCTCAGCAGCCGCTACGGCTCGCTCCAAAAGCGCGCGATCTTGAGTTACGACTTCCCCCGCTTCCTCAATCACTCCAACATGAAGGTGGATCTCTCCACCCTCTATGACGACACCTTCGATGTCCGCACGTTCCGCGCCATCCGCGAGCAAGCGGGCGTGGAGCTCGACCAAACCTTCGCGCCCACCGTGCACATCCTGTACCGGCTCGATTACCGCCGCGTGGCGATTCCCGCCGGATTCCTCTTCGTCAACCAGCCGGAGGTGCCGCTGTTGAGCCGGCCCGTGCGCATCGCCATCGGCTCGATCAACCTGATCTGGGACCGCCGCGACGATCCGCTCGATACCCACCACGGCAGCTATAACACCCTCGAGACGGCGCTGGCCAAGAGCTACAGCTCGCCCACCCTCGGCCTGAACGGCAACTTCCAATTCGACAACTTCACCCGCTTGTTCTTCCAAAACGCCGAGTACCACCCCATCGGCAAGAGCTTGGTGCTGGCGCGCTCCACCCGAATCGGCTACGAACAGCCCTTCGGCCCGCTGCAAACGATCAGCATCACCAACCCGGTGACCGGCGTTACCACCACCACGCGGCAAGAGGTGATCCCCATTCCAGAGCGCTTCTTCAGCGGCGGCGCCGACTCGCTGCGCGGGTTCGCCATCAACCAAGCCGGGCCGCGCGATCCCATCACCGGCTTTCCGGTGGGCGGCACGGCGCTGTTCGTCAACAATCTCGAACTGCGGTTTCCGATGATCGGGCAAAACATCGGCGGCGTCGCCTTCTACGATGCCGGCAACGTCTTCACCAGCTTCGGCGCCATGTGGCGCGGGCTCGTGCGCTTTCACGCGCCCTCGCCCACCGATCTCAATTTCGATTCGCAGACGCTGGGGTTCGGCATCCGCTACCGGACGCCCGTCGGCCCGATTCGCCTGGATTTTGGCTACGATCTCAACGCGCCGCGCGTGCAGCAGATCGTCACCCAGCCGGCGCCGGCCGAGCAGTTCGTGCAACTGCCGCACTTCAATTTCTTCTTCAGCGTGGGGCAGACCTTCTGATGCCGCGGCGAGTCGTCTTCTGCATCGCGACCTTGGCTTGGGCGCTGGCGGCGCAGACCCCGGGCCGCACGCTCGACGCGATTGCCGCCGTGGTCAACGGCCGCGCCATTACCACCAGCGAGGTCGCCGACGCCGCCTGGTACGCGCGTCTCTCGCAGCGGCTGAGCGCGGCGCCGCCCGATGCGCCCGCCCCGCTCACGGAAGCCGATCGCCGCCGCGCGCTCGAGCACCTGATCTCAGAGATTTTGGTCGAGCAGCAAGCCGGCTACCGGCCCGGGGACGGCGCCCGCGTGCAGGCGCAGTGGCGGCATCTCGCCGGCGTCGCCGGCGGCGAGGCTAACCTCGAGCGATGGTGCGCCCGCTATCATCTGGTCCCGGCGACGGTGCGCCGGATCGTCGGCGAGCAATTGGGCGTTCTGGCCGCGGTGGATGCGCGCCTGCAATCGCAAGCGCAGGTGACCTCGTCCGAGATTGCCCGTTACTACCGCGACGAATATGTTCCCCAGGCGCGGCGCCGCGGCTTGCGTCCCCTGGCGCTGGCCCAGGCTAGCCCGCTCATCCGGGAGATCTTGCTGCAGCGGCAACTGGTTAATCTGCAGACGGCGTGGCTGACGCGCCTGCGTGAGACGGCCCGCGTCCGCATCCTGCGCCCCTGAATAGCCCATGCCGCGCTGGCGCAAAATCGTCATCGTCGTCGTGATCGTGCTGGCGGTGTTGGCCGGGACGGGCGCTTGGTTTCTGCAGAGCCGCTATTTGCAGCAGCGGCTGGCCGGCCTCGCCGCCGGCCAAATCCAAAAAGCGACCGGGCTGCGCGCCAGCTTCTCCCGCTTCCACGTCTCCTTTCGCACGCTCTCCGCCGATGTTTACGGCGTGATCTTGCGCGGGCGCGAGCCCGCCGCCGGCGCGCCACTGGCGCGGATTCCGCACGTCTTCGTGCGGCTGCGCGTGGCTTCGTTGCGTCCGCTCACGGTGCAGATCACCGAACTCGACGTCGATCAGCCGCGCATTCGCATTTTCAAGATGCCCAACGGCCTCTGGAACCTGCCGCCGCCGCCCGTCATCGTTTCGCCGCCCGCCGAGCCCGTCTTCGATCTGGGCCTGCGCCGTTTGCGGCTGCGCCAAGGCCAGCTCGATTTCGCCGAACGGCGGATTCCGCTCGACGCCGCGCTCGACGGCCTGCGCCTGCAATTGCGGCGCGCGGCGCCTTACGAATTCACCGGCAGGTTCGGCTTCGCCCATGGCGTCTTGCGCGGACCGCTGCCCCGGCCCGTCAGCCAGAGCGCCAGCCTGCGCTTCACGCTCTGGCCGAACGATGTGCGCATTGACGACTTTTCTTGGAGCGGCAACGCGAGTCGTCTGCAAGCGCGCGGCATGTTGCACGACCTGGCGCATCCGCGGCTCGAGCTGCAATACCAGGCCAGTGCCAGCTTGCCCGGCTGGCGGCGGCTAGTGCCCGCCCTCGCCGGCGCGGCTGGCGAGGTGACCGTCACGGGCCGGGCGCAATGGTCGGGCCCGGCCTGGAGCGCCGGCGGCCGTTTTGCCGCCGCCGGCTTGAAGTTCACCGCCGACGGCGCGAGCTGGGGTCCCATGGCGGCGCAGGGTGCCTTTTCCGCCGATCCCTCCGGCCTCCGGATGCCGCGCGTCGCTTTCACCGCCGGGGGCGGGGCCGGCACGCTGAACTTGACTTGGGGGCGTTGGCACGCGCTCGCGGCCGTGGTCGCGGTTCACGGTCTGGCGTTGGAACGGCTGCTCGCGATCGCCGCGCGTCTGCCCGGCGGTCCGCCGCTGGTGCCGCTGGCCGGCGTGGCGGAAGCGCACGCCCAGGTTCGCCTGGATACGCGCGCGCCGGCGAATTGGCGCGCGGCGGGTTCGGCGGCGATCACGCCGCCGGCGCAGCCACCCCGGGCCTCGCTGCCGCTGCCGCTCGCCGCTTCCCTCCGCTTCGCGGTCTCGCCGGACCGATGGTCGCTGGGGATCGATCACCTCGCCATCCAAGCGCCCGGCTTGAGCGTCACCGCCGCCGGCGCCGCGAGTTCCGCCGGCAGCGCGCTGCAAGTGGCCGCCGCCGTCGATGATTTGGCGCAATGGCAGCCGGTGCTGACGCGCTACTTGCCCGCCTTGCCCGGCGGGCATGGGCCGCCGCTGCTCGCCGGCCAGCTTCGCCTGCAAGCCGCGATCAGTGGGGCTTTGACCACCGGGCCGGTGCTGCACGTCGCCTTCAGCGCCGCGAAGTTTCGCTATGGTCCCTTCGAAGCCGACCAGCTCGATGCGATCGCGACCGTCTCGCCCGAAACCGCGCGGCTGGGATCGCTCATCTGGCGGCTCGGCGGGCAGGCGTTTCATGCCGCCGGCGAAATGAGTCTCGACCGGTTTCGAGCGACGAGCGCAAGCACGCTCAATTTCGACGTATCCGGGCAAGACATCGAGCTCGCGCGCCTCGAGCGTTGGGCGGGAGCTGCCTGGCCGGTGCAGGGCCGGCTCTCCTTCGATTTCAACGCCACGGGCACGGTGGGCGCGCCGCGGGCGGAAGGCCGCGCGCAGCTCGATCATGCGGTCCTTTGGCGCCAGCCGGTCCCGCAATTGACGGCGCATCTGGCGGTCACGCCCGCCGGCATCGCCGCGCCGAATTTCGTCGCCGTGGTTGCCGGCGGCCGCATCGTGGGCGCGGCGGCCTACGACTGGAAGGCCCGCACCTATCGCTTCCAGGCCAGCACGGCGGCCTTGGAGTTGGCGCAGATCGTGGCCCTGCAATCGCCGCAGTTGCCGATCTCGGGGCAGCTCAGCGGCCATTTGTCGAGCGAAGGAACGTTGGCTCATCCGCGCGCCACCGCCGTGCTCGATGCCGTCAACCTGCGCGGCGCGGTCGAGTCGCTGGGCACGCTGCATGTCGAGCTCCAGGCCGACGGCCAAACCGCGCGCCTGCATGCCGCGCTCGGCCTGCCGAACGGCCGCCTGACCCTCGCCGGTTCGTTCGCGGAAACCAGCCCGTACGGCCTCGATGCCGATGCCGAGCTGACCGATTACGATATCGACGTTTGGCTGCGGCGCTTCACGCATGCCAGCATCACCGGCCACAGCCGCATCAGCGGCCGGCTCCATGTCCAAGGCCCGTTGCTGCGGCCGGCGGATTTGGTGCTGCAAGCGAGCTTCGATCCGTTGCACCTCTCGCTGGAGAGCGTGGTGCTGCAAAACGCCGGGCCGGTGCGCGTCAGCATGGCTCATGGCATGGTATCGCTGGCGCAGGCGCGGCTGGTGGGCGCCGATACCGACTTCTCGATCACCGGCCAAGCCGAGCTGCAAGGCCGGCAAGAAATCTCCGGCAATCTGAACGGCCACGTGGACCTGGCCATCATTCACGCCTTGCATCCCACCACCCATTCCTCCGGCGAGCTGTCGTTGGCGGCGCGCGTGAGCGGCACCTTGCATAAACCGGCCTTGACCGGCGAATTGCAGGTCCACGATGCCAGCCTGGCGGAAGAAGATTTGCCTGTGGCCTTCGACCACATCGAGGGCCTGCTGCGCTTCACCGGCAATCGCGTCGAGATCCGCCGCCTCACCGCCAACACCGGCGGCGGCGAGATTTCCATCACCGGCTCGGCGGCGCGCGATCCCGCCGGCTTCGCCATCAACTTGGAGGCGACGGGGAGCAACCTGCGCATTCGCTATCAGGGCATCAGCACCACCGGCAATCTGCACCTCCGGCTCGATGGCCAGCGCGGCAGCGCCTTGCTCAGCGGCGACGTGGAATTGACGCGCGTCGGCGTGGCGCCCAACTTCGACTTCGCGCTCTTCCTCGCCAACCGCAGCACCAGCGCCCCGGCGGTGAACAGCAACTCATTCCTGAATCGAATTCATCTCGACGTGCGCCTCGTCACCGGCCCGCAGGTCGAGGTCGCCACCGGCGCGGCGCACCTGCAATTCCAGGCCGACTTGCGCGCCCGCGGCACCCTCGCCAGTCCCGTGCTGCTGGGGCGCGCTTCGATCGCCGAGGGCGAAATTCGCTTCGCCGGCAACGAGTACACGATCAACAAGGGCGATATCACCTTCGCCAACCCAATCCGCATTCAGCCGGTCATCGACTTCGGCCTTACCACCACCGTGCAGCAGTACGACATCACCCTCAGCATCTCCGGGCCGGTGGATAGGCTGAACATCACCTATCGCAGCGATCCGCCGCTCTCGAGCCGCGATATCGTGGCGCTGCTGGCCACCGGCCAGACCCAGGAATCGCAGGCCGTCAATCAAGAGACTTCCAGCGCCTTCGTCGGCCAGTCCGAGCAACTGCTCAGCCTCGCGCTCGACAACCTGCTGCAAAGCCGATTGCAGCGCATGTTCGGCGTCACCCAGATCCAATTCAATCCCGCTTCCGCCGGTTTGCTCGGCACCGGCCAAGCCACCGTCACCGTGGACCAGCAGATCTCCCGGAACTTGAAGGTGACCTACACCCAGAACTTGGCCAGCAGCTCGCAAGATATCGTGCAAGTGGATTGGACGATATCGCGCCATCTCGGCATCACCATCAGCCGCGATCAGTTTGGCCTGTACGGGATCAGCTTCCACTTCCGGCATCGCGCGCGCTGAGCTTGCCCCTTGCCGCGCCTGCCCGGAAGCGGCCATTTATACTGGAGCGAGGAGTGCGCTGCCGGCGCCTTGCGCGCCCTCCGATTGCAAGCGCCTCGGCTGCACCTCATGCCTTATCGCGGCACCATTCCGAGCTATACCTTCAGCGTTCCCGGCTTCACCCGCGCGGTGAAGGTGCTGGTCATCGTGACGTGCAGCGTGTGGGTGCTGCAATATCTGCTGCCGCCGCCGCGCTTGCCTTGGGGATGGCTCTATCTGTTTCCGGTCGAGGTCGTGCATGGCGCGGTTTGGCAGCTCTTCAGCTATCTGTTCCTGCACGCGGGCTTTTGGCACCTGTTCTGGAACATGTTCGGCCTTTGGATGTTCGGCGTGGCGGTCGAACAGGCGCTCGGCACCAAGCAGTTTTATTTCTTTTATTTCCTCTGCGGCGTCGGCGCGGGCCTGATCGATGTGCTCGCGCATTTGGCGCTCGGCACCGGCCAGGTGCCCACGATCGGCGCCTCCGGCGCGATCTTCGGTGTGCTGCTGGCGTTCGGGATGATGTTCCCGGATCAGCCGGTCTTTCTCCTGATTCCTCCGGTCTCGATCAAGGCGAAGTGGCTGGTGCTGGGCTACGGCGTGCTGGAGTTTCTATTCACCCTGGGCGCATCCGATGGCGTCAGCCATTTCGCGCACCTCGGGGGCATGCTCTTCGCATTTCTCTACCTGCGCGGCGCCAGCCCGCTGCGCGGCCTCCGCCGCGATTACGATCGTTGGCGCCGCCGGCGGCTCCAGCGCCGCTTTGAAGTGTATATGCGCAAGCGCGACCGCCATAACGATCCGCCCGGCGAAAACTGGATGAATTGACGGCCGTCGCGCCCCGGTTCGCTTCAACAACCGCCGTTGGCGACGGCCGATCTGGCCGCGGCCTCGTCTTCCGGCGAATCGCGGCGACACGCGCTGACAATTTCGTCAAACATTTCGAAGACCGCCTGCCGGATAGCAGCACTTTCGATTTGCCTTGCCTCTTCCCTCGTCAAAGCCGCCAGACAGGCTTCCCGAAGTCCAATGACGGTTTGTTCTTCCATGGAGTTCCCTTCTCACTCCTGAAGTCGCGCAACTTGCTTGGGCCCGAATCCAAGCGCTCTGAGCTTGCCATGGTCCGCCCGAACTCTCTAGCTAGCCCCCAAATGGGGGGCAAGAGAACGAGGTCTAGCGGGTTCCGGCGTGCGGCACGGTGGCCAGCAACCGCACGGAATCGATTTGGAACTGAAATGGCCCTAACCCTCCCGCCACGAAGAAGATGGCCTCGACGCCGTGCGGATCCGCACCGGGAAAGCTTCGGAACGGGAAGAGGAACCTTTCCCAATGTGGCCCGGGCCGAAAGGTCACGACGGCAGGTTTCGCGCCGGAGGCGGTGGTGAAGAGCACCACGGCGGCAGCTTTGCCGTCGCCTTTGGCCCAAAAGCTCAACGCGCGAAACGCCGAGAGGTCGGTCGGCGTGAATGCCTCGAAGCCGGGAAAAAATCCCGCGCCTGCCCACGGCTGTGGCGCGCCGGCGCGCACGACGCCGCTGATTTCGAGCGCGCCGCGGCTGCCTTGTGCTCCGCCGCCGACGATGCGCATCTCGGCCTGCGACCGGCCTCCGGAGATGGCATCGGTAGTGACCTGCCAGCCGGCGCCGAAGCGCGCGACGGGCGTCGCGCCTTCGTCGAAATCGCTGATGATGCCGTCTCCCACGCTCCCCAGCGAGCCCGTCGCGGCCGGCGCTGGGGCTGCCGCCGCGGGCGCGGCCGTGCCGGCCGGCGCCGCGGCATGCGGCCGCGGCGCGGCAGTAATCGCCTGGAACAATTGATCCCAAGATGCTAAGGTCGCGGGATTCGCGTTCATCCAGATCCCCGTCAGCAGAAACGGCACGGCAAAAACCGCCGCCCAAAGCTTCCGCCGCGTGGGAATCCGCTCTTCCTTCTCCCAGCGAAACAGCTTGGCCGCCAGCAAGAGTCCGAACATTCCCGAAACGAGCAGCACGGCCAGTTCCGGCCCTTGTTGCGTTAGCGAACCGTTGCCCGGCATCACACCCTGGAACGCGTTGACCAAATACGTCGCCGGCAGAAAGGCCGCCGCCCGCTGCAGCCAGTGGGGCAATTGCGCTAGCGGGATCGTCGCGCCGGAAAGAAAAATCAGCGGAAAGAAGGCGAGGTTGCTGTAAACGGAAGCCTCTTGCATGGTATCGGCCAAGCTGCCGATCGTCAGGCCGAAGCCGGCGAAGGCGAAATCGCCGACGGTGACAATCACGAACAGATCCCAGTAGTTCACCCGCGCGGGCATGTGAAACACGAACACGCCGCAGGCGAACATTAGCGCCACGGCCGGCAGCAGCAGCAGATAATTCGCCAGCAGGCTGGCCACGATCATCGCGCCCGGCCCGATCGGGGCGAGGCGGTAGCGGCGCAGGCTGCCGCGCTCGCGCAGCATCACCGACTGCATGCCCAAGCCGAAGAAGCTCGCGGAGATGATCTGAAACACCACCACCGGGCCGAAAAAAAAAGCAACGACCGTGGGAATGCCGCGCGCGAAGATGCCGGCATAGGCGAAGAGAAAGATCAGCGGAAAAATGAAGCTGAAAAACAGCGCCGCGCGGGTGCGCAACGCCAGCCGCAAGTTCATCAGCGCCAGCCGCAGTCCCGCCATTCAGTTGTCTCCTGACTCGCCGGCGAGATCCACGAAGGCGTCTTCCAGCGTCGGTTGCAAGATGCGCAGCTCTTCCAGGCGCGCGCCTTCGCGGTCGAGCAGCCGCACCAGGCCGACCACCGCCGGCGCGACCGCGCGCGCCTGCAGCAGCCAGCGGCCGTCGCGCTCGCTGCACGCGACCACTCCGGGCAACGCGGCCAGGAGCGCCGCGTCCGGCGGGGGTTCGATACGCGCTTCCAAGCGCGTCTCGCGTCCGGAGGCATGCACCAGCTCGCGCGGCGCGCCCAGCGCCACGATGCGGCCCGCCCGCATCACCGCGACGCGATCGCACAGCCGCTCGGCCTCCTCGATGTAGTGCGTGGTCAGCAGCACGGTGCGGCGCTCGGCGCGCAAGCTTTCGATCAGGCCATAGATCTCCCGGCGGGCCATGGCGTCGAGGCCGGCGGTCGGCTCGTCGAGCAGCACCAGCCGGGGATTGTTCACCAGCGCCAGCGCCAAGGCCAGCCGCTGCCTTTGGCCTCCGGAGAGGTGGTCGAAGTACGCGCGGCGCTTCTCCAGCAGCCCGAAGCGCTCCAACAACCGGCGCACCGGCAGCGGGCGGCGGTAAAAGGTGGCGAAGAGCGCCAGCGCCTCCTCCACGCGAATCTTGTCCGGCAAGACCGTCGCCTGCAACTGCGCGCCGATGCGCTCTTTCAGTTCGGCGCTGTCGCGCGCCGGCTCCAGCCCGCAGACGCGCACCGTGCCGGCATCGGGGCGGCGCAAGCCCTCGAGAATCTCGATGGTGGAGGTCTTGCCCGCGCCGTTCGGCCCCAACAACCCGAAGACTTCGCCGCGGGGAATCGCGAAACTCACTCCCTGCACCGCGGGCACGGCGCCGTAACTCTTGCGCAGCCCCTCGACCTCGACGGCGAGTTCGACGGCGGCTTCGGCAACGGAGGCCATCGTTAGCCCAATACGCGCCAGGCGCGGCAAAAATATCAGCGTGGCGCGCCCGTGCCGGGCAGCCGCTGCAAAGTCGTCAGCCCGGCGCACCAGGGCCGATGCTGGAGGAGCCAGCCTCGGCGCACGGCGATGAATTCGCGGTTCTCGTCGAAACGCGCGCCGAAAAACTCCTCGAGCGCGGCGATCACCCCGCGCGCATTGTCCCAGCCCAAGTTCCAACTGCCGTCCCGGCGCCAATAGGGCCGGCGCAAGTTGGTGTCGTGCAACACCGCTTTCCCGGCCGGCGCGAGCAGCGGCAGCCAGGCTGCAAGCTCCCGCCGCGTGTGCTCGCGCTCGTGACTGGTGTCGAGAAACAAGAAGTCGATCGCCGGCTCGAGCGCGCGAGCCCGGCACCAGCCGGCAAACTCCCGGGCAAAGGCGACGTCGTCGCTTTGCACGAACGTCCAGCCGCGGTAGGACGACGTGCGCGCGCAATCGGCCAGATCCACGCTCACCAGCCGCGCGTCGCAGAGCGCCGCCGCGCGCTCCAGCACGAACGTGCTCTCCCCCCCGCGCACGCCCAATTCCACCATCAGGCGCGGTCGCTGCGCCACCGCTTCGGCGAAGAGCGTGAGCAGGTGCTCGTTGATGTCGCTGCGGCGCGCCGCGCGGGCGGCGATCTCGTCGAACGGCGCGAAGCCGCTCGGCGCCGGCGGCGGGGCGGCACGGGCAAAGAGCGCGTTGTGCAGTCCCACGCGCCACTTGAGCGGAAGCATGCCTCATCTTGCCAGAGCTCGGGAGGCAAACGGCGGCTCTCGGCGGTTGGCGGCGCGCGCCGGCATCCGGCGCCTAGTCCCGGCGACGCGGGCTCAGCGAGCCTCTCGCGATTCGGCGGGAATTTCCCGGACAGGATAGACGGCGTCAATGTCGCCGGTGATCAACCGCGCGGCGCGTTGATAGCTCAGATACGACCAGGCCCACTCGAGCATGACCACGAGCCGGTTGCGAAAGCCGATCAAATAGCTGATATGGACCGTGACCCAAGTCCACCAGGCGACCAGCCCGGAGAGATGTAGGGGGCCGATTTGGGCCACGGCGGCGGCGCGGCCGATGGTGGCCAGCATGCCTTTGTCGAAATAACGAAACGGGCGCGGTGGACGGCCGGCGATGGCGCGCAGAATGTTGGCGGCCGCATGCCGGCCCTCCTGCATCGCCACCGGCGCCAAGCCAGGCATCTGCCGCCCCAGCTTGTCGCGGCAACTGGCGAGATCGCCGACGACATAGACCTCGGGGTGGCCGGGCAAGCTCAGGTCTACGTTCACCGGCACGCGGCCACGGCGATCGAGCGCGACGCCGAGCATACGGCCGAGGGGCGAGGGCGCGACGCCGGCCGCCCACAGCGTGGTGGCGGCGGGAATGGACTGGCCATTCAGGCGGATCTGCTCGCGATCCACATAGGTGACCGGCTCGCCGGTTCGCACCTCCACGCCTTTGTGTTCCAACTCGCGCCGCGCCTCGGCGGAAAGATCCGGGGCAAATTCCGGCAAGAGGCGCGGGCCGGCTTCAATCAAAAGGACGCGCGCCTCGCGGGGATCGATGCTGCGAAAATCACGCACCATGACCTGGCGCGCGATCTCCGCGATCGCGCCTGCCAGCTCGACGCCGGTGGGCCCGCCGCCGATGATCGCGAAGGTCAGCAGTTGCCGCCGCCGCGCGAGGTCGCTCTCGCGCTCGGCCTTTTCGAAGGCGAGGAGAATGCGCCGCCGCACCTCAAGCGCGTCTTCGAGCGATTTCAGGCTGGGCGCGCTCGCCTCCCATTCGTTATGGCCGAAGTAGGTGTGGGTCGAACCCGGCGCCAGAATCAGGTAGTCGTAGTCTAGCTCGCCGTCGCGCAAGTGGACCTTGCGCCGCTGCAGATCGACGGCGGTGGCTTCCGCCAGCAGCACGCGAATGTTGGAGCGGCCGCGAAAGATGGCGCGAATGGGATAGGCGATGTCGCCGGGCGAGAGCACGGCGGTGGCGACCTGATAGAGGAGAGGCTGGAAGAGATGGTGGTTGCGGCGATCCACCAGCGTCACTTCCACGGGAGCCCGGCGCAGTTGGCGTGCGGCATAAAGCCCGCCGAAGCCGGAGCCGACGATCACCACCCGCGGCGGCGCGCTCCGGTCCAAAACCGGTTGCGGCTGCGGGCGCGGGCCGGCGGTGGGCGCCGGAACCTCGGCGAGGGTTGGAGGCATTGTACGTACCCTCCTCGCTGCTATTTTCCCGCCGATTCGTTTCGGGCCGGCGCTCGCCACAGGGGTTGCAAGGCGCCCGGCGCGGCCAAGAGCGGCGCGAAGCTCACAGGATTTTCGCGAGCAGCCATAGCGCGGCGGCGGCGTAGCCCCCGGCGACCAAGTCGTCGAGCATGATGCCCCAGCCGCCGCGGGCGCGCTCGGCCTGGCGCGCCGGCGGCGGCTTGAGCACGTCGAAGATGCGGAACAGCACGAAGCCGGCGAGCGCCAGCGGCCAACTGGCCGCGCCGGCCAGCAGGAACGTCAGCGATTGTCCGGCGATTTCATCGAGGACCACGTTGCGCGGATCGCCGATGCCGGCCAGCCGCTCGGCGGTGGTGGCGGCGACCCCCCCCACGACGAGCATGACGCCGGCGGCGGCGGCGACCGGCCAACCGGCGCCGCGCGACCAGCCGGCGGCGACGAGGCCGCGCCAGACGGCGGCCGTCGCCAGCGAGGCCCAGGTGGCCGGCACCCAGGGAATCCAGCCGATCGGGCCGCCGACGGCAAGCAAGTAGGCGCAGCGCTCCCGCCACGACGCCGAAGCGGCGCCCGCCGGCCAGCCGGCCGGCACGCGCCAGGTGTGCCGCTCCGAGCGGGGCGCGGATTCGGCCGGGGACGCCAAGGGCAGCCCTTCAGCCCTTGTGCCGAACCGTGGCGGCGCGGCGCACCGGCACCAGCGCGTTGCTGGCGTTCTCGCTCCAGGGGGCGTGCTGCAAGATCTCCCGCTGCACGTACTCGACGAAGGCTTGCATTTGCCGCTTCATCGCCCCCTCCCGCTCTTCCATCTCGTGCGCCATGTCCTCCATGCGCTGCCGCAGGTCGAGGATGACTTCGACGCCGGCGAGGTTGACGCCCATGTCGCGCGTGAGGGCTAAGATCATCTCCAACCGCTTGAGGTCTTCTTCCGTGTACAGGCGGGTGTTGCCCTCGGTGCGCGAAGGCTTGAGCAAGCCCTCGCGCTCGTACAGGCGCAAGGTCTGGGGATGAACGCCGTACTGTTCGGCGACGGCGGAGATCATGTATGCGGCGCGTCCCTTTTTCTTCATTTTATTTCGCCGCCTGCGCCAACAGTTCCTTGCGCACGTCTTGCGGGTGCTCGCGCTCGAACTGGCGCAGCAACTCGCGCCCGCGCTCGTCGAGGTTGGAGGGCACCACCACATTGACCTCGACCAGCTCGTCGCCGCGCACGCCCTCGTGCTGCGCCGAGACGACGCCGCGCTCGCGCAGGCGAATGCGCTGGCCGTTTTGCGTGCCCGGCGGCAGCTTGACGAAGGCGCGGCCGTCAAT
Organism: Terriglobia bacterium; assembly: GCA_021323595.1. Classification (GTDB taxonomy): domain Bacteria; phylum Acidobacteriota; class Terriglobia; order Terriglobales; family SCQP01; genus JAJPKR01. Next base: position 96,485 of record JAJPKR010000061.1, on the reverse strand, counting down.
GGTGGGAACGGCGATGTTGGCGCCCAGCGCCGCCTCCGCCACCGTGACCGGCACTTTGACGTAAATGTCATCGCCCTGGCGCGTGAAGATCGGATGCGGCTTGATGGCCACCACCAGGTAGAGGTCGCCGACGCCGTCGGTGCCCCAGTTGCCCTTCTGCGCGACGCGCAGCCGGGCGCCTTCGCGCGTGCCCGGCTTGATGCGCATCTCCAGCGGCTCCTGCACGGTGATGCGGGCGGCGCCATGGCAACGCGGGCAGACCGCGCCCGCCTTGCCGCTGCCGCCGCAGGTCGAGCAGCGCAGGTTGAACTTCATGCCGCCGGCGGTCTGCGTCACCTGGCCCTTGCCGCCGCATTCGGGGCAGACGCCCCGTCCGGCGCCCATACCGGTGCCGTTGCATTGCGGGCATTTGATTTGCCGCGCCACCGTCAGCCGCACCACGGTGCCGCGAATCGCCTCCCAAAAGCCGATCTGAATCTGGTACTCGAGATCGCTGGAGGGCACCTCCACTTCGGCCGGGCGGGAGGAAAAGATGCTGGAAAAGATGTCGCGAAAGCTGCGCCCTGCGCCGGCGCCTTCGCCGAAATCGAAGCCGCTGAAATCGAAGCCGGGCGGCGGGGCGCCGCCGCTGCTCGGCGGCGGCGGCGCGTCGGTGAAGGCGGCGGCGCCTTGCTGGAACGCTTGATCGGAATAAAAACCGACGCGATCGTAAAACTCGCGCTTCTTTGGATCGCCGAGGACGTCGTAGGCCTCCTGCACCTCCTTGAAGCGCTCTTCGGCGGCTTTGTTGTTGGGATTGACGTCGGGATGCAGTTTGCGCGCAAGGCGGCGATAGGCCTTGCGCACGTCTTCGGCCGTGGCCTCGCGCTTGATGCCCAGCACCGCGTAATAGTCTTTCGTCGCCGTCGCCATGCCAAGAGGAAGATCGGAGATCGAAGATCAGGGAGGGACCGGCGGGCCCCTTGGCGGCCGTCCCCGGTCCCCCGCCCCTATTTCTTCTCCTGATCCACGTCGACGTACTCGGCGTCGATAACCTCGCCGGGTTTGCTTTCTCCGTTGCCGCTCGGCGGCGGGGTGGCGGCGCCGGCGGCAGGGCCGCCGCGTGCCCCGCCCGCCTGCGTTTGGCTGGTCTGGCGGTACATCGCTTCGGCCAGCTTGTGGAAGGCGGTGGTCAGGCGGTCGCGGGCTGCGTTCATCGCCGCCGCGTCGCTGCCTTCGAGCGCCTTGCGGGCGTCGGCGAGGGCGTCCTCGATGGCCTTGGCGTCCTCGGCGGAGATCTTCTCCCGGTTCTCCTTGAGCTGCTTGTCGGCGTTATAGACCATGCTGTCGAGCTGGTTGCGCGCCTCGATTTCCTCGCGCTTGCGCTTGTCTTCTTCGGCATGCGCTTCCGCATCCTTGGTCATGCGCTCGACCTCTTCCTTGGAGAGCCCGCTCGAAGACGTGATGGTGATCTTTTGCTCCTTGCCGGTGCCCAGATCCTTGGCGCTGACATTGACGATGCCGTTCGCGTCGATGTCGAAGGTGACCTCGATCTGCGGCACCCCGCGCGGCGCCGGCGGCAGGCCCACCAGATGGAACTTGCCCAGGGTGCGGTTCTGCGCCGCCAAGGCGCGCTCGCCCTGGAGCACGTGCACCTCGACGGAGGTTTGGTTGTCGGACGCGGTCGAGAAGATTTCGCTCTTGCGCGTCGGAATCGTGGTGTTGCGCTCGATCAGCTTGGTGAACACCCCGCCCATGGTTTCGATGCCCAGCGACAGCGGCGTCACGTCGAGCAAGAGCAGGTCCTTCACCTCGCCCGCGAGCACGCCCGCCTGCACCGCCGCGCCGACCGCGACCACTTCGTCGGGGTTGACACTGCGATTCGGCTCTTTGCCGAAGAGATCTTTCACGATCTGCTGCACGCGCGGAATGCGCGTGCTCCCGCCTACCAGCACCACCTCGTGGATCTTGTCGGCGGTCACGCCGGCGTCGCTCAGCGCCTGCTTGCAAGGGCCGACGGAGCGCTGGAGAATGTCTTCCACCATGCGCTCGAATTGCGCCCGCGTGAGCTTCTTCAGCAGGTGCTTGGGACCGCTCGCGTCGGCAGTGATGAAGGGCAAGTTGATCTCGGTTTCCATGGTCGAGCTGAGTTCGATCTTGGCCTTCTCGGCGGCGTCCTTGAGGCGCTGCATCGCCATCTCGTTGCCGCGCGCGCGCAGGTCGATGCCCTCTTCCTTCTTGAACTCGTCCACGAGCCAATCCACCAGGCGCTGATCGATGTTGTCGCCGCCCAGGTGCGTGTCGCCGTTGGTGGACTTGACCTCGACCACGCCCTCGCCCACCTCGAGAATGGAGATGTCGAAGGTGCCGCCGCCGAAGTCATAGACGGCGATGGTCTGCTCTTTCTTTTTGTCGAGGCCATAGGCCAGCGCCGCCGCCGTCGGCTCGTTCACGATGCGCTTCACGTCGAGCCCGGCGATCTTGCCGGCGTCCTTGGTGGCTTGGCGCTGGGCGTCGTTGAAGTAGGCGGGGACGGTAATCACCGCCTCGCTCACCTTCTCGCCCAGGTAGTCTTCGGCGGCCTGCTTGAGCTTCTGCAAAATAAAAGCGGAGATTTCCGGCGGCGTATACTTCTTGCCGCCGGCCAGCACCACGACGTGCCCGCCCGCCTGCTCGACCTTGTAGGGCACCATCTTCATCTCCTCGGTGACCTCGTCGAACCGGCGGCCCATGAAGCGCTTGATCGAATAGATCGTGTTCTCGGGATTCGTGATTGCCTGGCGCTTGGCCACCTGCCCCACCAAACGCTCGCCGGTCTTGGTGAAGGCCACGACTGAAGGAGTCGTGCGCCCGCCTTCGGAGTTCGCCAGCACCTTTGGCTCGCCATTCTCCATGATCGCCACGACGCTATTCGTGGTTCCGAGATCAATGCCGATGATCTTGCCCATAACTGCTCCTGTTCGTTTGCCGTTTGATTTGCCGCATTCACAGCGTACGATATGAGCGTGGCATTGTCAAGTTTTACTTTAGCGGATCTCTGTCAATCTGATTTCCGTAAAAATGGTCGCTTATCGCGGACAAATCGCATAAAATCGCAGCATGAAATGGCTTAAACCTCGCGAAGCCGCAGGCGAACTGGGCGTCTCCTATGCCACGCTCAAGCAATGGCTATATCAGGGGAAATTGGAGGCGGTGCGGACGCCGGGCGGGCATTATCGCATTGCCGCGGCCGAAATCGAACGTTTGCGGGGCGCGCCCGCGGCGGCGCCGGCGCGGATCAGCGGGCGCAACCAACTGCGCGGCACGGTGACGACGGTGCGGCGCGAGGGCTTGCTGGCGGCGGTGACCCTGGCGATCGGCGATCAGCAGATCAAGGCGGTGATCACCGCCGAAGCGGCCAGCGAGCTGGGCTTGGAGCCGGGGATGGCGGCGATGGCGCTGATCAAGGCCACCGAAGTCATGATCATGCGATGAGCACGAATCCGAGCGAGGCGGTCGGCGCCGGCCGGGGGTGTTCCGCCACCCTGCGGCGTGCGGGTACGCGGCGGGCGCCCGGCGCGCCCCCGTTCGTGCCCGGCTGCGGCGAGCGGGGCCGGACCGGGCGGCGGCACGTGCGCGGCGGGAGCGCGGTGCTGCTGTTATTCGCCTGCGCGCTGGCGGCGAACGGACAGCGCGTGGTGGAAGCGCGGGCGGCGACGCTGGCGGTGCCCTTCGATCAGCTGGCGCGACAATTGCCGCAATTCCGCTTCGACGCCGAGAGCGGCGGCAGCCGCTTTCTGCTGCGGAAGTTGCTGGATCTCAATGCGCGCATGGATCTGCTGGCGCTGGCCGACGCCGGTCTCTTCACCGCCGCGCGCGGGCCGCGGGCGCCGCGCTGGTGGGTGGAATTCGCTGGCAACGAACTGGTGATCGCCTACACGGCGCGCTCGCGCTTTGCCGCGCAGATCAACGCCACGAATTGGATGGACATCCTCCTGCGGCCGGAAGTCAGCTTCGGCTACGCCGATCCCGCGCTCGATCCGGAGGGATACAACACGCTGCGGGCGTGGCGGCTGGCGGAGCGCTACTATCACCGGCCGGGTCTGGCGGCGCGGTTGCGAGCGGCGGTGCCGGCGGCGAACCGGCGGCCCCAGTCGGTGGCGCTGCTGGCGCTGCTCGAGGCCGGCCAGCTCGACTATGCCTGGGAATACCTCTCCGTCGCCCGCCAGCACGGGCTGCGCTATGTGCGGCTGCCGCCGCCGGTGAATATGGCGCAGGCGATCGTTTACGGCATCACCATTCCGGCGACGGCGCGCAATGTAACGGGGGCGCTGGCCTTCTTGCAATTGCTGGTCTCGCCGCGCGGCGCGGCCGAGCTGGCCGCGGCGCAGCAGCCGCCGCGAGCGCCCTGCCTGGCCGGCGACCCGCCGGCCGCGCCGCAGGAGCTGGCGCGATGGCTGGGGACGCTGCCGCGCTGTCCCGCCGCCGGTCTCTAGCCATGGCTGTCCCGACGCTCACCTCCGTCCGCATGCCCACCGCGGCGCCGCGCGCCGCGGCGCTGGCGCCGTGGCTGGTGCTTCCGGCCGGCCTGTTGGTGCTGTTTTTGGCCGCGCCGATCTTGCGGCTCTTCGCGGCGTCCGCCTCCGGGCTGCCGGCGGCGCTGGCCGATGCCGAAGTGCGCGCCTCGCTGGCGCTGACCTTCGCCACCGCCGCCGCCGCCACCGCCGTGGGCGTGCTGCTGGCCGTGCCGCTCGGCTATGCGCTGGCGCGCGGGCGGTTTCCCGGCCAGGGCCTGTTGCGGGCGCTGCTCGATCTGCCGCTGGTGATTCCGCATCCGGTGGTGGGCATCGCCTTGCTGTTGCTGTTCGCTCGCGATGCCGCCGCCGGACGCCTGCTGGCGCTCTTTCATCTGCACTTGGTCGGCACTGCGCTCGGCATCACCGCCGCGATGCTCTTCGTCGCCTGCCCGTATCTCGTGCATGCCTGCCGCGACGGCTTCCGCGCACTCGATCCGCGGCTGGAGGCGCTGGCGCGCAGCCTCGGCCACGGGCCCTGGAGCGCGTTTTGGCGGGTCAGTTTGCCACTGGCGCGCGGCTCGATCGTCAGCGGCGCGATCCTCATGCTGGCGCGCGCCATCAGCGAGTTCGGGGCGCTGGTGATCCTGGCCTACAATCCGCGGGTGATTTCGATCCTCATCTACGACCGGTTCACCACCTACGGGCTCAAGGAGACGCTGCCGCTGGCCGGATTGGTCCTGCTCTTCGCTTTCGCCGCGCTTTGGGCCATCGCCGCCCTGGCTGATCGCCGCCGCGGCGCCAATTAGCGCACTTTGCCGCGCCGTTGGGGCCCCGAAACCGCCGGCCGGCGGCTGTGAGCCGAAGCTTGGATCGCATCCTGGCGTGACGGTCCCGGATCGTGGCGCGCCGCCCGTCCCAAGGCCGCGGCCCAGCCGCCTCCGCCGAAAGCGGAATCTAGACTTTTTTGTATTGATTTGCCAGGATAGGAAGTGCCATGCCGACGCCCATAACCAACGTCGAAGAGCTCACGCTCCAGGAATACAAGTACGGTTTCGTCACCGACATCGAAACCGAAACCGTGCCCCGGGGCCTGAGCGAAGACATCGTTCGCCGCATCTCGGCGATCAAGCGCGAGCCCGAGTTCATGCTGGAGTGGCGGCTGCGCGCCTATCGCCAGTGGCTGAAGATGACGGAGCCGACGTGGGCGAACGTTCACTACCCGAAGATCGACTATCAAGACATCATTTACTACGCGGCGCCCAAGCTGAAGACGGACGCTCCCAAGAGCCTGGACGAAGTGGATCCGGAGCTGCTCGCGACCTACGAAAAGCTGGGAGTGCCGCTGCGCGAGCGGGAGATTTTGGCGGGCGTGGCCGTGGATGCGGTCTTCGACAGCGTCTCGGTGGCGACCACGTTCAAGAAGAAACTGGCCGAGCTCGGGATCATCTTTTGCTCGTTTTCCGAGGCCGTGCGCGAGCATCCGGCGCTGGTCGAGAAGTACCTGGGCTCGGTGGTGCCGTACACCGACAATTTCTTCGCCACGCTCAACTCGGCGGTCTTCAGCGACGGCTCGTTCTGCTACGTGCCCCCGGGCGTGCGCTGCCCCATGGAGCTCTCGACCTATTTCCGCATCAACGCCCAAGACAGCGGCCAGTTCGAACGGACGCTGATCATCGCCGACGAGGGCGCCTACGTGAGCTATTTGGAGGGCTGCACGGCGCCGAAGCGCGACCTCAACCAACTGCACGCGGCGGTGGTGGAGCTGGTGGCGCTGGACAACGCCACCATCAAGTACTCGACCGTGCAGAACTGGTATCCGGGCGATAAGGAAGGGCGCGGCGGCATCTACAACTTCGTGACCAAGCGCGGGAAGGCGCTGGGCAAGAATTCCAAGATCTCGTGGACGCAGGTGGAGACGGGTTCGGCGATCACCTGGAAGTACCCCAGCTGCATCCTGCAAGGCGAGAACTCGGTGGGCGAGTTCTATTCGGTGGCGGTGACCAAGAACCGCCAGCAGGCCGACACCGGCACCAAGATGCTGCACCTCGGCAAGAACACGCGCAGCACGATCGTTTCCAAGGGCATTTCCGCCGGCTTCGGCCAGAACACCTATCGCGGCGCGGTGCGCATCCACAAGAACGCCGACCACGCCCGCGACTATTCGCAGTGCGATTCGCTGCTGATCGGCGATCGCTGCGGCGCGCACACCTTTCCCGTGCTCGAGGTGAAGAACAACACCGCCACCATCGAGCACGAAGCTTCGACCTCGCGCATCGGCGAGGATCAGTTGTTTTACTGCCGGCAGCGCGGGCTGTCGATGGAAGACGCGGTTTCGATGATCGTCAACGGCTTCTGCAAGGAAGTGTTCCGCGAGCTGCCGATGGAGTTCGCCGTCGAGGCGCAAAAGCTGCTGAGCGTCAGCCTGGAAGGCAGCGTCGGCTAGTCCAGGCGAGTGAGAACCATGCTGGAAATTCACGACTTGCACGCCCGCATCGCCAAACAGGCGGACGGGCGGGAAATCCTGCGCGGCATCGACCTGCGGGTGAAGGCGGGCGAGGTGCACGCGATCATGGGCCCTAACGGCTCGGGCAAGAGCACGCTGGCGGGGGTCTTGGCCGGCCGCGACAGCTACGAAGTCACCCGCGGCACGGTGCGATATCAGGGGCTGGGGGGCGAGCTCGACTTGTTGGAACTCTCGCCCGAGGAGCGGGCGCGCGAGGGCGTCTTCCTGGCCTTCCAGTATCCGGTCGAGATTCCCGGCGTCAGCAATCTCTATTTCCTTCGCGCCGCCCTGAACGCCATCCGCAAGCATCGCGGGCTGGAGGAACTCGACGCCGCCGACTTCTTGCGGCATACGCGCGGCAAGATGAAGATGCTGGGCGTGGATGACGACCTCACCAAGCGCTCGGTGAACGAGGGGTTTTCGGGCGGCGAGAAGAAGCGCAACGAGATCTTCCAGATGGCGGTGCTGGAGCCGCGGCTGGCGATTCTCGACGAAACCGATTCCGGCCTGGATATCGACGCGCTCAAGACGGTGGCGCAGGGCGTGAACGCGATGCGCAGCCCGGAGCGGGCGACGATCGTCGTCACCCACTACCAGCGGCTGCTCAACTACATCGTTCCCGATTTCGTGCACGTGCTGTACAACGGCCGCATCGTGCGCTCCGGCGGCAAGCAGTTGGCGCTGGAGCTGGAAGAGAAGGGCTACGGCTGGCTGGAAGAGGCCGTGAGCGCGGGCGTGTGAGGAGAGCGCGGCGATGAGCGTAACCGCGATTCCGGCGACCGGCGGCGCCTACCGCGCCGCGTTCGAGGCGGCGGCGCGGGCGCAGCGCGGTCCCGGCTGGCTGGGGACGGCGCGGCGCGCCGCCTTCGAGCGCTTTCTGGAACTGGGCTTCCCCACCCCCAAGCACGAGGAGTGGCGGCACACCAACGTGGCGGTGATCGCCCGCGGCGAGTTCACGCCCGCGCCGCCGCCCGATGCCGCGGCCGAAGCCGCCGCGGAGAAATTCTTGGCCGGTTCGCCGTTCGCCGCGCTCGGCGGCGCGCGGCTGGTGTTCCTCGACGGCCGCTACGCCGCCCGCTTTTCGACGCCGGGCGCGCTGGGCGCGGGCGTGCGCGCCGGCAGCCTGGGCGCCGCCCTGGCCGCCGGCGACGCGATCGGCGAAGCCCTGACGCGCGAGGCGCCGTGGAGCGAGCTGGCGTTCGTCGCGCTGAACACCGCGCTCTTCGACGACGGCGCGGTGATCGAGATCGGGCGCGGGCAAGTGCTGCCCGAGCCGGTGCACGTGCTCTATCTCGCCACCGCCGCGGCGGCGCAATATCTGCAGCCGCGCACGCTGATCCTGGCGGGGCGCGACAGCCAGGCGTCGGTGATCGAGGCTTACGCCAGCCTGGGCGAGCAGGGCGTGTTCACCAACGCCGTGACCGAGATCGTGGCGGAAGAGAATGCCGCGCTCGAGCACGCGCGCTTGCAGCAGGAAAATTTGGCGTCCTATCACGTCTCCGCCACCTTCGCCCGCGCCGGGCGCACCGCCCGCGTGGCGCTGCACGCGCTCACCTTCGGGGGCGCGCTCACCCGCAACGACGTCACGGCGGTGCTCGACGGCGAAGGCGCCGAGGTGCTGCTCAACGGCCTGTACATCGCCGGCGGGCGCCAGCACATCGACAACCACACGGTGCTCGATCACGCCCAGCCGCTCGGCACCAGCCGCGAGTTCTACAAGGGCATTTTGGATGGCCAAGCCAGCACCGCCTTCCGCGGCCGCATCGTCGTGCGTCCCGACGCGCAGCACACCGACGCCATCCAGAGCGACAAAAACCTCCTGCTCTCGGCCGACGCGGTGGCCAGCTCCGATCCGCAACTGGAGATTCGCGCCGATGACGTGCGCTGCACCCACGGCGCCACCTTCGGCCAGATCGACGCGGAGGCGTTGTTCTACCTGCAATCCCGCGGCATCGGCGCGGAAGCGGCGCGGCGCCTGCTGACCTTCGCCTTCGCCAGCGACGTGCTGGCGCGGCTCCGGTGCGCGCCGTTGCGCCGCGCCCTGGAGCGGGAGCTCTTCCACCGCTGGACGGGGCTGGAGGGGGACGGGGAGGCGTGAGGATGCCGGCCGAGAGTCTTGCCAGCGCCCCGCCCGCCGCCGCTTTTGATGCCGCCGCCGCGCGCCGGGAATTTCCCGCGCTGGCGCAGCGCGTGCACGGCCATCCGCTGGTCTATCTGGATAGCGCCGCCACCGCGCAGAAGCCGCGCGCGGTGCTGGAGGCGCTGGCGGGGTTTTACCGCGAGGATTGCGCCAACATCCATCGCAGCGCGCATGCGCTCAGCGAGCGCGCCACCGCCGGCTACGAGGCGGCGCGTCGGCAAGTGCAGCAGTTTCTGGGCGCCGCCAGCGAGCGCGAGATCGTCTTTACGCGCGGCACGACGGAATCGCTCAACCTGGTCGCCGCCGGTTATGCGTCGCGGCTCGAGCCGGGCGACGAGGTGCTGATCACCGGGCTCGAGCATCACTCGAACATCGTCCCCTGGCAGCTCGCGTGCGAACGCAGCGGCGCCCGGCTGGTGGTGGCGCCGATTGACGAGCGCGGCGAGGTGCCGCTCGAGGAGTTCGAGCGCCGGCTGAGCGCGCGCACGAAGGTCGTGGCGGCGGCGCATATCTCCAACGCGCTCGGCACCATCAACCCCATCGCCGAGTTCGCCGCGCGCGCGCACGCGGTTGGCGCGGTGCTGGTGGTGGACGGCGCGCAATCGGCGCCGCACCTGCCGCTCGACGTGCAAGCGCTGGGCTGCGATTTCTTCGCCTTCAGCGGCCACAAGAACTTCGGCCCGACCGGCATCGGCGTGCTCTATGGCCGCGCCGAGTTGCTGGAGGCGCTGCCGCCCTATCAAGGCGGCGGCGACATGATTCGCTCGGTCACCTTCGAGAAGACCACCTACAACGACATCCCCTACAAATTCGAGGCGGGCACGCCGCACATCGCCGGCGCCATCGGCCTGGGCGCCGCACTGGCGGCGCTGACCGCTTGGGACATGCGCGCCATCGCCGCCTACGAGCACGAGCTGACCGCCTACGGGCTGGAGCTGCTGGGCGGGCTGCGCGGGGTGCGGCTGATCGGCACCGCGCGGCGGCGCGCCGGCGTCTTCAGCTTCGTGGTGGAAGGCGTGCATCCCCACGACGTGGGCACGGTGCTCGATTCCCGCGGCATCGCCGTGCGCGCCGGCCACCATTGCGCGCAGCCGGTGATGGAGCGCTTCGGCCTGCCGGCGACCACGCGCGCCTCGCTGGCGCTGTACAACACGCGCGCGGACCTGGACGCGCTGGCCGAGGGCATCGGCCGCGTGCAGGCGATGTTTCGGAGCTAGCCGCATGGCGGAACTGGAAGGGCTGTATCAAGAATTGATCCTGGATCACGCCAAGCGGCCGCGGAACTTCGGCCCGCTGCCCGGCGCCAACCGCCGCGCCGAAGGCTTCAACCGTCTCTGCGGCGACCGGCTCATCTTGTATCTGCGGATGGAGGGCGACGTGGTGGGCGACGTGCGCTTCGAGGGCGCCGGCTGCGCGATTTCCACCGCTTCCGCCTCGCTGCTGACCGAGGCGCTCAAGGGCAAGACCGCGGCCGAGGCGGAGGTGCTGTTTCAGCGCTTCCACGCCCTGGTCACCGGCGACTTCGCCGCGGCCGGCGATCCCGACGAGCTGGGCAAGCTGGCCGCCTTCAGCGGCGTTTCGGAATTTCCGGTGCGGGTGAAATGCGCCAGCCTGCCGTGGCACACCTTCGCCGCGGCGCTGCACGGCGCCGCCGCCCCGGTCTCGACGGAGTAGCGTCATGGACGACGAGTTGCTCGCCCAAGCCAACGAGAATGAAGCCCGCGCCGCCGCCCTCGAGGATCTGGGCGGACCGGAGCGGCGCGCGGAAGCCGCCCGGCTGCGCGATGACGCCCGCCGTTTGAAGGCCGAATGGCGCGCCCGCCAGCCTGAAATCGAGGGCTTGGAAGAGCTGGTCATCGAGACCTTGCGCACCTGCTATGACCCGGAGATTCCGGTGAACATCTACGATCTCGGGTTGGTGTACGAGGTCAAGATCAATCCGGCGGGGGTGGTGGACCTGCGCATGACGCTGACCTCGCCCAACTGCCCGGTGGCCGGCTCCTTGCCGGGCGAGGTCGAGGGCAAGGTGCGCGGCATCCCCGGGGTCAGCGACGTCAACTTCGAATTGGTTTGGGATCCGCCTTGGAACACGAGCATGATGTCGGAAGAGGCGAAGCTGCAATTGGGCATGATCTGAGGTGCGGCCGATGGCGAAGAAGCGAGGGGACCGGCGGGAAGCGGGGGCGCGGCGCCGGCCGCCGGGCGCGGCGTCATGAAATTCAGCTCGCAAGAGGAATACGGACTGCGCTGCCTGCTGCGGCTCGGCATGCAAGCGCCGGGCGCCAGCTTGACGATTCCGGAAATTAGCCGCTGGGAGGGCATCTCCCCCCATTACGTCGCCAAGCTCATGCGCGTCTTGCGCCGCGGCCAGTTGGTGCGCAGCGCGCGCGGCCAGGCTGGCGGCTACGTGCTGGCGCGGCCCGCCGATCAAATCGTGGTGGGCGAGGCGCTGGCGGTGCTGGGCGGCCGCCTGTTCGATCCCGAGTTTTGCGGACGCCACGCCGGCGACGAACTCGTGTGCACGCATTCGGTGGAGTGCTCGCTGCGCTCGCTCTGGCGCACCGTGCAGTACGCGGTGGACCGCGTGTTGACGCGCATGACCCTCCACGACTTGCTCGGCCACGAGCAAGAAGTCGGCGCCCTGGCCACGCGCCTGGTGCAAGTGCCGGTGAGCGCCGCGCCCGCGCCTCGCGGCGGCAACACCCGTTAACCTGCGGCATCGCGGGCGCAGGTCGGGTAAGGGCGATCTTTGCCTCGGGCGGCAGCCCCCGAGTCCACCGCCAGAAATCCAGCCAGCCGAGCTCGAGGGAAAACGCGCAGCGCAGCGAAGCGCCAAGAGCATGCGCAGCGCAGCGGAGCGCCAAGAGAAGACCCCGCGAATTTCCCAAGGACGGCTCCATGCCAGCCAACCACGCCGGAGCGGGCCGGGCCGGGGACCCCAAGGCGCAGCGGCGCGCCTTGGGGTGGGAGGAGCCGGCAGGCCATGACCGCGGGCTGCGAGGGGCGGGAGGAATACACCCACGTATCCGATCCGCCCCGAGCAGCCGGATCGGAGACCCGGCGCGCGACGCTGGCGCGCTGGGCTGGGAGAACGAAGCCCTGCGAAGCTTATCGCCCTGCCCACCATTCCTCGCCGCCGCCCGGCAGCTTGCCAGCCGGAGCGCGGTTCAGTATCGTGAAGAGTCGCGCCGCTATCAGGGTTCGCGTGGTTCGCCGGAATGGCGCCCTGCCGGCCGGCGACGGTTTCCATGGCACAGGCCGAACTGCCCATTCTGAACCCGAGGCCGGGAGGCGCCACCATGCGCCGGGACGCATGGTGGCTGCAACCAACGCTGGTTTTCCTGGGCCTCGGGGCTTTCATCGTGTACGCCACCTGGGCGGCCTTTCAAGGCGTCAACTACGCTTGGGGGCCCTATCTGTCGCCGCTCTACTCGCCGCTGCTGTTCGGACCGCATAGCTGGTTCGGGCCGGAGCCGGGGTGGTGGCCGCGCTGGCTGGTCTTTTCGCCGGCGCTGCTGATTCTCTGGGCGCCGGGTGGCTTCCGCGTCACCTGCTATTACTATCGCGGCGCCTATTACAAAGGGTTTTGGGCCGATCCGCCCAACTGCACGGTGCGCGAGCCGCGCAAGACGTATTGGGGCGAGCGCCGCTTCCCGCTGATCTGGCAAAACATCCATCGCTACTTCATGTACCTGGCGCTGCTGTTTCTGGTGGATCTGTTCGTGGATTTCGTGCGGTCGCTGCGCTGGGCCGATGCCGCCCATCCGGGGCGGGTGGTGTGGGGGCTGGGGGTCGGCTCGATTGTGCTCTTCGTCAACTGGTTTCTGCTGAGCGGCTATACGCTCGGCTGCCACTCGATTCGCCATCTGATCGGCGGCGGGCGCGATTTGCTGTCGGCGATTCCCAAGCGCGCCCAGGCCTACAACTGCGTGAGCTGCCTCAACCGCAAGCACATGCAATGGGCGTGGATGAGCCTATTTTGGGTGGCCTTCACCGACTTCTACGTGCGCATGTGCGCCATGGGCATGATCCGCGACTGGAGAATCTTCTGATGGCCGGCTACGAGACGCACACCTATGACGTGCTGGTGGTGGGTGCGGGCGGCGCCGGCTTGCGCGCGGCCATCGCCGCGGCGGCGCAGGGCGCGCGCGTGGGCTTGGTCTGCAAGTCGCTGCTCGGCAAGGCGCATACGGTGATGGCCGAGGGCGGCGCGGCGGCGGCGCTCGGCAACGTGGATGATCGCGACAACTGGCGCGTCCACTTCGCCGACACCATGCGCGGCGGCGCCTATCTCAACAACTGGCGCATGGCCGAGCTGCACGCCCAGGAGGCGCCGGCGCGGGTGCGCGAGCTGGAGGCCTGGGGCGCGCTCTTCGACCGCACCCCCGACGGGCGCATCTTGCAGCGCAACTTCGGCGGTCACCGCTATCCCCGGCTGGCGCATGTCGGCGACCGCACTGGCCTGGAGATGATCCGCACCTTGCAGGATCACAGCGTGTACGAGCCCAAGATCTCCGTGCACATGGAGACGACGCTGATCACGCTGCTGCGCTCCGGCAACCGCGTGGTCGGCGGCTTCGGCTACGAGCGGGAAAAGGGCGGCTTCCTGCTGTTCCGCGCCAAGGCCGTCGTGCTGGCCACCGGCGGCATCGGCCGCGCCTTCCAGATCACCAGCAACAGTTGGGAATACACCGGCGACGGTCTGGGGCTGGCGTACCGCGCCGGGGCCGAGCTGATGGACATGGAGTTCGTGCAATTCCATCCCACCGGGATGATCTGGCCGCCGAGCGTGCGCGGGCTGCTGGTCACCGAGGGGGTGCGGGGCGAGGGCGGCATCCTCAAGAACAGCGAGGGGCGGCGCTTCATGTTCGACAACATTCCGCCGCTCTATCAAAGCCACACCGCCGACAACCCGGAGGAAGGCTGGCGCTACACGCAAGGCGACAAGAACGCCCGCCGCCCGCCCGAGCTGCTCACCCGCGACCACGTGGCGCGGATGATCATGCGCGAGGTCAAGGCCGGCCGCGGCAGCCCGCACGGCGGCGTCTATCTCGACATCGCCTGGATCAAGGAAAAGCTGCCCAACGCCGCCGCGCACATCCAGCGCAAGCTGCCGAGCATGTATCACCAGTTCAAGCAACTGGCCGACGTGGATATCACCGAGCAGCCGATGGAGATCGGACCGACCATGCATTACATGATGGGCGGCATCAAGGTGGACGCGGAGAGCCAGATGTCCACGGTGCCGGGGCTGTTCGCCGCCGGCGAGTGCGCCGCCGGGCTGCACGGCGCCAACCGGCTGGGCGGCAATTCGCTCAGCGACTTGCTGGTCTTCGGCAACCGCGCCGGCGAGTACGCCGCGCGCTATGCCGCCGCGGCGCCGCCGCTCGAGGCCGCCGATGCCGACATGAAGGCGCAGGCCGACCAGGCGGCGCAAGAGGCGCTGGCGCCCTTCTCCCGCTCCAGGGGCGAAGGCCCGTTCCAAGTGCAGCAAGCGCTGCAGGAGCTCATGCAGAACAATGCCGGCATCGTGCGCACCCAGGCCGAGCTCGAAACCGCTCGCGCCGGCATCGCCGAGCTGCGGCGGCGCGCCGAGCACGTCGCCGTGGATGGCAACCGCGGCTACAACCCCGGCTGGCACACCGCCCTCGATTTGCGCAACCTGCTCATCGTGGCCGAAGCCGTCGCCACCGCAGCCGTCCAGCGCCAGGAAAGCCGCGGCGCGCATTTTCGCGACGATTTTCCCGCCAAGGATGACGGCCAGGGCCTTTACAACAGCATCGTCGCCCGCGGCGCCGGCGGCGCAATGGAATTTCGCCGCCAGCCGCTGCGGCCGATGCCGGCGGAATTGCAGCAGATCATCGAGGAGATGAAGTAGCGGCGAGGGGAGTGTTCATGGCACAGGCGATGTTTCGCATTTGGCGCGGCGACGCCCGCGGGGGCGGGTTTCAGGACTTCACGGTGCAGATCAGCGACGGCATGGTGGTGCTCGACGTGGTGCATCAGATCCAGGCCGAGCAGGCCAACGACCTCGCCGTGCGCTGGAACTGCAAGGCCGGAAAGTGCGGCTCCTGCTCGGCGGAGATCAACGGCCACCCCAAGCTGATGTGCATGACGCGGCTGAGCTCGCTGCCGCTCGATCGGCCGGTCACGGTCGAGCCGATGCGCACCTTCCCGCTGGTGCGCGATTTGGTGACCGACGTTTCGTGGAATTACGAGGTCAAGAAGCGGATCAAGCCCTTCCAGCCCCGGACGCCCGACGCCGCCGACGGCACCTGGCGCATGGACCAGAGGGACGTGGACCGGGTGCAGGAATTTCGCAAGTGCATCGAATGCTTTCTGTGCCAGGACGTGTGCCACGTCCTTCGCGAGCACCAGTTGCACCGCGAATACATCGGCCCGCGCTTTTATGTCCACACCGCGGCGCTGGAGATGCATCCGCTCGACGTCGCCAACCGCCTCGCCGATCTGCGCGGGCCCGGCGGCCTGGGCTATTGCAACATCACCAAGTGCTGCACCAAGGTTTGCCCCGAGGGCATCAAGATCACCGACAACGCCATCATTCCGCTGAAAGAGCGCGTGGTGGACGAATTTTACGACCCGGTGCGCCGCTTGTTCCGCATCTTCCGGCCCAAGCCCCAGCCGCCGCCGGCCAAGGGGGCGCCGGAAGCCGAGCCGGAGCCGACGCGCACGGCGGCCTCGTCCTCGGCGCCTCGCTAAACCGTCGCTTTGCCGCCGCGCTCGCCGGCGCTTGCGCGCCGCCTTCGCCTGGAGCATCATCGGGCGAGCGAACCGCTGGTTGCCGCCATGCCCGACCTGATTCTCTACACCATCGAAGGCAAGAGTCTGGAGGCCGTGGAGGCCGATCTGCGCGACGCCGCCGCGCGCCACCGCATGGCGATCTTCGCCCAGATCGACTTGCAGGCGGCGGTGCGCGAGCAAGGCGTGGCGTTCGGCCATCCCTGCCGCCTCTTCGAGCTCAGCAGCCCGGGCTTGGCGGCGGAGGTGCTGGCGCGCGATCCCGCGCTCACCGCGATCTTGCCATGCCGGATCAGCTTGCACGAGTGGCAAGGGCAATTGCGCCTGACCACGGTCAAGCCGACGTCCCTGCTGGCGCACTTTCCGGGCATCGATCTCGAGTCCGTCCTGCGCCAATTCGAACGCGAGCTGACGGCGGTGCTCGACGAAGCCGCTGCGTGAAGCGCCCGCGCCCGCCCGCGCGCGGCCCAGCGGCGCCGCTCCGCGAGCCTAGGCGCCGGCCTTGCCGGGAATCCAGTAGATCTCTTCCCGAATGGCTTTCTTCTCGAAGCCGGCGCGCGTGAGAATTCCTTTGACGTTGGCGATCATCCCCGGGTGGCCGCAGAGATACGCCGTGGTCTCTCCGGCGACGAAACCGGCGGCGTCGGCATACTTGCGTACCAGGTCCTCGGCGCGCCCGCGCTCGCCGGTCCAGGCCGTGTCTTCCCAGCACCGCGAAATCGCGAAGACGGGAGTCAGGCTCGGCAGCTGCGCCGCCAGCCGCAGCAATTCTTCGCGATAGCCGAACTCCCACGATCGGCTGGCGGCTGCCAGCAACAGGAAGCGATGGTGTTCCGCTTGCGCGCGATCGGCGGCGAACGTGCGCAGCATGCTCAAGAACGGGGCCAAGCCGGTGACCGTGGCGACCATCAAATGGCGCCCATGACCGCTCTTGCGGTCCAGCTGAAACAAACCCTTGGCCGCCCTGCGCACCCACACCGCGTCGCCCGGCTGCAGGCGGTAGAGCAGCGGCGTCACTTCTCCCTGCGGGACGAGCTCGAGAAAAAATTCCAGCTCGGACTCGTGGGGGCCGGAAACGATCGAATACGGACGCTCGTGAATGCCGCCTTCATCCTCGAGCGCCAGCGTCGCGTATTGGCCGGGGCGGAACGGGAACGGCGCGGGCAGCCGCGCGCGCACGATCCACAAGTCGGGGCTGAGATCGCGGCGGTACGTGATCTCCGCGCGCCAATATTTTTTTTCGTCCAGCATGTTCGCGCGACTCTCTAGTATGGCCGCGGCGACGGCGAAACGTGGCGCGGCGGACGGGCGCGCCCGGATGCCCCGGCGTCGCCGCGGCATGCGCCGGTTCCGCAGTATGGGTGGACTGGAACTGGGGGGCGGGTCCTTTCCGGCCCTTACCTCCTCGGCGAATAACTGGCCTCGTGTACAGGCCGCAGCCTGCTGACAACGCCCCTTGAGTCAGCCAACGGCCTCAACGCGCCAGAGAATGGCTCGCGGGCGGCATCGAAAGGACGTTCCGCGTGTTTCTCTCGCCGTCACTGGCGAGTAAACCGTGATTGCGCCATTTTCTCTGGGATTGCAGAATTTTTGCTTGATTCTCCGGCGTGCCGGTGTTCTAATAATTGCGAAGTTTGCAGTCCACTTCTGCCCGTTTGATTCACGAGGAGGTATTGATGAAATTTTCGCGTTCGCTACTCGCATCGGTTTTGGTGGGCTTCATGGCTTGCCTCCCCTTGCTGGGAACCGACGGCGCGATGCTGAGTCCTATGGCGGGAACGGTCGATGTCAATGGCCAGCCCATCGTTGCGGGTTCAGCGATCGTGACCGGTGACACGGTGGCCGTGAGTCCGGATGGCAGCGCGCGCATGGTGCTTCCGGGAGGCTCGCTGATTGCGGCTTCCAAGACGCACTTTGCCTTCGAGCGCAATGCCAATGTCAACCAAGTCCGCTTGAGCTACGGCATGGTGAAGGTTGCCGGCAATTTGGCCGTCGCCCTTCACAAAGCGACCGTAGTTCCCACGTCTCCTAACGCCCGCTTCGCGGTGACGGCGCTCGATGGACCGGTGTATGTCCAGGCGATCGCCGGCAGCGTGAAGATCGAAGGACTGAGCAAGACCTACACCGTGAATGCCGGTGAAGCCGTCCGCTTCCAGGATCAGGCCGCGCCGGCGGCAGCCGCGGGTTCGAGCGGAACGTCGGTGCCTTTGCCGGTCACGATCGGCATCGCTGCTGCGTCCGCGGTGGTCACGGGCATCATCGTTCACCAAGTGACCAAGTGCGACAACTGCGTGCCCAGTCCCGCCCAATAAATTTGCAATGATTCAGAAACCTTGGAGGCCGTTCCGGCGCTGCCGGAACGGCCTCTTTTGTTTTTGCCCATCTTTGGGTGAATGCGGAGCGCGGCCCACGCGGCGCGGATCGTTTGGGAGGCCCCAATCTCTGCGCTCGCCGGTGCCACCGTCATCACGGATGCGCCGGCACGATGGCGCTGGCCATGCGGTAACGGTGTTGCGGTGCCGGCATGGCCGAGCGCTCCGGCGGGGCAGGGTCATGGCCGGCGGCTTGGCCAAGGGAAGCCGGCCTCTGCCCCAACGGGTCCTGCGCGCGCGCCGGCGTCTTGCCGCCGTTACTTCGAGCGCCGCTTGTGGGGTGCCGCGCCGTTGCTCTTGGGCTTCCGCGTGCGCTTCTTGCGCCCGCCTCCGGCTTCGGCCATTACCGCCTCGGTGAGGCTGAGCGGCGGCTCGTCGCCGGCAGTTTCGCCGTGCACGCCTTTGTAATAGCCCAGCACGCGAATCTGCGAATCATCCGGATCCTCCGCAAGTGCGGCTTCTGCGTTGGCGGAGGCGCCGTTAACCCGCGGCTCCGGATCGTCGGCGATGGCAAGGTTGCCGATCCCATCGCTTTCGATGGGAGATGCGGGTTCGGCGCCTCCGCCCTCCTTGGCGCGATTGCCGTCGCTGGGCGAAGCCGCCGCCGCCGGCGTGGCGGGGGGTGGGCCGGGGATGAAGACCCGCAGAGCGCCGCGCCGGTCGCGTTGCAGGCGCAACATGCTCTGCGCTTGGCCGGCGCGCAGCAACTCGACCAGCGAGGCGAATCCATGCCGCTGCTCGTCGAAGCCGGGCTGTTCGCCGCGCAAGAGTTGCTTGACGTTCCGCAAATACAGCGGCCGCGGATTGGTGCCGCGGAGCGGCTCCAGCACGCGCCCCAGCAGTTCCACCGCTTCTTCCGGAGGCCGGCTCGCCGGCGCTGCTTCGCGCGGCGTATCGCCGCCGTTGCCGCCTTGCGGCCCCAGATCGCCGCTACTGGACTCCTCGGCGCCGCCCTCGCCCGACGGCTCGTTGCCGCTGGGCTCGGCGGCGGCTTCCACCATCGGCTCCCGCTCGAGCGGCTCAACCACCAAGCTGTTGCCTTGCTGCCGCACCGTCACCAATTGCGCATCCGCCAGCTTCTGCACGAAGTTCCGGAAGGAACTGCTGCCGTAATCGCGTTCGTTGAAGGTGGAGTCGAGCTGGATGAGCGTGCTCTTCAGCAGGCCCAGTTGCGCTTGCACTTCCCGATCGCTCAGCACCTTCAGCGCCCGATAGACGAGCGGGATCGAGCGCTGCAGGGGGAAGACCTCGCGGCGGCGGGCGAGCTCGGGGTCGCGGCGCCGGTCGCTGCCCGTGGCCTCGATCAGGTTTTCGTAGCCGATGAACTCGCGGCAGTTGCGCTGCAGCACGCTGCTGGTGAAAGAGCGGCCGCCGACGACGAACACGGCTTTGTTGTACTGCTTGAGCTTTTCCACCAGGGCGATGAAGTCGCTATCGCCGCCGACGATCACGAAGGCGTTGATGTGAGAGTGGTTGATCGCCATCTCCAGCGCGTCGAGGGCGAGATTGATATCGGCGCCGTTCTTATCGCCGCGCGGGGTCAGGTCGCGTTGGACCATCAGCACGGCGTTTTGAGTGAGAGTGCGGGTGAGGTCGCCGGCGCGCTTCCAGTTGCCGTAGGCGATCTTGGTGACCACCTCGCCGCGTTCCTTCAGCGCCTCCAGGACCAGGGCGAGATCGAAGTCCCGGCCGAGGGTGCTGCGCACGCCAATTTGGATATTGTCGAAATCGATAAAGACCGCAATTTTCAGTTTTTCTTCGTTCACGGATGGAACCTACCGCCTGCTCGCGCGCGCTGCCCGCAAATATTCTTCCGGCCTCGGGCGAGGCCGTTAGGTGGCGGCGATTGTAGTCGAACCAACGAGTGAGCTGGTCCCAAGGTTGGGACTCCGCGGATCGGGCGGCTGTTTTTCAAGTCGCGCGTGGCAGAGCAAGCGGGCGCATCAAGCCACCGCTAGGATTGCAGGGCATCCACCACGAGCCATCCCTAGAATACCACAGCCACGGCGCAAAACAGCGCGCCAGCGTAATTTGAGGCCGCCAGGGTGCCCGCGGGGATGCCGGCAATTCAGCCTGGGACGCCTCGGCGTCAACCGTGGTTGCCGCCGGGCGCGCTCGCCGCCTCCCGGCTGGCGTGGCGACACGGGTGCCCGCACAGGGAAGCGGCTGGGGCGGGGCGAGCGGCTAGCGGCTCCTTGTGCAAGTGCATGGTCCGCGGCACGTTCTATTCACAGCGGCGGGATGCTGCCAGAGGCGCCCAGAGGCGCCGGTTCCGTAAGCGAAACCGGCGGCCGCCCGAGCGCATCCACCTCAATGGGCAAGCGGAGCAAGCCGGGAAGCGAGGCGGCTGGAGCGTTCCGGCGGTCGGAGCCAAACGACGGTCGCTTGGGAATTGGACCGGGGGCGAGCAAGCCGGGGACGGCCGGACCTATAATGAGGGCAAGCAAAGAGGGCTTGGGGATGCGGTGGTGGGCCAATTGGGGGGCGGTGGGGATGTTGGCAGTATGTCTGGCGGCGGCGCCGGGTTTTGCCGCGGGCCAGAGCGCCAACGAAAAGGACCTCAAGGACATCGGCCACCGCGGCGTCGGCGCCGGCCTT
Organism: Terriglobia bacterium; assembly: GCA_021323595.1. Classification (GTDB taxonomy): domain Bacteria; phylum Acidobacteriota; class Terriglobia; order Terriglobales; family SCQP01; genus JAJPKR01. The sequence goes on along the minus strand of JAJPKR010000061.1, from coordinate 75,638 downwards.
GACTTTTATTCGCTGGAGAAGGAAATTGCGCTGGGCAAGATGCTCTCCGAGCAGGTCGTGGCCACCTCGCGCGTAATCCAAGACCCGGTCATCAACGAATACGTCAATCGCGTTGCCCAAAATCTCGTTCGCCATTCCGACGCTCACGTGCCCTTCACGGTCAAGGTCCTGGAGGATCCCTCCATCAACGCCATGGCCTTGCCCGGCGGTTTCTTCTTCGTCAATAGCGGGCTGATCCTGGGCGCCGACAGCGAGGCGGAAATGGCCGGCGTCATGGCGCATGAAATCGCGCACGTCGCCGCGCGCCACGGCACCCGCAACATGACCAAGGCCGAGCTGATGAACTACGCCACGCTGCCGCTGATCTTCGTCGGCGGGCCGGTAGGCTTCCTGGGCCGCACCGTGGGGGGCTTGGCCGTGCCGATGACGTTTCTGAAGTTCAGCCGGGCGGCGGAAAAAGAGGCGGATTTTCTCGGCATCGAATATATGTACGAAACCGGCTACGATCCCCAGGCCATGATCGCGATGTTCGAGAAGATCAATGCCCTGAAGAAGAAGCAGCCGGGCTTGGTGGCGAAGGCCTTTTCCACCCATCCCCCGACCCCGGATCGCATCGCCGCCTCGGAGAAAGAGATTGCGACGGTGCTGCCGCCGCGCGCCGAGTATATCGAAGACACCTCGGAGTTCGACCAAGTCAAGGCGCGGCTGGCCATGCTCGAGCACGAATACCAAACCGAGGATAAGCTGCACGGCAACGGGCGGCCTAGCTTGCGGCATCCCCAGCAAAACGAGCCGCAACCGAAGGGCCGGCCCACCCTCAAGCGCCGCCCCGACGATCAAAACAACTAGCGCCGGTCGGCTGCAGGAGGCGGGAGCGCCGGTGCGATGCGGGTCGCTCCCGCGCGGGCTGTGCACGCCTGCGCTGAGCGCCGGCGCGAAAAAATTGAGCGTGGCCTGGGGCGGTCGCGCCGTCAAGAGCGGGCGGCGCCGGCAGCCGCACGGGCTCGGTCGCCAGCCCCGTCTGCTGCGCGTTGCGCTCGGCCGGCGATCTCGAACCAGGGATAGACCCGAGCGGCAGCGAACCTGCGCTTGGCTCTTGCGTCCGGAATCGTGGCCCCGGCGAGGGATGGCGCGCGCTCGCAGGTGGTGCGAGAGGGGGGATTTGAACCCCCACGCCCTTGCGGGCACTGGATCCTAAGTCCAGGGCGTCTGCCAGTTCCGCCACTCTCGCCCCGTCGCCTTCCTTTTACTCTACCCTGCGCAGCGCCTTGCACCCGAATGCGGCAGCTGTACTGGATTGCCCCACGCCCCCGGGGATTGCCGCCGGCGAGCGCGCCCGCATTGCGCGGGCGCAAAACCTGCGCTCAGCCCGGATAACGGTCGCCGGGATGAACGATGCGAATGTAATGGTCGGTGAATTGGAAGTGAGCTCCCGGCAGCTCGAACTTGGGCATGTGGCAGGTTACGCATTGCCGTGTCGCCACCGGACAGGCCGGCGCATTCGCGCCGGTCACGGGCGCGCCGCCGCGGTTGCGATGGCATGCCAGGCATTTGGCATCGTAGAAGGAAGGGTCGGTCACGACATCTTGATGCGGATCGTGGCACGCCAGGCAACTGATGCGCGCGTCGGTGGGATCGAAACAGGCGCTCAGCTCGAGGCGGTAAGGCTGAAACCGCACCGTCAGCACGCCCGAGATGTGCAGCAACTGCACCATCACCCCGCTGCGGTGGCAGGAACCGCAAAAGTCGGCTACATCCCCGGCGCTGAGCCGTCCGGGATTGAAGATGCGATACCCGCCGGGCGGCGGCGGGCCGGGCGGCGCGCCCGGCTTGGGGAACGGAATTTGGCCTTGTTGCACTGCGGCCACGTGGGCCGAGCCCGGCCCGTGGCAGCCTTCGCAGGTCACTCCGGGTGTCAGCGCCGCGGCCTGCAATTGCCCGGCTGCAGTGATGGCGTGGGTCGAGTGGCAGCCGAAGCAGGCCTCGGCCTCCTGCTCGCCCAGGGGCCGGCCGGCCGCTTCCTCCAGCGTTGCGGGCGGAGTGCGGGGATAACCTAGCGTGATATCCAAGCCTTGCGTGTCATTGAAGAAACTAACTCGGCTTTCCTGATAATGCCCATTCCGAAGGAATATATAGGTCTGCCCCGCCGATCCCAGCCCGAAGGCCCAGGCGATCGGGACGGTAATCGTGTTCTTGCCGTCGGTGACGGAATAAATGCTGGCGTTGCCTTCGCGCGTGATGGTCCAGCGGTAGGGACCCAAATGGAAGCTCAGGCGCGGGTGGGCGCGCAGGATGGCGCAATCGGCCACGGATTCGGACGCGTGCCCCATGGGCGTAACCATCTGAGTGCGCGCGATTGCGGCATGGCAGGCGGCGCAGACCGAGTCGCCGAGATAGCGGTAGCCGGCGGGGATCCGCGTCGGCTGCCAGTCGAGGCGGGGAAAATCGGCGCCGATGGCGCCGGTAGGGCTTTCCTTTTGCGCGCTCGAGCCCGCGCTCTGGCGTGCCCAAGCCCGGCAGAGAAACAGCACCGCCAAACCGGCGAGGAGCGCGGCCGCCCCCGCGCGCCTGGTTGATCGAATTCGCCGCCCCACCCGCCGCATGCCCTGACCGAGAGCCGAGCGTACCAAAGTTCGCCACGGCAAACTGGACTGCCCATCACATCCGCGCCCTAGCGGCGGCGTTCGTTTTGCCGGAAGCGTTCCGGCGTGTGGCCGGTGTAGCGCAGGAAGGCGCGCCGCAGGGACTTCACACTGCCGTAGCCCGCCTCGGTGGCCACCTGGTAGGTCGGCAACTTGGTTTCGAGCAGCAGGCGTTCGGCCCGCTGCAAGTGATAGCGGGCGATCTCGGAGGAGATGCCGCGCCCGAGGGCGGCCAAGAAACGGCGCTCTAGCGTGCGCCGCGAGACGCCCAGTTGGCGCACGACGTCGCCCACGTCCAAACGCTCCTTGGCGTGCTCGCGCATGAAGCGCAGCGCCGCGGCGACCAGCGCGTCCTCGAGCGCGATGACGTCGCTCGAGCCGCGCGCCACCACCCGCCGCGGCTCGACAATGATGCGCTCGCCTGCTGCCGCTTCCTTGCGCATCAGCCGGTCCAGCAGCGCGGCGGCGGCGTAGCCGGCCGCCTCCGTGCCCAGCTCGACGCTGGAAAGCGCCGGCGAGGAGAGCTCGCACATCATCTCGTCGTTATCCACGCCGACCACCGCCACGTCGTCCGGTACGCGCAACGTCCCGGCGGCGCAGGCCTGCAGCACCTCGCGGCCGCAGACGTCGTTGCAGGCCATCAAGCCGACCGGCTTGGGCAGCGCCTGCAGCCAGCGCATCAGCTCAGGCTGCTGATGCTGCGCGGTGCTGATCCAGCGGGGCTCTTGCAGCCAGCCCGCCCGCGCGATGCGGTGATGGTCGCAAGGATAGCCATGCTCTGCGGCGTAGCGCAGAAACGCGTGCTCCCGCGCCAACGACCAATCGCTGCCTTGAAAGCCGCAGAAGGCGAGGCGCCGGAAGCCGGCCTCGATCAAGTGTTCCGCCGCCTGTTGGGCGATCGCCGCCGCGTTGGTTCGAATCTCTCCCAAATTGCCGGCCGGCGCCAGCCCGGGCGCTTCATCGAGGGTCGAGGCGATGAGGGGCGCGCGCGTCGAGCGCAGCACCTGGCGCAGATCGGCCGATTGCAGGCGGGCGACGATGCCGTCGGCACGCCACCGGCCCAACTGCGCCAGCGCCGAGCCCAGGTGGCCGGGCGCGACCAGCAGCGACCACGGGCCATGGAGCCGGGAATAGCGCAGAATGCCCCGCAGCAAACCGCGTCCGAACTCGGTCGAAGTCTCTACCAGCAGCGCCACCTGTGGCGTTCCGCGCGGCCGGCTGGCCGCTTCCGGCCGTTGCGTCGGTGTCGCCGTGGCCGTTGTCAAATCAATCATTTCGCCCCGGCTGGGCAGCTTACGCGCCGTGGACTGACTCGACCGGAGCTCCCCAGGCGATCCCCACTATAACTCCACTGACGCAAAATGTCCCCACCCGGCGCATTTTGGGGACTGGACATTCGTACGGGAGCACAAAACAATACCGGTGGTTCGAGGCATGAGGCGGAGAGGCTCGTGCCCGGGCTCAAGTGGTGTGGACCGGCGAACCCGGAGCGCCGGTCTCGGAGTGAAGACCTTCCGGCGTGGAGCGTTCTTCATGATGGGCAACAATCGTTCTCCCCGTCTGTTGCAGTTCCTCATCCTCGTCCTCGTTTGCGGTGCCGTCCTGCTGTTCGCGCCGGCGCCGGCCGCAGCGCAAGGTTCCAACGGCACCATCTCGGCGACCGTGCAGGATTCCAGCGGCGCCGTGGTGCCGGCGGCGTCAGTCACGCTGACAAACTCCGCCACCGGCGATACGCGCACGACCCAGACCAATCGCGACGGAGTCTTCAGCTTCACCGCGGTTCCGCCGGGAACCTACACGGTGAAGGTGGTTCACGCCGGCTTCAACTCCTACCAGCGCGCGGGCATTGTGTTGCACCCCGCCGACGTCATTTCGCTCACCGGAATTGTGCTCAAGCCCGGCGCCACCCAGACCACCGTGGAAGTCTCCGCCAACGCCGCCAATATCATCCCGGTGGACACGGGTACCAAGGCCGACACCATCCAGGCGAAAGAGATCCAAAACCTGGCCATCGTCGGCCGGAACGCCATTCAATTGCTTTCGATCATCCCCGGCGTCACCTACACGCCGGGCGGCATGCCGGGGGGGCCCTCCTACACCGGCGAGCAGACAAGCTTCGGCACCGGCGTCGGCAGCTTCCAGGTCAATGGCACGCGCAACGACGCGCTGGCGATCGTCAGCGATGGCGCCGACACCATCGATCCGGGCTGCAACTGCGGTTCCTCGGTGACGCCCAACGTGGACGCCATCTCGGAAATCACCGTCCAGACCTCCAACTTCACCTCCGACACCAACAAGGGTCCGGTCGTGATCCAGATCGCCGACAAGACCGGCACCTCGCAGTTTCATGGCGAGCTTTACGATCAGATCCGCAATTACCATTTGAACGCCAACGATTGGCAGAACAATGCCACCGGTACCGCGCGGCCGCAGAGCAATTTCTCTTATCCCGGTTTCAACATCGGCGGTCCGATCCTGATTCCCGGCACCAATTTCAACCACAACCGCGACAAGGCGTTCTTCTTCGGCGAGTTCGAGTGGATGCGCCAAGGCGTGGATCAAGGTCTGCACCGCGCCTTCGTCCCCACGCCCGGAACACTTTCTGGGGATTTGAGCGGCGACGTGACCGGCGTCGATCAGAGTTTAGCCACCGAGGCGTGCTCGAAGGATACCAGCGCGTACGGCTGTCTCGGCCCCGGGACCATTGATCCGACGAAGATCGACCCTGCCGGCAAGATTCTTTTGGGCCAGCTCCCCGCGCCCAACGCCAACCCCGCGACCACGGGTGGCTATAACTACCTCAGCGACGTGATCGCGCAGAACAACCGCCAGCAGACGTTGATCCGCATCGACTACAACTTCACCCAAAACACCAAGTTTTACGCCCGGTGGGACCACGAAACCGAGACGCAGCCGCAGCCCTACGGCCTGTGGTGGGGCGGCTCCACCGTGCCGTATCCGGGGGACGTAGTGGGCTCGAATTTTTCGAACTCGCTGTCGCTCAGCCTTACCAACGTGCTCAGCCCCACGATGACCAACGAAATGACGGCCGCGATCACGCGGCTCGATCTGCCGAATCATTTCGCCAACCCCAACGCGGTTTCCCGCACGGCGCTCAATTATCCCTATAAAGGGGTCTTCCAGTCAGGCGAGGACACGACGCCTACCTTCACCGATTGGGGCAATGGTGGCGCGTTGGTCACGGGCGGCGGCTTTGCCCCGATCATGTTCGCCGACAAGTGGACCAACACGTTTACCGACAATTTTTCCTGGAACGTCGGGACCCACCTGCTCCGCTTCGGCGCTTACTTCGAACACCTCACGAACGATCAGCCGACGAATAACCAAGACATGGGGCAGCCCTCCTTTGGCGAAGGCTGGGGCCAAGGCATTGCCAGTTGGGACGGCGGCTACGGGACGGACAATTACTTCGGCGATATGCTGCTGGGCCTGCCGTTCTCGTTCAGCCAATCGACGCCGAACATCACCGGGCACATGCGCGAGAACGAGTTCGACTTCTACGCCGAGGATAGCTGGAAGGCCACGCCGCACCTCACGATCAATTACGGCGTGCGCTTCTATCATGACGGCTGGATGTACGATGCCCTCGGCCGCCTGGCCGCATTCATCCCTTCGCTGTACAACCCGAGCGCGCCGGTCGGTGACTATACCGGCGTCGTCACCCACATCTCCGATCCCAGCCTTCCCATGTCCATCTATAAGCCGCACGCGCTGCTGCCCGCGCCCAGTTTCGGCTTCGCCTATGACATCAGCGGCAAGGGTACGCGCGTGATTCGAGGTGGCTTCGGCATGAACTATTACCGGGACCAGGGCAACGTCTTTTTTGGCGCCATCGGCAACCCGCCCTTTGCCCTGTCCTACAGTGACGGGAACTCGCAAGGATCCGGCCACCACTTGCTGTCCGATTACAACAGCATCACGCCGCAGAACATTCAGACGGGCCTCAACGTGCTCGATCCGAATGACAATCACGTGCCGGTCACCTATTCCTACAGCCTCACGCTTTCGCAGCGAATTCCGTATTCGACGGTGATGGAGATCTCGTACGTAGGGAACTCCAGCCACAACCAGGTCACGCCCAATAGCGGCAACGGCGGCTTCGATACCAACTATGTGCCGGAAGGCGCGCTGTTGGGTCTGACGCCGTCGCAGATCAGCACCTCGGTCGAGAACGCACATCGCCCCTATAACCAGTACGCGAACATCCTCACCTATTCGCACATTCTGGAGCAGAACTACAATTCGCTGCAGGTCACCGCATCGCGGCAAACCGGCAACCTCAACTACTCCCTCGCCTACACGTTCAGCAAAAACCTCGGCGAAGGAGGCTCGCTCAACGGCGCCAACTCGGTCAACCCGTTCGACATCCGGGGACGCAGCTACGGCGTCCTCGACTACGACCAGACCCACGTCCTCAGCGCGGCCTACAATTACCTGCTGCCGAATTTCGGTACGCACCTGTTCGGCAGTAACGCCATCGCTCACGGCGTTTTGAATGGCTGGCAATTTTCCGGAATCAGCCAATGGCGCAGCGGCTTCCCGATGATCCTCGGCGGGGGCAGCAGTGTCGGCAACATCACCATCAACGGCGCCTCGCTCACGGGCGATTTGATCAACGGCACCCCCGACGATCCGGCGCGGCCGCTGCTGGTCTGCAATCCCACCGCGAACCTGGGGCCGCATGAGTATTTCAACGCCTCTTGCTTCCAAGCGCCGTCGCCGGGGAGGAACGGCATGTACGAGATGCCGTACATTCACGGACCCTGGTATAACAACACCGATCTGACCCTGATGAAAAACTTCCAGATCGGCAAGAACGAGAACCGGCACTTGCAACTGCGCTTCGAGACGTTCAACTTCGACAACCACCCGCTCTGGGGCTTCCTGCCCAACGGCACTGACCCGGCGCTGCAAATCAACTTCAACAGCGTCGCGGCCAACGATCCGAATGCCAATAATGGCGCCGGCGGTACATTCCAGGAAGCGTGGGGTCAGACCGCCTGTAATGGTCTGGCGGGCGTGGGTAGCGTTTGCAACGGGAGCACGGTGGTGCTGAATCCCGCGGGAGTGCCAGGCACGATCAAGGCCGCGGGAGTTTCCAATCAGAAGTTCGGCCATCGCATCGTGCAGATTGCGGTGAAGTTCTTCTTCTGATCGAATCGTGAGGGCCGGCGCCGAAACTGTGTCGGCCCGCCTTTTATGCGCGGCGCAAGCAGGCTATAATCCAGCCAAGTTGCTTCGTGCCGCAGTTCTCATTCCCGCCCTGGCGATTTGCATGGGTGGCGTCGCCGTAGCGCAAGAGGAGCCGGCACTCGCCCACGCTCAATCGGGCCTGCGTTTGCAGCAGGCCGGCGACTGCGCCGCCGCGATCGCCGAATATCGCGCCGCCCTGGCCACCGCGCCCGATCTGGCGTCGGTCTGGACCAACTTAGGCGTGTGCCTGGCGAAACAGGGGCAGTACCAAGCGGCGATTGCCGCGTACCGCAAGGCGCTCGCCCAAAGCGAGCAGCAGCCTGCGGCGCGCTTCAACTTGGCGATGGCCGAGTACAAGACCGAGCAGTGGCAAGCGGCGGCCGGCGACCTCGCCAAATTCCGATCCCTCCAGCCCGGCAATTTTCGCGCGGGCCTGCTGCTCGCCGATTGCTACCTGCGCTTGGGCGAAAACGAGAAGGCCATCGAAACGGCGGCGCCGCTCGCAGGTTCGCTCTCGCTGCGGCAAGCCGCCGAGCTGCCGGCCGGCGCGGGCGTGGCGCTCGATTACGTGCTCGGCACCGCTTACATTCGCCACGGCGACCTGACGGAAGGCGAACGGCTGATCGACCACATCATGCGGCAGGGCGATACCCCGCAAGTGCATATGATGCTGGGCGAAGCCTACTTCGAGCGCCGTGACTTTTCCAATGCCATCCGCGAATTTCAAGCGGCTCTGCAGCTCGACCCGAAGTTGGCCGGCGCCAATTTGCACCTTGGCATGGCCTGTCTCTTCGCCGGAGAAACCGCGCCCGCCCTGGCTGCGTTTCGGGCGGAATACGCGCTCGATCCCAACAATTACGAGACCAATTTCTACCTCGGCTACCTGGAACGCCAGCGCAACGACCTTGCGGCGGCGGCGTCCTTTTTGCGTCGGGCCGAGCAATTGCGGCCGGATGCGTGGCCGCCGAACTTCCAGCTCGCCGTCGTCGCTTACCAGCGCAACGATCTCGTGGACGCCCGCCGCCGCCTGGAGCGGGCCGTGCGTGAGGATCCGAAATCCGTTGAGGCGCACGTCATGCTCGGGCAGGTCTATTACCGCTTGAAAATGCCGGCGGCGGGGCGGCGCGAAGCGGCGCTGGTGCGAGAATTGAACACGCAGGCGCAAGCGGCGACCACGGCCAAGCTTCTGAAGGACCGAGCCACGCCGCTGCCGGGCGCAACCGCCAGCCATCGTTAATCCCATGATGGCGATCACCTCCAAGAGGCCAGGAGCCGTCCGATCCGCCGTGAAAGCGGCCCTTGCCGGCTTGCTGCTCGCGCTGAGTCTTGGTCTCCGCGCCCAAAACCCTTCGCGAGCGGCGAGGCCCGTCGCCGACTACCTTGCGGCCGCCCAAGCGGCGCTGGCGAAAAACGACTCGGTTCGCGCCATCGAGCTATTTCAGCAGGGGCTCTCCGATCACCCAAGTTGGCGCGAGGGATGGTGGGACCTCGGCTCGCTATTCTACGAAGCCCACCAATACGACCCGGCCGGCTCCGCCTTCGCCCACCTGACGCAACTCGATCCCAAGGCCGGCGCGGCCTGGGTCATGCTCGGGCTCTGCGACTACGAGTCGCGCAACTTCGGCCTCGCGCTGGAGCATATCGTGAAAGGCCGCGCGCTGGGCTTTCCCAAGAACCCGGAGTTGGCCGACGCCGCCCGGTATCACCAGGCGCTGCTGCTGATGGCGGCAGGACACTTCGAACCGGCGTACCTGCTGCTCGCCAGCTTCGCCATGGAAGATCATCCCTCCGATCCCGTCAAATTCGCGCTCGGCCTGGACGCCTTGCAGATGCCGGTGCTTCCTGACCAGGCCGCCCAAATCCTGAGCGCGAGACAACTCACTCTGGCGCGCGCGCTGGGCGAGGCGGAATGGCAAGCGGCGGCGCGGAACAATGAGGCGGCCGGCAAGGACTTCGCCGCCGTGGTCGAAAAGAATCCTAAGGATCGCTGGGTGCATTACGCATACGGCATCTGGCTGGCTTCGATGGGTCGTTTGCCGCAGGCGGCGGCCATGTTTCACGAAGAGATCGCGCTGGATCCGACCAACGTCTTGGCGCGGCTGCAACTGGCGGGCATGGCGATGACGCAAGGCCATCCCGCCGCCTGCGTGCCAACCGCGCGCGAGGCCGTAACCATGGCGCCGCAGCTCGGTGCCGCGCATTATTTGCTGGGCCAATGCCTGGTGCTCTCCGGAAATTTGGCGGAGGGCACCAAGGAACTGGAGACGGCCCGCGATCTGAATCCCGAAAGCAGCGAAATTCGCTATGCGCTGGCGCAGGCCTACATCAGAGATCATCGCCGCGCCGACGCCCAACGCGAGCAACAGGCCTTTCTGAAGCTCAAACCGATCGAAGACTCCATGCTGTACAAGGGCGTCCTGCCCAGTTCCTTATTCCTGCCACCCAAGAAATGATTGCCGAGGCTTCCATGAATCCACGTCGCTCTATTCTTATTGACCGGCTCGCCGCCGCCTTGGCCCCAATCGCCCTGGCGGCTTCAAGCCTCTTGCTCCCCGGTCTGTTGCGGGCGCAACAAACGCCGCAAACCGTCATCACCGCGACCGCCGGCGAGGTGCTGTACGACATGGTCGTCACCGATAAGCACGGCCGCGTCGTGAAGGACCTCACCCCGAGCGAGGTCGAAATTCTTGACAACGGCGTGCCGCAAAAGATCAAGAGCTTCGCTCTTGTCTCGCGATCGGTTCACTTGACGGCGGCGGATCTGGCGACGATCGGCGCCGGCTCGATCGCGCCCTCCACCCTGCCCGGATTCAACATGGTCGCCATCGTCTTCGATCACAATATGGATGCCAGCGGGACGGTGCTGGCGCGCCAAGCCGCCGAGACCTGGGTGAAAAAAGACATGGGGCCGCGCGACTATGCCGCGGTCTACCGGTTCGATCAACTTTCGTATCCCCTCCAGACCTTCACCACCGACAAAGCGGCTCTGCTGCGGGCCATCAACGTCGCTACCAACGGCAGCTCGCGCCAATTTCGCGATCTCACGCAGACGGCGAATCAACTCGAGCAGCAGGCGACTCAGTTGCAGCAGCAGGCGGAGGCGTCGGTGGGAGCCACAGGTTCGGGCCCGGGTACGGCCGGACCCTCCACCACTGCGGCCGCGACCTTGGCCGAAGCCATTATGGCTCGCATGGTAGCCCAATCGGAGGCGTTCGCCGCCAGCGGCGAGACCACCGACGCGAGCCGCTCGACCATGAACGATTTTCTCGGCATCGTGCATGCGCTCGCGCGTCTGCCCGGCCGCAAGGCGATCCTCTATTTCACGGAGTGGCTGCCGGTCAACGCCAATACCGACTTCTTGTTCAAAGACGTCATCAACGACGCCAATCGCGCCAACGTGAGTTTTTATGCGATCGACACCGCGGGCCTCAACCTGGCGACCGAGAACGGCGAAATTGCCAGCAATCTGAACAACGCTGCTGGCATCAGCCGCACCGAGCAGAACGTCGGCGCCGTCTCCATGGCGCAAGCGAATGAGTCGGAGACCACTGAAAATGTCCAATACGACAGCAAGCACTTGATGAGTGACCTCGCCGCCAGTACCGGCGGCATTTTTGTCGCCAACACCAACGACCTGGAAGGGCCGATGCGAGAGCTCGAGGCCGACATCGACGATCACTACGAGCTTTCTTGGATCCCCAGTAGCGGCCTCGATGACAAGTTCCATACCGTCGAAATTCGCTTCACCCGCCCCGGTCTGCGGGTCCGCGCCCGCACCGGTTACTTCGCCGGCAGCGCCCCGGCAGCCGGCGCGGTCGCGACCGCGGCGCCCGCGGCGGCGTTCGAAGCGCCGATGCTGGAACTGGCCAACTCCGCGAGCCCGAGTACCGGCGGGCCGGTGTTCCGGCAATCGGCGTTGGTCTTCCCGGCGAATCCCAGCCTGCAGACGGTCGAGATTCTGATGCAGGTGCCCCTGGGTGATTTCGCCGCCGCCCCTGCCGCGGGCGGCAAGGTGGCCGAGCACTTTAGCGTTCTGGCTTTGATCAAGAACGCTCAGGGCCAGCAGGTGGGAAAATTCAGTCAGGATCTGCCGCTGACCTTGCCCGCTTCCGCCCTGAAGCAGAACTTTCTTTTCGAGCGCACGCTCCAATTGGCGCCGGGACAATACCAGCTCGAGGGAGTGCTGTACGAGCCGGGCAAAAAGGCCGGCACGGTGAAGCAGACGCCGCTGACCATCGGAGCGGATTCCGCTGCGTTGCGCCTGAGCAGCATCGCCGTCGTGGCGAACGTGATCAAGCTCGACAAAGCCGCGAGCGCCGCCGACAATCCGCTGCATTATCAAAGCGTGCGGATCCTGCCGAATCTAGGCGAGCCGCTGGTGAAGTCTCCGAACGCGCGGTTGACCTTCTACTTCGTCGTGTATCCGCCCAAAGGAGTCACTCCCACGCTGACCATGACCTTCTTGCAATCGGGTCAAACTCTGGCGCAGATACCGGTCCAATTGCCGGCGCCCGACCCGCAGGGCAAGATCGTGCTCAGCCCGGCCTTTCCCTTGGCAAGTTTTCCGGCTGGAGACTACACGGTCGTCGTCAAGACGGAAGCCGGCGGGGAGACGGCGACGCAATCCGCGAACTTCACCGTCTCCGGCCAATAGCTTCCCGCTGCCGCCGGATTTGCGGCGTCTCCCGCGACGCCGCGCCCGCATCACTGCCCGCAGCCGCCGGTAATTGCGGGCGCCGCCAGCGCGGCCTCGCCGGCGCCGGTGAGCAACGAGTTCAGGCGCGGCAGATCGCCGGCGGCGAGCTGCTCCAACTGCCGCTTCGCCGCCTCGATCTGCTCGCAACTGCCCTGGATCGCGGCCAGCATGCTCGCGTTCGGCCGCAAATCGCCGAACTCGAGATCCTGCAAGCGCCGCGCCAGATCGCGATTCGCGGCGCCGAAACCGCTGTTGCCGGTGCCCCGGATCAGCGCCTCCAGCTTGCCGTCCACGGCCTTGCCCTGCGCCGCCAGCTCCTTTGCGTTGGCGGGTGCCGCGCGCAGCTCCGCCGTCAGTTTCTTGCGCCAATCGCTGATCGTGTAAAAGGCGTTGTAGCTCGCGTCCAAGCCGCGCTCGACGCGCTGTTCCGCCGCGAGTTGCGCCTCGAGATCGGTCTGGGAAATCCGCACGCGCGGATCGTTGACCAGCTCGAGCGGCTGGGTGTAGGTCTGGCCGTTGACTGTGAGCCGCACTTCGTAGCGGCCGGGAATCGCCAGCGGCCCCACCGGCTGCCGCCGCGGCGTATGGCCTTTCACCGCGTGCCAGGTCAGCGTGTATTCGGTGTAATCGAGCATCTGGCCGAAATAGCTGTAGGTCAGCGCCTTCGGATCGGGATAGCGCAAATCCCAGACGAAGCGGTGCATCCCCGCCGTTCCGGAAAGTACCGCCGGCGGCTGGAACCAATACTTCGCCACGTTCGGCTGGGAGGTGTACGGCGGCGGCGCGGCGTTCGTATACTGCCGCACCAGATTCCCCGCCGCGTCGTAGATGCCCAGCGTCATCGTTCCGGCGGCCGGCGCCTTGAGGTAGTAATCGAGAATCGCCCCTTCGGGCGGGTTCTCGCCCGCGGGCATCTCCGGCGGCAGCGGCGTGTCTTGGTTGTTCGACCAGCGGACGCGCAGCGCCGTTTCCGGAGGATACAAATAGGCGGCGGGCGCCGCCTGGGCCGCCGCCGCCTCGCGCAACGGCGTGATGTCGTCCAGAATCCACAGCGAACGGCCGTAGGTGGAGATGGCGAGATCGTTGTCGTGCACCGCCAGGTCGCTGACCACGGTATTCGGCAAGTTCAGTTGCAGCGATTGCCAGTGGTCGCCCTTGTCGAAGGAGACCCAAACGCCCATCTCCGTGCCGGCGAAGAGCAAGTTGGGATCGCGCGGGTCTTCGCGAATCGAGCGCGCGCGCACGTGCTCGGGCAGGCCGTTGACGATCAATTGCCACGTCCTCCCGAAATCGGTGGTGCGATACAGGTACGGATGTTCGCTGCCGAAGTCCATGGCCGCGGCGTACGCCGTGCCGGCATCATGATGCGAGGCGTCCAGGATCTCGATCGCCGTGGTGGCGTCCAGGCCGGGCGGGGAAACATTCTGCCAGGTCTGGCCGCCGTCGCGCGTGAGTTCGATGACGCCGTTGCTGCTGCCCGTCCAGATTTCCCCCGCCGCCACCGGCGACGGCGACAAGCTCTCGAGCGCCGGCGGCGCGAAGCGGCGGCCCTGCGGGCGCGCCCCCGCCTTGACTTTGGGTTCCGGCCGGACCGTTAGGTCCGGACTCAGCGTCCGCCAATGCCGCCCGCCGTCGTCGGTGGCCAAAAGATATTGCGCGCCCATGTAGAGGGTGTGCGGATCCTGGGGAGAAAACGCCATCGGCGGCTGGCTGGCGAAGCGATCCTTGCCGTGCGGCGTGTAAACCACCGCGACCTGTCCGGTTTTCCGGTCGAAGCGCCGCAGCGCGTGATACCAGCCTTGGGTGAAGATCCAGCGCGGATTCAGCGGATCGACCTCGATGTACCCCGCCTCGAAGCCGCCCACCGGGTTCCAATCGCGGTAGCCGATTTCGCCATAGTCGCTGCGGCTGCGCACCCCGGCGGTGCCGCTGTCTTGCTGCGCGCCATAAACCCAGTAAGGGAACTGATTGTCCGTGGAGATATGGTAGAACTGCCCGTTCGGCAAATTGAACCATGGCGTCCAAGTCTCCCCGCCATCCACGGTAATCGTCGGCCCCTGATCCACGCCGGCGATCATGCGGCGGGGATTGTGGGGATCGATCCAAAAATCGCGGTAATCGTCCCCGCCCGGCGCGCCCTTGATCGCGGTCACGCTGCGGCCGCCGTCGGTGGAGCGGTAGAGCGCCGTGCCCATCAGATAAACGACGTCGGGATTTTGCGGGTCCACGTAGATGCGCCCGCCGGCGCTGAGAATGTCATGCGTGGCCAGCCGCCAGCTCTTGCCGCCGTCATCGGAGCGATACAGGCCTTGCGCATCGCGGCCGAAGCCCTGCGCTTCGGCGTACACGATGCGCCCGTGCGTGCCCGCCGCGACGGCGATCGTCGCCGCGCGCAAATTCGCCGGCAGGCCCGCCTGGCTCAGCGGCTTCCAGCTCTTGCCTTCATCGGTGGACTTGTAGAGGATCGGCCGCGATGCCGCCGCCGCGCCCGCCCGCTGCGGCCCGCGCCCGCCGCCGGAAAAAGCGGCGTAAACCACCTTGGGGTCGCGATAGTCCCACGCCAGGTCTTCGACGCCTGACTCCGCGTCGACGAAGAGCGTGTGCTGCCAGGTGCGGCCGCCGTCGCTGGTCCGATAGACGCCGCGCACCGAACTCTTTTCCTGTGGTCCGAAGCCGCGCGGTCCCAACGCCCCCGCGAGGACCACATTCGGGTTGCGCGGATCGACCAAGAGCGCGGGAATGTATTGCGTATCGGCCAAGCCGATCCGCTGCCAGCTCTTGCCGCCATCGGTGGATTTGAACATTCCTTCCCCGGGCGTAAACGACCAAAACGTCGGATCGCCGGTGCCCACATAAACGATGTTCGGCGCGGAGTCGGCCACTGCCACCGAACCGATCGAAGGCACGTGCTCCTGATCGAAGATCGGAAACCAAACCGTGCCGCCGTCGGTCGTCTTCCAGACTCCGCCTTCCGGCAATCCCAGGTAATAGGTCGTGGGGTCGCCGGGCACGCCGGCCACCGCATAGACGTTGCCGGCTCGATAAGGCCCGATCAGTCGCCAGCGTAACGCGCTGTAATAGCTCGGATTCACCTGCTGCGCGTGCAGCACGGGCAGGACGCACAAGAATATGACTACCAACGAGCAAGCAGCGGCAACCAACATGCGCTGGCGCAAACGCATCGGCCAATCCTCCTCGGGCTCTTTCCGAAACAGGGAGCTTATCACCTTGCGCCCGCTGCCGCGTTGCGCAAGCTGCGCGCAGTCAATGCGTGCCTTTTGTCACCTGAAATACCAGCGTCAACGCCCGGCAAAAGGTCAGCAACAGCACCCGCAGGTTCCGCTTCCAACGGCGCCCAGCGCCGCCTTTGCCCGGCTAGCTTCCCTCTGCGGCCGCGCGATGCCGTCGCCGCGGCCACGCGGTTGCCATCCAGCGATGCCGGCCAACCCCGCCGGGCCAAGCTGAATCCTACTTAAGAGCCCCCAGGGGCTGCCTTCGCCGGGCGCGCGGTTTGCGCTCTGCCGCTGTTTGACAACATGAACCGGTGCCCGCTTCTCCGGCGGGGAAGCCGCTGAGGGGATGCCGCCGACGCATCCCCTCAGAGCGGGCGGCGTCATCTCGTCCCCCAAGTTTGGGGGCAGAGGCCAAGCTGCGCCGTATCCACCGCCACAAGTCGCTCTAGCGCAGCCACTTAGCTGGTCTCTCTTGGCTTTGGATGACCCTGCTGGCTGCCGCCTGTACCTTCGGACAGGAGACCACTTGCCGGCTGCGGCAAGCCTCGCAAATTTCAAACTAACTATTTTAACTATTTACTTTTCAGTATGTTAGACACAACGCCGTGACGGGGCATCGCGCAGGGGTGGTCTCATTCCTCCGGCGGCTCGTCGGACCCGCCCGAGACGGGCGCCATCGCTTCTTGGCGCCTATATCGCGAGTCTTCGTCGTCCGCCTTGCCGAGTCGCGCAACCCCGGAACCGGCTGCAATCGGGCGATGCAACCGGTTAAGCCGGAAATCGTTCGCCAGAGGCCACAAGACCGGCTTCGAAACTCGGCAAGCGCC
This sequence comes from Terriglobia bacterium, assembly GCA_021323595.1. Lineage (GTDB taxonomy): Bacteria > Acidobacteriota > Terriglobia > Terriglobales > SCQP01 > JAJPKR01. Next base: position 59,026 of record JAJPKR010000061.1, on the reverse strand, counting down.
GCATGGCGTCATGATCTTGCGGCAAAAGGCTGGCATGCCGCACGATTGCCCGCCAGACGCCCGCCTGCTTCCGCCAGACCGCCGTGAAGCGCAGGTCGTCGATCATGCCCTTATTCGGCATCTGCCCGCCCCAGCCGATCGTCTCCCGGCCGGCGATCACGGCTACGTCCCCTTGCACGCGCAGGTACTCGATCTGCCGCGTAAAGGATGTCATCGCCAGCGCCCTCGACTCGATCAAGTCCAAGAGCTGCCGCCGGCTGAAGAGCTGGTGAAGCGCGTTCGTGGCCACGAATTCCTTCGCCCATAGACTCGCCAGCGCGGCGCAATCGCCGCGGAGGAAAGCCGCGACCTCTTCTTCATTCAGCTTCCGCAAGTGCCGCTCCGCCGCCGCCTCGGCGCTGCGGCGAGCGCGCTGGGGCCGGGCGATCACGACCGCCGTCATCGCCACGCCGGCCATGGCGAAGCCCTTGAACGACCAAGACATATCCCTCCTATGCATGAGCCGAATGGGCGGCGCGCCGCCTCGGTCAACCATCGCCCGGCGCGGATGCGAGACGATCTGACCCGTCGCAGGAATGAAGATGACCTGCCAAATGATTGCGGGACTGGAATTTGCAGGACTGTCTGACTCGGCCTTCGATAGCGCCGTGGTAGACTTTTCAGACATTTTGGGCTTGCGCCGCCGGAGGGGGGCGAGGCATGGGGTCCGCGCAAGGGCAGAAAGTCCATCAATGGCTGCGCTTCGGCGTCTTCGACGTCGATCTGTCGAACGGCGAACTGTTCCGCTCCGGTCTGCGCATCCCGATCCAGCAGCAGCCGTTCGAAATCTTGCGTCTCCTCCTCGCCGCGCCGGGCGAGTTGGTCACCCGCGAGCTGCTTCGCCAGGCGTTGTGGCCCTCGGATACATTCGTTGATTTCGACGCGAGTCTGAACGCCGCCATCAAGCGTCTGCGGCGCGCCTTGCACGATTCGCCCGCCAATCCACGCTTCATCGCGACGGTGCCGCGCCGCGGCTATCGTTTTATCGCCCCCGTCGCCGCGCGCTCCGCCGCGAACGCCGCCGCGGCCAAACCTGCCGCGCGCCGGATGTGGCCGGTTCTGACCGTGGCGGCGGCCATGGCGCTGCTGCTTCTTGCGTATCTGTTTCGACCCGCGTATCGCGAGCCGAAAGTCACCGAAATGGTGAACTTGACGCAGCCGGCCAGCATCCCGGGCGAGCGGCAGATCGTTACCGACGGGGCCAGCGTCTATTTCATCGAAGAAACCGGCGGCCGGCTCACGCTGGCGCGGGTGCCGGTGGGCGGCGGCAGGATTTCGCCCGTGCCTTTGCCGTGGGATGCGGCGCGGGTGGACCTCTTGGATATTTCGCCGGACGGCGCGCTCTTGCTGGTTCACGTCCGCGAAGGCGGCCATCTTCCGTTGTGGTCCGTTCCCCTCCAGGGTGGCTCGCCCCGCCGCATGGGCAATATCGAAGCGCGGGACGCCGCTTGGTCGCGCGACGGCAAGAAACTGGCGTACACGTTCGCCAGTGCCGTCTATCTCGCCGGCGGCAACGGCTCGGCGCGGCGGCTGCTCGCGCATACGCCGGGCCTGCCCTATGATCCGCGCTGGTCGCCCGACGGGCGCTTCGTGCGCGTGACGCTGCTCGACCCGGACTCGCGCGTCAGCGAACTCGAGGACGTCGACGTCGCCAACGGGCGGCTGCGGCCGGTTCTCGCGCCGCTTCCAGCCGCGGCGCTGCCCGGGTCGTGGAGTGGGGATTGGACGCCGGACGGCCGCTATTTCGTGTTTGCGCCGCAAGCCTCTGCTGGTGGCCTCTGGGTGCGGCGCGAACGCGGCGCCTTTTGGCGGCGCCGGTCGGAGGAGCCGGTGCGCCTGACCACCGGCCCGGTCTCCTTGCTGCGCCCGATTGTCAGTCGCGACGGGCGCCATCTCTTCGCCATCGGCTACTTCCAGCGCGGTGAGCTCCTCCGCTACGACCTCAAGGCCAAGCGCCTGGAGCCTTTTTGGGGAGGCGCTTCCCTGGAGCAGGTGACGTTTTCACGGGACGGTCGCTGGGCCGCCTGCGTCTCTTATCCCGGCGGCGAGCTGTGGCGCCTCGATCTGCGCGGCGGCAGCCGCCTGCAGCTCGGCGCCCAGGGCGAGCGCCATCTCCGGCCGCAATGGTCCCCGCGTGGCGACCGGCTCGCCTTTACCATTGCCCGCCGCGAAGGCCCGTGGCGGATCGCCGTCGTCGCTCGCGACGGCGGTCCGATCAGCGAGGTCACGCCTCCGGAGGTGGACGCGAGTGATCCCGTCTGGGCGCCGGATGGGCAGCGCCTCGCCTTCACCTATCGCGACTGGCACGGCAGTGACCCGCCGCGCGTCGCCATTCTCGACCTGAACCGCCGCCGCATCGAATTCCTGCCCGCTGCGGAGGGCATGGACAGCCTGCAATGGTCGCCGGATGGACGCTTTCTATTGGCGCGCTCGCCGGGGCGGGGCATCGCTGTTTTTTCCTTCCGCCGGCGGCTATGGCGCATCGTGTACGCGCGATCGGTCAACGATCCGCGCTGGTCTCCCGACGGCCGCTACATCTACTTCAATACCTTCCTGCAAGCGCAGTCCGGAATCTTTCGCCTGCGTTTCCTCCCGGCCGTCGCCGAGGCGCTGGCGCCAAGCGCCGGCGGCCCGGTGGCGGAAGAGGTCGCGAGCCTGCGCCGGTTCCCGGCCGCCGGTCTGCTCGGACCCTGGAGCGGTTTCGCCCCGGACGGTTCGCCGCTGGTCCTGCGTGATGTCGGGCACCGCGCGATCTATCGCTTGGACTGGAGCGCCCCGCGCTGAGCGCGTGAAGTGCTACCCTGGCCGCATGCTTCGATGGCGTGGGCAGTGGTGCGCGCTCGCGGCGCTGGCCGCGATGACGCTGGCTGCGGCGCAGGCGCCGCCGCGTCCGCGGCTGATCGTCGTCATCGCCGTGGACCAGATGCGCTACGACTATTTGCCGCGTTTCGCGCGCTATGAAACCGGCGGCTTGCATTACCTCGCGACCGAGGGCGCCGATTTTACCGACGCTCACTATCGCCACATTCCCACGGAAACCTGTCCGGGACATTCGATCCTTCTGAGCGGCCGCGATCCCGCGCACACCGGCATCGTCGGCAACGATTGGTACGACGCGGCGAGCGGCCGCGCCCTCTACTGCGTCGCCGATCCCGCTTCTCCTTTGCTCGATCCCGCCGGCGACACCGGCCCCGGCGTTTCGCCGCGCAGCTTCGCCGGCGTCGGCTTCGGCGATCAGTTGGAAGCGGCGCTGCCGGGAGCCCGCGTGTTTTCGATCTCGCTCAAGGATCGCGCGGCGATCATGCTCGGCGGCAAGCATCCGGCCGGAGGCGCGTTTTGGTTTTCGGCGCGCGACGGCAATTTCATCTCCAGCCGGTATTACTTCGATACGCTGCCCGGCTGGGTGCTCCAGTTCGACGCTTCCCATCCCGCCGACGCCTATGCCGGCCGCTCGTGGACCTTGCTGCTGGGCCCGGCCTCGCCCGCCTACGGTCCCGATCGCGGGCGTTTTCCCCATGCCCTGCCCGCCGCGCCGGGTCCGGCGCTGTACCAAGCCGTCTTCGCTTCGCCCTTTGGCGACGAGTTGCTTGAGCGTTTCGCCGAGGCGTTGATCACCGCCAACCGCCTGGGCGCGGGCGCGGCCCCCGATTTATTGGCGATCAGCTTTTCCTCGAACGACCTCGTGGGCCATGCCTACGGTCCCGACAGCGCCGAGATCGCCGACGAACAGCTTCGGCTCGACCGCACCCTCGGCAAGCTGGTGGATTTCGTGAACGCCCGCTTGGGCGCGGGGACGGTGCTCTGGGCTCTCTCCGCCGATCACGGCGTCCAGCCGGCGCCGGAGGAGGAGCGGGCGCTGCGCCATGATCCGGCCGCGCGCCGCCTTTCGCCGCGGCGCCTGCGCGAGCAAGCCGCGCAAGGGCTGGATGCCGCGCTGCATCAGCCCGCCGGCACGCGCTGGTTCGCCATGATCGGCGACGATCAGATTTGGTTCGATCGCGCGCAGCTGGCGGCGCGGCATATTCCGCTGGCTGCGGCGCAGCACGCGCTGGCGGCCGTTCATGTGGATGGCATCGCGGGCTTCTATGACGGCGCGGCGATCGCCGCCGCACCGGCGTGGATCCGCCCTTTCCTTCGCAACAGCTACTTCCCCGGCCGGAGCGGCGATATGTATTTCGTCCCCGACCGCTGGGTCTTGATTTCCGCCGCCAAACCCGCGGCGGACGGGCCGTATCCAACCTCGCACGGGACGCCGTACGACTACGACACTCACGTTCCGTTTCTGATCGCCGGGTTCGGCGTGCGGCCGCGCTCTGTCGCGCGGCCGGTGCATGTCATTGACCTGGCGCCGACGCTGGCGCGCCTGATCGGAATTCCCTGGCGCAGCGATCAACTCAATGCCGTTGCCCGCCTGCGGCCGGTGAAAGCCGCGCGCGCCGCGGCCCATTAGGGCGCCCATACACGCAGAGCCGCAGGCTCGATTTCGATCTCCACGGGTGCGAAGCCGGCGGGCTCGCCGTCGAGTTGCACGGGCGCGGCGCCTCCAATCTGCAGTTGCTTCACAGGCGCGGCGCGGACTCCGGGAGCGGCCTGCACGGCGCCGGCCAAGAACGCCACCAATTGCAAAGCCATGCGCGCCGCGCCGCCGCGGCAGGTGATCAGATACGGCTGCCGCGCCCAGCTCCGCGGATACAGCGCAAAGGGCCCGGCGTAATGCCGCGTCAAGGTGCACAGCGCCAGGTTCGCCTCGGCTTGCCCGGCGCCGTTGCTGACGGGAAGCGGCGGAAAGGCGTAGCCGGGCAGTTGCCGCACGGCTTCGAGCACGAACGCCGCCACCCCCCAGCGCCGCTTCGCGGCCCGGGTGACGCGATGGATGATCAGCGCGTCGAAGCCGCAACTGGCGAAACAAACGAAATGGCGCTCCCGCCCGCCGCCGAACCGCGCCCGGCCGAGCGGGAAGGCCTGGGGCCTTCCCGCCAGCAAGGCGCGCGCGGCCGCTTCCGGCGCGAGCGGCAAGCCCAGGTCGCGCGCGAACACATTGGCGGTGCCGAAGGGCAACGCGGTGATCGCGGTGGCCGCTTTCAGGCCATGCGCAACGACCTCGTTCGCGATTTCCGCCAGCGTGCCATCGCCGCCGCAAGCCGCCAGCAGCTCCACCCCGCGCGCCAGCGCCTCGCGAGTGGCCCCGCGCGCGCCGGTCGCCGCGTCGGTCGCCAGAGTCTCGACCTGCCAGCCCGCCGCCCGCCAGCGCTCCGCGGCTCGGGCGAGCGTGGCGGGACGGGCCCGGCCCGCCGTGGGATTGAAGATCAGGACGGCACGCATGGACGGAGAAGCGCTCGGCGCATCTTAGCAAAGCGCGGGCGCAACACCCCCGCCCGCCAAGCGGCATGGAAGAGAAGCAACCGCCGAAACCGCCCGATGAAAGCGGATTATCGGAAGTCGCGCAAGAGACGCAGCGGCTGAGCGCACGCGAGATTCTGATTGCGGTCTGCGATACCGCCCGCGACGAATTGCTCCGGCCGCCATTAGGCCTGGGGCTTTCAGCGCTGGCCGGCGGCTTGACCATCGGCCTCAGCGCTTTGGCCGTCGCCCTGATGGAAACCTACTATGCCGGCGCCGGCAAAGCCATTTTGGTCGCCGCGGCGTACCCGCTTGGCTTCATCGCGGTGATTATCGGCCGCGCGCAATTCTTTACCGAAAACACGCTCTATCCCGTCGTTCTGGCGCTCGCCGAGCGCGGCCACCTCAAACGGCTGCTGTGGTTTTGGGGGCTCATCCTCGCCGCGAATCTGGCGGGCGCGCTCTTGTTTGCGTTCTTGATCATCGACTCCGGGGCGGTGCCGCCGCCCGTTCGCGGCGCGCTGGCCGAGATCGGGCAGCATGCCACGGCGCTCGCGCCTACGGATGTCTTTTGGAGCGGGGTCATCGGGGGGTGGCTGATGGCGTTGGTGGCATGGATGGTCAGCGCCAGCCATTGGACCACGGGCCAAATCCTTGTCACCTGGATGCTGACGTTCTTGATCGGCCTCGGCAGTTTCGTCCACTGCGTGGCGAGCAGCGCCGAGATCCTTTCGGCCGTGGTGGCGAACGCAGTGCCGATTTCGGCCTACCTCGGCTGGCTCTTGCCCGCCGTGCTGGGCAATATTGCCGGCGGCGTCGTGATCGTCAGCATGCTCAACTATGGCCAGGTCACCGGCGGCAGCCCGTTTCGCCGCCGCCTCGCGCCCCGGTCGTGACGCGCGATTGCCCAACCCATGCCGCGCTTTATCCAGCCGTCACCAGGGTCCGGGCCCGCTAAGCGCCACCGATCGCCTGCAAGCAGCGCTTGAAGAGCTCTTCGAAACCAGCGCCGGTGGCTTGCCCGGCGGCCTTGGCCAGGGCCTTTTCCGCCAAGAAGCGCGAATAGCCAAGGTTGACGAGCGCCGAAAGGACCTCCTCGGAGGCGGGGGGCGGCGCGGGCGCGGCGGTCACCGGCCCGAGCGGCAACTCCGCCAGCTTGTCGCGCAACTCGACGCAGATGCGTTCGGCGGTCTTCTTGCCGATGCCCGGAACGGCCGTGAGTCGCGCCAGATCCGAGCCCGTGATCGCTGCCGCCAGCTCCGGCGCGGAAAGTCCGGAAAGCACCGCCAGCGCCAGCTTCGGCCCGACATTGCTCACCGAGATCAGCTTTTCGAAGAGCGATCGTTCGAGCGCGGTGGCGAAGGCATACAGCTGCAAGGCATCTTCGCGAACGTGCGTGTGGACATAAAGCGACGCGGATTGGCCCGCGGCCGGCAGTTGACTGAAGGTGCTGACCGGAATGAAGAGCTCGTAGCCGACGCCATGCACGTCGAGCACGACCCGGCCCGGGGCGCGCTCGCGGATTTGCCCTGTCAAGTAAGCGATCATGGGCGCCAGCTTAGCAAGTTCGGCAGCCGCGGCGAGGCGATCAGGCCCATTTCCGCCGCCAACTGGAAGAAACGCGCCAAACCCTGCCGATGCTCGGGCGTGAAATCGAACTCCACGTCCACTTCGAGGTAGCGGCGAATCTCCGCCGGCGCGAGCCCCAGGCGCGGCGCCCATTGCGCCACCAGCTCATCGAGGTGAGCCAGGCCCTCCCGCTTCGCCCGCAGAAACCGCGCGGCGAGCCATTGCCCCTCGCCGGGACCGCCGCGCTCGAGCCGCTCCTGCCGCACCGCCCACAAGGCGAAGACAAACGGCAAGCCGGTCCAGCGATGCCATTCCGCGGCCAGGTCTCGGGTCTCGAACCCGGCGGCGGCAGCCGCGCCGCTGACGCTCACTTGCAGCGCGGGGTCGCCGATCAGCAGGCCGCCATCGGCGCGGGCGAGCATCGCTTGCCAATCGGGCGTCGGTGGCTCGATCGAAAACTCGGCCCCAAAGCGGCGGCGCAGCAGGATCTGCACGAGAGCGGCCGAGGTTCGCGACGCTGGGTCCAGGCAAAGGCGGCGAATCCGGGCGGGTGGGCAGCGGCTGATCAGCAAGATGCTGCGCACCTCGCTGCGGGCGGCGATGGCGATCTCCGGCAGCGCCACCAGCCCGGGGATTCGCGCCATCTCGATCACCGGGATGATCCCGATATCCGCCGTTCCCGCCCGCAGGGCCTCGGCGCATTGCGCGGGCAGCATGGATTGCAGACGCAAGCCGGCTTCGTTTTCCAGGCCCCTGAGTAAGGGCGCGGTATTGAGAAAGCTGATCGCCGCCACGCGCCAAGGCGTCAGCGGGTCGGTTGCCGCCGCAGGCGATGTCACGCGTCAGTATAGCTGGGGCGTAAGCGGGCGCTGAGCCTGGCGGCCAGGCGATGCCGCCGGCAACCGGTGCGATCGGGCCCGGCTCGCCTGCAGCCGTCCGGCACGAGCGCCGCTCTGCGTCGCGGAAGCCGCCGGCCGGTCCCTGAACGCCTTTGGCCCGCGCAGCCGCCTGCTCCGGCGTTGCCCGCGGCCGTTTGCGCAGAGGTTGTGCGCCACCGGCCTAAACTAAGCTCATGCGGCCAAGCGTGCGGGCTAGCCTCGGGTTGGCGTTGATCGCCGCGCTGGGCGGGGTTCTGGCGCGGGCGCAAAACGCGTCTCGCAGCGCGCCCGCGCCGTCCCTCCATGCCATCGCCGCCAGCTACGACGAGATCGTGGCGGCGCGGCTGGACGCGAATCGCGTGTACCGCATCGATGGCTTGGATATTGACGACGAAGACGTCCATATCTCGCTGCTGCACGGCACGCTCGCGCTGGGCGCGCCGGTGGTCGGCGCGCCCAATATGCGGCTGGCGCTCTTCTCGGGCCAAGGCGAAGTCCTGGTGATGCCTCCGGACGCCGCCGACCGGCTCTCGATGGCCAACTTCACCGGCGCGGATATCCTCGACGAGCAGTTTCAAAGCGCGTATTTTTGTTTCACCGACGGCGCATTGCGCCTGAACCAAGCCGAGTTGGCGACCGCCTTGCCCGCCGCCACCGCGGGGCGGCAATTCGTGGAGCGGTGGCAGGCGACGGTCGCCAGCCTCGATCGAATGCAAGCGATTCGCGTGCTGGCAGAGGTGCTGAACCACGACCGCACGCCGTATTTTTATGCCCGCATCGGGAGCATCCATTTGGGCCAGTTTGAAGTGATGGTGGACCGCTCGCGGACGGAGCAGATCGCGGTCAGCGGCGAAGACCCCGCGCAGCCCGGGCGTGAGGATGTTTGGGCTAGCTTCCCCATGCGTTCGGAGCGCAATGGCCGCCCGGCGCCCGCGCCGGATGACCAAGAAATCGAGATGGAGGGTTATCGCGTGGAGACGGATATCGCCGCTGACATGGCGCTTGCGGGCGACACCACCGCCGCCTTCCGCGCGCGCGTCAGCGGCGATCAGGTGCTGACCTTCAATTTGGCCCGGGGCCTGACTGTGCAGTCGGTGCAGGATGGGGACGGGCATCCCCTCGATTTCGTCCAGTTCGGCATCCTGCATGAGCCGGGAACTCCGAATTTCGCTCCGCCTGAAAATGCCAGTCCCGTGATCGCGGTAATCTGTCCGGCGGCGCTCGAAGCCGGCCGGGATTACCAGCTCAGATTTCGCTACCAAGGCCGCATCATCTTCGCCGCCGCGCACGGGCTCTTCGCCATTGCCGATCGCGCCGATTGGTATCCGAATCGGCCGGGTCTGCCCGCCACCCACGACCTAACGTTTACCTATCCCGGTAAGCTGACGCTGATCGCGACCGGTGCGCAGGTGGCGCCGCCGGATGCTCCGCCGCCCGCGCCGGGCTATCGCCGGTCGCGATGGCTGAGCGACAAGCGGCTGGTTCTGGCGGGATTCAGCCTGGGCGATTACACCGAAGCCAGCGCGCAGGCGAATTCGGCGCAAGGCCCGATTCCAGTCCATGTCTATGGCGCCAAGCCCGAGTCCGACCCCGGGCTGGCGGCTGGCGGGGTCCCGCCGGCGCCGACGCCGGCGCAGTTGGAGGGCGTCGCGCAACAGACCGCGCGCACGATCGAGTTTTACGAGCGGCGATTTGGCCCGTTCCCCTATTCCCGCTTGAGTGTCACCGAGCTGCCCTTGCGCTTGGGGCAGGGCTGGCCGGGGCTCCTGTACGTGGCGACGGATAGCTTCCTCTCGCCGCAGCAGCTGGAAGATTTGAAACTGCCCGCCGAAGCCCGCTCGCTGTTTCCGCTTATGCGTCCGCACGAGATCGCCCACCAGTGGTGGGGCGATGAAGTCGGCTGGCGCGACTACCATGACCAATGGCTGGCGGAAGCGCTGGCGACCTATTCGTCGCTGCTCTACCTCGAAGCCCAGCCCGGCGGTGAAGCCGCCATGCATGCAGCTTTGGAGGAGGAACGGCAGGCGCTGCTGCGCTCAAACGCCCAAGGCCAGGAAATCGCCGGTGCGGGTCCGATTTGGCTGGGTATCCGCCTCAACTCCGGCCGGTTTCCCAACGCCTATGACGTGATCACCTACGACAAGGGCGCTTGGTTTCTGCACATGATGCGGGAGATGCTGCGCGGCCCGTTGGCCTTGGGCGCGCCGGCGGCCGCCGCGCCGCTCGTGGCCGGCCCGGCGCCGGACCCGCGCGACGGCCGCTTCTTCGCCTTGCTCCGCGACTTCGTGCGGACGTACTCCGGCCGTTCTCCCTCCACCAGCGACTTCGAACGCATTGCCGAGCGCCATTGGCCGCAACGGCTCGACTTGACTCAGGACGGCAGTCTCGACTGGTTCTTCCGCGAATGGCTGCAATGGACGGCCATTCCCCGTTATGCCGTCGCGCATGAACACTGGATCCAGGCCGCCTCCGGGGGCCGTGAAATCGGCGGGACGCTGCAGCAAGAGAAAGTCCCGGAGGACTTTCTCATGCCCGTGCCCCTGTATGTGCGGCTAGCTCCCGATCACCTGGCCTACCTGGGCACGGTCATCGCTCAGGGCGCGAACACCTCGTTCGCCTTCGCGCTCGCGTCCGGCCCCGCCCCGGGCGCCTTGCCCGAGATTGCGATCGATCCCTATGACACGATCCTCAAGCGCTGAGGCGGCATGGCCGTGGCGATTCCGCTCCTGGTGATCGTGGGGCCGACCGCCAGCGGCAAATCGGCGCTGGCGCTCGACCTCGCCGAGCGCGTGGGAGGGGAGATCGTCAGTTTCGACTCCATGCAGCTCTATCGCGGCTTTGAGATCGGGACCGCGAGTCCGACCGCGGCGGAGCTGGCGCGCGTGCCGCATCATTTCATCGGCGAGGCCGATCCCGAGCGGCCGTGGACGGCGGGCGAATACGCGCGCCAGGCCCGGCCGCGCATTCGCGCCATCGCCGCGCGCGGACGGGTGCCGGTGCTGGTCGGGGGCACCGGATTTTACTTGCGCGCGCTGCTGAGCGGCTTGTCGGAGGCGCCGCCGCGGGTGCCGGCGATCCGGCAGCGCCTGCGGGAGCGAGTCGCTCGCCGCGGTCCCGCCGCCCTGCACCGCCTGCTGCGCCGCCTGGATCCGCAAGCCGCCGCCGGCATCGCGCCGCGCGACGCGGCGCGCATCATCCGGGCGCTGGAGGTGCGCCTGGCTTCCGGGCGCCGCCTGAGCGAATTTTGGCGGCAGCCGCCGCTGCCCTTCGCCGAGGCCCAGCCCTATTTGCTGGGCCTCGACCCGCCTCGCGCCGCGCTTTATTCCCGCATCGACTCACGGGCGGCAGGGATGTTCCAGCCGCCGGGGATTGTGGAGGAAACACGCCAACTGGCGGCCAGATACGGCCCGCGGCTGCCGGCGCTCGCGGCGCACGGATACAAGCAGGCCTTGGATATCTTGCACGCCGCCTCCCCGCCCGCCCAGGCCCTGCTCGAGGCGCAGCGGGAGCAGCGCCAATACGCCAAGCGCCAGTTGACCTGGTTCCGGCGGCAAGTGTCCGCCCGCTGGCTCCGCGGTTTCGGGGATGACCCCGCCATTCAAGCCGAAGCCTGGGAGTTAGTGAAGCGCGCCCTGGCTGATCGGCCAGCCCCCGCCGCGTCCCCACCCCTGACTCCGCCGGCGCGCAAAGCCTATTCACCTGGCGGATAAGAGTCCACCCATTTGGGTACTTACCTGAGTCGTGCGATTGGCGCTATTTTGGAAAACGTCCGTTCAGTGAGCTCCACGTCAGAGTCACGATGTTATTGCCATCGGGAGGACCTATGCACGACAGCCCAATCCGACGTGACGCTTCCATGAGAGAGTTCGGACCTTGGAAGCAATTCTCGCCGCGCGAGCAAGACATCATCGCCGGCTTGCTTCAAGCGCGATCGGTGCGCGAAATCGCCGATGACCTGCACATCACCGTGAACACGGTGAAGGATTACATCAAGACGATTTACCAAAAGGCGCAGGTGCACTCCGCGCGCGCGCTGCTCGTCAAGTTCTATTTGGATCGCCCGCCGGCGCGGCCGGGGCGCTCCCGCGATCTGGCCGATGCCATCCAAAAGCTCTTGGATAGCCGCAGCCGCGAGCTGGTGCTGGAGACGTTGGTAACGGCGGCCAAAACATGCACCGGGGGGCACGAGGCCATGCTCTTCGGGCTGGCGGAGGGGGCGGTCCTCCGCCACGGCCGGGATCGCTATCTCATGCCGGCCGAATGGAGCCGGGCGCTGCTAGCGGCGCCGTATTTTCAATCCCACGTGAGCAGCGGCTCGAGCTTGCCGCCGCCGTTTCGCTGGAGCCATGCCGGCGGCGGCGAGATCATCGGCGTCCGCCTGGATACCGAGCCGGAAGCGAAATTGCTCGCGGTTTCCGAGCCGCTGGGCGGGCGATTCGAGGAGACCGCGCTGCCGACGGTGCGCATCTTGGCCTGCGTGGCGGAGCGGGAATGGCAGACGGCGCTGCCCGTCGCGACCTGAAACCGCTCGCTAGCGGGCGCCGTTCATGCGCAAGAGAACTTTGCCCCCCTGGCGCGATTTGGCTTTGGCCAGCGCCTGCTCGAACTCGTCGAGCGAAAAGCGATCGGTGACCATGGGGGTGGGGTCGAGCAGGCCCGCCGCGATCATGCGGATGACATTGGGGTAGGTGCCGTAGCCGGTATTGCCCATGGCGCCGATCACGTTGGCCTTCTTGACCTGGAGATTCTCCAGGAACAGCGGCACGCGCAGGCGGTCGCGGCCGATGATGATGATTTGGCAGCCGTTGGCGGCGCACGCCTCCATTTCCGTCACGGTGTGATTGAAAGCGCCGGCGGCCTCGACTTGCACGTCGGCGCCCGCCCCGCCCGTCAGTTCCATCACGATCTCCCGCGGCGGCCGCTTGCCGCCGGGCTCCGGGCCGTTGGCGGGAAAGACGTCGTGCGCGCCGAATTGCCGCGCCAGCTCGCGGCGGTGCGCATGGTGCTCGAAGACGATGATCCGGGCCGCGCCGCTGGCCCGCAAGAGCTGCACCGCCGCCAGGCCGATGGCCCCCGCTCCGAACACCGTGGCGAAGGCGCCGGGCTTCAAGCGGGGCGCGCATTCGAACAGGGCGTTGTAGGCGACGGTGAAGGGCTCGATGCCGGCGCCCGCTTCCAGGGCGCGGTTGCGGTCGCCGTGATAGCGGCCCAGCAGCGCGTTGATGTTCCAACAATTGCGCGCGGGAACGCGCAGCAGCTCGGCGCAGCCGCCATTCATGGTGAAGCCGACGTCGTCGAGGTTTTCGCACTGGTTGGGGAAGCCGCGCCGGCAGGGTTCGCAAGCCCCGCAACACACCATGTCATCGAGGCACACCAAGTCCCCCGGCCGCAGCGATCGCACCTCGGCGCCGGTCTCGACGACCTCGCCGGCGACCTCGTGCCCGGGCACGCTGGGGAAGCGGGCCATCCCGGGATAATGCATGTAGCCGTCGGCGTCGGTTTCGAAGAAGTGCAGGTCGGAGCCGCAGAGCCCGGCGGCGGCCACGCGCACGATCACGTCGTGCGCTCCGGGCCGTGGATCTTCGAGCTCCTGCACCTGCACCCGCGGGTTCTTCCAGACCGCGGAACCGACGCGCGCCATGTGCGTGCGGCGTTCCTCTTCGCTCAAGGCATAGTCGGGGCGCGGCGCCCAATCGGCGGAAATGACGGCTGCTTTCAAGAGCACTTCTCCTTGGGGACGAATGCCGGGCGGGAATGCCGCCCGCGAGCACACGGATCGGTTCCTGGGTGGAGATGCGGCGGCTCAGCGTTGGCGCACGAGTTCAAGCCGGCGGGCCGCTTCCTCCAGGGTGGGGTCTTGCTTGGAAAAACAAAAGCGCACTTGCCGGGCGCCATCGCCCGGGCGGTGATAGAAGCTGGAACCGGGGACGCAGGCCACGCCGATCTCCGCCGTCAGCCAGCGCGCGAACGCCACGTCGTCGGCGCCGTGCCGGGGCTGGAAGCCGCCGATATCGGTGATCACGTAATAGGCGCCCTCGGGCCAGGCGCAGGCGAAGCCGGCGGCCTGAAGGCGCGGCACGATGCGCTGCCGGCGGGCGGTGTAGGCGGCGGCGAGGCCGCGGCAGTAGTCGTCGCCGTCGGCAATGGCGTGGGCGGCGCCGATCTGCAAGGGCGCCGGCGCGCCTACCGTCAGAAAATCGTGCACCTTGCGGATGCCGCCGGCCAAATGCGCCGGCGCCACCGCCCAGCCCACCCGCCAGCCGGTGACGCTGAAGGTCTTCGAAATGCCGCTGATCGTGATCGTGCGCTCCGCCATCCCCGGCAGCGTGGCCATGGGTATGTGCGGCCGGCCGTCGTAGATGATGTGCTCGTAAATCTCGTCGGTGATCGCCAGGCAGTCCCACTCCACGCATAGATCGCGGATGAACTCCAATTCCGCGCGCGTGAAGACCTTCCCGGTGGGATTGTTGGGCGTATTCAGCACGATGGCGCGGGTCTTGGCGTTGAAGGCGGCGCGCAGCTCCTCGCGGTCGAAGCTCCAGCCGCCGGCGCCGGCGCGCAGCGGCACGAAGCGGGGCGCGGCGCCGCTGAGAATCGAGTCGGGGCCGTAGTTTTCGTAGAAGGGCTCGAAGATGACCGTCTCGTCGCCGGGATTCAGCACCGCAATGAGGGTCGAGATCATGGCCTCGGTCGAGCCGCAACAGACCGTCACGTGGGCGTCGGCTTCGATCTCCAGGCCGTACCAGCGGCGGTATTTAGCGGCAATGGCTTGCCGCAGCAGGGGATCGCCCCAAGTCACCGAATACTGGTTGACGTCGGCGCGAATCGCGGCGATGGCCGCTTCCTTGATGAATTCGGGAGCCGGAAAATCAGGAAAGCCTTGCGCCAGATTGATGGCCTCATGCTCCATGGCCAGGCGCGTCATCTCGCGAATCACGCTTTCGGTGAATCGCTCCACGCGGGCGGAGATGCCCCGTTCGCTGACGGCGGGATTGATCAACGTGAACCCCCTGAACCTGGGATTTGCAGGAACGGCTCGTCGTGGCCGGGAATCAGTACGCCCGTGAAGGCGTCCAGGATGCGCCGGGAAGCCTGATATTGCGCCAGATTGTGGGGCGGCATGTCGTAGCCCACGGTGGCGTCGTCTTGGAACGCCCGGGCATCGCCCACGATCAAATACGAGTTATCGACGCCGTCCACGGCGATCGAAATATGACCCGGCGTATGCCCGGGCGTGGGCAGCCAGCGCAATCCCTGGAAAGGCCAGACGCCGTCCTCCAGCCATTGATAACGGTTCAGATCCCCCAGCATCGCCGGATCCCAGAGCCAGCGGATCAGTTGCAGCAGCCGCGCTTGATCCATGCGGTCGAACTCCGCGTCGGTCACTTCCGGGTAGAACGTGCGGAAGACTTCGCGCCGCTCCTCGCCGCCGCAGACGCTCTCATAGATCCGGCAGGCCCATTCGTAGTCGCGCCGCGACGCGTACACCCGCGCCCGGGGAAACAGGTTGTTGCAGCCGATATGATCGAGGTGGAAATGGGTATTGATGATTGCGGTAATTTCTGTCGGCGCCACGCCCGCGCGTTCTAGCCCTTGCAACAAGACTGTATCGTGAGAGGAAAAACCGGTGTCCACCAGGATGCGCTCGTTGCCGCTGCGCAGCAGCACCGAGCAGGATTGCAGCGGCAGGCCGCTCATGGCGATGGCCACTTCCCAGGGCCCGGGGCGGTGCGGATGAACGCCGTTCCGAGGCAGGCCGTCGGGGCGGCGGGTCACGCTCGCTTCCTTTTGACTGCCGAGTAATTGACGTAGGCTGCGGCTCAAGCGACACCCGCCATCGGGAGATTCACGGTGAAGCTGCTGCCCTGTCCGGGCGTGCTAGTCACCTCGACCGAGCCACGATGGAGCTCGGCCACCCACTTTACCATTGGCAGCCCCAGACCGCAGCCATCTACGGCGCCGGCGGTGCGGGAGCGTGACTTGTCGGCGCGGTAAAAGCGTTCGAAGATATGGGGTAAATCGGCGGGATCGATGCCGATCCCCGTGTCGCGGACCTGCACGCGAGCGCGCCCGAGCTGCCGCTCCACGCGGACCTCGATCCGTCCCCCCGGCGGGGTGTATTTCAGGGCGTTATCAATTAGGTTCAGCACCATTTGCCGCAGCCGCAGCGAGTCGGCTTGCACCGGCACCGGCGCGGCGGTGACCGCGCGCAACGCCACTTCCCGGGCGGCCGCCACGACCTGCATCTGCTCGACCAGGTCCCGCACCAGTTCATTCAGATCCAACGCCTCGAGCCGCGGCCGGACCTGTCCCGCGTCCGCCTGCGCCAGCACCAAGAGATTGCGGATCATGCGGTTCAGGCGGTCGATCTCCTCCAGGTTGCTTTCGAGCACGCGGCGGCACTCCGCCAGCGGCGCCTCCGAGATCAGCGCCAGCTCGGTTTCACCCTGAATCGCTTGCAGCGGCGTGCGCAGCTCGTGGCTCACGTTGGCGGCGAACTCGTTCATCTGCTGGAAGCTGGCTTCCAGGCGGGCGATCATTTCGTTGCAGGTTTGCGCCAATTCCGCCAGCTCGTCGCCCGCGGCCACCACCGGGATGCGCTGGCTCAGGTTGGAAGCGGTGATCTTTTGCGCCGCGTGGGTGATGTCGGCTACCGGCTTCAGCGTGCGTTGCGCCATGATCGAGCCGGCGACCGCGCTGCTGGCCACGGTGACCGGCAACAGCATCAGCATCACCCACAAGAACGTGTCCAGGGCGTCGTTGATGGGCTTCAGCCGGGCCCCGATCTGGAGCAGATACGGCTGATTCCCCGGACCGCGCAGGACGGCATTGGCGAAGCGGATCTCCTCTTGGCGCGGCCAGCCGTGCGTGATGAAGGTGGGCCGCTCCACCAAAATGCGCTTCAGCTCGCTCGGTTCGAGCGAGAAGCCCAAGCCCTTGAGCTCGGGCGATTGCTTGACCAAGCGGCCGCTGGCATCGGAGATTTGCGCCAGCCGGAAAATGGCGTTCAGATCGTCGCTTCCGGCGGCGCCGTTGGCGACAAGAGTCGGCTGTCCCGTGGGGGCAAACTGAATGTACTGTTTGACATAGTTCGCCTCATCCTGCAATTCGGAATCGATGTTCCAGTAGATGATCCAAGTCAGCACCCCGTAGAGCAGCGCCGCGGCCACGACCAGGGTCAAGCTGAAGATCACCGTGTACTGGAGCGTGAGCCGGCCCCGAACGCTCGAAGGGCGCAAAAACCCCAGACTCACTTTCGGCAGGCGCACGTTCATGCCTCGTTGGTTCCGTCGCGCAGCACGTAACCGACGCCGCGCACGCTCTGAATCAGCTTCGGTTCCCGGTCCTTGTCAATTTTATTGCGAAGAAAGCTGATGTAAACGTCAATGACGTTGGTAAAACTGTCGAAACTGGCGTCCCAGACGTGTTCGGCGATCATCGTGCGCGTCACGACTTGATTGGCGTTGCGCATCAAGTACTCGAGCAGCATGAATTCCTTATTCGAGAGTTCCAGCTCCTTGTCCCCGCGCCATGCTTTGCGCTTGACCGGGTCCAAGATCAGGTCATTGAGGCGCAATTGCAGCTTCAGCTCGCGCTTTTCCCGCCGCAGCAAGGCCCGCACCCGCGCCCGCAACTCGGCGTAGGCAAAGGGTTTAATCAAATAATCGTCGCTGCCGATCTCCAGCCCGCGCACGCGGTCTTCGACCGAGGTCTTGGCGGTGAGAATTAAGATCGGGACGTTGGGGTCCTTCTTGCGCACCGTGGAGAGGACCGACAAGCCGCTGATCTTGGGCAACATCAGATCTAGGATGATCAAGTCGTATTCGCCCGACTCGGCGAGGTAAAGGGCTTCTTCGCCGTCGCCGGCGAGATCCACGGCGAAATGGTCTTGCTGCAGTCCCTTACGAATGAACTGCGCCACCTTGTGCTCGTCTTCAACCAGCAGGATCCTCATTGATGAGCTGCACGGGTTCCTGGCTCGAAGTCTCTCATTATAATGGCTGTAAGCGCTGTCCCAAGGAAAGGGCGGCTGCCAGGGCCGGAGTTGAGGGCCTGTACCGGCCCAACCTGGAAAGACGGGTGCTGCTCGTGTGCGCCCGAGCGGCGGCGTAGTTCCGCAAGTTTCGCGCGATCGTTATTCCAAGGAGTCCAGTCCGATTCGGTGATTGCCAACGCTCGTCGGTGTTTCCCAATTTGGCGCTCGATCCGGCCTGAGTGGATCCGCCGTTCGATTCGTTGGGGCGGTTGCCTGGTGCTCGCCTTGGCGCTGCCGCTCTTCGGCTTCTCGCTCACCGCTGCCGAGACCCAAGCGGTGCTGCAACATGCCGGCAATTTGCTGGAGTGGGGGCGCTGGAAGGAAGCGCGGCAGTTGCTGACTGCCTCCCTCGGTCAAGATCCGAACAACCCGCGCCTGCTGGCCTACAGCGCCCACGTACTGGTCGGATTCGGAGACTACGTCGCCGCCCTCGCGCAAGCCAAGCAGGCCGTGGACTTGGACCAGCAATGCGCCCTTTGCCACCTCTACCTCAGTGAAGCCCTGGGGGAACGGGCGAAGCACATGAGCCGGTTTCGCGCCTTGCTGCAATTGGGCAAGATCAAAAAGCAGCTCGAGTTGGCCAGCACCTTGAATCCCAACCTGCCCGATGTCCATTGGGGCTGGATCAATTTCAATTTGGAGGTGCCGGCGGCGGCGGGCGGCAGCACCGGCAATGCCTTGCAGCAGGCCGGCCGGCTCGCGCTCGTCGATCCCGTGGACGGCTATATCGCGCGCGCGGCGATCGATTTGGCGGCCAACCACAACCAGCAGGCGCTGCAGGAGTATCTGGAGGCCGCGCGCAAGTACCCGAACGATCCGCGCGGCATCTTTTACGCCGGCCTGACCTATTTTCAGCAGCGGCAATATGCCACCGCCGCGCCCTACCTCGAGCGCGCGGCGAAGCTGCAAGCGCAATCGAGCCTGTATTCGGCCTATTACGCGGCGGTGCTGGTTTTCTTGGGGCGCGAGGCGGAGGCGCGCAGCGTCTTGCGGGCCAGCTTGGCCCTTCATCCCGACAGCCGTTTGGGGGATTACCTGGTCGCGCAAGCGCTGAAACAAACGGGGCGGAATTTCTCCTGGGCCAGGGAATTGCTGCAACATTACCTGGCCACCGCGCCGGAGCCCGATCAGCCCACGCGCGA
Source organism: Terriglobia bacterium (assembly GCA_021323595.1). GTDB lineage: Bacteria > Acidobacteriota > Terriglobia > Terriglobales > SCQP01 > JAJPKR01. The sequence goes on along the minus strand of JAJPKR010000061.1, from coordinate 40,022 downwards.
CGATGCCGCTCGCTTGCTCGCCAGCCTGGGATGAGCTAATAGCGGCGCAACACGCCGATCACCCGGCCCTGGATCTCGACGCGGTCAGCCGCCAGCAGCAGCGGCCGCAGGCGCTCGTTGGCGGGCTGCAGCCGGATCAAGCCGTTGCGCTCGCGATAGAAGCGCTTCAGGGTCGCCTCGCTGCCTTCCACCAGGGCCACCACCAGTTCGCCGTTCTCGACCTGCGGCACGCGCTCGACCAGGACGTAATCGCCCTCCACGATATGGTCGTCAATCATGCTGTCGCCGCGCACTTCCAGCGCGAACACCTGGCGGCCGCGCGCCAGATCGGCGAGGGAAATTTCGCCGCGAGCCTCGATTGCCTCGATGGGCTTGCCGGCGGCGATGCGGCCCACCAAGGGAAGACGGTTGCGGTTGGCGCGCCAGCGGCGGTGGCGCCGCTCGATCGATTCGCGATTGATCAGCTCGAAATGCCGGCGGAAGCCGGGACCGCGGCGCAGGTAGCCTTTCGCCTGCAGCGTGGCCAGGTGCTTGTGCACGGTGGCGACGGAAGAGAGCCCCAGCCCGCCGGCGATCTCTTGAAAGCTCGGCACGTAGCCCTCGCGCGCCAGAAAGGCGCGCAGGAAATCGAGCACTTGCTTTTGCCGCCGGGTCAGGCTCATCCGCGCTTTCGAGCATAGGCGAAGATAGGGCGAAAAAGCAACCCGGCCGTCGCCGCCGGCGTTGCCGCGGGCGGTGCGGCCCGCGCGACCGGCGCGCTCGCCCGGCGGAGCGGCGGCCCCGGCGCGCGGCGCCGCCGCGGTTCCCGCCCGCCGTTCCGCTTGACAGCGTCCCTGCCGCCAATGAATAATTATTCTTGCGATGAATAATTATTCGCAGCCGGGCGCGCCCGGGCGCGCGCGGGTGGGCGTGATCGGGGTCACCGGCTACGCCGGCCTGGAACTGGCGCGCCTGCTGCTCGGCCATCCCGGCGTGACCCTGGCGGGCGTGTTCACCTCCGGGCGGGAGGGTGCCGGGGCGCGGCCGCTGGCGGAGCGGGCGCCGGCCTTCGCCGGCCGCACCGATTTGGAGTGCGTTCCGCTCTCGCTCGACGCGGTGCGCGCGGCGGCGCTCGATTTGATTTTCTTGGCGACGCCGCACGAGGTCTCCCTGGAATGGGTGCCGCGGCTGTGGCGCGAGACCGCGGCGCGGCTGGTGGATCTGAGCGGGGCGTTTCGCTTGCGCGACGCCGAGGAGTTCCGCCGCTGGTACGGGCAACCGCACACCGCGCCGGAGCTGCTCGCCGAAGCCGTCTACGGCTGGCCGGAGCGCTACCCGGCGCCGATCGCCGCCGCGCGTCTGGTGGCCAATCCCGGCTGCTATGCCACCGCCGCCAACACCGCGCTGTGGCCGCTGCTGGCGAGCGGCGCCGCGCGCGCCGCCGGCGTCATTTGCGACGCCAAGTCGGGCGCCAGCGGCGCCGGCCGCAGCTTGCGTGAGGACCTGCATTTCGTCGAACTCGAGAGCAATTGCAAGGCGTACGGCGTCGCGACGCATCGCCACACGCCGGAAATTGCCGCACAGGCGGGGCTGCCGGTGGAGGAATTCACCTTCACGCCGCATCTGCTGCCGGTCGCGCGCGGCATCCTGGCCACCTGTTACGTGCCCCTCGCCAACGGCGCCGGCGCCGCCGAGCTCGAGGCCCTCTATCGCCGGGCTTACGACGCGCGCCCGTTCGTGCGCGTGCGCGGCGAGCGGCTGCCGGAATTGCGCGACGTGACGCATACCAATTTCTGCGACGTCGGCTTCCGCGTGCGCGAAGCCTCCCGCCAGGCAATTGTCGTGAGCTGCCTCGACAACTTGCTGAAGGGCGCGGCCGGCCAGGCGGTGCAGAACATGAATTTGATGCTGGGGCTGCCCGAGGGAGCCGGCCTGCCGTGACCACGGTGATCAAAATCGGCGGCAGCGTGCTCGAGCCCGAGCCTTCCGCCGACCTGGCGCGAGCGCTGGCGCGCCGGGCGCTGGCGGGCGAACGCCTCTGCTTGGTGCATGGCGGCGGCAAGGCGCTGACCGCGATGCTGTCGCGGCTGGGCATCGCCAGCAGCTTTCATCGCGGCTTGCGCGTCACCGACCAACCGACGCTGGAGGCCGCCGTCATGGTCCTGGCCGGAGCCGTGAATACGCGGTTGGTGGCGGCGCTGAACCGGGCGCTGGCCCAGGAGCCGCGCGCGGCGGCGGGGCCCCGCGCGGTAGGGCTGAGCGGCGTGGATGGCGGCTGCCTGCGCGCCTGCGCCGGCGCGCCCGAACTGGGATTCGTCGGCGAGATGACGGGCGGCGAGCCGCGCCTGCTCGAAACGTTGCTGGCGTCGGGCTTCATCCCCGTGCTCGCTAGCCTCGCCGCCGCCGCCGACGGCTCGCCGCTGAACGTCAACGCCGATGCCTTCGCCGCCGCCTGCGCCGTGCAGTTGCGCGCCGACCGGCTGCTGTTTTTGACCGACGTTCCCGGCGTGCGCGACGGCGCGGGACGCATCATCGCCGAACTGGATCTGGAAGAGCTCGAGACGCTGAGCGCCGGCGGCGCCGTCTCCGGCGGCATGCTGCCGAAGCTGGCGTCTTGCCGCGCGGCGTTGGCCGGCGGCGTCGGCGAGATTGCCATCGCCGGCGCGAGGGAATGGATCACCGGCGGCGCGCCGGCCGGCACGCGCCTGCGAAACCCATGCGCCACCGCGGAGGTGCCCCGATGACGATTCGGCCCGCGCGCCTGTACGACGCCGCCGAGATTCATGCGCTGATGCAGCCGTACGTGGCGCAGGGATTGCTGCTGCCGCGGAGCTTGCGCTACCTCTGCGAGAATATCCGCGATTTCACCGTGATCGAAGCCAACGGCCGGATCGTGGCCAGCGGAGCGCTGCACTTTCTCGACGAAGACGTGGCCGAGATCCAGTCGCTGGCGGTGGCGCCGGCCCGCCGCGGCCAAGGCCTGGGCCGGCAACTGACGGCGGCGCTGGTCGAAGAGGCGAAAGCGCATCAGGTGTGGAAGGTGTTTGCGCTGACGCACGCGCCGCAGTTTTTCTATCGCCTCGGGTTTACCGACACCGACCTCGGCGCGCTGCCGCAAAAATTCAGCCGCGACTGCGCCGCCTGCCCCAAGCGCCCGGTCTGCCGGCAGCATGCGGTGATTCGCGATATCTTCGCCGCCGAAAGCGAGGCGCCCGCGCCGGCCGCCGCCCTGGCGCTCGTTCCGTGAGCGGGCGGGACGGCAAGCGGGGCGGCGCCGAGGCGTCGCCCGCGTGGCCCGCGAACCTGGGCGGCTTCCGGTTTCTCGCGGGCCCCTGCGGCATCAAGGAGGCGGCCGCCGATCTCGCCTGGATCATCGCCGAGCCGGCGGCGCGGTGCGCCGCGGTCTTCACGACCAATCGGCTGCAAGCCGCGCCGGTGCGCCTGAGCCGGGAAAACCTGCGCCGCGGCGGCGGCCGGGTGCGGGCTCTGGTGGTGAACTCCGGCAACGCCAACTGCGCCACCGGCGCCGCCGGCCGGCGGGCGGCGCAGGCGACGGCGCGGAGCGCGGCGCAGCTGCTCGCGTGCGGCCGCGAAGAAATCCTGGTTGCCTCGACCGGCGTCATCGGCGTGCCCCTGCCGTGGAAACGCATCACCGCGCAACTCGAGCGATGGTCCCGGCGCGCCGATGAAGACGGCGCCGCCGCGGCAGCGCAGGCCATCTGCACGACCGATACGCGGCCGAAGCTGGCGGGGGCGAGTTTTCGCTTCGGCGGGCGCGTCTATCACGTCGGCGGCTTCGCCAAGGGCGCCGGCATGATTCACCCCCGCATGGCCACCATGCTGGGCTTTCTCTTTACCGATGCGCCGCTCGCCCTGCCGCTGCTGCGGCGCTGCCTCCGGCAAGCGCTTGCGGTCTCCTTTCATCGCATCACCGTCGATGGCGACACCTCGACCAACGACATGGTGGCGCTGCTGGCAGCGGCGGGAAAGCCGCTCGCGCCCGCCGCCGCCGCCGTCTTCACGCCCGCGCTCGCCGCCGTGGCCGCGTCGCTCGCGCGGCAGATCGTGTGCGACGGCGAAGGCGCGCGGCGCTTCGTCACGATTACCGTCGAGGGGGCGCGCACCGCGGCCGAAGCCGATCGCGCCGCGCGCGCCATCGCGCATTCGCCGCTGGTGAAGACCGCGCTGGCCGGCGCCGATCCCAATTGGGGCCGCATCTTGGCGGCGGCCGGCTACTCCGGCGCGCGCTTCGATCCCGAACGGGCGGAAGTGCAGGCCAACGGCATGGTGCTCTATCGCCGCGGCCGCGCCCTGCCCTTCGATGAAGGCGAGGCCAAGCGGCGCTTGGATGTGAAAGAGGTAGAGGTCCGCGTGCGCTTGGGCGCAGGGCGCGCTCGCGCCTGGATGTGGACCTGCGATCTGACCGAAGCCTACATCCACATCAACGCCAGCTACCGCACCTGATCGGCCCTGGTCGCGGCGGGCGCCTGGCGAGCCGGTGATGGCCCGGGCACGCCCGCGCGGCTAGCTGTACTTGAGCCAGCGCAACAGCTCGGGCAAATTGGGCCGCTTGCCCGTCATCAGAATGCCGACGCGGTAGATCTTCGCGGTGAACTGGATGATGATCACCAGCGTCGCGGCGCAGAGCGCCCACGACAGCGCGATCTGCCAGAACGGCGGGTTCGCGATGGGGATGCGCACCATCATCAGAATGGGAGCGAAAAAGGGAATTTCCGACAAGATCACCGCCGTGAGGGACGTGCCCACCTGCATCATCGGCGTGAACGAAATGAAAAAGGCCGCCACGATCAAGAGCGTGATCGGCATGGCCGATTGCCGCATCTCCTGTTCGCTCGAAACCGTCGCTCCGACCGCGGCATAGAGGCTGGAGTAGAGCAGGAACCCGAGCACGAAGAAAATGATGAAGGAGATATAGATCATCGGGCCGATGGGCGGGATATGCCGCAGCCAGCCGCCGCCGGCCGCCGACGCCACCACGGCGGAATATGCGCCGACCAGCGCCAAGCACGCGCCCCAGATGCAGGCTTGCGTCAGCGCCGCTCCGGCCACGCCCAAGATCTTGCCCATCAGCAGCCCGAAGGCGCTGACCGAGGAGAGCACGACTTCGGCGACGCGGCTGGTCTTTTCCTCAACCACGCTGCTCATGAAGTTCATGCCGTAGAAGATCAGCACGAAATAAAGGAGGCCGCCGAGGATATAGGCCAAAGCCAGCGTCTGGCCCTGATCTTGGCGTTCGCCCTCGGGCGTGATGCGCAGACCTTGGAGATCGAAGGCGGCGAAGTACTGCGGCACCTGGTCGGCCGCGATGCCCGCCTGCCGCAGCCGCACGCGTGTCACCGCATCGCGCAAGCGATTCTGAATCGTCTGGCCGTCCAGGATGACGTTCTTGGCGTGATATTGCGCGGTGTGGCTGGTAAGGATGTCCGCCGGCAGCACGAGAAAGCCGGTGTACCGTCCGGCGAGAACGGCTTGTTCCAATCGGCGCTCAGCTTGCGGCAAAGTCGCCGGCGTGGCGGTCACGGCTTCGATGGTGAATTTGGGCTTGCCGTTGCTCAGCTTGTCCGTCAGTTCTTGCCGCAATACCGGCAGAATTTCACCCGAGAGGTCGATCACCGCCAAGTGGCTCGGCTGATTTTGGCTGGCACGGCTGATGGCGACGATGAAAAGGATGTAGCCGGCCATCAGGGCGGGCAATAGAATCGTGAAGATCACGAAACCCTTGCTCTTGACCCGTTGCACGTACTCGCGCTTGGCGATGATCAGGAGTTTCGACACGGCCTCAGCCTCCGTGCGCCGCCGGCACGGCGGTGGTGGCGCCGACGCTATCCAGGAATATTTGGTTCAGGCTGGGCGCCTGCATTTCAAAACGCGTCATTTCTAGCTGCGGCGCCAGCCAGCGCAGGAGCGCGGCGGGCTCGCCGCCCGGCGCCATTTGCACCTCGGCATAATTTCCGTAATCGGCGACGCTGGCGACGCCCGGTCCCCGCCGCAAGATCTGCGCATCGCCGCGGTAATCGATGCGCACCGTCCCTTTGCCCGCGGAGTTGCGAATGGCGTTCAGTTCGCCATCCAGGACTTTATGCCCCTTGCTGATCAGGCAAATGTGGTCGCAGAGCCGCTCGGCCTCTTCCATGCGATGCGTCGAGAACAGGATGGTCTTGCCCTGGGAACGCAGTTCCAACAGGATCTCCCGCAGCAGATTGGCATTGACTGGGTCCAGTCCCGAGGAGGGCTCGTCGAGGATCAAAATCGGCGGGTCGGCGATCACGCTGACAATGAACTGAATTTTCTGCTGCATGCCCTTGGATAGTTCATTGACTTTCTTCGCTCCCCAGTCCGCCAGATCCACTCGCTCCAGCCAGTAGCGCACCCGCCGCTCGAGATCGGAGCGGGGCACATTCTTCAACTCGGCGAAGAAGCGAATGAGCTCGGCGACCTTCATCTTTGGGTAAAGGCCTCGCTCCTCCGGCAGATAGCCGATGACATCTTTGGTGTCTTTGCTCACACTTCGGCCCTGGATAAAGAGAGAGCCCTGGTCCGGCACGAGGATGTTCATGATCATGCGAATCGTCGTGGTCTTGCCGGAGCCATTCGGGCCAAGGAAGCCGTAGACGCTGCCTTCAGGAACGCGAAGATCGAGCGAGGAGACGGCGTGGACCGAACCGTAGGACTTAGAAACGCCTTGGAGCTCTATTGCCGCAGCCATGAGATTTTCGCCAAAATTTCGAAACCTGCGAGCGTTGCCGACGGTCAATCTTAACAATCAAGGCGCGTTGCTTCGGCACCGCGGCGGCAACCGGGGTCTCCATTCCTCCCCCGGTTGCCGTTTTTCGTTCCTTATGAGCAAACTACGCCGCAACTGGGCTTTAGGTATCACTCAAAGCGGGGCGCAAGCGCGGCCAGCCGCCGGAGCCCTTCGCGCGGCCGAGCCCAAGCCGGTGCGTTCGGCGCACGCGAACGGCGGCCTGCCGCGGCGCGCCGAGGGCACCACGATCGCTGGTAGTAGTTGGGCGGCGCCGATAGTCTGACTCTTCTCGGCAAAAACGCGTGAAGAGTCTGCGATCGTTAGCGACAGGGTTTTTGTTGGCGCTGCTGCTGGCCGGCGGTGTTTACGGGCAAGAAGCCCGCGGCGGGCTGAGCGGCATCGTGCAGGACGGACAAGGCGCGCGCGTGCCCAACGCGCAACTCCTGCTGGTAGGCGGCGGCGCCGGCGCCCGGCAAGTGACGGCCAATCGCAACGGCGATTTTTCGATCCTAGAGCTGACCCCGGGCGTTTACCAGCTCACGGTCACGGCGCCGGGATTCGCGCCCGCGCGATCGGAAGTGACGGTGCAAGTGAGCGTCGTGCGCGCGCTGGTGGTGACGCTAAGGCCGGCGGCGGTGAAGAGCGTCGTCGAGGTGCGTTCCGGAGGCTCCTCCATCGCCACGCAGCCGCTCGATCTGAGCGCCGTGCACGAAGGCGTCGTGACGGCTTCCGACTTGGCGACGATTCCGCTTGCCGCGCGCAGCTTCGCCAATATCGCCTATCTCGTGCCCGGCACGGAGCCGGTGGAACCCTCCGATCCCACCAAGGCGCGCATTACCGCGGTGTCGTTCGGCGGCAGCTCCGGTCTCAACGTGGAGCTGTCGGTGGACGGGGCGGACGATTCCGACGATTACATCGGCGGCTTCTTGCAGAATTTTTCTCCGGCGGCGATCCAGGAGTTCGCCGTGCGCACCGCCGAAGAGAATGCCGATACCGGCCGCACCACCGCGGGATCGGTCGTGATCACCACCAAACGCGGTACCGATCAGCCGCACGGCGAGGCGGAGTTTTACGAGCGGGCGGCCGGCCTGAATGCCCGCTTTCCCATCGACAACCCCGCGCCCAACCCCAAACAGCCGTTTTCCCGGCAGAACTTCGTGGCGGCTTTGGGCGGGCCGCTGCGCCGCCATCGGCTGTGGGCGTTCAGCTCGATCGAGGCGGTGCGGGAGAACGCCAGCATCGCGTACAGCGCCGCCAGCTTGGCGCAGTTTCAAGCCCTGGGCAGTTTGGCCGCGGACGGCTTGATTCCTGGCGTCGCATCGATCGATGCGCCCAGCTCCGTGCCCGTGCCATTCCGCGACGTGATGGCGTCCCTGCGCCTGGACTGGGCGCAGTCGGACCGCTCGCAATGGTTCTTGCGGCTTTCGAGCGACGGCTACACCACCCGCAACGATTTGGTGCAGCAGGCGGCGTTGCCCTCGACCGGCGCCACCTCGCGTTCCAGCTATGTCAACGCGGTGCTCGACCAGAATCATTCGTTCCATTCGCATTGGCTCAGCCATTTCTTGCTGGCGGCCAGCCTGCTGCGCCATTCCGAAACGCGCAACGGCGACTTGGGGTTCGCGCTGGCGTTTCCCTTCAGCGCGACCGCCAGCACCATTTCCGGCTTCGAGACCTTCGGCGACAACCAATTCATCACGCCGATCACGGCGTTTCCCGTCCTGCGCGACCAAGAAAAATACCAGCTCCGCTACGACCTGAGCCGCCAGGCGTCAAGCCACGTGCTGCGCTTCGGCCTGGACTTCATCCATGAGCCGGTGCTGAGCGGAGCGCTCTCCGCCAACGCCGAAAACCTGACCGTCTTCCCGATGAATCCGAGCGATTATCTCGCCGCCCCTCGGCAATTTGCCGCGGACTTGGTCTGTGCGCCGGATGCCACGCCCGGAACCACCTGTCTCGACACGCCGGCCGGCAACGGCGCGTTTTCGCAAAACGTGCAGCGGCTCGGCCTCTACGTTCAAGACGAATGGGAAGCCACGCCTCGCCTGCGGATTGACTATGGGTTGCGGTGGGATACGACCTTTGGGCTGTTTCAGGCGTCGGGGCGCAGCCAGGCCAGCAATCCCGCGCTGCTGACGCTGCGCGCGCTGAAGATTCCGCTGGCCGGCGTGCCGCACGATTACCGCAAGGCGTTTGCGCCTCGTCTTGGCATCGCGTTTTCTCCCGACGGGCGGGAACAAACCGTAATTCGCGCGGGCGCGGGTCTCTTCTTCGCCGACTCGGCGCAAAACGGCTGGGTGCAGGCCCTGCAAGCGGTGAACGAGCCGCCCGCGCCCTGCTTCAAGCCCGGGGACGCCGGTTGCTTGCCCGGGGGCGCGCAGGGCGCAGTCATCGATCCCAACTACGAAACGCCGTATGCGATCCACATCACCGCCGGGGTGGAACACGCGTTGACCCCGAATTGGAGCCTAGGCGCCGACTGGACGCACGAAGAGGGCAACCACTCCTACCGTCGCTACGAGTACCAGGCCGGCTATACCTTGTTCTCGCCCCTGTTTCCGCAGGATCGCGCCGATCAGCAGGCGAACGTGCCGAACGTAGCCGTCTTCCGCGGCGATAATCGCTCGTCCTACGACGCGCTATCGGTTCACTTGCAAGGGCACTGGGGCCATCGCTACCAATGGATATTCAACTACACGCTCGCCCGCGCGAACACGTGGGGGTGCGTGCTCGGCGAGTTGTTCGATTATGTCAACGGGGTCTGCAATCCGCTGCATGCCTTCGCCCCCGGCGATTACGGCCCCTCCGGCGAGGACGTGCGCCATCGCGCGGTGCTGGCGGGAAGCTATCTCGCGCCGGGCGGGCTGCAGCTGAGCCTGCTCGGCCAAGCCGAAAGCGCCCGGCCGTTTACTCTGACTACCCCGGTGGATGTCAACGGCTTGGGCGATCCCATGGATGATCGCGCCATCGTCAACGGGGTGCAAACCACGCTGGACGAGCTGCGGGGCACGCCCTTCGTGCAATTCGATCTGCGTGTCAGCCGGCCCCTACGGCGGGAACGCTGGACGTTGACGCCGCTGATCGAGTTTTTCAATCTCTTCAATCGCAACAATCCCGGCGCCAACTACGTCACCAGCCTCGCCGCGTTGCCGACACCCGTCAACAGCTTGTCGAACGCCACCGCTTTCTGCCTGAATGCCGCATGCACGCAAACCCAGCCCATCACCAGCCTGCGGCAGCTACGGGTGCCTGCGGGCGCGCTCGGCGATTTTTTCGGACCGGGGACCACCGTGGGCATTCCCTTTGCCGCGCAGCTCGGCGTGCGCCTGGAGTTCTGACCGCGGCTAGCGGCTTGCGCCCGCCGGCGGGGCGTCCAGGCCGGGCACGGTGTAACGCGGGGCGGGTTCGGGCGTGTTGCCCTTCCGCTCGCGCCACAGGATCGCGTTCAGCGCGGCGGCGGGATTGGCATCGGCGTGGCGCCAATCCATGGCCGCGGAAGCGCGCGCGCCGGGGCCGCGCGCGGGATTCATCCGGTAGATGAGGCCGTTGTCGCGGTTGCGAAAGTCGGCGTCGAAGGGCGCCTGGTCGCCGGCGCCGGAGAAAAGCGGCGCCATGACGGCGGCGCGGGCGTCATTGTGATTCATCGGCGGCAAACCGAGCAGCACTTCCATCGTGCGGATGGCGTTGACGGTCGTATAGAAGTGGTGGTCCACGAAGGGGCGGGCCTCGGAGGACGGCGAATATTTGCTGATGACCAAGCAGAGGCTGCGGTGCGCGTCCACATGGTCGGCGCCGTCTTGGGCATCGTCCTCGAGAATCACGATAGCGGTGTCGCTCCAATAAGGGCTGTGTGAGACCGCTTCCACTACCCGTCCCACCGCCAGATCGTTGTCGGCGACGGAGGCCTCCGGCGTCGGGCCGCCGGGCCGCGTGCCCATGGTGTGATCGTTGGGCAGGCGCAGGATGATGAAGTTGGGCAGGCGGGGCCCCTGCCCGGTGTCGCGCGCCTGCACGAAGCCGCGAAATTCGCGCAAGAACTCGTCGGCGCGCAGTTGGTCGGGATAGTCCAAGCGAAAGTCGGCGAAGGCCGGGTCGAAATGGCCCACGAGCTCTGGCTTGCTGGCGATATCGCGGGCGATGACGGGGACGCGCCAGGGCCACGGGCTGGCCTGGCCGGCGGCGCCCATGAGCGGCTGGCCGGGCCGGACCCAGGTTTGCGGGCAGTGGCGGGCCGGCAGCGGCGGCGCGCCCGCTTCGGGCGGAGCCGCCTGGCCGCGTTCATCGCACCACTCCGTGACCACGTATTCGCCGTAGTTGCGATGGCTCAGGCCGTGGCGGGCGACATCGGCCCAGATGTAGCCCGTCCCCGGCTCGTCCACGTCGGCGATCCCGTGCTCGAGCGGGACCTCGCCGGCTACCGCGCCTTCATAGTCGTAGCTGCGTTGGCTGTTGCGATAGCTGATTTGCCACGTTCTTTCGTTGTAATCGCTGGTGATCGCGGCCATGGACCAGACATGACCGTCGCCGGAAACTTCGCCGCTGTCATAAAAATTGTCGAGCACGCCGAAGCGGCGCGCCAGCTCATGCTCGTTCGGCGTGATGGCGGCGCCGTATAAAGTGAGCGACGGGTCGCCGTCGCCGGCGCCGAGATCGCCCAAGACTTGGTCGTAGGTGCGATTTTCCTTGATGATGTAGATCACATGCCGGATGGGGTTGTGTCCGGCGCGGAACGGTAAGGCGGGCAGGCGGCCCTGCATGAGGTTCGCGCGCTCGACGATGGCCGTTTGCGCCGCCAAATCCGTGGTCGCAGCCGCGAACGAGACGTGCGCCAGACTGCCGCGCAACAAGGCCGCGATGTAGGGATGACCGAGGCGGGCGCGCCCTCCCTTGGGGGTCGCGGGCAGCGTTCCGTTGGGACCGGTGCCTTGCCCTTTGCCGCTGGCGATCCAGAGCTGGCCGCCGCCGGCGGCGAGAGCGGTCGGATACCATTCGGTCGGGAGGAATCCGGCGGCGCGGCGCGTCCGGCCCGGCGCCAGGCCGCGCGTATCGAACACCGCCACCGCGTCGAGCGAGGCGTCGGCGACGAACAGCCGGCGGCCGTCGGGCGATTCGGCGAGGGCATTCGGCGTGCTGCCGCCGTAGCGCTCGTCGGGCAGCGTGGTATCCAGCCAGGCGGGCGCGGCTTGCCCCGCCAGCGGCACGGCGGCGACGCGATCGGCGTTGCTCAAGGCGACAAACAGCCATCGGCCGTCACGGCTGAGCAGCAGGGCGCTGGGATGGGAACCAGCCGCGGTCCGGCTGCGCGGCGGGGCTAAGGGCAACCAGCGCGTGATGCGCCCGCTCGCGAGATCCAGCTGCGCCACGCGCGAGCCGTTCCAAAGACTGCAATACGCGGTGCGGTGGTCGGGCGCGACCACGACGGCATAAGGATAGGCGGCTGGAACCGTGGGGCTGATGCCGAGATCGAACCGCTCGAGGATGCGTCCCGAAGCCGCGTCGAGCAAGAGTGCATTGTCGGAGAGATTATTCGCGGCCAGGATGCGCAACCCGCCGGCGGTGCGAAACACGGCGAGGCCGGCGGGATAAGGAATCGCAAATCCCGGCGGCACGGAACGGCCCATCCCGCTGGCGCGGCGTCCGGGGGCGAGCGGCTGGAGAGGGATCGGAAGAAAACGCTCGGGCGTGATTCTGCCCCCCGCGAAGCGATAAACCAAAATGCCGTTGCCCAGGTCTCCGGTTCTGCGCCCTCGCGGATCGGTCAACGATGCCAGTGACGCGAAGATCTCGCGGCCGCTGGGACTGAACGCCAGGCCCAGGAAGTAAGTCTGGCGATGCTTCGCGCTGAGGCGCGGATCGGCGAAGTCGCGCAGCTCGCCGGTCGCGGTATCGGCGATAGCGATCGACTGCGTGCCGAAACCGGCATCGAGAGCGGCTACATAGCGGCCGTCGGGCGAGGCCGCGAGCGCGGCGGGAAAGCTGTCGAGCTGCTGCGGCGCCCCCGGCGCCGGTTCGAACAGCAGTTGATTCGAGGGCAGGTGCAGCGGCCGCGCCGGGGCCGGGGCCTGCGCCGGCGCAGCCGCGGCCGCCAATAGCAGCCAACAGAGTCCAGTGACCGGGAGTGTGCGGCTCATTTCCCCCGCATCGTACTCCGAAAATGCTCCCAGCCACCGGCGCGCAGCCGGCGCACGCGCCCGTCGCGGCGCAGCCACATGCCGCGGCCGGCGCGAATCACGCCGATCTCGACGGGCGCCGCCGCGAACGCCAGCCGCGCCAGCGCGGCGCGGCGCCGGGGCGGCACCGTGAACAGCAGCTCGTAATCCTCGCCGCCGTGCAAAGCCAACTCCAATCCCCCCGGCGCCGCCGGCGCCGGAATGCGGGCGGCGTCAATCACCGCCGCTACGCCGCTCTCTTCGCAGAGATGATCGAGATCGGTGCTGAGGCCGTCGCTGATGTCGATCGCGGCGGAGGCCAGCCGCCGCTCCGCCAGCGCCCCGCCCAGCGCCCAGCGCGCTCGCGGATGGCGATGGCGGGCGAGGGCGGCGCGATCGCCGGCGTTACCCGGGGCGGTGCCGCCGTGCGCCAGGGCGCGGCCGCGCGCGGCCAGACCGAGCGTGCCGCTCACGAAAATCAGGTCGCCGGGACGCGCGCCCGATCGCAAAAGCGCCCTCCCGCGCCGCACCCGCCCGAGCCCGGCGACATCGGCCACCAGGCCGCCGGGCGAAGCCGCGAGATCGCCGCCGGCCAGCACCGCGCCGGCCTCGGCGGCGGCCAGCCGCACGCCGCGAAAAAAGTCGCGGCGCCAGCGCTCGGCGGCGCCGGCGGGGAATGCCACCGAAAGGAAGAGCGCCACCGGCGCCGCTCCCATCGCCGCGAGGTCGCTGAGCGCGCGCGTGGCGCAACGGCGCCCGCAAACCACGGCGGGATCGGCGGCGCGCAGGAAGTGAACGTCTTCGAGAAAGAGATCGGTGGTGAGCGCGCCCTCGTAGCCGCGGCCGAGATCGAACAGCGCGGCATCGTCGCCGATGCCGAGCCGCAGCGCCGGGTGGCGCATGCCGCGCGCCGCGCGCCGCGCCCAGCGCAGCCAGGCCCGCTCGGGAAAGGGCATGAGGCTAGTTTGCGCCAGGCCCGGGCGACGGCGGCTCGAGTTCCGAGCCGCGCCCTGGACCGATCGCCCGGCGGAGCAGTCTGTTCCCCCGACTGCCGGCCGCGTCGCCGGTCCGCCGGCCGCGGAAGCGCGGGCCGTTCTGATATATTGACGGCGTGTTGCCGGCTCCTGCGACCATGGCACGTGCGGCGGTTCGCGCCGCGCTGGCGTTATCCCTTCTCGTCTTAACGGCGCCGCCGCGGGCGGCGGCCCAGCAAGCACCCAGCTCGGCTCCGCCGCTCGTGGCGCCGCCCCGCACCGGCGCCGGCCTGATCGGGTTCACGCCCGCGGCGGCCGCCACCGAACGGCATTGGGAGCAGATGTTCTTGCAGCAGCCCAATCCCGCTTCGCTGCGCGAAAGCCTGCGGACGCTCACGGCTCAACCGCACATGGCCGGCACGCCGGCCGACCACGCCACCGCCGAGTACGTGGCGTCGGTCTTTCGCCAGGCCGGCCTCGACACCCAAGTCATCGCCTATTCCGCCAGGCTCCCTTACCCGCGTCAAGTTCGGATCGAGCTGGTCAGTCCGGCGCCGCAAACCCTCCCCAACTACGAGGAGCCGATTCCCGGCGACGAGTTTTCCGCGATGAAGGATGCGGCGATCGGCTTCAACGCGTATTCGCCCTCCGGCGACGTGACTGCGCCCGTCGTCTACGCCAACTACGGGTTGGAGGACGACTACGCGGACCTCGCCAAAGCCGGCATCGACGTCAAAGGCAAAATCGTCTTGGTCCGATACGGCAGGAGCTATCGCGGCATCAAGTCCGAGCTGGCGGCCAAGGCGGGTGCCGCCGGGGTGCTGATCTATTCCGATCCCAACGACGACGGGTATCACGCCGGCGACGTCTATCCCAACGGGCCCTATCGCCCGGCGACGGCGATCCAGCGCGGCTCGATCTTGAACGGCAATTATCCCGGCGCCCCGCTCGCGCCCGGCCAGCAGCCCGACGCCGCCGAACAAGCGGCATGGAAAGCCGCGTTGCCGACCGTGCCCACGGCGCCGATCTCCTATCAAGCGGCCGCGCCGATCCTGGCGGCCTTGACCGGTCCGGCGGCGCCGCGCGGCTGGCAAGGCGGGCTGCCCTTCACCTATCACCTCGGCGGCAACGACCACACCCGCGCGCACATGCGCTTGGAGATGGACGACCAATACCGCACCATCTGGGACGTGATCGGCACGCTGCGCGGCAGCGGCTCGCAAGAAGTGATCCTGGGCAATCATCGCGACGGCTGGACCTTCGGCGCCGTGGATCCGGATAGCGGGGCCATGGTGCAGCTCGAGATCGCGCGCGCGCTCGGCCGGCTGCATGCCGCCGGGTGGACGCCGCTGCGCACCATCGTCCTCTGCTCGTGGGATGCCGAAGAGTTCGACTTGATCGGCTCGACCGACTGGGCCAACCAGAACCTCGATGCCCTGCGGGCACACGCCGTCGCTTACATCAACAGCGACCAGGGCGACTTCGGCCCGAATTTCAGCGCCGATGCCGTGCCTTCGCTCGGCGCCTTGATCCGCTCCGTCGCCGCCACCGTGCCCAATCTCACTACGCACGCGACCACGATCTATCAGGACTGGCTGAAAAACGCCCAGGAGCACGCGCCCGGCGGCCAGGCGCCGCCGCTGACCCCGCCCATCGGAGTGTTGGGCGGCGGCAGCGACTTCGAGCCGTACTTGGGCCACGTCGGCCTGGCCTCGGCGGACGTGAGCTTCAGCGGCCCCTACGGCGTCTACCATTCGCTCTACGACGACTTTCATTACTTCAGCACCGAGAGCGATCCGCAGTTCCTCTATGGCGCCCAAGCCACCGACATGAAAGGCCTGATCGCGATGCGCCTGGCGGATGCGCCGCTGGTGCCGCTCGACTTGCCCGCCTACGCGCAGGCGATCACCGACGCCATCAACGGCCTGCGCCAAGCCGCCTCGGCGCCGCCGGTGGCCACGCTCGATTGGACGGGAACGCTGGCCGCCGCCGCGCGCCTGCAAACCGCGGCCGATCAGTTCACCGAGCGCTCGGCCGACGCATTGGCTCACGCCGAGAGCAATCCGGCGCGGCTGGCGCAGTTCAACGCCGCCCTCGCCGGCTTCGATCAGAATTTCCTCTTGCCGCAAGGCTTGCCCGGCCGGCCCTACTTCGAACATTTGATCTACGCGCCGGAGATCACGCGCGGCTATTCCGCCGCCGTGCTGCCCGGCGTGAGCGAGCGGCTCCAGCAAAAAGACTGGGAGGGCGCGCAGGTGCAATTGCGGTATTTGCGTCAGGCGCTCGAGCGCGCTGCCAACGCTCTCGACGCGGTGCGCTGAGCCGCCGCCCCGGCCCCGGTCGCTCGGACGCTGCGTTTCCACTGGGGCGAGCCCCGGCCGGTTGGCCGGCATCCTCACCAAAGCCCGGCGAGTCCCATCCCTTTATGGGAGGGAAACGCATCGTCCTGGTCGCGAGCGACACCGAATCCACCGAGTACCAGCGCAATACCTGGCGGCAGATGCTCATGGCCACCGTGCCCGCCCGTTACGCCGGGCTGCTGCACGTGGATCTCAACACCTACACCGAGACGCGGCCCGACGGGCAGGCGAAGTTCGTGCCGCACGGATTGCGCGTCGTCGAGGCGCTGCTGCTCGAACGCTTTCCCGCCGCCGACGTCGCCGTCTGCTATCCCGGGCAGATGGACCGCTTCATCGGCGAGGATACCCGCGCTGTCGGCGTGCACGCGCACAATCCGCTCGGCATCGCCTTCGCCGCCGGCGTCTATGCCCATTTCTACGGCGCCGAGGTCGAGCCGGTGAACGCGGACGATTTCCGCCGCATCATGCAGCACCCGGCCCTGCGCGCGCACAAGCCCCATCTCAAGCTGATCGTCGGCGGCCCGGGAACCTGGCAAATCGAGCACAAGCAGCTGCAAGACGTCTGGGAAATCGATTGTCTCGTGCACGGCGAAAGCGAGGCGATCGTCGCCGGTCTCTTCGCCGCGGCAGTCGAGGGGCGGCCGCTGCCGCGCCGCGTGGAAGGGCAGAGTCCCGCGCTGGGCAGCATCCCCAACATCCGCCACCGCTCCACCTACGGCGCGGTCGAAATCACCCGCGGCTGCGGGCGCGGCTGCCAGTTCTGCTCGATTGCCTTGCGCCGCGGCAAAAGCCTCCCGCTCGACCACATCTTGGCCGACGTGCGCGCCCATGTGGCCGAGGGCGCCGACACCATCTTGCTTGTCACCGAAGATTTGTTCCTGTACGAGCAGGGGCCGAAGTTTGCAACCAACATTCCCGCGCTCGAGCGGTTGCTCGCGGCGATTGCCGCCGTGCCGGGGGTGAAGCATGTGATGGTTTCCCACGGCACCATGTCGCCGGTGGTGCTCACGCCGCAGGTCATCGATGCGCTCTCGCCGGTCGCGGTGGGGCGCAGCGTCAACCAGCATCCGCTCTCGACGCATTCCGACCATCGCTACGCCATGCTCTTTATCGGCCTGGAGACCGGCTCGCCCCGGCTCTTCGATCTCTACATGAGGGGTAAGAGCTATCCCTTCCGCCCGCGGCAATGGCCCGACGTGGTGCTGAAGGGAATGGAGATCTTGAACCGGCAAAACTGGTTTCCCTTCTGCACCTGGATCCTCGGCCTGCCCGAAGAAACGGACGCGGACATGCGCCAGAGCCTGGACCTTCTCTACGCGCTCAAAGACGCCAAATGGGCGGCCATTCCCACGCTCTTCGTGCCGCTCGACGGCACGCGCATGAGCCGCCGCAAGGGCGCCAAGCTCTTCGATCTGACCGAGCTGCAATGGGAGTTCTTCTACACTTGCTGGCGCTACAACATCGAGTTTTACAGCCATCGCGTGCGCAACTGGAAGTACATGGTCGGCCTTCCGATCTACTACTATCTCCTCGGGCGGCGCCTGTTCGGCAGGTCGATGAAGTATGCTGCCTTCCGCGCCGCTCATTTTCCGGAGTGGTGGCTGCGCCGCCATCTCTACCTCGATTTCACCGGCCGGTCGCGCCCGAAGCTCGAGGTTCCCGAGAGCGTGCCGGTCCCTAGCCACGGCTCGTCCCCGAGGCTGGAATCGGCGGAGTTGTCCTGAAGCCCGCGGCGGGCGGCCGCCCGCCGTCGCTCATTCGGAGGGCGCGACGACGAAGCCGCGATGGGAGCGGAGTTCATCCGACGACAGCTCGGCGGGCACGGTTTCGACGCCGGCGACGCGCGCCGCCGCCGGACCGCGCTCGAGACGGCGGCGAAACGCTTCCAGGGCCGGCGCCTCGCCGATGGCCAGCGCCTCGACGGCGCCGTCGGCGCGATTGCGCACCCAGCCGCGCACGCCCGCCGCGCGCGCCTCGCGCTCGGCGAAAAAGCGGAAGCCCACCCCTTGCACCCGGCCTCGGACGATGAAATAGCACGCCTGCATGGCCATCTCCGCGACGCCCCTGCGATAAAATTCTCGCCGGAGGCAAGCCCGCTTGGCTAGCGCAACCCCGCAACCGCAAGCATCGCACGATGAGCTGAAACGCTACATTCGCGAAGTGCCGGATTGGCCCAAGCCCGGCATTTTGTTCTACGACATCACCACCCTGCTCAAGAACGGCGCTGCCTTCGCCCGGCTGATCGACGTCCTGGCCGAGCGGTTCATCGCCCGCGGCATCGACGTGGTGGCGGGCATCGAAGCCCGCGGTTTCATCTTCGGACCCGCGCTCGCGTACCGCCTGAACGCCGGCTTCGTGCCCATCCGCAAGCCGCGCAAGCTGCCGGCCGCGACCGAGAGCGTGACCTACGCCCTGGAGTACGGCACCGACACGCTGGAGATCCATCGCGACGCCATTCATACCGGCCAGCGTGTGCTGATCGTGGATGATCTGGCGGCCACCGGCGGCACCGCCCGCGCCGCCGCCGAGCTCGTCGGCAAGCTGGGCGGCGAAGTCGCGGCCCTGGCCTTCGTGATCGAGCTGACCTTCCTCAGCCCGCGGCAGAAGCTCGGCGCCTACGACATCTTTTCCGTGTTGCAGTATTGACCGATGGCGGTCTTGCTCGGCATCCATCCCGTGCGCGAAGCGCTGCGCGCGCGCGCGCGCGCCTTCCAGTACCTCGCCGTGAGCCGCAACCGGCGCGACGCCCGCATCGGCGAGCTCATGCGCCTGGCGCGCGAGCAAGGGATTCCCGTGCGGGTGGAGATGGCGGCGGCGCTCGACAAGCTCGCCGGCTCGCCGCGCCATCAAGGCGTCGTCGCCGTCGTGGCGGCTAAGGCGCTGGCCGCGTTGGAGGATCTGCTGGCGGCCCCGCCGGCGGGCGTCGCCGGCCTGCTGGTCGCGCTCGACGGCATCGAGGACCCGCATAACCTCGGCGCTATCGTGCGCAGCGCCGCGGCGGCTGGCGCCGGCGGCGTGATCGTGCCGGCGCGCCGCTCCGCCCCGCTGAACGAAACCGCCGCCCGCGCCTCCGCCGGCGCGCTCGAGCACGTGCGCGTCGCGCAGGTTTCGAACCTCGCTGCCGCGCTCGAGAAGGCCAAGCAGGCCGGCTATTGGATCGTGGGCCTCGACGCCGCCGCGCCGCAGCCGCTCTGGCGCCAGGACTTCCCCGGCGCGACGCTGCTGGTCGTGGGCGGCGAGGGGCGCGGCCTGCACGAGTTGATCCGCAAGCGTTGCGACTTCCTCGCGCGCATTCCGCTCCAGCCGGGCGTCGCCTCCCTCAACGCTTCCGCGGCCGCCGCCGTCGCTCTCTTCGAGATCGTTCGCCGCCGCTGGAGCGCGAGCGCAGCCGAGCGGAAATAAAAAAAGCCCCGGAAAACCGGGGCTTGTGACGAAAATCAGGCGCCCACGGCGCGATCTCAGATCACGCCGCGATGCTCTTATTCTTTGTACCCTCGCCCAGCGCCTTGACCTCGATCGTGCGCGGCAGCGCTTTGTCCGAAATCGGCGCCGTTAGGTGGAGGATGCCATCGCTGAAGGCGGCTTCAAACTTGTCGCCTAAAACCCCCTCGGGCAAGGTCACGGTGCGCTCGAAATGCCCGTAAGCGAACTCCCGGCTCAGGTAGTTCTCACGAGCAATTTCCTTTTTGTCGGAGTGCTCGCCGCTCACCGTCAGCAGGTTTCCATGCACCTGGACGTTCAATTGCTTGGGATCCACTCCGGGCAGCGCCACCTGCACGTGGTATTTGCCGCCTTCAATGTAACAATCCATGGCCGGTACCCAACTCTGTGTGTTCATCGCTTGCCCGAAAGGCTGACTGAAAAACCTGTTCACAATCTCGTCGAAGCTCTGGCGGAAGTCCAAAAGCTCCTGCCAGAAGGGATCCTTGCGAATCAACCTCTTTTCCATATCTGCCTCCTCAAATATGTGAGTTTGATTTGCTCAGATTATATGCAAAAAATTACGAAGATGTCAAGCGCAGAGTCCTCCATGTTAACCTGATTCAGATCAATAACTTGGATCAGAACACGTAGCGGCCTCCGAACTGAACTTCACGGCCCGGCGTGGCCGCCATGGTGATGCTGGCGAACTGCGGCTCGTTCACGAAGTTGTTGGGCATGCCGTAGTTCGAGTGGTTCAGCGCATTGAAGAACTCGGCGCGGAACTGGAACTGCCGGCTTTCCCCGAGGTCGAATTGCCGCGTCAGGGCGAGATCTAGATTTTGCATGCCTGGGCCATAGATCGAATTGCGGCCGGCGTCGCCGAACTGGTAGGCCGGCGGCGCCGCGAAGGCGGCGGGGTTGAACCACTCCGCCGTGGTGTGGGTGCCGGCGGGATAGAGCGGCGCGCCGGTGACGTTCGCGCAGATGGGATTTTCCCCCAGCAAGGTTCCGGCATTGGCGGTGTCGCCGAAGACCTGAATGGTCAGCGGATATCCGCTCTGCGCCTGGAAGACGCTGGAGATGTCCCAATTGCGCGTCGCCAGGTCAGTCCAGCCCGCCGCGCGCCAACTGGGCATGCGATAGACCAGACTGGCGACGAAGCGGAGCGGAATGTCGCAGGCCGGGCCTTTTTCCGCCGCCAGATCGCGGCTATTTTGCGGGATGGCCGATTCGGCCATGGGCGCGCGGAAGTCCGGCGCCGTGGACAAGTTCTTCGACCAAGTGAAATTGGCGAGGAACGTCAAGCCGTGCGTGAAGCGGCGGCGCGCATCGATCCAACCCGCTTCGTACCACGTGGCGGCGGTGTTCTCGAGCTGGTTGATGCCGCCGAGCGGCGTGCTGCTTGCGGCCGGAGCGTAGCCGATGGGGAAGAGGTCGGTGCCGGGCAGATAGGAAATCGTCTGGTAAGGGCGGCGCGGGCCAATCGGGCCGGGGCCGGGCGCGGCGTTGTTGACGAGCACCATTTGCTGCAAGTGATAGCCGCGCGCGCCGGTATAACCGAGCTCGACGACGGTATCGCGCGCCAGCGATTTTTCTACCGACAAGCTCCATTGATGAATGCGCTGCGCCGGGCTGTGCGGATCGAACGCGGTCACGCTGACGCCGGTCGTGCCGAAGACCGCCGGGCCGAAATTGAAGCCCTGCAAGCTCGGCGTGAAATTGTCGCTCTGCTGGCTCTCTTGAAAGACCAACGGCGGATTGTGGCGCTGATTGCACCAAGTGTTCATGTCCACCGGCGTGTAGAAGATGCCGAAGGAGCCGCGCACGATCAAGCCCCAACCGATCGCCTGCGTGAAGCCCAAGCGCGGCGCGAAGTTGAGCTTGTTGGGAAAGAGCAGGCCGGCCGGCATGCCCGCTTGGCCGCCGATGAACAAGTACGGCTGTCCGTTCTGGAAGACCACGTTCGAGCCTTGCCAGTGTCCGTCGGTCAGCGGGCTCATGAACTCGTAGCGCAGGCCTAAATTGAGCGTCGTCGAAGGCGTGACGCGCCAGTCGTCTTGGTAAAAGCCGTCGGCATACCACTGGCGCAGGTCCATGGCCGGGATCCCCGCTTGTCGCTGCTTTACGACCGGCAGGCCGAGTTCGAAATCCGCCAGCGCGGAACCCGTGCCGTCGTTGGTCGCCGTCTGCGTGGTGAAGCCGTTCGTGAACTGGTAGAACCCGCGGTTTTGGAAAAAGCCCCACATCGGCCACGTGAAGAGGCGAAAGTCGCCGCCGGCGCTGATCTGATGCCGTCCCGCCTGATGGTTCCACAGGTCGCCGAACTGGACCACGGTATCCCAGTCCTGCACCGGCGTGGCATTGAATGAGTCGCCGAAACCGCTGTAACCCTGCACCGCGAACCAGGGCATGCCCCACGCGCCGTAGCCGCCGAAACCGACGCCCTGAATGCCGAGCTGGGAGATGTAATCGTGCGTGAAATTGTCCTCTGAATAGCGATGCATCGAAAGCCGCGACATCGCCGCCCAAAGGCGGTTCACGGTTTCGGGCGAGAGGATGCGGGTGTAGGAAATGGTGGCGTTTTGCGCCAAGTTGTCGTCGTAGGCGCCGAAGCCGGGCAGATTCTGCGGCACGAAGTCCTTTTCGTGCTCGAGGGTGTAGCGGCCGAAAAGGGTGTTGCCGCCGCCGAGATTGCGGTCAATGCGCGCCGTGCCTTGATCTTCGCGTCCGGTTTGCGTGCGCTGGTCGAGATAGTTGTTGGAGTCTTGGCCGCTGCCGCCTCCCATGCCCATCCCCATGCCCGCCCCGCCGGCGAAGTTGGGCAGCGGCACGGTCGCCAGCACCTGTGCGGCCACGGGATCGACGCTGGGCAGGCTGTCGTTGGGAAAGGGATCGCGCAAGACTTTGGGGTTGCCCGCGCTGACCGGCTGCGCGGGATTGAAGTTCGGATTGGGATGGGTGGTCGCCGGATCATAGATCGTCAGGCCGCTGCCTTGAAAGTCGCCCATGCGCTCGGCCATGGTGGGCACGGTCTCGAAGTTGACGACCCCTTGGCTCAGTCGAAAGCCTTCATAGTTGGCGAAGACGAACGTCCGGCCTCTTTGGATCGGCCCGCCCACCGAGGCCCCGTATTGGTTTTGCGCCAGATGCGGGATCTTGCCGGGCTCGTTGAAGGCGCGCGCATCGAGGGCGCTGTTGCGCAAATATTCATACGCGTCGCCATGCCATTGATTGCCGCCGCTGCGCGTGCTGAAGATGACCTGGGCGCCGCCGCCGCCGCCGAATTCGGCGGAATAGCTGCCCGTCTCGACCTTGAACTCTTGGATGGCGTCGGTGGCCGGGCTGAGCGTCAGAGTGTTGAAGGTTGGGTCCACGTCGGTGGCGCCGTCCAGAAGGAAGTTGTTGGCATTGGGACGAGCGCCGCCGGTCACGAGCGCGGAGTCTTGCAGCGGCCGCCAATAAAGAGGGTTGGCGTTGCCGGTCGCGGCGCCGGAGCCGGCGTGAACGCCCGGCGCCAGCAGGGCCAGATCCAGCAAGTGGCCGCCGTTGAGGGGCAGATTGCGAACCATGGCCGGCTCGACCACTTCCCCCAAGCTCGCGTTATCGGTGCGCAGCAGCTGCGGGCCCGCCACCACCTCCACCTCTCGGACCACGGTGCCGAGTTTCAGCGTCAGGTCGAGGCGCAGGCGCTGGTTGACCTCCAACGTGAAGCGCTGCGGCGCGGCCATCAGCGGCTTGGCCTGCACGCGCAGCGTGTAGGAGCCGGGGTCGAGCGCGGGGAACGAGTATTGGCCGGCGGCGTTGGCCACGGTGGTGCGCGTCAAGCCGGTCGCGTCGGCGGTTAGCGTCAGGCGGGCGCCGGGCAAGGCGCGGCCGGAGGGATCGCTGACGATGCCCTCGACGCTCGCCAAGTTGATCTGCGCCCGGCAGGGCGTGGATAGCAGTAAGGGAATCAGGGCGGCGCCGATCGCAGCGGCCCATAAATTCCGATAAAACAGGCTGAGTCGGCTCATAAGCGCTGAGCAGATTACTGTTTCGTTTGGAGCGCGCCAATAATCGCTTGCCACTAGAAGGCATGCGCCTGATTGAGTAGCCGGGCAGTCATGGCTGGCCGAGGCTTAGTCGGGCCGCTCGCTGGTGCTCGAGCGGCCGCCACGGGGGTCCCGCGCGCGTGCGGTTTGCGCGCGGGGCTGGCGGCCCGGCGCCCCGCGAACCTATTGCGCCGCCCTCCAGCGGGTTGCGGCCGTGGCGCGCTGGGCGATGGGGGCGAAAGTCAGCAGCCGGGCCGCCGGAGTCTGCAGCCAGGGCGGCGCGAAGGCGAGGCGGCGCAGCCAGCCGGCCCAGCGAAAGGAGCGGCGCGAAGCCGCGGCGGCGCGGGCGGCATAGCGGCGGGCGGCGGCTTCCAGCGGTTCGTTCGCGGCCAGCGCCTCAGCGGCGCTTTCCCCTGCCAGCGCGCCGCCCAGCAGCGCGCGGGCCATGCCGTCGCCGGTGAACGGGTCGAGAAAGCCGGCGGCATCGCCGGCGAAAAAGACCGGGCCGGCGGCGGCCGGCGCGGCCCGAAGATACACCGGCGCGGTCGCGACCGTCGGCGCCGCCTGCCGGCAAGCGCGCAATCGCCGTTCGAGCGCCGGCGACCCGGCGAGGGGGGCGAGGCAGGCGATGAAGTCCCCGCTCGCGCTCAGTGCGCGGGCATGATCGCCGCGCAGCAGGCAGCACGCGTTCCAAAGGCCATGGCCGAGCGGCGCGAAGCCGCAGTAGCCGCCGGCGAAATAGAACATTTCGATCAGGCCGTCCGCGGCGGCGGGCGGATCGCCATGCAAATGCGCCTTGAGCCCGAGCCAAGCCCGCTGCCGCGAAGTCTCGGCGGGGCGCAGGCCGGCAATGCGCCACCAGCGGCCGGCGGCGACGATGACGGCGCGCGCGCGCACGGCGAAGGCGGCGCCGCTGGGCCGCGTTTCCCCGCGCAGCTCGAAGCCGCCGCGGTGCGCCTGGCACGAGCGCACGCCATGCCGGGCGCGCAGCTCGCAGCCGGCGGCGGCGGCGGCCTGCCAGAGCGCGGCGTCGAGGTCGCGGCGGGCGACGGCCAGCGCCGGCGCCGGCAGCGCGAATTCGCCGCTGCGCCCGTTAGGAGCGATGAACGCCGCGCGGGTGATGCGGGGCGCGGCCTCGGCGAGGCGAGGCGTCATCGCCAGCAGCACCGGCACGGCTTCGGCGGAAAGGAACTCGCCGCAAACCTTGTCGCGCGGGAAGCTGTCGCGTTCCAGCAGCGCCACCCGGCAGCCCCGGCGCGCGGCATGCCAAGCGGCGGCCGCGCCAGCCAGTCCGCCGCCGATGATCGCGAGGTCGTATTCGGTGATGGGCGGCAGCGGTTCCGGCCCCGGCGGCGGCCCCGGCGGCGGCAGCGGCGTCGGTGGAACGCCCGGCGGCTCCGGCTCGGGCGCGGGCCGCGGGGGCTGCGGTTGAGGGCGTTCGGCCATGGATCACCTCGCGCGGGCGCTCACCAGTCCCAGCCGGAAGGGCCAGAGGCGGTGGACCTCGACCACGGCGCCGTCGCCCAGCCCGGCGCTGTGCGCCAGCGCGGCCATTTCTCGGGCCGAATAGGCTTGCTGGATGCTGGCCGCGCCATCATGCCGGGTGATGCGGCTGGTGACGAAAGGGCTGACCAGGCGGAAGAACAACCAGGCGAGCGCCGACCGCTCCAGATCATGCACCACCAGCGCGCCGCGCGTGACGCGCCGCATCTCCCGCAGCAGCGCCCGGGCGGTGGCGCCGTGAAAATGATGCAAGAAGAGCGAGCACAGCACGAGATCGAAGCTGCCGTCGGGAAAGGGCAGGGCGAGGGCGTCAGCGGCGACGGCGCGCAGCCCGCGCGCGGCGGGCCGGCCGTGTTGCAGATGGCTGAGGCGGCGGTCGAGCGCGAACATCGTCCAATCCGCGCCCTGGGCGGCGAGCCAATCGCGCAGGTAGGCCGAAGTCTGGCCGGCGCCGGCGCCGACGTCCAAAGCGCGCAGCGGCCGTTGCGCCGGCTGGCGCCGCCACGGGGCGAGCAGGCGGCGCAGCGAGCTCAGCCCCCCGAGGCGGCGCTGAATCCACCACAAATCGTCGAGGCTGGCGGCGAGCTCGGCGGGCGTGCCCTGATCGGTGTCGAGCAGCTCGGCGGCAGGACGCTGGCGCATGGGCTCAGGTCCCAACCGGAGAATGGGAAAGGATCAGCGCGGAGTTCTTGGAGCCGAACCCGATACAGTTGCAGAGCGCGTGCTCGAACGATTCGCGGCGGCTGCGATGCGGAACGTAGTCGAGGTCGCACTCGGGATCGGGTATATCCAAATTGATCGTTGGCGGCAGGCACTCGTCCCGCATCGCCAGCAGCGTTGCGGCCACGCCCGCCGCCCCGCTCGCCCCCTGGGGATGGCCGATCAGCGACTTGAGCGCCGACATTGGCGTGCGAAACGCGTGGCGGCCCAGTGCGCGCTTGACGGCGCGCGTTTCGATGCGGTCGTTGAGCACCGTGGAAGTGCCGTGGAGGTTGGCGTAGCCGATGGCCTCCGGCGGCAGGCCGGCGCTGGCTAGCGCCAGGCTCATGGCGCGGGCGGGCTCTTCCCCGCTCTCATCCAAGCGCACGCGATGAAACGCCTCGCAGGTCGAGCCATAGCCGGCCAGCTCGCCGTAGATGCGGGCGCCGCGCGCCCGCGCCCGCTCCGCGTCCTCGACGATGAAAATCCAGGCGCCTTCGCCCAGCACCAGTCCGCTGCGGTCGGCCGAGAACGGCCGCGAACCGCGGGACGGCTGGTGATTCCAGGCGGAGGTGAGGATCTTCATCAGCGCGAAGGCGCGCACGATCAGCGAGCCCAGCGGCGCATCCACGCCGCCGGCCACGACCACGTCGGCATCGTTGAGCAGAATATGCTGCCGGGCGTAGCCCAGCGCGTCGGTCGAAGACGTGCAGCCGGTCGAGATCAAGTGGCTGAAGCCGCGCAGGCCGAAGCGCATCGAGATCTCGCTCGCCAGCGTGCCCGGCGTCGAGGAAGGGATCGTATAGACGCTGCAGCGCCGCGCCTCGCCGCTGAAGTAATGCGAGAACTGGCGTTCGACAAACTCCAGCGCCGCCCCGCCCGTGCCCAGCATCACACCCGTCCGCCGCCGCTCCTCGAGCGAAAGCTGGGCGGGCTCCAGCCCGGCGTCGGCAAACGCTTCCGCGGTGGCCGCCAGCGCCATGGGCACGACCCGGCCGACGTTGTGCAGCTCGTGCTCGTCGCAAATCTCGCCGGGGCGAAACTCGGCGGCATGGCCGGCGATCGTGACCGGCAGTTGCTGGCTCTCGAACAGCGGCACGCGGCGCACGCCGCTGCGGCCCTGGCGCGTGGCTTGCCAGAAAGCCTCGCGCCCGAGCCCATTGGGGCTGACTACGCCCATTCCGGTGATCACCGCGCGGCGCGCCACTAGCTGACTCTCCCCTTACGATGATAAGTCCGCGTGGCGCGCCCAATTCGCAATGCGGGGTTGCCGCGCTCAGCAGGCGCCGAGGTCTTTGGCAACTTTTTGCACCGAAAACGAGCGGTGGCCGGCTTTGTCGCGCGCGGCCTTGCCCTTCAGTTCGAAACGCTCGCCGGGCTTGAGGCCCTCGGGAGCGTCCACCAGGGCATAGACGTTCTTGCCGCTGGTCAGCGTCGGCCCGCTCGCACTCTGTTCGAAACAACCCTTGACCGTGCCGCGGTTATGCAAAAGGAGAAAGGCCACAGCGCCCGCCGCCGCCGCCCCGGCGCCGATAAGCACGCCGGTCGAGGTCTTGTAACCGCCGGCCGGGGCCGTGTACGTGCCGCCCGTGCCGCCGGTGCCGCCGCCGGTTGGATACTGCGCCCAAAGTGAAATTGAGGTAGCAAGGATAGCGACCAGCAAGACGCCCAATCGGCGAGAACGAAACACCTTCATCCAAACCCCCTTCTGGGGCTCTCGGCCCCGATCCACACTTTGAATCGGAGTCCCAATGACGCTGAAGGTTACGCCCCCTCGGGGTCTTTACGTACGGCTGACGTCGTGAATCGCTTCGCCGCTTGCGGCCTCAGGCCGCTTGCATGCGGCGCTGCATCTCTTCGACGGAGACGTCCTCGATGTGCGTGGCCAGCGTCCAGATGTGGCCGAAGGGATCTTCGAAGGTGCCGGTGCGGTCGCCGTAAAACTGATCGGTGAGCGGACGCAGGGTTTTAGCGCCGGCGGCGGTGAAGCGCCCGGCGGTGGCATCCACGTCTTCGACATAGAGCAGCAGGCTGAAGGAACGGCCGCCGCCTTCCGGCGCCATGTAGCCCATCTCGGGATGCTCGTCGGCCAACATCAAGATGGAGTCGCCGATCTGCAATTCGGCGTGGCCGACGCGGCCGCCCGGGGCGGGCAAGCGCAGGCGTTCGCGCGCCCCCAAGGTTGCTTGATAGAACTCGATGGCGCGGCTGGCGTCGCGGACGATCAGGTAGGGCGTAAGCGAGTGGTAGCCCTCGGGAATGGGTCGGACGGAGCTCATGGCGGTCCTCCTGGCGGCGATTATCCCATGGCGCGGCAGCCGCAAAAATGGAGGCGTGAGTGAAAGCAGGCGCGCGCGGCTCGCGTCGTTTTTCACGCTTCCGGCAGCGCTCGCCGCGCAATGCTAGACTGGGCTTGGCGCGCCCTGTCGGGACGTAGCGCAGCCTGGTAGCGCACTTGCTTGGGGTGCAAGTGGTCGCCGGTTCAAATCCGGCCGTCCCGACCATTCTTCATTTCTGGCCCTGGGAGAGATCAGATCAAAGGGCTTTCTGGTTCTGCACCAAGCGGGGAATGGCTATTCCTCTCGCCTTGACCTTGTAATAGCGACGACGAGTGGTCCGCCAGCCGCCCTGGCTATTTCGCCGCGCCCGGAGCGTTGGTCAGGTCGGTGTTGTGCATGATTTCGATCAGCCAGGAGCCATCCGGCTGCTTGGCCAGGATCCAATCGAGCAGGCCTTTGCGATCCGGCCGCGGCCGGCCATCGCGGCGGGTATCCTCCGGTGGCATGGCACGAGAGGGCCCGTATGCTCTCCAGCGGCGGCGTCAGGGAATGATCCAGAGGGGGGCGCGCCAGAAGGCCGCTTTGTGCCCGGCAGGATCGAGAACGCTGAGCTGGCATGTGTATGGGCCGGGGGCGAGGTTCCCGAGCGGCACGCTCAACCGGATGGGCAGCGCATAGGCCGGCGGCCGCAGCGGCGCGGCGACGGTGATCGTGGGCGTCTCGAGCACGAGGCGGCGGGCCTCGAGCCCGCGATAGAAACCGAAATAGGCGATTAGAGGCTCGGCGGTCTTGGCGCCGCGCTCGTAGGCCTGGGCGAAGACCTGCAGGGTCTGCGTGCGGCTGAAGACCCGTGTCACGCTCGGCAACAGCTCCCCCCCGCCGTAAACCAGCGGATTCGCCGCCTGCTGGCGCTCATTCTTCGCCGCCTTGACGTTGTACAGCGCGGCGGTGAAGGGCACGCGCTGGCTCGCCAGCACGACGCTGCTCAGCGCCAGCACCGGCGAGGACTGCGCGAGGTTGGGGATGGTGAAGTGCGCGAGATAGGTGCCGATGTGGCCGGTGGCGTCGTCGCGGGCCAGCAGCTTGATCGCATACGCGCCCGGCAGCAGTGTGAAGCCGGCGGTGTACTCGATCGGCGATTTCGCCAATTGCGCGGCTGAACTGCGATCGAGCTTGAAGGCGATCTTGTCGCGCAGGTTGGCGATGGTGTTGCCGAAGGGGTCTTTGATTTCCCCGATAAAGTCGATCTGCGCCTTCTCCGCGCCGCCCGCCTTGGCCAGCGCCAGTTCACTGCCCGGAATCTTGGCGGCGATGGGCACGAAGTACTCGGCGGAATCGAGTTCGAAGTAGTTGACCTCGAGGTCGATCGTCAGGTCGGTGATGGGATCGGGCAGCAGCAGCGCGTCGAGGAGCTGGCGCTCCTTGTCGGCGGCGGTGAACTTGCGAAACGCCTTGGCGGCGTAATAGCCGGGCCGGTAAGCGAGCCGGGCGCCGGGATGGCCGCGCAAGCGGATCTGGACGCGGCGATAGCGGCCGTCGCGGGCCGCGTCGCTGCTGTAGTAGCCGAGCAGGTAGTAGTTGGCGATGGCGCGCTCGGCGCGGACGATGCCGGCGCTGAGGTCGTTGTTGTTGAAAAACGCGCGCCCGCCGGTATCGGCGGCGAGGGCGTAGAGCGTGTCTTGCGAGCGCACGCGGCGCCCGGCGAGGGCCTCGGCGGCGGCGCCGTTGTACATGGCGAGGCCGCCCGGCGAGCCCTGCGTGGCGTCGCCGAGCGGCGGCGCGGCTGCCAGCCCGCGCGCATCCACGGGAAACAGCGCGACGTTGGCGCGCAGCGCCGCGGCTTCGGTGGCGGCCAGTTGCGCTTGATTGTCGAGGCCGTTGAGCGGCAGGCCGCTGGCGAAATAAACCAGCGATTTCTTCTCGCTGATCGGCGCCAGCATTTGCACCGCCGTCTGCAGCGCCGACAACTGGCGATTGGTGTTGAAGATGAAGAACTCGCTGTCGTCTTGCCCCCAGGCGCTGCCGGTGTCGGGCGTGGCGGCGTCGTTCGGGTTCTCGTCATAGCCGAGGACGTCTTCGTAAACGAGCTTGGCGATGGCGTGCTCGAGGCGGCCGCGATCGGCGGTGAAGTCTTGCTTGACCTCGACCGCCGTGCCTTCGTACGCGAGGATCGCCACCAGATCGCTCGGCTGCATCTCGGTGGTGATGTATTTCTGCGCCGCCTGCAGGGAGCGCAGCTGATCGCTCACCGACATGGAGGTCAGATCGAAATACAGGACCAGCAAACGGCGGTTGCGGTAGTAATCGCCGGCGGCGCTCTCCGGCGTGATGCCGGGCGCGGCTGCCGCGGAGGGCGGCAGCGCGCTTGCGCGCGGCGGCGCCCCGGCGGCGGAGAACTGCTGGTACTCGCAGATGGCGAGCCGCTGCGGCACCCCGTTTTCGAGCACCACGAAGTCGCTCGCCGTGAGCCCGGCGATCGGCGCTCCGTCGGCGCCGGTCACGGTCACCGCCTCCATCACCAATTGGCTGTTGGCCTGGAACTGGTAGGGATGAGATTGGGCCGCGGCGCGCGTCCCGCCGCCCACGGCGCCCGCGCTCAGCAGCGCGAGCAGGCCGGCGGCGGCCTTCGCCCTTCGCCTGCGCCCCGCTTGTCGGCTGCCGCCCCTGATCATGGCTAGAACACCAGGCGCAGGTAAGTCTTGATGCTGCGCATGGGGTTGGCGGCGAGCGGCAGGCCGAATTGCGCGCTGCCGGCGACGGTGTCCCAACTGGGGAAGACGACGTGATTCAAGACGTTGTCGGCCTCCAAGCGAAAATTGCAGCTCAGGCGGTCGCGGAGGAAGAAGCTGCGCTGGAGCGCCATGTCGAGATTGAACTGGCTGGGGCCGGTGATGGAGTTGCGTCCGGCATCGCCCCAGGCGCCCGGCGGCGGCGGCGCGTATGCGGCGGGATTGAGAAAGAGCCCGGCGGGCGCGGCATAGAGCGGAGCGCCGGTGAGCGAAGGGCGGACGACCTGGGTGACGCCGGTGCCGGGCACGATCGCGAACGTCACGGGCGTGAGCGGCAGGCCGCTGCCCGCCGTGAGTTGCGCCTGCAGCGTCCAGCCCTTGTAAAGCAGGCCGCGCCAGCCGCCCAGCAGCGCGCCGCCGCGCGGGCCGAGCCCGGTCGTGTACTGCGCCGTGGCCGTGAGGCGATGGCGCTGGTCGGTGTTGGAAAGCGCGCGGTCGCCATCGGCGGCGCGCCAATTCTGCGCGATGAAGGCTGCGGGCTGGCCGCCGCCCAACGCGCCGTCATCCAGGGCCTTGCTGTAGGTGTATTGCAGATCGCCGGCCAAGCCGCCGGCGAAGCGGCGCTGCAGTTCCACCTGGCCCGACTCGTAGGCGGCGCTGCCGCCTGAACTTATATAGAGGAAGCCGATCGGGCAGCTCGGGCAAGGATTGGCGGCGCCGGCCGGATAGGTGTTGGGCAAGATCTCCTGCGGGGCGTGCACGCCCTCGCTGCCGAGGTAGGTGAGGGTCATCGTCCAAGCGGCGGGCAGATCCTGCTGCAGGGAAGCGTCCCACGTCTGCACGTAGCCGCGGCGGAAGTTGGGGTCGAGAGCGAAGAGGTCTTGCGAGGCCGGCGCGAGGCTGGAAAAAACGTTGGCCAGCGTCCAAGGCCGGGCGGGATTGTAGGCGGCGCTGAAGCTGGTCGAGAGCGGCGCCTGCTGCGCCATCTGCGCCGCCAGCGCTTGATACACCGACGTGTTGAAGTACACGCCGTAGCCGGCGCGCACCAGCAGCGAGGAGGCGGCGAAGGGCTGCCACGCCAGGCCCAGCCTCGGCTCGAAGGCGCGCCGATCGGGGCGCACGAGCGAGCGTGGGTAAACCGCGCCGGTAAGCGGCCCGCGCGGCTGCGCCGCGAGCACCGGCGCGGCGGCGGTGAAGCCGGGCGCGAGGTCGAGGTTCACCAGCCGGTCCTGCCGCTCGGTGATGGGCGCGGCGTATTCCCAGCGCAGCCCCAGGTTGAGCGAGAGGCCGGGGCCGAGGTGCCCGTCGTCCACGAAATAGGCGTCGTAGCTCGACTCGCGAAAATACTTGTCGGCGTTGCCGAAGGCCAGCGAGGCCGCGTCGGGAATGCCGAGCAAGAAGTCGGCGAGGTCGTTGCCGCTGGCCGCGCCGTTGAAGACGAGTTGCCCGCGCGGATTTTGCTGTTCCCGGCGGTTGAACTCGAGCCGGCGCGCGTCGCCGCCGAACGCGAAGTCATGATCGCCGTGATTCCACAAGCCGGCATAGGAGATTGCCGCCGTCTGGTCGCGATTGTCGGCGGGCAGCATGTCGTTGAGCCCGGCGAGGCCGCCGGCGAAGGCCAGCGCCGGCGGACCCCAGGCCGCCGGGGACGGATCGTTGCCGGCGATGCCGGCGGCGCCGGAGATGTCTTCGCGGCCGGCGAAAAACGGCGCCTGGCGAATGCGCAAGCGGCTGAAGGGAAACGAGAGCGTGCCGCGAAGGCGGGGGGAAAAGGCGTGGCGCCAGCGCAGCGAGGCGTTGAGACCGAGCGTGTCGGTCGTGTCGAGAAAGCCGAAGAGATTCGGGGAGGAGGCGCGAGAGCTCATCAGGGCGAAGTCGCCGGCCAGTTGATTGCCGTCGTTGACGCGCTTCATGACCCGCGTCTGCAGATCGTCTTCGTGGGTGATGGCGACGATCGCGGTTTGGTAATTGAAGCGGTCGCCGCTCGCGTTCGGCAGCGGGTAAAGCTTCAGCAGTGCCGCCGCTTGCGCATTGATGCCGGGCAGTTGATTGCCGGGGAACGGCTGGCCGGTTTGCGGGTTCACGATCGGCTCCGGAAACTGCGAGAGGTCGCCGCTGCGCTCCGCAATCGTGGGCACCAAGCCGGCGCCGATCGTATCGTTGCGGCTGCGCGTCATCTGATACGCGGCGAAGACCATCGGCGCGTTCGCCGCCGTGAAGACGCCGGGGAAGAGCAGCGGGCCGCCGATCTGCGCGAGGCCGGTGATATGAGCGCAAGCGGGTTTGGGCGAGGTCTGGCCGGTGAGCGAGAACGGGCGGGCGTCGAGCGCCGAGAGTCCGAAGATGCCGCCCACCGCGCCGTTGTAGAGCGAATGCTGCCCGCGGCGATCGTTGCCGAAGGCGGGGAGCTGGAAGTAGGGCGAAGCCGCCCCGTTCTGCACGCTGCCGTTGATCGCCAGCGCCGGCGCGGCGGTGGGATTCGCGCCGGCCAGGTCGCCCGGCGCGAGTGAGGGCGAGGCCGCCGGCGGCGCGGCGGCGGCTGGCTGGGAGGCGCGCGCGGGCGGCGCGCGGCCTTCCAAGCCGCCCGCGCTGTTCGCCGCCGGCGCCGGCAGCAGGACCAACTCCCAGTCTTCGGCGGTGGCGCCGGCGGCAAGCGTTACCGCGCGCTGCTGCATGGCGAAACCGGTCATGACCACGCGAATCAGCGCCGCGCCGGGCTCGAGGCCGGGGATCTCGTAGCGGCCGTCCTCGCCGGTCACGGCGGCGCGGGTCGTCGCGCCTTGCCGCGCGCGGACGCTCGCGCCGGGCACGGGCTGGCCCTGGTAGCGCACCGTCCCGATCAGCCGCGCCGAGGCGGGCGCCGCCTGCCGCGCGCGCAGGACGGGCGAACAGGCGAGCGCCAACGCGGCCACGCATAGGGACCGATGCTTCACGGCGTCCTCTCGGGCTGGGCTGCCGGCGCGCTAATTGGGCGTGGGCGGAGCGACGTGATCCACCACGATCACCCCGACCGGACCTTTGGCGGGCTTTAGCTCGAGGCCCAACTGCTCGCGCAGCGCGGTGAAGAGCGAAGGACCGGTGAAATTCACTTCGGGTGCGGGGCCGGGGCCCGGCGCATCGGGTACCGGTGCGCCGCCCACCGGCTGGTCCGTGGGCCGCCCGGCGAAGGCCGCCATTCCCCGCTCGCCCGGTCCCGGCCTCCAAGTCAGCGTGAAGTCGTAGCGGCCGGTTAGGCCGGTGCGATCCACGACCATGCGGCCGAGATCCCGCGAGAGGATGGAGACCAGCGATTCCAGCGGCGCGTCCTGGCCGATGAATTGGCCGGGCATCATGCGCACCAACGCCGGCTTGCCGCCGCTGCCGCGCAGCATCTCCTCGCCGCCAACGGAGGCATCGTGCTCGGCGCCGGCGGGTTTGCGCATCGCCTTCTCGCCGGCCGCCGGCTGCGGCGCGCCGCTGGGCGGGATCAGGCGCTCGCCGGGCGGCGCGGGCTTCAACTTCGGCCCGCCCTTGGCGACGACGAGCTCATCCACGTCCATCTGTTTGGTCACCCGGTGCACCCGCAGCCCGAAACGATCGGCGAGCAGCGTGCGCAGCATTTCGCGTATCGCGTCGCTGCCTTCGGCGCGCGGCAAGTTGGGCCCGTTCGGCGGCGGCACCGCTTGAATTGAATAGAGCCTGGAGCTCGCCCACGAGGGCAGTCGCTCGAGCTGCGCGGGCTTGATGTCGTAGGCGTAGAGCACGAGCGTTTTCAAGCTGACGTTGATCGCATTGAAGCGCCCGCCGGGCAGCAGTTGCAGCATGCGCTGGTGGGCGTTGGCGTCGCCGGGCTTGATCGAGGCGGCGTAGAACGCGCGTGGCGCGGCCTCTTGCCCGGCGGCAATCGCGATCCAATTGGGAATCAGCCCCGCGGCGGCGAGCAGCAGCGCCAGCAGCAAAGCCCCGGCGCCCAGGCCGGCGAACGACGGCCGCGGGGAAAAGCCGCGGCCGCGGCGCGCGAGCGACTCCAGCCGCGCCCGCAGCGCCGAGCGCCGGCCGACCAGGCCGGCCGCGAGCAGCCGCGTGCCGGCGGCGCAGCGCAAATCGTGCAGGCGCGCCAAGCTGCGCGCATAGCCGCGTGCGCGGCCGGTGCGCGCCACCACGAAATCGTCGCAGGCCATTTCCCGCTCGCGCTCGATGCGGCCGATCACCGCGCCGGCCAGCGGATGCAGCGCCAGCAGCGCGCCGCAGCCGGCCACGAGCAAGGCCAGCCAGTCGTCGTAGCGGGCCAGGTGCGCGAGCTCGTGCAAGAGCACGTCCTGGCGCTCCCGCTCTTCCAGCCGTGAGAGCATCTGCGGCGAGATGATCACCGCCGGGCTCCGATAGCCGACCGCCATCGGCGAGGCGGCCTCGCCGGAGGCCAGCAGGCGCACCTTGCGGGCGAGATGGAGCGGCAAGGCGGCTTCCCTCACCGGCGCGGCGGCGCGCTTGAGGCGGCGCACCTCCGCGAGTGCGCGGGCGATGCCGCGCAGCTTCCAAGCCGCCGCGACGGCCCAAGCCAGCAGCAGCCAGAGCGGCCAGAACCGGGCGCGCGGCGCGGCCTCGAGGGTGACGAAGGTCTTCGCGGGCTGCACGCCGGCCGCCGGCGGCGCCGCCGCGGTCGCGAGCCGTTGCGCCGCCGCCGGAGTGGGCGCGGCCGCTGCGGCGCGGTGCGCCAGGGCTGAGGGCAAAAAAGGCAGCGCGAGCATGAAGCCGAGCACTCCGGTCCAGATCCAATAGCGCGTGGCCGCGTTCAGCCGCTGCCAGCGCGGCAGCAGCAGCCAAGCCAGCGCCACCACCGCCGCCGCGTACCAAAGCGTGTTCAGCAGCGCCGCCAGCCCGGTCGCTGCCGCCTGATTGAGCGTTGCCAGCCAGAAATTCATGACTTTGCCTCCCGGTCCATGGCGTCGAGCAGGGCGCGGATCCGCTTCCGCTCGGCCTCCTCCAGCGGCTCGTCTTGCAAAAGATTCAACACCAGCGCTTCGTGGGACTGGCCGAAAAAGCGGCGCAGCAGGTCGCGCACCGCGCGCCGCCGCGCTTCGGCGCGGGCCACGCGCGGGCGATAGACGAACGCGCGCGCGCCCGGCCGCTGCCGGTGCCGCAGATAGCCCTTGCGTTCGAGGATGCGCAGCGTGGTCAGCACGGTGTTGTAAGCGAGGCCGAGTTCGGCCGGCAGCGCCTCGACGACCTCGGCGACGGTGGCTTCGCCCCGGCGCCAGAGCACTTCCATCAGGCGCTGCTCGGCTTCGGTGAGTGTGGTGGAGGGCTTGCGCGGCACGCGATCGGCTCCGAAAAACTAAATCCTTAAGACCTCACCGAGCCTAGCTCCCCTCCCGGCCCGCTGTCAACTAAATGTTTAAGAGTGTGCTTTCGCGCCCCGCGCCGGCCGGCGCGGCTTGACATCCCTAGAATTCAGCGTTTGTTCAGCAGGCCGAGGATCTCTTCGAGCTCGCGCCGCATTTTGGCCAGCGGCGCCGGCGCGGCCGCGCTAAAGCCCAGCTCCGGCTGCCGCGGGTTCTTCTTGCGCTCTTTGAGTTGCTGCCGGGCGCCGGCGATCGTGAAGCCCTGCTCGTGCAGCAGCCGCTTGATCTCCAGCGCCAACTCGACTTCGCGGCGGCGGTAGAGGCGCTGCCCGGTGGAACTCTTGCCCGGCTTGAGCGCGGGAAATTCGGTTTCCCAAAAGCGCAGCACGTACGGCTCGACGCCGGCCATGCGCGCGACTTCGCCGATGCGGAAATAGAGCTTGTCGGGAATGTGCGCCGGCGCCGGCATGGGTGCGACCGTAGGCGTATGGTAGGCGCGCCGCGACAGCCGCGTCAACTCTTGCGGCGAGAAGCCGCAAGGCGGAGGCCAACCGATGGCGGCTGGCGGCGCGCGGGCGCGGCCGGCGGCCGGCGGCCGCGGCGCTAGGCTAGGATGAGGCCGATGCCCAAAGTCTACGATCCCGAGCAGGAAGAGCGCGATCTCGGCTTCGGATCCGTGCTGTCGAGCCAGCGGCGGCTGCGGCTGCTCAACCGCGACGGCAGCTTCAACGTCGATGAATATAGCCACAGCCCCTGGGCGCGATTGGGCAGCTATCACCTGCTGCTCAATATCTCCTGGACGAGGTTCTTCGCGCTGCTGGCCGCCGCCTATCTGCTGCTCAACGTCGTCTTCGCCGGCATCTATCTGCTGTGCGGGCCGGACGCCCTGCGCGGCTCCGCCGGCACGGGACCGTTCTGGCGCGCGTTTTTCTTCAGCATTCATACCTGCGCCACCATCGGCTACGGCAACGTGGTGCCGAATGGTCTCGCCGCCAACTTGGTGGTCACGGCCGAATCCCTGGTCGGGTTGCTGGGCTTCGCCTTCGCGGCGGGCCTGATCCTGGCGCGGTTTTCGCGGCCGCGCGCCGACATTCTCTATAGCGAAAAGGCGGTGATCGCGCCCTATCGCGGCATCACCGCCTTTGAGTTCCGCGTGGTCAACCGCCGCGAGAACCAGCTCATCGAGTTGCGCGCGCAGTTGCTCCTTAGCCGCTTTGAAGCCGACGGAGCGGGCCAGCGCATGCGGCGCTACTATGCGCTCGCGCTCGAGCGCGAGACCGTGACCTTTTTCCCGCTGAATTGGACCGTGGTGCATCCGATCGACGACGCGAGCCCGCTGCGCGGCTGGACCCGGGAACGCATGCTGGAGGCGGAAGCGGAATTCCTGGTCCTCATCACCGCGGTGGATGAAACCTTCTTCCAGACCGTGCACAGCCGCTCCTCCTACACCGCCGACGAAATCGTTTGGGGCGCGAAGTTCGCGCCCCTGGTTTCGCCCGCGCAGGATGGGCACTTGCGGGTGGACTGGAGCCGGTTTCACGCCGTCGAGCCGGCGCCGCTGGGCGGCGAGGAGCGCATCGTTGCCGCGCCCTAGCGACGGCGACGACGCGGTGCTGCTGCTGCTCGATGCCGGCGCCACCCATACGCGGGCGCTGGTGGCGACGGCGGCGGGGCGCGTGCTCGGCCGCGGCGAGGCCGGCGCCGGCAATCGCCTGGCCGCGGGTGGCCAAGCCGGGGCGCATTGGGAGGCGGCGGCGCGGCAGGCGCTGCGCGCCGCCCGGGTGCCCGGACTGCGGCTGGCGGCCTGGGTGGCGGGGGTGGCGGGCATCGGCTACGACGGCGCCGGCGGCGCGGCGGTGGCGCGCGTGCTGCGGCGGCTCGCGCCGCGCGCCCGCGGCCGCGTCGAGCCCGATGCCCGCCTCGCGCTCGTCGGCGCGCTCGGCGCCCGCGCGCGCGAAAACCGGCCCTGCGTGGTCGTCATCAGCGGCACCGGCTCGATCGTTTTGGGCCAAGGCGCGGGCCCGTTCTGGACCCGGGCTGGCGGCTGGGGCTGGCTGCTCGGCGACGAAGGCAGCGGCCAATGGCTGGGGCGGCAGGCCATCGCGGCGGCGGCGCGCGCCTTCGACGGCAGCGGCCCGCCCACCGCCCTGGCCGCCGTGGTCAAGCGCGGGCTGCGGCTGCCTTCCTTCGCCGCCTTGGCCGATGCCGTCTACCGGCCGCTGCTGACGCCGGCGCAGTTCGGAGCGCTGGCCCCGGCGGTGCTGCGCGTGGCCGCGCGCGGGGACGCGGTGGCGGCGGCCATCGTGCGCCGCGGCATGGCGGCGCTGGCCGGCCAAGCCGTCGCGGTGATCGCGCGCCTGCGCCGGCGCGAGCCCGATCTGGGCTCGCCGGCGTGGGTGGCGCCGCAGGGCGCGATCTTTCGCGCCGGCGACACCGTGCTCGTGCCCCTGCGCGACGAGCTCGCCCGCCAGGCGGAAGAGGCGGGCGCCGGCGCGGTGGAGCTGGTCGCGCCCGAGCTGCCGCCCTTGGGCGGCGCCTTTCTCCTCGCCTTGCGCGCGCTCGGCCGCGAGCCCTCGCCGCCGGTGCTGGCGCGGCTGCGCCGCGCGCTCGCGCGCGGCGAGGGCGCTGCGCGCCAGGGCAGCCGCTGAGCCGCCCTCCCGCTTCCAACCCTGCGCCGCGCTTTCGCCGCGAACACGACGGCGCCATCGCGGAGCGCCGCCCTCAGGCGCGATAAGATCGTCCGCGGGACTCCGGGCGATGCGCATCGCGGTGCTCTACGACATTCACGGCAACTTGCCCGCGCTCGATGCCGTGCTAGCCGAAGCGCAACAGGCCGGCGTGGAGCGGATCCTGGTCGGCGGCGACGTGGTTCCGGGCCCGTTGCCGCGGGAAACCCTGGCCCGCTTGCTCGCACTGCCGCTGCCGGTGGATTTCCTTCAAGGCAATGGCGACCGCGCCGTGCTCGAAGCGATGCAGGGCAGGGATACCGGCGCCTTGCCCGCTTCCGCCCGCGAGGCGGTGCGCTGGGTGGCGGGCCAGTTCGGGCCGCGGGAGATGCAGATCATCGCGAGTTGGCCGAAAACGCTGCGGCTGGCGGTTCCGGAAGCCGGCGAAGTGCTGTTCTGCCACGCCACGCCGCGCAGCGATACCGAAATCTTCACCCGGCTCACGCCGGAGGAGCGCGTGCAGCCCGCCTTCGCCGGCGTCGGCGCCGCCACCGTGGTCTGCGGCCACACGCACATGCAATTTGACCGCACGGTGGGCGGTGTGCGCATCGTCAATGCCGGCAGCGTGGGCATGCCCTTCGGTCCGCCCGGCGCTTGCTGGCTGCTGCTCGGGCCGCGGCTGGAGCACCGCCGCACTGCGTACGACTTCGCCGCGGCCGCCGCCTGCGTTCGCGCGACGGCTTATCCCCAGGCCGAGGATTTCGCCGAACACGCCATCTTGCGCCCGCGCTCGGAAGAAGAAATGCTGGCCACGTTTGCCAAGGTCGCGATCTGATTCAGGCGCCAGCCGGCCGCCTCTAAGCCCCGACCCCTCGGCCCAGCGCCGCTGTCCGATACCCCAACTTCCCCGCCTGCTTGCCAGCCCGGAGCCGTAGCCCAGGCATTCCTGCCTGCCATCCAGCCTCTAGCTGAACGCTTATCCAGTGATCCCGGCCAACTCCGCTGGCCCAAACCGAATCCTACTTACGAGGCCCCTCAGGGGTAGCCTCCGCGGATCGCGCCTTCTGCGCCTCCGCTGCGGTTTGACAACTGAATAATGGGGTCGCGCTTTGCTCCGGCGCTAGACAAGGAGGGAATCGCGCT